>NZ_JAJPWK010000001.1:0-946744 GCF_046549115.1 Streptomyces sp. x-19 | reverse complement strand
CCCCCCCCCTCCGGCCCGGCGCCACCCCCCCCCCCCCCCCCCCCCCCCCCCCCCCCCCCCCCCCCCCCCCCCCCCCCCCCCGCCGGCCCCCCCCCCCCCCCCGGGGCGGCCCCCCCCCCCCCCCCCCCCCCCCCCCCCCCCCCTGGGGGGGGGGGGGGGGGCCCCGCCCCCCCCCCCCCCCCCGGCCCCCCCCCCCCGGCCGGCCCCGCCCCCCCCCCCCCCCCCCCGCCCGCCCCCCCCGCCCCCCCGGGCGCCACGGCCGTGGTGACCGTGCGGGGTGCCGCAGGAGGGCCGCTCAGACGTTGAAGCCCAGCGCGCGCAGCTGCTCGCGGCCGTCGTCGGTGATCTTGTCCGGGCCCCACGGCGGCATCCAGACCCAGTTGATCTTCAGCTCGTTGACGATGCCGTCCGTCGCGGACCGCGCCTGGTCCTCGATGACGTCGGTCAACGGGCAGGCCGCCGAGGTCAGCGTCATGTCGATGGTGGCGATGTTGGCGTCGTCGATGTGGATGCCGTAGATCAGCCCGAGGTTGACGACGTCGATGCCCAGCTCGGGGTCGACGACGTCGTACAGCGCCTCGCGGACCTCTTCCTCCGAGGCCGGCTTGGTGGTGGTCGGGGTGTCGGTCATGCGGTCTTCGCCTCCTGGGAAAGGGCCTTGGCCGTGGCGTCCTTCCAGGCCATCCAGCTGAGCAGGGCGCACTTCACGCGCGCCGGGTACTTCGAGACGCCGGCGAACGCGACCGCGTCCTCCAGCACCTCCTCCATGGCGTCGTCCGGCTCCACCTGGCCCTTGGACTGCATCAGCTCCAGGAACGTCTCCTGGATCCGCTGCGCCTCACCGAGCTCCTTGCCGACCAGGAGGTCGTTGAGCACCGACGCACTGGCCTGGCTGATGGAGCAGCCCTGCCCCTCGTACGACACGTCCTCGATGGTCGTGCCGTCGAGCCGCACGCGGAGCGTGATCTCGTCGCCGCACGTGGGGTTGACGTGGTGCACCTCGGCGTCGCCGTCCCGAAGACCGCGCCCGTGGGGGTGCTTGTAGTGGTCCAGGATGACGTCCTGGTACATGGAATCCAGCTTCACGACTCAGTCAGTCCTCGTCCTCATCCGCCGTGCTCGTTAACCGCGGTGATCATTAACCGAAGAAGTTGCGGACGTGCTCCAGGCCCTCGACCAAGGCATCGACCTCACCCGGGGTGGAGTACAGATAGAACGACGCCCGCGTGGTCGCAGGAATTCCGTAGCGCAGGCAGACCGGGCGCGCGCAGTGGTGCCCCACCCGGACCGCGATGCCCTGCTCGTCCAGAACCTGACCCACGTCGTGCGGGTGGATGTCGCCGAGCGTGAAGGAGATCGTCGCCCCGCGGTCCTCGGCCGTGCTCGGGCCGATGATCTTGAGGTCGGGGACCTCCAGCAGCCGCTTGACGGCGTACTCGGTGATCGCGTGCTCGTGCGCGGCGATCTTGTCCATGCCGATGGCGCTGAGGTAGTCCACCGCCGCGCCGAGGCCGACGGCCTGGGCGATCGGGGGCGTACCGGCCTCGAACTTGTGCGGCGCCGGGGCGTACGTGGAGGAGTGCATCGAGACGGTTTCGATCATCTCGCCACCGCCGAGGAACGGCGGGAGGTCCTCCAGCAGCTCCTGGCGGCCCCACAGGACGCCGATGCCGGTCGGGCCGCACATCTTGTGGCCGGTGAAGGCCACGAAGTCGGCCTGCAGCGCCTGGACGTCCAGGACCATGTGCGGCGCGGCCTGCGAAGCGTCTATGCAGACCAGCGCGCCGACTTCCTGGGCGCGGCGGATGATCGTCTCGACCGGGTTGACCGTGCCCAGAAGGTTGGACACCAGGGTGAAGGAGACCACCTTGGTCCGGTCGGTGATGACCTCGTCGATGGTGGAGAGGTCCAGCCGGCCGTCGTCGGTCAGGCCGAACCACTTCAGCTTCGCGCCGGTGCGCTGCGAGAGCAGCTGCCACGGAACGATGTTGGAGTGGTGCTCCATCTCCGTGATGACGATCTCGGTCTCGTGGTCCACGCGGTAGGGCTCGTCGGCCCAACCGAGCATGTTCGCCACGAGGTTGAGCGACTCCGAGGCGTTCTTGGTGAAGATCACCTCGTTGCGGCTCGGCGCGTTGATGAAGGTGGCGACCTTGTCGCGGGCACCTTCGTACAGCGCCGTGGCCTCCTCGGCGAGCACGTGCACGCCGCGGTGGACGTTGGCGTTGTGACGTTCGTAGTAGGCACTCAGGGCGTCGAGGACCTGGCGCGGCTTCTGCGACGTCGCCGCGTTGTCCAGGTACACGATCTTCTTCCCGTCGTGGACCTGACGGTCCAGGAGGGGGAAGTCCTTACGGATCGCCTCTGTGTCGAGGAGGCCCGGCAGCTGTGTCACGCGGTGGTACCACCCTTCACGTACGCCTCGTAGCCCTCGGCCTCCAGCTTGTCCGCCAGCTCAGGGCCGCCGGACTCGGCGATCCGGCCGTTGGCGAAGACGTGGACGTGGTCGGGCTTGATGTAACGGAGGATCCGGGTGTAGTGGGTGATCAGCAGAGTGCCCACCTCACCGGACTCGCGGACGCGGTTGACGCCCTCGGAGACGACCCGCAGCGCGTCGACGTCGAGGCCGGAGTCGGTCTCGTCGAGGATCGCGATCTTCGGCTTGAGCAGCTCCAGCTGGAGGATCTCGTGGCGCTTCTTCTCACCGCCGGAGAAGCCCTCGTTGACGTTGCGCTCGGCGAACGCCGGGTCCATCTGGAGACGCTCCATGGCCTCCTTGACCTCCTTGACCCACGTGCGGAGCTTGGGGGCCTCACCGCGGATGGCGGTGGCGGAGGTGCGCAGGAAGTTGGAGACCGAGACACCGGGGACCTCGACCGGGTACTGCATGGCGAGGAAGACGCCGGCGCGGGCGCGCTCGTCGACGGACATCTCCAGGACGTCCTCGCCGTCGAGGGTGACGGTGCCGCCGGTGATCGTGTACTTGGGGTGACCCGCGAGGGAGTAGGCGAGGGTCGACTTGCCGGAGCCGTTGGGGCCCATGATGGCGTGCGTCTCGCCCTGCTTCACAGTCAGGTCGACGCCCTTCAGGATCTCGCGCTGGCCGTTCTCGGCCTCGACGGAGACGTGCAGGTCGTGGATCTCAAGCGTTGCCATGGGTGACTCAGGACTCCTGGGTGACGGAGACGAGCACGTCGTCCCCTTCGATCTTTACGGGGTAAACGGGGACGGGGCGCGTCGCGGGAAGGCCGGACGGCTTGCCGGTGCGCAGGTCGAAGCTCGAACCGTGCAGCCAGCACTCGATCGAGCAGTCCTCGACCTCGCCCTCCGAGAGGGAGACGTTCGCGTGCGAGCAGATGTCGTTGATCGCGAACACCTCGCCCTCGGTGCGCACCAGCGAAATCGGCGTGCCGTCGATCTCCACCCTCTTGGGGGTGTCCTCCTCCAGCTCGCTCAACGCGGCGGCGCGTACGTAGGTCATGCCGCCGACGCTTCCAGCTCGGCTTCGATCTTGCTCATCAGCCGCTCCTCGACGTCCGGGACGCCGATCTGCTGGACCAGCTCGGCGAAGAATCCGCGGACGACCAGCCGACGCGCCTCGTCGGCGGGGATGCCGCGGGCCCTCAGGTAGAAGAGCTGCTCGTCGTCGAACCGGCCGGTCGCCGAAGCGTGGCCGGCGCCGACGATCTCGCCGGTCTCGATCTCCAGGTTGGGCACCGAGTCGACCCGCGCGCCGTCGGTCAGGACGAGGTTGCGGTTGAGCTCGTAGGTGTCGGTGCCGGTGGCAGCCGCCTGGATCAGCACGTCGCCGATCCAGACCGCGTGCGCGTCCTGCCCCTGCAGCGCGCCCTTGTAGGTCACGTGCGAGCGGCAGTTCGGGGTGTCGTGGTCGACGAAGAGGCGGTGCTCCTGGTGCTGGCCCCGCTCGGTGAAGTACAGGCCGTAGAGCTCGGCCTCGCCGCCGGGGCCCTGGTAGTCGATCCGCGGGTGGAGGCGGACCAGGTCGCCGCCGAAGGTGACGACCACGGACTTGAAGCTTGCGTCCCGGCCGATCAGGGCGTTGTGCTGGCCGCAGTGCACGGCGGTGTCGTCCCAGTCCTGCACGGAGACCACGGTCAGCTTGGCGCCGTCGCCGAGCAGGTAGTCGACGTTGGCGGCGAGCACGCCGTCACCGGTGTGGTCGATGACCACGACGGCCTCGGCGAACGCGCCCAACTCGATGACCTGGTGGCCGAAGGCGGTGCCGCCGTCGCCGTGCACCCGGATCCGCACCGGCTCAGTGAGGACGGTGTCCTTGGGGACGGTGACCACCGACGCCTTCTCGAACACGCTGTACGCCTGCGCGGCGACACGGTCCACCGGCTTGCCGGCCTTGCCGACCCGCGGGTCGGCACGGTCGACGAGTTCGTGGGTGACGCCCTCGGGCGCGGTGATGTCGACCTTCAGGTCGGGGCCGCCGGCCGTGGCGCTGCCGTCGTGCAGACCGCGAAGCCGCGCGAGCGGCGTGAAGCGCCACTCCTCCTCGCGGCCGTGCGGCACCGGGAAGTCCGCCACGTCGTAGGACGGCGGGGCGCTCATCCGGGTGGCGACGGTGGACTCGGCAGCCACCGCGATGGAACCGGTGGTGGTGGAACCCGCCGGGATAGTCGTCTGAGCCTCAGCCATGGCTGTCGTCTAGCTCGCTTTCTGCGTTCTGTCGGGAGTCAGTCGCTGCGTGGGGCCGGGGTCAGCCGACCGCGCCTTCCATCTGCAGCTCGATCAGCCGGTTGAGCTCCAGCGCGTACTCCATCGGCAGCTCACGGGCGATCGGCTCGACGAAGCCGCGGACGATCATCGCCATGGCCTCCTGCTCGCTCAGGCCGCGGCTCATCAGGTAGAAGAGCTGGTCCTCGCTGACCTTGGAGACGGTCGCCTCGTGGCCCATGGAGACGTCGTCCTCGCGGACGTCCACGTAGGGGTAGGTGTCCGACCGGGAGATGGTGTCGACCAGCAGCGCGTCGCACAGCACGTTGGACTTGGAGCCCGCGGCGCCCTCGCCGATCTCGACCAGACCGCGGTAGGAGGTCCGGCCGCCGCCCCGCGCCACCGACTTGGAGACGATGTTGGAGGAGGTGTTCGGCGCCATGTGGACCATCTTGGAACCGGCGTCCTGGTGCTGGCCCTCGCCCGCGAAGGCGATGGAGAGGGTCTCGCCCTTGGCGTGCTCGCCCATCAGGTAGACCGCCGGGTACTTCATCGTCACCTTGGAGCCGAGGTTGCCGTCGACCCACTCCATGGTCGCGCCCTCGTAGGCCACGGCCCGCTTGGTGACCAGGTTGTAGACGTTGTTCGACCAGTTCTGGATCGTCGTGTAGCGGCAGCGGCCGCCCTTCTTGACGATGATCTCGACGACCGCGGAGTGCAGCGAGTCGGACTTGTAGATCGGCGCGGTGCAGCCCTCGACGTAGTGGACGTAGGCGTCCTCGTCGACGATGATCAGCGTCCGCTCGAACTGGCCCATGTTCTCGGTGTTGATCCGGAAGTAGGCCTGCAGCGGGATGTCCACGTGGACGCCCTTGGGCACGTAGATGAACGAGCCGCCGGACCACACCGCGGTGTTCAGCGACGCGAACTTGTTGTCGCCGACCGGGATGACCGTGCCGAAGTACTCCTGGAAGAGCTCCGGGTGCTCCTTCAGCGCGGTGTCGGTGTCCAGGAAGATGACGCCCTGCTTCTCCAGGTCCTCGCGGATCTGGTGGTACACGACCTCGGACTCGTACTGCGCGGCGACACCGGCGACCAGGCGCTGCTTCTCCGCCTCGGGGATGCCGAGCTTGTCGTAGGTGTTCTTGATGTCCTCGGGCAGGTCCTCCCAGGAGGCCGCCTGCTGCTCGGTGGAGCGGACGAAGTACTTGATGTTGTCGAAGTCGATGCCCGACAGGTCGGAGCCCCAGGTCGGCATGGGCTTCTTGTCGAACAGCTTCAGCCCCTTGAGGCGGAGCTTGAGCATCCACTCCGGCTCGCTCTTCTTCCCCGAGATGTCGCGGACGACAGCCTCGGACAGGCCGCGCTTGGCAGCGGCGCCGGCGGCGTCGGAGTCGGCCCAGCCGTATTCGTAGTTGCCCAGTCCCTCAAGCTCAGGGTGAGCAGTCTCCGTGGGGAGCGTCATGCGGGGTTCCTCCCGGCCGTGGTGCTAGCAGAAGCTGTGGTGGTCTTTGTGGGGCGCTCACCGGTGCGGTGAGCTGCCTTGCCTGCGCCGGCCTTCGGGACGAAGGTCGTGCACACCCCGTCGCCGTGGGCGATGGTGGCAAGGCGCTGTACGTGGGTCCCGAGCAATCGGGAGAAGACCTCGGTCTCCGCCTCGCACAGCTGCGGGTACTGCTCGGCGACGTGGACGACCGGGCAGTGGTGCTGGCAGAGCTGTTCACCGAGCTGGGGATTGGGCGCACTGCGCGCCGTAGCAGCGTACCCGTCCGTGGTCAACGCCCTCGCCAGGGCCTGGGTGCGGGCCTCCGGCTCGGCCGCCTCGACCGCCTCGCGGTACCCCTCGGCCTGCGCGGCCAACCGGGCCCGGGCGAACGCGGCGACCGCCGCTTCACCCTTGACTCCGCCGCCCGCACTCTGCGCGATCCAGCGCAGCGCATCGGCGGCGAGGTCGTCGTACGCCTGGTCGAAGGCGTCCCGGCCGCACTCGGTGAGGGCGAACGCCTTGGCCGGGCGGCCGCGGCCGCGGGCACCGTAGACCCGCTTCTCGCGGGGCTCCACGACGCCCTCGGCCGCCAGCGCGTCCAGGTGACGGCGGACGGCGGCCTGGGTCAGCTCCAGGCGGAGGGCGAGCTCGGCCGCGGTGGACGGACCGTGGTCGAGGATGGAGCGGGCGACGCGGTTGCGGGTACCGGGCTGGTCGTCGTGCGCCGGCGCGACGGAACCCGGACCGGCGGTCTGCCGGGCCGCGGGCCTCTTCCGATCCTCGCTCGCGTTTTTCACAACGCCATTGTTGCGTAATTCGTCAAAGCGATTCAAGCCTGTACCGAATGGCGGACCGGTGGCCTCCATCACTTAGGGTCACCTAATTACGGGGTGGACCGTCACGCTGCGGAACCACCGTCGGCCGACCCGGAGGGTGCCTCCCGCCGGAGCACCCCGCGCCGACCGGACGGGCCCCGGCCCCCGCTCCCGGCACCCCCGCCCGCTCCGTAGACTGCCCGGCATGCCCAGCACCTCCCCAGGGGACGCCCCCCGCTCCCCCGGCCGTGAGCCCGCCGTCGAGGTCGTCGGCCTGGTCAAGCGGTACGGGACGAAGACCGCCGTGGACGGTCTCGACCTCACCGTCGCGCGCGGCACCGTGACCGCGGTCCTCGGCCCCAACGGCGCCGGGAAGACCACCACCGTCGAGACCTGCGAAGGGTACCGGCGCCCGGACGCCGGCCGGGTCCGCGTCCTGGGACTGGACCCGGTCGCCGACGCCGCCGCCCTGCGCCCGCGGATCGGCGTGATGCTCCAGTCGGGTGGGGTCTACCCGGGCGCCCGGGCCGAGGAGATGCTGCGGCACACCGCCACCCTGCACGCCCACCCCCTCGACGTGGACCAGTTGATGGACCGACTGGGCCTGGACAGCTGCGGACGCACCGCGTACCGGCGGCTGTCCGGCGGGCAGCAGCAGCGACTGGCCCTGGCGATGGCCGTGGTCGGCCGCCCCGAGCTGGTGTTCCTCGACGAGCCGACGGCCGGCCTCGACCCGCAGGCCCGCCGCGCCACCTGGGACCTCGTCAGGGAACTGCGCGCCGACGGCGTCAGCGTGGTGCTGACCACCCACTTCATGGACGAGGCCGAGCAGCTCGCCGACGACGTCGCGATCATCGACGGCGGCCGGGTCGTCACCCAGGGCAGCCCGGAGGCGCTGTGCAAGGGGGGCGCGGAGAACAGCCTGCGCTTCACCGGCCGCCCCGGCCTGGACGTCGCCTCGCTGCTCAAGGCACTGCCGGCGGAGAGCGCCGCCGCCGAACTGACCGCCGGCACCTACCGCGTCCAGGGCCGGATCGATCCGCAACTGCTGGCCACCGTGACCTCGTGGTGCGCCCAGAACGGCGTGCTGCCCGACGCGATAGCCGTCGAGCGCCACACGCTGGAGGACGTCTTCCTGGAACTGACCGGCAAGGAGCTGCGCGCATGACCACCGCGACCGGCACGTTCGCCCCGCGGCCCGGCGCCGCCCCGCTGCCCCGGATGATCCGCGCGCAGGCCGCCCTGGAAACCAAGATGCTGCTGCGCAACGGCGAGCAGCTGCTGCTGACGGTGATCATCCCGACGCTGCTGCTGGTGCTGTTCTCCGCCGTCCGCATCATCGACACCGGTGCCGGCAAGCCGGTGGACTTCCTCGCCCCCGGCATCCTGGGGCTCGCCGTCCTGTCCACCGCCTTCACCGGGCAGGCCATCGCCACCGGC
Source organism: Streptomyces sp. x-19 (assembly GCF_046549115.1). NCBI lineage: Bacteria > Bacillati > Actinomycetota > Actinomycetes > Kitasatosporales > Streptomycetaceae > Streptomyces > Streptomyces sp. x-19. Next base: position 938,320 of record NZ_JAJPWK010000001.1, on the reverse strand, counting down.
TTCGAGCGGCGCTACGGCGTGCTCAAGCGGCTGGCCGCCTCGCCGCTGCCGCGCTGGGGCCTGATGACCGCCAAGACCTGCGCGGTGCTGGTCACCGAGGCCCTCCAGGTCGCCCTGCTGACCGTGGTCGCCCTCGCGCTGGGCTGGTCCCCACACGGCGCCGCGACGTTTTCCGGCGTGCTCTCCGTGGTCCTGCTGCTCCTGCTGGGCACCGCCGCGTTCTCCGGCCTGGGGCTGCTGATGGCCGGCACCCTCAAGGCCGAGGCCACGCTGGCCGCCGCCAACCTGGTCTTCCTGCTGCTGCTCGTCGGCGGCGGGGTGATCGTCCCGCTGGACAAGTTCCCGGCCGGGGCCCAGCAGGTGCTCCAGTTCCTGCCGATCTCCGCGCTCTCGGACGGGCTGCGGGAGGTCCTCCAGCACGGCGCCGGCCTGCCCCTGGCCGACCTGGGCATCCTGGCCGTCTGGGCCGTCCTGGGCCTGGGCGCGGCGGCTCGGTTCTTCCGCTGGGAGTGACCGCCCACCGTCCGACCAGCCCCGCGCGCCCGTTTCGCACCCCTCGTGAAAACTCGCACAAGCCGCCGCCTACGATGACTCCCGTGCCGAACACGCTGAATCCCCTTGAGCTGATCGCCCGCCACTGGCAGCCCTCCGCGCGCTTCGTCCGGCGGGCGGCGCTCGCCACCGTCGTGATGGCCGTGATCATCGTCGTGACCGGCGGCGCGGTCCGGCTGACCGAGTCCGGCCTCGGCTGCTCGACCTGGCCCAAGTGCACGCCGGACAGCCTCACTCCGACCGCCGCGATGGGCATCAACGGCCTCATCGAGTTCGGCAACCGCCTGCTGACCTACGTCCTGTGCGCGGTCATCGGGCTGTTCATCATCGCCGCCCGGGCCCGCGCACCGCGTCGCCGGGCGCTCACCCGGCTCGGCTGGGCACAGTTCTGGATCGTGATGGGCAACGCGGTCTGGGGCGGCATCGTCGTGCTGACCGGCCTGAACCCGTACCTCGTCGCCGCGCACTTCCTGCTCACCAGCGCCCTGCTGACGGTCGCGGTGCTGAGCTGGCAGCGCGCCAAGGAGGGCGACGAGGAGCCGCGCGACGTGGTGGCCCGACCGGTCCGGCAGCTGTCCTGGCTGCTGGTGGCGGCGACCGGCGCGCTCACCGTGATCGGCACGGTCGTCACCGGCACCGGCCCGCACGCCGGCGACGCCCACAAGGTCCACCGCATCCCGCTGAACTGGCAGGAAGTCACCCAGCTCCACGTCGACTTCGTCTACGTCGTGGTCGGCCTGAGCGTGGCCCTGTGGTTCGCCCTGCGCGCGGTCAAGGCCCCGGCCGCGGCGCGCCGCACCGCGCTGGAACTCCTCGGCTGCATCGCCCTGCAGGGCGTCATCGGCTACGTCCAGTACTTCAGCGGCCTGCCGGAGATCGTGGTCGGCCTGCACATGCTGGGCTCGACCCTGGTGTGGGTCGCCGTGCTGCGGGTCGCCCTCGCCCTGCGCGTCCGCGGCCCGCTCCAGGAGGACGACCCCGCCGCGTCGGCCGTCGACGCGGCGCCGGACGCTCAGCTCGCCTCCGCCGCCAGCCGGTAGACCCGGCGCGCGGTCCCCGAGCCGACCAGCTCGACGATCCGCCGGCCGTCCGAGGCGGCGCACAGCCCCTCGGCGGCCCACTCCCCGACGACGCGTTCGACGGCCCGTGAGAAGAGCCGGGCCGCGGTGACGTAGAGCTCGGGCAGGCCCCGCGCCCCCGAGGAGAACAGCAGCTTGCCGAACGGCGCCTGGCCCAGCGTCTCCTCGGGGAACGGGCCGGCGTCCGCGTAGACGTGGGCGTGCACCGTGGCGAGCTGTGCGGCCCGCCGGTGGTGCGGGATACGGGGCAGCAGCACCACGTCCGAGCCGAGCCCGGCGGTGGCCCGCAGGAAGTCGGTCAGCGGCTGCGGATCGGGGCAGTGCAGCTGCACCGGCAGCCCGGTGGCCACCGCGCTCCACAACAGGTGCCGGACGAGCGCCGGCTCCCCCAGCGGCTCCCCCGGGCGGCGGCCGCGCAACCAGCGGTCCGCGGCCCGACGCACCGCGCCCGCGTCCGGGGCCCGACCCTCGCAGTAGGTGGCGCCGGAGGCGAAGGCGGTGGCGTGCTGGGCGGCGGCGTAGAGGGCCTCGGCGGTGTAGCCGAGGAAGGAGTCGACGCTGCCGGAGGTGTCGGCGACCTGCTCGGCGAGCGGTTCCAACCGAACGACCTCGTGGGCGCGGGCCTCGGCGGCGGCCGCGAGTTCAGCGGCCGAGGTCAGGCCCGCCGGGGCGCCGGCCTCCACCAGGAACGCGCCGATGCCGGCCCCGCGCAGCAGCATCCGGCCGGCCAGGAAGGCGCCCAACTCCCGCCGGCGGGCCAGGTAGCGCACCGGCGAACAGTGCGGCTCCAGACCGAGCAGCGGGGGGCACCAGCGGCGTATCGCGAGCCCGGTGCGGGTGTCGAAGTGGCTGGTGCCGGCGGGCGCCGGGCCCTCGGCACCCGAGGCGGCGGCCATCTGTGCCTCGAAGGAACCGAGGCCGAGCTCGCCGTGGACGGCACCGTGGCTGTGTTGGTCGACGAGCGGGGGCAGTGCCGGCATCCGCCCTCCTCCGCCGTCGGCCCACCAGGCGTGGCCGGTCCACCGCGCCCGGTGAGCTTAACGGGCGGTCCCGCGGTGAGGTAGCGGGCGCTGCGCCCCGGCGCACGGCACCGGGGCGGCGCCGCGGAGCCCTACGGGTTGGCCGGGCCGCCCAGTTGGAGGCCGGCCATCCGGGACCACTCGTACGGACCGGTGCGGACCTTGCCGGCCAGCTCGCCGTCGAAGTCGTCCTGCAGGGTGAGGCCGGCCTGTTCGGCGGCCTTCTCGGCGGCGCCGTAGCTGTCCGCGACGAGGTTGCCCCACTCGCCGTTGGCACCGACCAGGGCGATCCGGGTGCGCCCGCGGCCGATGTGGGCGAGCTGTCCCTCGGCGCTGCCGCCGTGGGAACTCGCGAAGGCCCGGATCTGCTTGGCGAGTCGGGCCGCCTGCTTGTCGGCCCGCTTCTGCGCCGCGTTGGCGGTGGCCGGGCCGCCCGCCGCCTGCTCGTCCGCCTGCTGGGTGTCTGCCATGGTCAGCATGCTACTCGCGGGTACGGCCTTTGTGGGGGTGATCCCCCACACCTCCGTCAGCGCAGGAAGGGGTCCACCGCGACGGCGACGAACAGCAGCGACACGTAGGTGATGGACCAGTGGAACAGTCGCATCTCCTTGAGCTTGGCACCGGTGACGCCGGCCTTGGCGCGGCTCTGGAGGGCGTGCGCCTCGCGGAGCCAGAAGGCGCCGCAGGCGACCGCGACGGCGGTGTAGAACCAGCCGGTGTAGCCCAGCGGCTGGAGCAGCAGCGAGACCGCGACCATCACCCAGCTGTAGACGACGATCTGCCGGGCGACGACCTTGTTGCCCGCCACGGCCGGCAGCATCGGCACGCCGACCCGCTTGTAGTCGTCGGAGACCTTCATCGACAGCGGCCAGTAGTGCGGCGGCGTCCAGAAGAAGATGACGAGGAAGAGGACGAGCGAGGCCCAGGAGACGGAGTTGGTCACCGAGGACCAGCCGATGAAGACGGGCATGCAGCCCGCGATGCCGCCCCAGACGATGTTCTGCGAGGTGCGCCGCTTCAGGATCATCGTGTAGACGACCACGTAGAAGAAGATCGCCCCGAGCGACAGCATCGCCGACAGCGGGTTGACGAGGTACCAGAACAGCGCGGTGGAGCCGACCGTGAGCGCGGACGCGAAGACCAGGCACTCGCGCGGCGAGACCATCCCGGTGACCAGCGGCCGCTGCGCGGTGCGGTCCATCATCGCGTCGATGTCGCGGTCGAGGTACATGTTGAAGGCGGCGGCGCCGCCGGCGGAGAGGTAACCGCCGACGCAGGTGGCCAGCACCAGCCACAGGTCCGGCACGCCTCCGGCGGCCAGGAACATCACCGGCACCGTCGTCATCAGCAGCAGTTCGATGACCCGCGGCTTGGTCAGCGCGATGAACGCCTTCACCCGGGCCCCGAACGGCCGGTTACCGGGACTCCCGGGGACTTGAGAGAGCCCCCCCGCAGGACGGGTTTCGACGGCCGTCACGCACACCCCTGGAAGTTAACGTCAGCGGCCTGGGCCGCGGAGATAAGGCCAGCAAGCTCCGCCGGCAGTGAACACCCGGTAAAGGCTTGCGCTTACCACGCCACTTTAGACGTTGGCCATACGGCGGCTCTCGCGGGGGTGGGGTCGTGTTGGGTGCCTGAGCGCGGCGTGGTCGCCGCGGCGGGCCCGGCGGAGCGCGCGACGGTTTGTCCGGAGGTCTCCCGGGACGGTCGTCCGGCGTTCGAGAGGCGGAGGCGCCCGGGGCCCGGCAGTCTGGTCCTAGGGCGCGCCCCCGGCGCCGGGAACGCCCCGGCTTCGACGTGATGACCCCAAGCGAAATCCGCTCCCGCGGGACCCGCCCGCCGACTGAGCGCCCCCGGCGCCGACTGAGCACCGACTGAGCGCTGAAATCACCGACTGAGCGTCGAAAAGGCGGGCCCATTTACGGGGGTAGGCTCGACACCGCCTGGGCGGACATGCCGTCCGCGTTCGACATGTGGAGAGGAGCCCTGACTCAGGGTGAGCACCAAGCCGACCACCACAGATTTCGAGTGGACCGAACTGGACCAGCGGGCGGTGGATACCGCCCGCGTCCTGGCCATGGATTCCGTGCAGAAGGTCGGTAACGGCCATCCGGGTACGGCCATGAGCCTGGCGCCCGCCGCCTACGTTCTGTTCCAGAAGCTCATGCGGCACGACCCCGCCGATGCGGACTGGACCGGCCGGGACCGGTTCGTCCTCTCTGCCGGCCACTCCAGCCTGACCCTCTACACCCAGCTCTTCCTGGCCGGCTTCGGCCTGGAGCTGGACGACCTGAAGGCCTTCCGCACCTGGGGCTCGAAGACCCCCGGTCACCCGGAGTACGGCCACACCACCGGCGTGGAGACCACCACCGGCCCGCTGGGCCAGGGCGTCGCCAACGCCGTGGGCATGGCGATGGCATCCCGTTACGAGCGCGGCCTGTTCGACCCCGAGGCGGCGCAGGGCACCTCGCCCTTCGACCACACCATCTACTGCATCGCCGGCGACGGCTGCCTCCAGGAGGGCATCGCCGCCGAGGCGTCCTCCCTGGCCGGCCACCAGAAGCTCGGCAACCTCGTGCTGCTGTGGGACGACAACCACATCTCCATCGAGGGCGACACCGAGACCGCGGTCTCGGAGGACACCTGCAAGCGCTACGAGGCGTACGGCTGGCACGTCCAGCGCGTCGAGCAGGCTCCCAACGGCGACCTGGACCCGGCCGGCCTGGCCCGGGCCCTGGAGGCCGCCAAGGCCGTGACCGACCGCCCGTCGTTCATCGCGATGCGCTCGATCATCGCCTGGCCGGCCCCCAACGCCCAGAACACCGAGGCCGCCCACGGCTCGGCGCTGGGCGAGGAGGAGATCGCCGCCACCAAGCGCGTGCTCGGCCTCGACCCGGAGCAGACCTTCGAGGTCGCCGACGAGGTCCTGGCGCACACCCGTGGCGCCCTGGACCGCGGCCGCGAGGCCCGCGCCGAGTGGGAGAAGGCGTTCGCCGCCTGGCGCACCGCCAGCCCCGAGCGCGCCGCCGCGTTCGACCGGATCGCCGCGGGCGAACTGCCCGAGGGCTGGCAGGAGCACGTCCCGGCGTTCGAGACCGGCAAGGCGGTGGCCACCCGTGCCGCCTCCGGCAAGGTGCTGCAGGCGCTGGGCGCGGTCGTGCCCGAGCTGTGGGGCGGCTCCGCCGACCTCGCGGGCTCGAACAACACCACGATCGACAAGACCTCGTCGTTCCTGCCCGAGGGCAACCCGCTGCCGGGCGCCGACCCCTACGGCCGCACCATCCACTTCGGCATCCGCGAGCACTCCATGGGCGCGGAGATGAACGGCATCGCGCTGCACGGCAACACCCGCATCTACGGCGGCACCTTCCTGGTGTTCTCCGACTACATGCGCAACGCCGTCCGACTGTCCGCCCTGATGCACCTGCCGGTGACGTACGTGTGGACGCACGACTCCATCGGTCTGGGCGAGGACGGCCCGACCCACCAGCCGGTCGAGCACCTGGCCTCGCTGCGCGCCATCCCGGGCCTGAACGTCGTCCGCCCGGCCGACGCCAACGAGACCGCCCTCGCCTGGCGCGAGATCATGCGCCGTTGGACGAAGGAGTTCGGCGTGGGCGCCCCGCACGCGCTGGCGCTGACCCGTCAGGGCGTGCCGACGTACGAGGCCAACGACGACACCGCCAAGGGCGGTTACGTCCGCTTCGAGGCCGAAGGCGCCGACGGCCGGGCCACCGAGCCGCAGCTCGTGCTGATCGCCACCGGTTCCGAACTGCAGCTGGCCGTCGCGGCCCGCGAGCAGCTCCAGGCCGAGGGCGTGCCCACCCGCGTGGTGTCGATGCCGTCGGTGGAGTGGTTCGAGGAGCAGGACCAGGAGTACCGCGACAGCGTGCTGCCCCCGTCCGTCAAGGCCCGGGTCGCCGTCGAGGCCGGCATCGGCCTCACCTGGCACCGCTACGTCGGCGACGCCGGCCGGATCGTGTCCCTGGAGCACTTCGGCGCCTCCGCCGACGCCAAGGTCCTCTTCCGCGAGTTCGGCTTCACCCCCGAAGCGGTGGCCACCGCCGCGCGGGAATCCCTGGCCGCCGCCGCGCGCTGACGCCCACATACGACTAGTAGGAGATGCAGAACCCATGACAGACGCACTCAAGCGCCTCTCCGACGAGGGCGTGGCGATCTGGCTGGACGACCTGTCGCGCAAGCGCATCACGTCCGGCAACCTGGCCGAACTGATCGACCAGCAGCACGTCGTCGGCGTCACGACCAACCCGTCGATCTTCCAGAAGGCGATCTCCTCCGGCGACGGGTACAGCCCGCAGCTGGCGGACCTGGCGGCCCGCAAGGTCACCGTCGAGGAAGCCATCCGCATGATCACCACGGCGGACGTCCGGGACGCCGCCGACGTGCTGCGCCCGGTCTTCGACGCCACCGGTGGCCAGGACGGCCGGGTCTCCATCGAGGTCGACCCGCGGCTGGCGCACCACACCGTGGCGACCGTCGCCGAGGCCAAGCAGCTCGCTTGGCTGGTGGACCGCCCGAACACGCTGATCAAGATCCCGGCCACCAAGGCGGGCCTGCCGGCCATCACCGAGGTGATCGGCCTGGGCATCAGCGTCAACGTCACCCTGATCTTCTCGCTGGAGCGCTACCGCGAGGTGATGGACGCCTACCTCGCCGGTCTGGAGAAGGCCAAGGCCGCGGGCCTGGACCTGTCCGAGATCCGTTCGGTGGCGTCGTTCTTCGTGTCCCGCGTGGACAGCGAGATCGACAAGCGCCTGGAGAAGCTCGGCACCGACGAGGCGAAGGCGCTCAAGGGCAAGGCCGCGCTGGCCAACGCCCGACTGGCGTACCAGGCGTACGAGGAGGTCTTCTCCTCGGACCGCTGGGCCGCCCTGGACAAGTCGGGCGCCAACAAGCAGCGTCCGCTGTGGGCCTCGACCGGCGTGAAGGACCCCGCGTACAAGGACACCCTGTACGTGGACGAGCTGGTCGCCCCCGGCACGGTCAACACCATGCCCGAGGCCACCCTGCAGGCCACCGGCGACCACGGCCAGATCACCGGCGACACCATCGCCGGCACCTACGCCGCCGCCCAGGCCGACCTCGACGCGATCGGCGCGCTCGGGATCTCGTACGACGACGTCGTGCAGCTCCTGGAGGACGAGGGCGTGGAGAAGTTCGAGTCGGCGTGGAACGACCTGCTCAAGTCGACCGAGGCGGAACTGTCGCGCCTCGCTCCCTCGGAGGGCTGATCTCCCTTGTCTGGTTCACACGGAGCTAACCCGCTCCGTGACGCCGCGGACCGACGGCTCCCGCGTATCGCGGGGCCGTCGGGCCTGGTCATTTTCGGCGTCACGGGCGATTTGTCCCGTAAAAAGCTGATGCCCGCGGTCTACGACCTGGCGAACCGGGGGCTGCTGCCGCCGGGCTTCTCGCTGGTCGGCTTCGCCCGCCGCGAGTGGGAGGACGAGGACTTCGCACAAGAGGTGTACGAGGCCGTCAAGCAGCACTCCCGCACGCCGTTCCGCGAAGAGGTCTGGCAGCAGCTGGTGCAGGGCTGCCGGTTCGTCCAGGGCAACTTCGACGACGACGACGCCTTCGAGACGCTCAAGGACACCATCAACGAACTCGACAAGGCGCAGGGCACGGGCGGCAACTTCGCCTTCTACCTGTCGGTGCCGCCGAAGTTCTTCCCCAAGGTCGTCCAGCAGCTCAAGAAGCACGGGCTGGCCGACCAGAAGGAGGACTCCTGGCGCCGCGCGGTCATCGAGAAGCCCTTCGGTCACGACCTGAGGAGCGCCCAGGAGCTCAACCGGATCGTCCACGAGGTCTTCCCGCCCAACGAGGTCTTCCGGATCGACCACTACCTGGGCAAGGAGACGGTCCAGAACATCCTGGCGCTGCGGTTCGCCAACACCATGTTCGAGCCGCTGTGGAACCGCAGCTACGTCGACCACGTGCAGATCACGATGGCCGAGGACATCGGCATCGGCGGCCGGGCCGGCTACTACGACGGCATCGGCGCCGCCCGTGACGTCATCCAGAACCACCTCCTCCAGCTGCTCGCGCTGACCGCCATGGAGGAGCCCGCCTCCTTCGAGGCGGACGCACTGGTCGCGGAGAAGACCAAGGTGCTGGGCGCCGTCCGGCTGCCCAAGGACCTCGGCAAGGAGACCGTCCGAGCGCAGTACACGGCCGGTTGGCAGGGCGGCGAGAAGGTCGTCGGCTACGCCGAGGAAGACGGCATCGACCCCAAGTCGAAGACCGACACCTACGCCGCGATCAAGCTCGGGATCGACAACCGCCGCTGGGCGGGCGTCCCCTTCTACCTGCGGACCGGCAAGCGCCTGGGCCGCCGGGTCACCGAGATCGCGGTCGTCTTCCAGCGCGCCCCGCACTCCCCGTTCGACCACACCGCCACCGAGGAGCTGGGGCAGAACGCCCTGGTCATCCGGGTGCAGCCGGACGAGGGCGTGACCGTGCGGTTCGGCTCCAAGGTGCCCGGCACCTCGATGGAGGTGCGCGACGTCTCGATGGACTTCGCGTACGGCGAGTCCTTCACCGAGTCCAGCCCCGAGGCGTACGAGCGGCTGATCCTCGACGTGCTGCTCGGCGACGCCAACCTCTTCCCCCGCCTGGAGGAGGTCGAGCTGTCCTGGAAGATCCTCGACCCGATCGAGACCTACTGGGACAAGCACGGCAAGCCCGCGCAGTACCCGGCGGGCACCTGGGGTCCCGACGAGGCAGACGAAATGCTCGCACAAGACGGACGGAGCTGGCGTCGGCCATGAAGATCGATCTGACGGAAACCACGGCCAGCAAGATCAACAAGGCGCTGGTCCAGGGCCGCCGCGCCGTCGGCACCCCGGCCATCGGCATGGTGCTCACCCTCGTCATCGTCACCGACGAGGAGAACGCCTACGACGCCCTGAAGGCCGCCAACGAGGCGTCCCGCGAGCACCCCTCGCGCACCCTCGTCGTCATCAAGCGGGTCAGCCGGTCGCCGCGCGACCGCGCCAAGGCCCGGCTGGACGCCGAGGTGCGGGTCGGCACGGACGCCGGCACCGGCGAGACGGTGGTGCTGCGGCTGTACGGCGAGGCGATCGACCACGCCCAGTCCGTGGTGCTGCCGCTGCTGCTGCCGGACGCCCCGGTGGTGGTCTGGTGGGCGGTCAACGCCCCGCTGGACCCGGCCCAGGACCCGCTCGGCGCACTGGCGCAGCGCCGGGTCACCGACGCGTACGCCTCCGAGGAGCCCATCCGGGAGCTGTCCGCGCGCGCCGACACCTACACCCCGGGCGACACGGACCTGTCCTGGACCCGGATCACGCCCTGGCGCTCCATGCTGGCGGCGGCGCTGGACCAGTCTCCGTGCACCGTCACCTCGGCCGTGGTCGAGGGCGAGGAGTTCAACCCCAGCTGCGAGCTGCTCGCCATGTGGCTCGCCAGCCGGCTGGACGTGCCGGTCCAGCGCACCGTCTCGACCGGCCCCGGGCTCACCGCGGTGCGCCTGGAATCCAGTGCCGGAACGATTGTCCTGGACCGTGCGGACGGCTCGCTGGCCACCCTGTCCATGCGCGGTCAGCCGGACCGCGCGGTGGCACTCAAGCGGCGGGAGACCGCCGAGCTGCTCGCCGAGGAGCTGCGCCGACTCGACCCGGACGACATCTACGCCGCCGCGCTGAAGTACGGCGTGCAGCGGATCGGCGAGCCGGACGGGCAGTCGCCGGCCCCGGCCGCCGACCAGCCGGCGGCCGGCAAGGCCGCGGACGCGGGCGACGCCCCGGCCAAGCCGGCGGCGAAGAAGGCGCCCGCCAAGAAGGCAGCCGCCAAGTGAGTGCGCCGCAGGTCGTCGTCCACCGCGACAAGGAGCTGATGGCGAAGGCCGCCGCGGCCCGACTGATCACCAAGATCGTCGATGCCCAGTCGGCCCGCGGCACCGCCTCCGTCGTGCTCACCGGCGGGCGCAACGGCAACGGGCTGCTCGCGGCCCTGGCCGAGGCGCCCGCCCGGGACGCGGTCGACTGGTCCCGGCTGGACCTGTGGTGGGGCGACGAACGCTTCCTGCCGGACGGCGATCCGGAGCGCAACTACACCCAGGCCCGCGAGGTGCTCCTGGACAGCGTCCCGTTGGACCCGGCCCGGGTGCACCCGATGGCGCCCTCGGACGGCCCGCACGGCAACGACGCGGACGCCGCCGCCGAGGCGTACGCGGCCGAACTGGCCGCCGCCGCGGGCCCGGAGCACTACCAGTCCGCGGCCGCCACCGCGGGCGGCGCGGTGCCGTCCTTCGACGTCCTGCTGCTGGGCGTCGGCCCGGACACCCACGTCGCCTCGCTCTTCCCGGAGCTCCCCGCGGTCTACGAGCGGGAGCGGACCGTGGTCGGGGTGCGCGGAGCGCCCAAGCCGCCGCCCACCCGGGTCACACTGACCCTGCCCGCGATCCGCGCGGCACGGGAGGTCTGGCTGCTGGCGGCCGGCGAGGACAAGGCCAACGCCGCGGCCATCGCGCTGTCCGGTGCCGGCGAGGTGCAGGCCCCGGCCGCCGGGGCGCGCGGCCGCAGCCGGACGCTGTGGCTGCTGGACGAGGCCGCCGCCACCCAGCTGCCGCGCGCCCTCTACCCCCCGGCGTCCTCCTGAGCCGGGCGGCGCACCGGCCCGCCCGAGCGCCGCAGATGTGCTGATGGCCCCGCACCCCGAAGGGTGCGGGGCCATCAGCACATCGCATCAACGGCCGCGCAGCTCGCGGTACTTGGCGACCAGACCGGCCGTGGACGCGTCCAGGCCCGGCACCTCGGCGCCCTCGGTGAGCGCCGGCTCGACGCGCTTGGCCAGGACCTTGCCCAGCTCCACGCCCCACTGGTCGAAGGAGTTGATGTTCCACACCGCGCCCTGGACGAACACCTTGTGCTCGTAGAGCGCGATCAACTGGCCCAGCACCGAGGGGCTCAGCTCCGACGCCAGGATCGTGGTGGTGGGGTGGTTGCCCCGGAAGGTGCGGTGCGGCACCAGTTCCTCGGCGACGCCCTCGGCGCGCACCTCGTCCGCGGTCTTGCCGAACGCCAGCGCCTGGCCCTGCGCAAGGAGGTTGGCCATCAGCAGGTCGTGCTGGGCGACCAGGTGCGGCTGGAGGTCCTCGACCGGCCGGGCGAAGCCGAGCAGGTCGGCCGGGATCGTCTTCGTGCCCTGGTGGAGCAGCTGGTAGTAGGCGTGCTGGCCGTTGGTGCCGGGGGTGCCCCAGACCACCGGGCCGGTCTGCCAGTCCACCGGCCGGCCCTCGCGGTCCACGGACTTGCCGTTGGACTCCATGTCCAACTGCTGGAGGTAGGCGGTGAACTTGGAGAGGTAGTGGCTGTAGGGCAGCACGGCGTGCGCCTGGGCGTCCCAGAAGTTGCCGTACCAGATGCCCAACAGGCCCAGCAGCAGCGGGGCGTTCTCCTCCGGCGGGGCGGTGCGGAAGTGCTCGTCGACGAGGTGGAAACCGGCGAGCATCTCGCGGAACCGCTCCGGGCCGATCGCGATCATCAGAGACAGGCCGATGGCGGAGTCGTAGGAGTAGCGGCCGCCGACCCAGTCCCAGAACTCGAACATGTTGTCGGTGTCGATGCCGAACTCGGCGACCTTCTCGGCGTTGGTCGACAGCGCCACGAAGTGCTTGCTGACCGCTTCCTGGCCGGCCCCGAGGCCGGTCAGCAGCCAGTCCCGCGCGGAGGTGGCGTTGGTGATGGTCTCGATGGTGGTGAAGGTCTTCGACGCGACGATGAACAGCGTCTCGGCCGGGTCCAGGTCGCGCACCGCCTCGTGCAGGTCGGCACCGTCCACGTTGGAGACGAAGCGGAACTGCATGTCCCGGTGGGTGTAGGCGCGCAGCGCCTCGTAGGCCATCGCGGGGCCCAGGTCCGAACCGCCGATCCCGATGTTGACGACCGTCTTGATCCGGCGGCCGGTGTACCCCTTCCAGTCCCCGGAGCGGACCCGGTCGGCGAACGTCGACATCCGCGTCAGGACGTGCTGCACCGCGGGAACGACGTTCTCCCCGTCGGTCACGATGGCCGCCGAGCCCGGGGCGCGCAGCGCGGTGTGCAGCACGGAGCGGTGCTCGGTGATGTTGATCTTCTCGCCGCGGAACATCGCGTCCCGCAACTCGGCCACGCCGGTCGCCGCGGCCAGTTCGCGGAGCAGCCGCAGGGTCTCGTCGGTGACCAGGTGCTTGGAGTAGTCCAGGTGCAGGTCGCCGACCTGGAGGGTCAGGCGCCCGGCGCGCGAGGGGTCCTTGTCGAACAGCTCGCGCAGGTGTACCTCCCCCATCTGCTCGCGGTGCTTGCTCAACGCGGTCCACTCAGGCATCTGGTCGAGCCTGCCGCGGCCTTCTGCGTTCATTCGGACATCAGCCTTCTTCGTCTCGTAGCGGCCCCGCCGTCCTCCAACCTAATTGATCAGGGCGCGGTATGAGGTATCTGTCCCCCGTTGGACGGGGTGCCGTCGCCGCCCCGAACAACGGGTGCCAGCACCACCGCCCCCACCCCCAGCAGCGCGGCCGCCACCAGCGCCGGGGAGTTGGGCCCCCACGCCACCGCGGCCCCGCCGCCCAGCAGTGCGCCCACCGGGGTTCCGGCGATCGAGACCGTGCGGAACGCGGAGCTGATCCGGCCCAGCATCGCCTCCGGGGCGCGCTGCTGGACCAGCGTGGTCTCCAGGACGTTCCACACCGTGCCGGCGAAGCCGAACAGGGCCAGCGCCAGGGCCGCTGACCACAGCACGCGCACCGTGCCGAACCCCACCAGCACCACGGTCTGCACCACGCCGGCCAGCAGCAGGGTGCGCAGTTGGCCGCCGAGCGCGGCGATGACCCGGCCCGCCAGCAGCCCGCCGAGCACCGTGCCGGCCCCGTACCCCGTCGTCACCGCGACGTACCCGAAGTCCCCCGCGCCCAGCCAGTCCTTGACGACCACGACGAGCTCGGCGATCAGCGCGCCGAGGCCGACGTTGCCCAGCGCCACCGACAGGCAGACACCCCGCAGCACCCGGTCACCGCGCAACGCCCTTAGGCCCTCGGCCATTTCCCGCCGCAGGGTGCGCCCGGCGACGGCCGGCGGACGGGGCGGCGCACCGGTGCGCAACGAGGCCACCAGCGCGGCGGCGAGCAGGTACGTCGCCGCGTCGGCCAGGAAGGGCAGCGCGACGCTCACCCCGATCAGCACCGGCGCCACCGGTCCGCCGACGAACCGTCTGACCACCTCCTGGCCGGTCATCAGACGGGCGTTGGCGGTGGTCAACGCCGCTCTGGGCACCACCGCCGGCAGCAGGGCGGTGGCGGCGTTGTCGAAGAGCGTCTGGAGGGTGGTGAGCGCGAAGGCCAGCGCCAGCAACAGCCCGATGCCCGCCGCGCCCGCCGCCACCGCCAGCGCGAAACCGGCCATCAACAGCCCGCGCAACAGGTCCACCGCCCACATCGCGCGCCGCTGGTCGACCCGGTCGGCGACCGCGCCGCCGAGCAGTCCGAAGAGCAGCCACGGAGCGAAGCCGCAGGCGGTGACCAGCGCGATCAGCAACGGATCGGCGGTCAACGCGTGGGCGAGCAGCGGGAGGGCGGTGCCCCGCAGCGCGTCACCGAAGGCGGAGACGACGGCGGCGCTCCACAACCGACCGAACCCGCCGCCCCCGAAGCGGCCGTCAACTCCCGCCGCGCCACCCGCCACCGTCCGCGCCATCGTCGCCCCCGTACCGCGCCCGGGCGGTCCCCGCGCGGGATCCGCCTGCTGAAAACCGTACGGTCGACCTCTGACATCGGGCCTGGGGCAACCTCCCCATCACGAGCCTCAGATGGCCGCCGCCCCGGTGCCGCGTCGCGGGCCCGACAACGCGAATCGGCCCGGCCGGAAGGGGAGCGGTGTCCCTTCCGGCCGGGCCGGTCGTGCTCGGCAGTGCGCTGCGGGTGCGGTCAGATCTCGCCGCGGAGTTTGGCGAGCGCCTCGGCCAGGATCGCCTCGCCGTCGGCGTCGCTGCGGCGCTCCCGGACGTAGGCGAGGTGCGTCTTGTACGGCTCGGTACGCGGCGGGTCCGGCGGGCTGTCCCGGTCCTTGCCGGCCGGGAAACCACAGCGGGGGCAGTCCCAGGTGTCCGGCACCTGGGCATCGCCGGCGAAGCTGGGCTGCGTCTCGTGCCCGTTGGAGCACCAGAAGGAGATGCGGATACGCGGCGCGGACTCGCCGCGCTCGGCCTCCCCCATCGGCCCCGCCCCGACCCGACTTCCTCGGATCGCGTTGCCACTTGCCACGGTCGTAACTCCCTGCGTAATGGTGCCGCGTGCTCTCACAGCAGCTGCGCTGCGGGCGCCCCAGTCTACGTAAGGCCCAACGCGCGTCCAGTGACACGAGTTACCGTCCCGGGACGCTGCCTTCATGATAGGCCGCGTCCCCGACGGTATGTCAGCTGCCGAGCTTCATCAGGATGCCGAGCACCACGATGCAGGCGAACCAGAGCAGGGCGATCACGATCGTGATGCGGTCGAGGTTGCGCTCGGCGACGGAGGAGCCGCCGACCGAGGACTGCATGCCGCCACCGAACATGTCGGACAGACCGCCGCCCTTTCCCTTGTGCATGAGCACCAACATCATCAGCAGCGCGCTGAAGATGATGAGGGCGATCGAGAACCCGATGACCACGGCTGGACCAACTCTCTGAGGACTGTCGGACGGAACGCACCAGCCGTCCGAAGGTGCCGGACGGTGCGGGGCCGGGCGGTGCGCACGACACCGGACCCGGCCCCGACAGGGTACGACGGGCCGGGCCCGTCGTCATAGCTGCTACTGATCGCGGAAACGGACGATCTTCACGAATTCGTCCGCGTCCAGGGCCGCGCCGCCGATCAGGGCGCCGTCCACGTCAGGCTGCGCCATGATCGCCGCGACGTTGCCGGACTTGACCGAGCCGCCGTACTGGATGCGGACCTTGTCGGCCAGCTCCTGGCTGTAGAGCTCGGCGAGGCGGCCGCGGATGGCACCGCAGACCTCCTGCGCGTCCTCGGGCGTGGCGACCTCGCCGGTGCCGATGGCCCACACCGGCTCGTAGGCGATCACGATCGTCTCGGCCTGTGCGGCCGGGACGTCCTTCAGGCCGCCGTCGACCTGGGCGAGGGTGTGCGCGACCTGGTTGCCGGCCTTGCGGACGTCCAGGCCCTCGCCGACGCACAGGATCGGGGTCAGGCCGTGCTGGAACGCGGCCTTGACCTTGGCGTTGCAGATCTCCTCGTCCTCGCCGTGGTACTGGCGGCGCTCGCTGTGGCCGACGGCCACGTAGGTGCACTTGAGCTTGGCCAGCATGGCGCCGGAGATCTCGCCGGTGTAGGCACCGGAGTCGTGCGCCGACAGGTCCTGGGCGCCGTACTTGATCTTGAGCTTGTCGCCGTCGACGAGGGTCTGCACCGAGCGCAGATCGGTGAAGGGCGGCAGGACCGCGACCTCCACCTGGTCGAAGTCCTTGTCGCTGAGGGCGAAGGCGAGCTTCTGGACGTGGGCGATGGCCTCAAGGTGGTTGAGGTTCATCTTCCAGTTGCCCGCCATCAGCGGGGTGCGGTCACTCACGGTTGTTCAGTCCTCCAGAGCGGCGAGGCCGGGGAGCGTCTTGCCTTCGAGGTACTCGAGGCTGGCGCCACCACCGGTCGAAATGTGGCCGAAAGCATTCTCGTCGAAGCCGAGCAGGCGCACCGCGGCGGCCGAGTCACCGCCGCCGACGACGGTGAAGGCGTCCGATGCCAGCAGCCCCTGGGCGACGGCCTTGGTGCCGTTCGCGTAGTCGGGGTGCTCGAAGACGCCCATCGGGCCGTTCCAGAAGACGGTGCCCGCGTCGGCGAGCTTCGCGGCGTAGAGCTCGCGGGTCTTCGGGCCGATGTCCAGGCCCTCCTTGTCGGCCGGGATGGCGTCCGCGGCGACGAGGTCCGGGTTGGCCGGGGCCTTGGTCTTCAGGTCCGGGAAGTCGGCCGAAACCAGTACGTCGACGGGGAGCACGAACTCCACGCCGCGCTTCTCCGCCTCCGCCAGGTACCCCAGGCAGACCGGGATCTGGTCCTTCTGCAGCAGCGAGATGCCGACCTCGTGGCCCTTGGCCGCCAGGAAGGTGTACGCCATGCCGCCGCCGATCAGGATGCGGTCGGCCTTCTTGAGCAGGTTGTCGATGACGCCGAGCTTGTCGGAGACCTTGGCGCCGCCGAGCACCACCACGTAGGGGCGCTTGACGTCCTCGGTGAGCTTCTTGAGCACGCCGACCTCGGTGGCGATCAGGTCGCCGGCGGCGTGCGGCAGCCGCTTGGGCAGGTCGAAGACCGAGGCGTGCTTGCGGTGCACGGCACCGAAGCCGTCGCCGACGTAGAGGTCGGCGAGCTGGGCGAGCTGGTCGGCGAAGGCGCCGCGCTCGGCGTCGTCCTTGCTGGTCTCGCCCGCGTTGAAGCGGAGATTCTCCAGGACGGCCACCTGTCCGTCGGCCAGACCCGCGACCACGGCAGCGGCCGACTCGCCGACCGTGTCGGTGGCGAACGCCACGTCCTGGCCGAGGATCTCGCCGAGCCGCTCGGCCGCCGGGGCCAGCGAGAAGGCGGGGTCCGGGGCGCCCTTGGGGCGGCCCAGGTGGGAGGCGACGATCACCTTGGCGCCGAGCCCGGCCAGCTTGGCGATCGTCGGGGCGACGGCGCGGATCCGGCCGTCGTCGGTGATGGTGGTGCCGTCCAAGGGAACGTTGAGGTCGGCGCGGACGAAGACCCGCTTGCCGGCGACGCCTTCCGTGGCGAGGTCGTCGATCGTCTTCATGTGAAGTGAACTCCGTTGTAGTCCGTCATGGGACGGGGCCCGTACGACGCGTTGCCGCGCCCTACGAGCCCCGTCCCACATTCCGGTGCCTTGGGTGACGTCAGGCAGTGATCAGAGCTGGCCGCCGACGAAGACGGTGAGGTCCACCAGACGGTTGGAGTAGCCCCACTCGTTGTCGTACCAGCCGACGATCTTGACCTGCTTGCCCTGCGCCATCGTAAGGGAGGAGTCGAACGTGCAGGAGGCCGGCCAGTTGACGATGTCCGAGGAGACGATCGGGTCCTCGGTGTACTCCAGGATGCCCTTGAGCTGACCCTCGGCCGCCTTCTGGAAGGCGGCGTTGATCTCGTCCTTGCTGACCTCGCGGTCGAGTTCCAGGACGAGGTCGGTGACCGAGCCGGTGGGGACCGGGACGCGCATGGCGATGCCGTCCAGCTTGCCCTTGAGCTGCGGGAGGACCAGGGCGGTGGCCTTGGCGGCGCCCGTCGAGGTCGGGATGATGTTCTCCGCGGCGGCCCGGGCGCGGCGCAGGTCCGAGTGCGGGAAGTCCAGGATGCGCTGGTCGTTGGTGTACGCGTGGACCGTGGTCATCATGCCCTTGACGATGCCGAAGTTCTCATCGAGGACCTTGGCCATCGGCGCCACGCAGTTGGTGGTGCAGGACGCGTTGGAGATGACGTGGTGGTTGGCCGCGTCGTACTTGTCCTGGTTGACGCCCATCACGATGGTGATGTCCTCGCCCTTGGCGGGCGCGGAGATGAGCACCTTCTTGGCGCCGGCGGCCAGGTGCTTGGCGGCGTCCTCGCGCTTGGTGAAGATGCCGGTCGACTCGATGACGATGTCGGCGCCCAGCTCGCCCCAGGGGAGGTTGGCGGGGTCGCGCTCGGCCATCGTCTTGAAGGTCTGGTCGCCGACCGTGATGGAGTCGTCGGTGTGGCTGACCTCCTGCTTCAGACGACCCAGGATGGTGTCGTACTTCAGCAGGTGGACCAGGGTGGCGTTATCGGTCAGGTCGTTGACACCGACGATCTCGATGTCCGCACCCTGCTCCAGGAGCGCGCGGAAGTAGTTGCGACCAATGCGGCCGAATCCGTTGATGCCTACGCGGATCGTCACGAACCGATCTCCTCGTTGGTACGCCGGTTTTGGATACCGGCGAGCTGTATGGGCTGTCCCCGACCGCCTACGACCCTACCCCCTGGAAGAGACGTACGTGACATTGACATCGGCGCCCAAAGGTGCTCAGGTGAGCGGCTTCGAGCCCCTCTGACGCGCATCGGTGCGCGCCGGGTCGCGCCGTCCACACGCACGCGCCCCCGGCACCCGAGTGCGGGTGCCGGGGGCGCGGGGGACCGGGCCGTCGCGGTCAGCCGACCATGCCGTCCGCGAGCTCCTCGGTGAGGTTGGATTCGGTGCCCGGGATGCCGAGGTCCTGGGCGCGCTTGTCGGCCATCGCGAGCAGTCGCCGGATCCGCCCGGCGACCGCGTCCTTGGTCAGCGGCGGGTCGGCGAGCGCACCCAACTCCTCCAGGGACGCCTGCTTGTGCTCCATCCGCAACCGGCCGGCTGCGGCGAGGTGCTCGGGGACCTCCTCGCCGAGGATCTCCAGGGCGCGCTGCACCCGGGCGCCGGCGGCGACCGCGGCCCGCGCCGAGCGGCGGAGGTTGGCGTCGTCGAAGTTGGCGAGGCGGTTGGCGGTGGCCCGCACCTCGCGGCGCATCCGCCGCTCCTCCCACGCCAGCACCGACTCGTGGGCGCCGAGCCGCGTCAGCAGCGCGCCGATCGCGTCACCGTCCCGGACGACGACGCGGTCCACGCTGCGCACCTCGCGGGCCTTGGCGCCGATGCCGAGCCGGCGAGCCGCGCCGACCAGGGCGAGGGCCGCCTCGGGGCCGGGGCAGGTGACCTCCAGGGAGGACGAACGGCCCGGCTCGGTCAACGAGCCGTGGGCCAGGAACGCGCCACGCCAGGCGGCTTCGGCGTCGCAGGTCGCTCCGGAGACCACCTGCGGGGGCAGTCCGCGGATCGGCCGGCCGCGGCCGTCGACCAGGCCGGTCTGGCGGGCCAGCTGGTCACCGCCGGCCACCACGCGGACCACGAAGCGGCTGCCGCGCCGCAGGCCGCCCGGGGCCATCACCACCAGGTCGGAGGAGTGCCCGAAGATCTCCAGGATGTCCTTGCGGAGCCGGCGGGCGGCGATGCCCGTGTCGAGCTCCGCCTCGATCACAATGCGGCCGCTGACCAGGTGCAGACCACCCGCGAACCGCAGGATCGACGAGACCTCCGACTTCCGGCAGCAGGTCCGGGTGACGGGGAGCCGGGAGATTTCGTCCTTCACCGCAGCCGTCATCGCCATGGGCCGATCCTTCCATGCATCCGAAAAATACGGTCGTACGCGGCTGCCAGCAGCTCCGGATCGTGCCGGTCGGGGGCTCCTCCGGCACCGGACCCGGCGTCGTCTCCGCGGGCCGCGACCGCGGCCAGCTCGACCTCGCTGCCGACCAGCTGCTTGGCGGCAGCGGTCAGACCGTCGATGTCGGGCACCGCGGCCTCGTCGGCCAGCACCACGTCAAAGGCGAGTTTAGGGGCGTGTCGGGCCAAAACCTCCAAATGACGCTGCGGGGAGAAGCCGTCGGTTTCGCCCGGTTGGGGCGCGAGGTTGAGGGAGAGCACCTTCCGCGCCTTGGTCTCCTCCAGGGCGACACGCAGTTCGGGCACGAGCAGGTGCGGGATGACCGAGGAGAACCACGAACCGGGGCCCAACACCACCCAGTCGGCGTCGCGGACCGCGGCCACCACCTCGGGGACGGCCGGCGGGTCCTCGGGAACGACGTGCACCGACTGCACCTCGCCCCGGGTCAGGGCGACCGTGGCCTGGCCGCGGACCGTGCTGATCTCGTCCGGGTGATCCTGGTCCAACCCCTTGACCTGGGCCTGGAGCTCCAGCGGCACCGCCGACATGGGCAGCACCCGGCCGTGCGCACCGAGCAGCTTGCCGACCAGGTCCAACGCCTGGACGTGGTCGCCGAGCTGCTCCCACAGCGCGACGATCAGCAGATTGCCCACCGCGTGGTTGTGGAGTTCGCCCTCGCTCTCGAAGCGGTGCTGGATCACCCGGGCCCAGGTCTGGCCCCAGTCGTCGTCACCGCAGAGCGCGGCCAGGGCCTTGCGCAGGTCGCCGGGGGGCAGCACGCCCAGCTCGTCGCGGAGCCGGCCGCTGGAGCCGCCGTCGTCGGCGACGGTGACCACGGCGGTCAGGTCCCGGGTGATGCGGCGCAGCGCGGCGAGCGAGGCGGACAGGCCCATGCCGCCGCCGAGCGCCACCACCTTGGGGGTGGCGCCCTTGGTCGCGCGGCCGCTGGGGACGAAGCGGCGGACCCGGCGCAGCCGTGGCGTACGGGAGGTCACTCGCGCCCCATGTCCCGGTGCACGACGACCGTTTCGACGCCCTCGGAGATCAGTCGGCGGGCCAGCTTCTCGGACATCGCGACGCTGCGGTGCTTGCCACCGGTGCAGCCGACGGCGATGGTCACGTAGCGCTTGCCCTCGCGGCGGTAGCCGGCCGCGACCAGGCGCAGCAGCTCGGTGTAGCCGTCCAGGAACTCCTTGGAACCGGGCTGGTTGAAGACGTACTGGGAGACCTCTTCGTTCAGACCGGTGAAGGGGCGCAGCTCGGGGACCCAGTGCGGGTTGGGGATGAAGCGGCAGTCGACGACCATGTCGGCGTCGACCGGCAGGCCGTACTTGAAGCCGAAGGACATGACCGTGGCGCGCAGCTCGGGGACCTCCTCGCCGGCGAACTGGGCGTCGAGCTTGGCGCGGAGTTCGTGGACGTTGAGGCTGGAGGTGTCGATGACCAGGTCGGCGTCGCCGCGCAGCTCGCGCAGCAGGTCGCGCTCGGCGGCGATGCCGTCGACGATCCGGCCGTCGCCCTGGAGGGGGTGCGGGCGGCGGACCGACTCGAAGCGGCGCACCAGGGCCTCGTCGGAGGACTCCAGGAAGACGATGCGGCGCTTGACGTTCTGCGCGTCGAGGGTGGCCAGCGACTCCTTGAGGTTGGCGAAGAAGCGGCGACCGCGGACGTCGACGACCACGGCGATCTTGGCGACGTTGCCCTGGGAGCGAGCGCCGAGCTCGACCATCGGGGGGATCAGCTCGGGCGGGATGTTGTCGACCACGAACCAGCCGAGGTCCTCCAGGCACTTCGCCGCCGTGCTGCGGCCGGCGCCGGACATGCCGGAGATGATCACCAGCTCGGGGATCGCGGCGCTCTCGCCCTGGTCGGCTTCGCGCATCGTGCCCGTACTCACCTGTGCACCGTCTCTCTCGGGTTCCTGCGTGTCGTGCGGTGTGCTCATCGGTCCTGCCCCCGTTCTGCCGGCAACGCGGCCGGTGGGGCCCCGTCATCCTCAATGATCTCTCCTGTGGCGGTGTTCACCGCGGGGGCGGGCGGGGGTGCGGTGGCCAGTGCCGCGGCGACCGTCTCGGCCGTCTTGCGGCCGACGCCCGGGACCTCGCAGATCTCGTCCACCGTGGCGGCCCGCAGCTTCTTCAGCGAGCCGAAGTGCTTCAGCAGGGCCTGCCGGCGGGTCTCGCCGAGGCCGGGGACGGCGTCCAGCGGGGAGGACTTCAGCCGCTTGCCGCGCTTGTTGCGCTGGTAGGTGAGGGCGAAGCGGTGCGCCTCGTCGCGGACCCGCTGGAGGAGGTAGAGCCCCTCGCTGCTGCGGGGGAGCACCACCGGGTCGTCCTCGCCGGGCAGCCAGACCTCCTCCAGGCGCTTGGCCAGGCCGCAGACCGCGACGTCGTCGATGCCCAGCTCGTCCATGGCCCGGCGGGCGGCGGCCACCTGGGGGGCGCCGCCGTCGACGACCACCAGTTGGGGCGGGTAGGCGAACCGCTTGGGGCGGCCCTCCTCGTCGGTGAGGCGGTCGCCGGGGTCCGCAGGGTCGGCAGGGGCAACAGGGGTGGCAGGGGCGACGGATTCGGAGGCGGCGGAGGCGTCGACGGCGGTGGTCGGGTCCGGCGCGCCGTCTCCGGCGGCGGTCCCGAGGTGGTCCGCGGCGGCTGGTTCCTCGCCCCACTCCCCCGACTTCTGCTTCTCCTGGAGGTAGCGCCGGAAACGGCGGCCGATGACCTCGTGCATGGAGCGCACGTCGTCCTGTCCCTCGCCGTGCCAGACCTGTGTGTCGCCGATCCGGCCCGTGATCTGGAAGCGGCGGTACTCGCCCTTCCTGGCGAGGCCGTCCTCGAAGACCACCATGGAGGCCACCACGTCCTCGCCCTGGAGGTGCGAGATGTCGAAGCACTCGATGCGCAGCGGGACGGTGTCCAGGTCGAGGGCCTGGGCGATCTCCTCCAGGGCGCGGGAGCGGGTGGTCAGGTCGGAGGCGCGCTTGGTCTTGTGCAGCGCGAGCGCCTGCTGGGCGTTGCGCGCGACCGTGACCATGAGGTCCTTCTTGTCGCCGCGCTGCGGGATGCGCAGCGAGACCTGCGCGCCGCGGCGCTGGGTGAGCCACTGGGTGACCGGCTCGACCGGCTCGGGCAGCGCCGGGACCAGGACCTCCTTGGGGACCGCGTCGCCCTGCTCCTCGCCGTAGAGCTGCTGGAGGGCGTGCTCGACCAGGCCGGCGGTGGTGACCGCCTCGACCTTGTCGGTGACCCAGCCGCGCTGGCCGCGCACCCGGCCGCCGCGGACGTGGAAGATCTGTACGGCGGCTTCGAGTTCGTCCTCGGCGACCGCGATCAGGTCGGCGTCGGTGGCGTCGGCGAGCACCACCGCGCTCTTCTCCATGGCGCGCTTGAGCGCGCCTATGTCGTCCCGCAGGCGGGCGGCGCGCTCGTACTCCATCTCCTCGGCGGCCTCCTGCATCCCGCGCTCCAGGCGGCGGATGTGGGCGCCGGTGCGGCCAGCCATGAAGTCGCAGAACTCCTCGGCGAGTTCGCGGTGCTCCTCGGGGGAGACCCGGCCGACGCAGGGGGCCGAGCACTTGCCGATGTAGCCGAGCAGGCAGGGGCGGCCGATCTGGGCGGAGCGCTTGAAGACGCCGGCGGAGCAGGTCCGCACGGGGAAGACCCGCAGCAGCAGGTCGACGGTCTCGCGGATGGCCCAGGCGTGGGCGTACGGGCCGAAGTAGCGCACGCCCTTCTTCTTCGCGCCGCGCATCACCTGGACGCGCGGGAACTCCTCGCCCAGGGTCACCGCGAGGTACGGATAGCTCTTGTCGTCGCGGTACTTGACGTTGAACCGGGGGTCGAACTCCTTGATCCAGCTGTACTCCAGCTGGAGCGCCTCGACCTCGGTCGAGACGACGGTCCACTCGACCGAGGCGGCGGTGGTGACCATCGTGCGCGTGCGCGGGTGGAGTCCGGCCAGGTCCTGGAAGTAGTTGGCCAGGCGCTGGCGCAGGCTCTTGGCCTTGCCCACGTAGATGACCCGGCCGTGCTCGTCGCGGAACTTGTAGACCCCCGGCGAGTCGGGGATCTGTCCCGGCTTGGGTCGATAGCTGCTGGGGTCTGCCATGCCCACCACCCTACTGACCGCCACCGACAATCAGGGCCGTGGCGGCGGAGCCCGGCCCCCCGCCGACCGGTGAACGGGGCGGAAGGACGGGCTCCGGTGGTGCGGTGGCCGGTCAGCCGCGGCGGCGCCGGCGCACCGCCGCCGCGGCCGACAGGCCGAGGGCGAGCAGGGCGCCGGCGCCGGCCACGGTCGTGGCGGCGGTCACCGCCCCGTTCGGGCCGTCCGCGGTGGCGTCGGCGGTGGCCGCGGCGTCCGCCGCGAGGGGGTGGGGCGCACGGCCGGTGTCGTCGGCCGGTGCCGTCCCGGGCCCGAAGCCGCCGGCCTCGCCGCGCTTGTCGTAGGCGGAGCCGGGGAGCTTGTCGCCGTACGCCTTGGTGACCCGCTCCTGGTAGGCGGTGACGGTGGTGCCCCGTGCGCCCACGGCCTTGCGGGCCGCGTCGTCCAGGGGCTCGATGCGGTCGCCGCGCTGGACGTACCAGGCGTCGATCTGCGGCTCGTGGAAAACCGTTCCGGCACCCCCGGCGGCGCCGGCCGCGGCGTAGCGGGTCTCGTCGTCGCCGCTGGCGATGTTGACGACCTTCCAGTCGGCGCCCTTGCGTGCGGTCCACACCGAGGCCGTGCGGCCGTCGGCGGCGACCGCCTTGCTGGCCATGAACTCCGCCCGGGCGACCGGGGCACCGGCCTTGCCGCGGACGAAGTCGGGCGACAGGACGTAGACCGGCACGGTGGAGCCCTCAAGGTGCGCAACGTTCCGGGCCGGGGCCGCGAGGGAGGCGGCACCGCCGGCGCGGGCGCCGTCCTTGGCCGGGACGGTGGCGAAGAAGCGAGCCAGGGTGTCCAGGGTCGCGGTGGAGGCGGACGCGTCCCGGGCGGCGGTGACGGCGGCGCGCGGCGGAGCCTGCGGCGCGGGCACGTCGGCGGCCAGTGCGGCGAGCGGGGCCAGGCCGAGGAAGGCCGCGGCGAGCGTGCCCGTGGCGGCGGCGCGGGCGGCGGTGCGCTTGGTCATGGCCTCAGGCTCCTATCCGGTAGAGGGAGTGTGTCCAGGAGAAGGAGCTGCCGTTCACGTAGTTGTCGAAGTCGCCCCAGTTGTAGCGGTTGTTGGTGGCCCAGGGGTCGCCCCAGTACACCCAGTTCCGGGAGGCGTCGTAGCCGTAGATGACGTGCATGTGGCCGCCGCCGGACGACCACTGGATGCGGGTCTCCACGGGGCGCTTGGCGTTGATCTCACTCTGGACCGTCGTGTAGCGGAGCCAACCCGTCACATATGAGCCAGGATTGATGCCCATCCAGTCGAATGCGTTCTGCACGTTTCCCAACGTGGCCTGGTTGTTGGGGCAGGTGGAGCCCTGTTGGCGGTTGAAGGCCGCGTTGCAGAACTGGTTCTGGCTGTAGTTCTTGCCGAACCAGGTCGCGATGGTGTTGCCCGAGCCCGCCCAGCACCAGTTGGTCTTCTCCTGGGCCTGCATGGTGATGTCCAGGCGGTTGGCGGCCTGTACGGCGGCGCCGGCGGGCTGGGGGGCGGCACTGGCGCCCCCCGGGAGCGCGGTCAGCGCCACCGCGGTGAGCACGGCTGCCGACAGCCGTCTGCCGCGCCGACGGCGGACGTGAAGGGGTTGAGACATGGCGTTCCTCCCGGTCAAGGGGTGAGGGGGGAGAGGAGCGCATCCGGATGCTGTTGAGGAGCATCAGGTGTTGTCGCAGGCAGGTCAACACGCTTCAATGCCAGGTGACATGGGGGTGTGGACGGACGGGCCCGGAAGTGAACGGCCGGCGCGCGGCGTCCTGCAGTGACGAGGCTGGCAGAGCGCGCGCCGTGCGTTCCCGTTGTGAACGTTCACCTCGTGCGCCGGAGGATTGAGGCAATGGCACAGAACACTCCCGATACGATGGAAAACCTTCCGGTTTCGGCCGAGTTGGCGCAACTCTTGCGGACCGGCCCGTTCCACCTCGCCCTGCGCAGCGCGCTCACCGCACGCGGCCTCGCCCTCACCCGCGTCCAGCACAAACTCGCCCAGCGCGGCATCACCATCGGGGTCACCAGCCTGAGCTACTGGCAGCAGGGGGCCCGCCGCCCGCAGCGCCCCGAGTCGCTGCGGGCGGTCCGCGCCCTGGAGGACGTCCTCGGTCTGCCCGACCGCTCGCTGCACCGGCTGCTGGTGCCCGAGGGCGGCACCCGCCCGGAGACCGAGCGCCCGCCGGCCCGCTCCTACCGCTCCCTGGTCGCCCCGGCCGACTGCCTCCAACAGCTCTTCGCCGAGCTGGAGACCCCGGTGGACGGCGGGGTGCACACCGTCGGCCACCACGAGCGGGTGCGGATCGGGGCCCGCCGCGAGCTGAGCGAACGGGAGTCGCTCCAGGTGGTGCGCGCCCACCGGGACGGGGTGGACCGCTACGTCGCCATCCACCGCGGCGACAGCGGCTGCGACCCGTCCCGGGTGCGGGTCAGGGCGATGGAGAACTGCCGGCTGGGGCGGGTCCGTGGGGACGCGGAGAACGGCGTGGTCGTCGCCGAGCTGCTCTTCGACACCCGGCTGCGGGCCGGCGACACGCACGTCTTCGGCTACGCCTTCGAGGACGGCAGCGGCGGTCCCAGCTCCGAGTACGTGCGCGGCTTCAGCTTCGCCGGCGGCCAGTACGTCCTGCAGGTGCGGTTCGACGAGGGGGCACTGCCGGTGCGCTGCCGGCGCTTCGCCCAGGCGTCGACCGGCGCCCCGCGCACCGGCCAGCAGGAGCTGACGCTGAGCGGGCTCCACCACGGGGTGCACGTGGTGGAGCAGGGCGTGCGGCAGGGGATCCTGGGGATCTCCTGGGACTGGGGGTGAACGGGGTGGCGGGGCGCCGCCTCAGCCCGCCACCAGCTTGTCGCCCTTGACCTTGACCGGGACCTCCTCCAAGGGGCTGGACGCCGGGCCCTGGGCGACCTTGCCGGTGTCCACCTCGAAGTGGCTGCCGTGCAGCGGGCAGACGGCCTGACCCTTCTCGATCTTGTTCAGCGTCCCGCCCATGTGCGTGCACACGGCGCTGAAGCACTTGAACTCGCCCTTGGTGGGCTGCGAGACCAGCAGCCGCTGCGCGGCGTAGAGCTTGGCGCCGCCGACCGGCACCTCCGCGGCCGGGCCCAGCTCCACCGGCGCGTCCGAGGACGGCCGGGCGCCCGATTCCTGCTCCCCCGCGGCGCAGGCGGCGGCGCCGAAGCAGGCGATGCCGGCGAGCGCGGCACCACGCAGCACGGTCCGGCGGTCCGGGGACGCACTCATGGGGTACCTCCAGGTCAGTGGGCGGTGTCGGCCCCTGACGATACCGGGGCGCTCCGGCCGCCCGGCCGGCGGTCCACCCCGCCCCGCAACAGCTCCGCCTCGATCTCCTCCAGGCTGCGGCCCTTGGTCTCCGGCAGCAGTCGCTGGACGAAGAGGAACGCCAGCAGCGTCGTCCCGGCGAAGAAGCAGAAGTTGATCCCGGCGCCCCAGGCGTGCAGCAGCGAGGGGAAGACCAGCGCCACCACCATGTTGAACAGCCAGTTGAACAGCACGCACAGGCTGACCGCGGCGGCCCGGATCCGCATCGGGAACAGCTCCGGCAGCATCACCCACTGCACCGGCCCCCAGGAGACCGCGAACGACGCGATGTAGAGCGCGATCCCGAACAGGGTGAGCGCGGACAGCAGCGGCCCGTAGCCGAGCCCGGAGAGGTTGGTGACGGCCAGCACCACCATCGCCGCGCACATGCCCAGCGCCCCGGTCCGCAGCAGCGGCTTGCGGCCCAGGCGGTCGATCAACCGCATCGCCGGCAGCGTCATCAGCATGTTGAGCAGGCCGATGCCGACGTTGGCGAGGATGGCGCCGCCCGAGCCGAAGCCGATGTCGGTGAGCAGGGTCGGGGCGTAGTAGATGATCGTGTTGATGCCGACGAAGTTCTGGAAGAACACCAGCAGCATCCCGACCGCGAACACCCCTCGCAGCTGCGGCGACAGCAGCCGGCGCAGGCTCAGCGGCTCGCTCGCCCCCCGTTCCGCGCGCTCGGTCCGCTCGATCTCGGCCAGCTCCTCGCCCGCCGCCGCGGCGTCCCCGCGGAGCCGGGTCAGCACCTCGCGGGCCTGTCCGCCGCGGCCCTTGCTCACCAGCCAGCGCGGGCTCTCCGGCTGGGTGACGATGCCGAGCGCCAGCACCGCGGCCGGGACCACGCCCAGGCCGATCATCCAGCGCCAGGCCCCGGAGCCGGCGAGCAGGTAGTCGGTGACGTAGGCGACGAAGATGCCGACGGTCACCAGCAGCTGCATCAACGAGGTCAGCCCGCCGCGCAGATGCTTGGGCGCGAGCTCGGTGAGGTAGAGCGGGACGACGACGGAGGCGATGCCGACGCCCACGCCGATCACGAAGCGGAACGCGATCAGCATGGCCGCCCCGGTGGCGCAGGCCGCGCCGAGCGTGCCGAGGATGAAGATCCCGGAGGCGGCCAGGATCAGCCGGCGGCGCCCCCAGGAGTCCGAGAGCCGCCCCGAGAGGCCGGCGCCGAGCATCGCCCCCACCAGGAGACCGGAGACGACCAGGCCCTCCAGGAGCGGGGTGAGCGCGATGTCCTTCTTGAGGAAGAGCATGGCGCCGGAGATGACGCCGGTGTCGTAGCCCCAGAGGATGCCCCCGAGGGCGCCGAAGACCCAGATCAGCACGTTTTTGAGGGATCCGGGCACAGCCTTGACGGTTGCGGGCACCGCGTTCAGCCCTTCTGCGGGGCGATGTGGATCTTGCGACCGGTGCCGGCCCGGAAGCGGGCCACCGCCTCGTCGAAGTCGTCCAGGCCGTAGACGTCGGAGACCAACTCCTCGACCGGCACTCCGCCGAGGCCCGCGGCCAACAGGTCGATGGCGGGCTGGAAGCTGTTGTGCACCGCCATCGAGCCGATGATGTCGATCTCCTGGCTGTAGACGCGGTACGGCGAGACGGACGCCGCCCGGGCCGGGTCGGCGACGCCGAACTGGAGGAACGTGCCGCCGCGGCGCACCCGGCCCAGGCCGTCCTCGATGGCCGCGATCACTCCGGTCGCGTCGATGACCACCTCGAAACCGGGGGCCCGGTCGAGGGCGTCGGCGTCGGTCACCGCCGCGTCCACCCCGAAGGAGCGGGCGAACGCGAGCCGTTCCTCGTTGAGGTCCACGACGGAGACCGAGGCGGCCCCCGCGGTCCGCACCAGCGCGGCCATCAGCAGGCCCATGGTGCCCGCGCCGTAGATCAGGTAGTGCTCGCCGGGGCGGCGCGGCAGCCGGTTGAGGCCGTGCACCGCGCAGGACAGTGGTTCGACGAGTCCGGCGGCGGCCTCCGAGAGGTGCGCCGGCAGCACGTAGCAGCAGCGGGCCGGCACGGCGACCAGTTCGGCGAAGCCGCCGGCCCGGGTGACGCCGATCGCGGTGTAGTCCTCGCAGAGGTTGCCGCGGCCGATCCGGCAGTAGTGGCAGGCGCCGCACGGCATGTTGGGGTCGACCGCGACCCGCTCGCCGACCGCCCGGTCCCGCACCGCCGCGCCCACCGCGACGATCTCGCCGGTCAACTCGTGCCCGGGGACCAGCGGGTAGCCGACCACCGGCAGTTCGCCGCCGAGGACGTGCATGTCCGTGCCGCACAACCCGCAGGACGTGACCCGCACGACCACCTCGTCGGGCTCCGGTCGGGGGTCGGGCAGTTCGGTGACAGCGGTGGTGCCCCGAAGGCCCGGTGCGGTGACCACGAGAGCGCGCATCGGCGCCTCCTCACGACGTCGTGCGAGTTCGATGGCGGGGACACTACAGAAAAACCGCCGGCACGTAAACGCTTACGCAAGCGTTTACGTTTGGTCCGTCCGCGACGTACTGTGATGGACTGCGACGGACCGGCACGGAGGCCGTCCGCCGGGATCCGGAGCACGGTGCGCCGGGGCGTCGGGAGGAAAGAGCCGGATGACGACGATGGTCGATGTGGCGCGGCGCGCGGGCGTCTCCGTCGCCACGGTCTCGCACGTGGTGAACGACACCCGGCCGGTGCGCCCGGACACCCGGGCCGCGGTGCTGGCCGCCATCGAGGACCTCGGCTACACCCACAACACGCTCGCCCGGTCCCTGGTCACCGCCCGCACCCGCTCCATCGGCCTGGCCGTCTCCGCGATCAGCAACCCGTACTTCACCGAGATCCTCCAGGGCGTCGAGGCCGGCGCCCTGGAAGCCGGATACAGCCTGCTGATCGCCGATCCGCACGACGATCCGCGGCACGAGCGCAAGGTCGTCCAACTGCTCCACGAGCGACGGGTGGACGGCATGATCGTCGCCCCCTCCGCGGAACCAGCCGAACTGATCGACTACGTGACCCGGCGCCGGGTCCCCACGGTCTTCCTCGACCGGCTGGTCGGCGACGGCTTCGACCAGGTCTGCGCCGAGAGCGCCGAACCGGTCCGCCGGCTCGTCGAGCACCTGGCCGACCTGGGCCACACCCGGATCGGCCTGGTCGCGGGGCTGCCCGGGCTCAGCACCACCACCGAGCGGGTCGAGGGCTACCGCGCCGGGCTGCGCGCCCGCGGACTGCCCTTCGCACCCGAGCTGTTGGCGGGCGGCAACTCCGAGGCGGAGGGCGCCCAGGACGCCACCCGCCACCTGCTCGCCGCGCCGGAGCCGCCCACCGCGGTCATCACCGCCAACAACGCGATGACCATCGGCGCGCTCCAGGCACTGCGCGACCTCGGCCTGGAGGTGCCCCGGGACATCGCGCTGGCCTGCTTCGACGACTTCTCCTGGGCCGACCTCTTCACCCCCCGACTGACCGCGATCGCCCAGCCCAGCAAGGAACTCGGCGCCGCGGCGGTCCGGCTGCTGCTGGCGCGGCTGGACGATCCGGCCCGGCCGCCCCGCACCGTCCGGCTGCCCTGCACGTTCGTGCACCGCACCTCGTGCGGCTGCCCCGAGACCGCTTAGCGGCCGTCCGGTGGGCCGGGCCCCCGCGCCCCACCGGACGTCACCCGGGCCCGGACGGGCCCCGCCCGCACGCCCCGGCCGGTCCCGGCCGCCGCAGGAAAGGACCCGCACCTCGTGATCGTCGTCGCCGGCGAGGCGCTGATCGACCTCGTCCCCAGCCAGCAGCCGTCCCCGGACGGCCCCTTGCCGGCGCTGCTGCCGCGGCGCGGCGGGGGGCCCTACAACACCGCGGTGGCACTCGGACGGCTGGGCTCCCCCACCGCCTTCTGCTCCCGGGTCTCGACCGACGCCTTCGGGGCGTCACTGCTGCGCGGTCTGCACGACGGCACCGTGGACACCTCGCTGGTGCAACGCGGGCCGGAGCCCACGACCCTGGCGGTGGCGGACGTCAGCGAAGACGGCTCGGCCGGCTACGGCTTCTACGTGGAGGGCACCGCCGACCGGCTCTTCACCCTCCCCCCGGCGCTGCCCACGACGGTGCGGGCGCTCTCGCTGGGCACCTGCTCGCTGGTGTTGGAGCCGGGCGCCGGGGCGTACGAGGCGCTGTTGCGGCGGGAGGCCCGGCGCGGGGTCTTCACCGCGCTCGACCCCAACATCCGGCCGGGGCTGATCGTCGATCCGGACGCCTACCGGGCCCGTTTCCGCTCCTGGCTGCCGGACCTGGCACTGCTGAAGCTGTCGGAGGAGGACGCGGCCTGGCTGGCCGGGGCGGGCGCCGACGGGGCCGACCGGGCGGCGGTGCTGGCGGCGGCTCGGGAGTGGTTGGCCGCCGGGCCGGCCGCGATCGTGGTCACC
The DNA here is from genome assembly GCF_046549115.1 of Streptomyces sp. x-19. Classification (NCBI taxonomy): domain Bacteria; kingdom Bacillati; phylum Actinomycetota; class Actinomycetes; order Kitasatosporales; family Streptomycetaceae; genus Streptomyces; species Streptomyces sp. x-19. The sequence continues at coordinate 906,623 of NZ_JAJPWK010000001.1, read as the reverse complement.
CACGGCGGCGACGGGCTGACGGCCGTGACGCGGGGCGCCGGGGAGGTGGCGGTGCCCGGTGAGCGGGTGGACGTCGTCGACACCATCGGCGCCGGCGACACCGTCAACGCGGCGCTGCTGCACCGGCTGGACGGGCACGGCGCGCTGTCGTACGCGGCGGTGGGCGCGCTCACCGCCGACGACTGGACGGACATCCTGCGGTTCGCCGCCCGGGCGGCCGCCGTCACCTGCTCCCGGGCGGGCGCGGAGCCGCCGTTCGCCGCGGAACTGGCGGACTGAGGCGCGACCCCGGCTCGACGGCCCGTCGGCCGGCGGCCCGGCCGGGCGGTCGTGAGCAGCGCAGCGGGGGCGGAGCCCGGGAAGGCTCCGCCCCTGCTGTGCGGTGGTGCGGCGTCAGGACGTCCGACGGGCCCGCGTCGTCGTCTTCTTTGCGGCCGTCTTCTTTGCGGCCGTCTTCTTGGTCGCGGTCTTCTTCGCCACGGTCTTCTTGGCCGTGGACGCGGCGGTGCTCTTCTTGGCCGCCGTCGAGGCCGTCACCGTCGTCTTCCCGGCGGCGTCGGCGGCCACCGCCTTCTTCTTGGCCGCGGTCTTGCGGGCGGCCGGCTTCCGGGGCCCGCCGTTGAACAGCGTCGCGTCGCTGACCCGGTCGCCGAGGATGTCCCGCAAGAACTTGCCGGTGTGGCTGGCCGGGATCGCCGCGACCTCCTCCGGGGTGCCCTCGGCGACGACCATGCCACCGCCGTTGCCGCCCTCGGGGCCCATGTCGATGACCCAGTCCGCGGTCTTGATCACATCGAGGTTGTGCTCGATGACGATCACCGTGTTGCCCTTGTCGACCAGGCCGGACAGCACCTTGATGAGCTTGCTGATGTCCTCGAAGTGCAGGCCGGTGGTGGGCTCGTCGAGGACGTAGACGGTGCTGCCGGTGGAGCGCTTCTGGAGCTCGCTGGCGAGCTTGACCCGCTGCGCCTCACCGCCGGAGAGGGTCGGCGCGGACTGGCCGAGCCGGACGTAGCCGAGACCGACCTCGTTGAGCGTCTTGAGGTGACGGGCGATGGTCGGCACCGCCTCGAAGAAGCTCAGCGCCTCCTCGATCGGCATGTCCAGCACCTCGGCGATGGACTTGCCCTTGTAGTGGACCTCCAGCGTCTCGCGGTTGTAGCGCGCGCCGTGGCAGACCTCGCACGGGACGTAGACGTCCGGCAGGAAGTTCATCTCGATCTTGATCGTGCCGTCGCCGGAGCAGTTCTCGCAGCGACCGCCCTTGACGTTGAAGGAGAAGCGGCCCGGCAGGTAGCCGCGGACCTTCGCCTCCATCGTCTCCGCGAAGAGCTTGCGGACGTGGTCGAAGACGCCGGTGTAGGTGGCCGGGTTGGAGCGCGGCGTCCGGCCGATCGGCGACTGGTCGACGTGCACCACCTTGTCGACGAGGTCGTCGCCGGCGACCCGGGTGTGGCGGCCGGGAACGGACTTGGCGCCGTTCAGCTCGCGGGCGAGGTGGGTGTAGAGGATGTCGTTGACCAGCGTCGACTTGCCGGAGCCGGAGACGCCGGTGACGGCGGAGAGCACCCCGAGCGGGAAGGAGACGTCGATGTCGCGGAGGTTGTTCTCCTTCGCGCCGTGGACGGTCAGCTGGCGGGAGGGGTCGGTGGGACGGCGGACGTCCGGCGTCGCGATGGCCCGCTTGCCGGCGAGGTACTGGCCGGTGATCGAGTCCTTGTTGGCCAGCAGCTGCTTCATCGGGCCGCTGTGAACGACCTTGCCGCCGTGCTCACCGGCGCCCGGGCCGATGTCGACCACCCAGTCCGCGACCTTGATGGTGTCCTCGTCGTGCTCCACCACGATCAGGGTGTTGCCCATGTCGCGCAGGCGGACCAGGGTCTCGATCAGGCGGTGGTTGTCGCGCTGGTGCAGGCCGATCGACGGCTCGTCGAGGACGTAGAGCACGCCCACCAGGCCGGAGCCGATCTGCGTGGCGAGCCGGATGCGCTGGGCCTCGCCGCCGGACAGGGTGCCGGCCGCGCGGTTCAGCGAGAGGTAGTCCAGGCCGACGTCGACCAGGAACTTCAGCCGCTCGTTGACCTCCTTGAGGACCCGCTCGGCGATGGTCTTCTCGCGGGCGTTGAGCGTCATGGTGCGCAGGAAGTCGGCGCAGTCGCTGATCGACATGGCCGCGACCTCGGCGATCGACTTCTCCTGGACCGTGACGGCGAGCACGATCGGCTTGAGCCGGGTGCCCTCGCAGGTCGGGCAGGGCACCTCGCGCATGTAGCCCTCGAAGCGCTCCCGGCTGCTGTCGCTCTCGGCCTCGCTGTGCCGGCGCTTGACGAACGGCACGGCGCCCTCGAAGGCGGTGGTGTAGGCGCGCTGGCGACCGTAGCGGTTGCGGTAGCGGACCTCGATCTGGGTCTTGTGTCCGTGGAGGAGGGCCTTCTTGGCGCGCTGCGGCAACCCGGCCCACGGGATGTCCGTGCGGAAGCCCAGGGCGTCGGCGAGCGCGCCGACCAGACGGCCGAAGTAGTCCTTGGTGTGGCCGCCGGACCAGGGGTGGATGGCGCCCTCGTCGAGGGAGCGCTCCTCGTCCGGGATGATCAGCTCCGGGTCGACCTCCATGCGGGTGCCGATGCCGGTGCAGTCCGGGCAGGCGCCGAACGGCGAGTTGAAGGAGAAGGAGCGGGGCTCCAACTCCTCGAAGGAGAGGTCGTCGTGGGCGCAGTAGAGGTGCTCGGAGTACATCCGCTCGCGCTGCGGGTCGTCGGCGTCGAGGTCGACGAAGTCGAGGATGACCATGCCGCCGGAGAGGCCGAGGGCGGTCTCGACGGAGTCGGTCAGCCGGCGCTTGGCGCTCTCCTTGACCGTGAGGCGGTCGATGACCACCTCGATGGTGTGCTTCTCCTGCTTCTTGAGCGTCGGCGGGTCGGTGAGCTGGATGGTCTCGCCGTCGACCCGGGCGCGGCTGTAGCCCTTGGTCTGGAGGTCGGAGAAGAGGTCGACGAACTCGCCCTTGCGCTCGCGCACCAACGGCGAGAGCACCTGGAAGCGGCTGCCCTCGGGGAGCTCCAGGACCTTGTCGACGATGGCCTGGGGCGACTGCCGGGCGATCGGCCGTCCGCACTCCGGGCAGTGCGGCTTGCCGATCCGGGCGAAGAGCAGGCGGAGGTAGTCGTAGACCTCGGTGATCGTGCCGACCGTCGAGCGCGGGTTGCGCGAGGTCGACTTCTGGTCGATCGAGACCGCGGGGGACAGGCCCTCGATGAAGTCCACATCGGGCTTGTCCATCTGCCCGAGGAACTGTCGGGCGTAGGAGGAGAGCGACTCGACGTAGCGCCGCTGCCCCTCGGCGAAGATCGTGTCGAAGGCGAGCGAGGACTTGCCCGACCCGGAGAGCCCCGTGAAGACGATGAGGGAGTCGCGGGGGAGGTCGAGCGAGACGTTGCGGAGGTTGTGCTCGCGAGCGCCACGGACGATGAGACGGTCGGCCACGCCGGTCGGCACCTTTCTTGGAGAGGGGCGGAAGCCACGGGCTGCGTCCGCCGCGCGGTGAGCGAGCAGAGGCGGCGGAGCGGAGCGGGCCCCCGACCAAGGGTATGGGGGCCGTCGCGGCAGTGTCGTTGGGATGCCAGACACGAGCCTATAGCACGTGCATTCGATTTACGGGCCTCGCAAGCCCTCTTCACCCAAACGTGTGGCGGCCCCACAACCTTCCCACCGCGGTGACCAGCCGTTACGCCGTCCGGCGGGCGGCACCCCCGCATTCAGGACCGCTCCGGACCCCCGTCCGGCAGCGCTCGCGCCAGCACGTCGAACGTGTGCCGGATCACTGCCTCGTGCTCAACGGCCACGTCCTCCACGGGGTCACCCTCCAGCTGCCGGGTGACGACCTCCGTGTAGAGCGTCCGCCAGGCCGCGACGATCATCGCGGCGGCGAGCCGGGCGTCCCGGTCGGGCCGCGCGGGGTCGCCGCCGGCCGCCTCGGCGAGCGCCCCGGCCAGCGCCGTCTCGATCTCCTCGGCCGCCTCACGGGCCCGCGCCCGTAGCGAGGGCGCCGCCAGCACGGTGCGGAAGAAGTGCTCGAACCCCTCCCCCAGCCCGCCCAGCGGATGCCGCTGCACCAGCAGCTCCAGCGCCAGTCGGCGCAGCGCGGCGAGCGGCGGCTCGTCGGCACCGCGTCCCCGCACGGCGCCGACGACCAGCTCCGTGGCCTCGGGGATCCGGTCGAGGAAGAGGTCCTCCTTGCGCGGGAAGTAGTTGAAGACCGTCATCGTGGACACCCCGGCGGCGCGGGCGACCTCGGCGACGGCGACCTCGTCGAACCCCCGCTCCAGGAACAACGCCGTCGCCTCCCCGGAGATCCGCTGCCGGGTGAGCCGCTTCTTCCGCTCGCGCAGGCTCAGCGTCCCGCCGTCCTGCGCGTCCCCGGCGGAACGTCGCACCTCGTCCCGTGCCGCCACCGACTCCCCTTCCGTCACTCCCGCTCCTCTCATCCGGAAAATTGTAGCGGAAACAAATTTTTAGTGACTACACTCTCGCCCATGAAGCGCGACGCAGACGTAGTGGTGGCAGGGGGCGGCCCGGTGGGGCTGATGCTCGCCTGCGAATTGGCACTGGCGGACGTCCCGGTCGTCGTCCTGGAGCGACTGACCGAGGTGGACACCACCATCAAGGCGGGGGCCCTCAACACCCCCAGCTCGGAGGCCCTCTACCGGCGCGGGCTGCTGCCGCAGCTGGTGGAGGTGCAGAACGCCAGCCTGGCGGGGTTCGGCTCGTTCGTCCGGCAGCGGCAGGCGAGCGGGGCCCCCGTCACGGCACCGGCGCCGAAGTTCGCCGGGCACTTCGCCGGCATCATGCTCCGCGGCGACCTGCTCGACGCCGCGGACCCGGACTTCGCCGGCAGCGGGCCGGCCGGCGACGTCGGCCTGGTCCCCCAGGCGGCACTGGAGCGGATCCTCGCCGGCCGCGCCGTCGAGCTGGGCGTCACCCTGCGCCGGGGCGTGACCCTCACCGGCTTCGACGCCGACGACGAGGGCGTGCACGTCCACACCTCGCACGGGTCGCTGCGCGCCGGCTGGTTGGTGGGCTGCGACGGCGGGCGCAGCACCGTGCGCCAGCTCGCCGGCTTCCCGTTCCCCGGGACCGCCCCGTCGCTCACCGGCCACCAGGCCCTCGTGGAGATGACCGGGGCCGACGGCTTGGGCGCCGGCTGGAACTGGACCGGGACCGGGACCTACGCCCACGGGCCGATGCCCGGCCGGATCCTCACCGTGGAGTTCGACGGACCGCCCGCGGACCGCGAAGCCCCGGTCACCGCCGAGGAGTTGCAGACCGCGCTGCGGCGCGTCTCCGGCGTCGCGGACGTGACGGTCACCAAGGTGCACGCGGCGACCCGGTTCACCGACAACGCCCGGCAGGCGTCCGACTACCGCCGCGGCCGGGTGCTGCTGGCCGGCGACGCGGCCCACGTGCACTCGCCGTTCGGCGGCCAGGGCCTCAACCTCGGGCTCGGCGACGCGGTGAACCTCGGTTGGAAGCTGGCCGCCACGGTGCACGGCTGGGCCCCGGAGGGGCTGTTGGACACCTACACCGCCGAGCGGCACCCGCTCGGCGCGTGGGTGCTGGACTGGACCCGGGCCCAAGTGGCCCTGATGCGGCCGGAACCGCACGCCGCGGCGCTGCGCCGGGTGGTCGCCGAACTGTCCGCGACGCCCGACGCCACCACCTTCTTCGTCAAGAAGATCTCCGGCGTCTGGCAGCGCTACGACCTGCCCGGTTCGCACCCGTTGACCGGCCGCAGCGCCCCCGACCTGGAACTGTCCGACGGCCGCCGGCTCGCGGAGCATCTGCACGACGGCCGGGGCCTGTTGCTCGACCTCGCCGACGATCCGGCGCTGCGCGGGCGCGCCGCCGGCCACCACGACCGGGTGCGGACCCTGACGGTGCGCTGCCCGGACCGGCCCGACCTGGCCGGTCTGCTGCTGCGCCCGGACGGCTGCACCGCCTGGGCGGCCGACGCCCCCGGCTCCTACGGGGAGTTGGACGCGGCGCTGGGCCGGTGGTTCGGGGCGCCCTCGACGGTCCCGGCGCCCTAGGGGCGCGGAGCGGGCGGACGGCGTAGCAGGGGTGGCGACCCCGACCGCCCCTCTCGCGCCGCCGTGCACCATCCGCGCCACCAGCACCACCCCGTGCTCACCGCCGAATGCCTCCGTACGGCTCCCGGACCGGCCCGCCCGGCGCTAGCGTCGGGCCATGACCATCCCTCCTGATTTCCCGCGCCACGTGTCCGCCGTCCACGAGTCGACCGACCGGCTGCTGGTATCCCTGGGCAAGCTCGACGACGCCGCGATCGGCGAGCCGTCGCTGCTGCCCGGGTGGACCCGGGGTCACGTGCTGGCCCACCTGGCCCGCAACGCCGACGCCCTGGTCAATCTCCTCACGTGGGCGCGGACCGGCGTCCGCACCCCGATGTACGCCAGCACCGCGGTCCGGGACGGCGACATCGAGCGCGACGCCGACCGTCCGCTGGCGACCCACCTGGAGGACCTCCAGGAGAGCGCGGCCCGGTTCGAGGCGGCGGCGCACGCCCTGCCGGAGGACCGCAGGGCGTACGAGGTCGAGATGCGCAACGGCGTCGTCGAGCGGGCCGACCGGCTCGCGCTGCGGCGGCTGGCCGAGGTCGAACTGCACCACGTCGACCTGGGCGTCGGGTACGCCGTCGAACAGCTGCCGCCGGCCTTCGTGGACAGCGAGTTGGACTTCCTCACCCAGATCAAGTTCGCCGGACACCCGGAGCTGCCCGCGCTGGAGCTCCGAGCCGACGACGGCCGCCGGTGGCGCACCGGGCGCCGGGACGCCCCCGGCACCGCGCCGGCCCCTGCGGTCGTGGTCAGCGGGGCGCCGGCGGACCTCGTCGGCTGGCTGACCGGCCGGGCCGACGGCGGCCGGCTGGACACCCCCGGCGCTGCGCTGCCGGTCATCCCGCCGCTCTAGAGTTGGTGCCATGACCTACAGCGGAGCAGTGAAGGTCGGCGGACCGGCCGACGTGCACGAGCTGACCGACCTGATGATCTCGAAGGTCGCGGTCGGTCCGACGGACAACAACGCGTACGTGCTGCGGTGCCGCGCGACCGACGAGCAGTTGCTGATCGACGCGGCCGCCGAGCCGCACACGCTCCTGACCCTGATCGGCGACGGCGGTCTGGCCTCCGTGGTCACCACGCACCAGCACGGCGACCACTGGGGCGCGTTGCGCGAGGTCGTCGACGCCACCGGCGCCCGGACGTACGCGGGGCGCCACGACGCCGAGGGCATCCCCGTGCCCACGGACGTCCCGGTCGAGGACGGCGACACGATCACCGTCGGCCGGGTGCAGTTGACCGCGCGTCATCTGGTCGGGCACACCCCGGGCAGCATCGCGCTGGTCTACGACGACCCGCACGGCCACCCGCACGTCTTCACCGGGGACTGCCTCTTCCCGGGCGGGGTCGGCAACACCTGGGGCAGTGCCGAACGGTTCGCCAGCCTGCTGGAAGACGTGCAGACCAAGCTCTTCGACCGGCTGCCGGACGAGACCTGGGTCTATCCGGGACACGGCGGCGACACCACGCTCGGTGCCGAGCGGCCGCACCTCGCCGAGTGGCGGGAGCGCGGCTGGTAGCGGCCGCTCGCCCGGCACCGGGCCCGGTGGGTGGTTCTCCGCCCACCGGGCCCGTGCCGTTCTCCGCGGCGCCTACGGGCGGGGGTGCGCCCCGGCCTCGTCGGCGGCCGCCGTGGCCTCCTCGGCCGCCGCCTGGCGCCGGGAGGCCCGCAGGCTGGTCACCGTCGTGACGGCCAGCACCGCGCAGATCACGCCCAGCGAGACCGGGATGCTGATCTCCGGGACGGGCACCCCGGACTCGTGCAGGGCGTGCAGCACCAGCTTCACGCCGATGAACCCGAGGATCACCGACAGGCCGTACGAGAGGTGGACCAGCTTCTTGAGCAGTCCGCCGATCAGGAAGTACAGCTGCCGCAGGCCCATCAGGGCGAAGGCGTTGGCGGTGAAGACGATGTACGGGTCCTGGGTCAGGCCGAAGATCGCCGGGATCGAGTCCAGGGCGAAGAGGACGTCGGTGGTGCCGATCGCCAGCATGACGATCAGCATCGGGGTCATCAGCCGCCGGCCGTTCTCGACGACGAACAGCTTGGTCCCGTGGTACTGGTCGGTGGACGGGAAGCGCCGCTCGACCGCCTTCAGGAAGCGGTTCTCCTCGAACTCCTCGTCCTCCTGGCCGCCCCGCGCCTCCTGGATGAGCTTCCAGGCGGTCCAGATGAGGAACGCCCCGAAGAGGTAGAAGACCCAGGAGAAGTTGGCGATGATCGCCGCGCCCGCGCCGATGAAGCCGGCCCGCAGCACCAGGGCGATCAGTACTCCCACCAACAGCACCCGCTGCTGGTAGACGGCCGGCACCGCGAACTTGCTCATGATCAGGACGAAGACGAAGAGGTTGTCGACACTGAGCGACTTCTCGGTGATGAAGCCCGCGAAGAACTCGCCGGCCGGCCCGCCCCCGCCGAAGACCAGCAGGCCGAGCCCGAACAGCACGGCCAGCGCCATCCAGACACCGGTCCAGATGCCGGCTTCCTTGAGGGACACCTCGTGGGGCTTGCGCCCGCCGATGAAGAAGTCAACGGCGATCAGGGCGGCCAGACCGAGGATGGTCAGCACCCACAGGTTCAGGGAAACGTCCACTGCTCCTCCGGCAGAGTCGTACGGCACTCACAGCGTCGTTGCTGCCGGGGATTTCTGCACCCCTTCCAAGAAAGAGTAAAGGAAGTTCATGAAATGGCAAAGGAAAGACTAAAAATGCAGGTGAGAGGCGGTTTACGAAACGGTTGACGGGGCTGGTGGGCGTCAGCCCGGCTCCGGATCCGCGGCCGGTCGAGCCGCCGCGACACGGTCCAGCGCCCGGCGGAGCACCTCGCTGCGCCGGGGCACGAGCGGCGGCGCGTACGTCCAGGCGTGGCCGACCCACGGGTCGGCGAGATGGACGTCGGGCACCGGCGTGAGCCGCAACAGGGCCCGCCAGAGCGGATCCAGGACCGGCCCGTACTCCCGCGCCCGGTCCCGGTCGGCGACCATCAGCAGATGGACGCCCACCGCGGGGCCCTCGTCGGCCAGATAGCGCAGTTGGTTCAGCCCGCGGTCGTCGAAGCCGTGCGGGAAGTCGTGGACGATCAGCAGTTGCTCGGCCGGATCCAGCTCCGGTGGCAGGGCCTCCGTCGCACGGTGCCGCACCGCCATCTGGAGGAGATCGACCCGCCGGGTCAGCGCTTCCAGCACCGCGGCCACGCCCGCGGCGCCGGTGGCCGGGGAGACGGGCAGCAGGCCGCTCTCCCGCAGCGGGGCGAGCGCCGGGCCGGCCGCGCCGGCGGGGTCGATGACCTGGACCGCGAACGCACCCGGCGGATGGGCGGCGAGCAGCCGGGCGGCGACCGCGACGGCGGTCTCCAGGGCCAGCCGCCCCAGCGCGGCCTCGTCGGGCACCGCGTCGGTGAGCGCACCGCCCAGCTCCCGGCGGCCGAACTCCCGCTCCGGGTCGTACCCGCCGCGCGGGTACGGACCCGGGCCGCTGTCGATCCACAGTCCGCGCTCCAGCGGGAGCCGGACGAACATCGGGATGCGCAGACCGGGGGCCTCCGGGAGGTGCAGATCACCCAACCGCACCGCCATCGGATGCTGCTGGGGGACCTCGTAGCCCTGCCACACCGGGTTGTCCCAACGGGCCAGGGCCGGCGGCAGCGCCGGCTCCACCACCTCCGACTCGGCGGTCAACTGGGCGAGGTCACGGTCGAGGACGGCGCGGGCCCGGTCGACCAGGTCGGTGTGCCGGTCCCGGGCGGCGGCCCGGGCCGTCTCGGCCGCACCGCCCAACCGGGTGGCAGGGTCGGCGAGCGCCTCGTCGAGCTCCCGCTCCAGGCGGGAGGCGGCGAAACCGGTGGCGCTGCGGTACGCGGCGACCGACCGGGCCAGGTCCTCGAACATGCCGCGGACCTGGTTGTAGAGCCGCTCCTCCATGCTCCAGCCGTTGGCGTCGCCGGCGACCGGTGCGGTCGGGGCGCCGGGGCCGGCGGACGGCGCGGGCGGGCCGGACGCGGACGGGGCGGACGCCGTCCCGCCCCCGGGCGCCGGGGCGGAGGCGGGCGCGGTGGACCGTCGGGGATGGCGGTAGTCGACCCGATCGCCGGAGGGCGGGGTGTCGGGGCCCGTGGCCGGGGCGCCGGGGCTGCTGCCGACCGTCGACTGCCCGGGGTGGTGCAGCGCCACCGGGTCGGGCGGCGCTGGTGCCGGTGTCCGGCCGGGGCCCGCCGCCGCTTCGATCTCGGCGGCCAGCTCCGCGGCGCGCGGCAGCCCCTGGTCGCGCAGCAGCTCCGGCAGTCCGCCGGCGTACCCCTGGCCGACCGCGCGAATCCGCCAGGCGCCCCGGCGCCGGTACAGCTCCAGGGCGACCAGCGCGGATTCGAGGCCGAGGCCGGTGACGACGTACGCCGCGAGGGGGGTGCCGTCGGCCTGCGCGACGACCAACGACGGCGCGGCCGCGGCGCCGAAGGCGTGCGGCGCACCGGGCCCGCCCGGCAGCGCGAGCAGCACGCTCAGCCGGTGCACCGCGGCGGGCAGCGCGTCGAGGTCGACCGCGATGCGCTGCTCGGCCGCCGCCCCGGAGGGCACCTCGACACCGGGCCGACGGGGTGCGCCCGGATGGACCACCGCCTCGGTGCCCGCCAGCCGGCCCTGGTCGTCGCCGAGCGCGACCCCGACCAGGACGGGCCCGTCGGCCGCGATCCGGACCTCCACACGGGTGCCGTCCAGTGGGTGGTTCTGCCCCCGGACCAGCTCCGCCGTCATCGTCGTCCCCTTGTGTGTCGTAGCAGGTCGGGTGGGATGCCGGGTGCGTGTCGGCCCGGTCGCTCATCGGTGCTGCGGCTGCGGCGCCTACGGGTGCGGACGGCTCGCCGGCCGCGGCTCTCGCTCCGGGTCCGTGCGGGTGCGGTCGACGGCGGGGGCGTCGAGGGCGGGGGCGTCGAGGGCGGTCGGCCGGCGCTCGGCGCCCGCACCGTGCGCCGTGCGGATGACCCGCGCGGTGCGGCCGATGTCCGGTGTGGCGCGGGCGGTGTCCTGCGCGCTCCGGTCGGCACTGCCGTTGCCGGTGGGGCGCGCCGGATCCCGGCGCCGTGCCGGACCCGTCAGGCCCCGGAACGGCCTCGCCCCGTCGGAGAGTCGCCGGCCGATGCCCTGCCGCGTGGACGCGTTGACCGACACCCGCCGTCCCCTCCTCGCCCGTCCGTGTCCGCCGCTTCGGCGAACTCTGCCGACCCTACGCACCCGGGCGGGGCGGGGCACGCCGGATCCCGCCGCCTGTGGCGGATCCGCAACACGACCAGGGCACGGCCCTGGGCCGGTCCACCAGCCGCCGTCGCCCCGGTGGGCACGGCGGGCACCGCCGGGCACAGGCCGCTACTGCAGTCCGGCCTCCTTCATCTGCCGCAGCTCCTTCTTCAGCTCGCCGACCTCGTCCCGGAGCCGGGCGGCGACCTCGAACTGCAGCTCCGCCGCGGCGGCCCGCATCCGCTCGGTCAGCTCCTCGATGGTGTCCGCGAGTTCGGCCGCGGGCCGGTCCGTGAGGACCTCCCCACCCTTGCCGCCCTTGCCCTTGGCGGCCTTGCCCGCCTTGCCGGCCTTCCCACCGAGCGCCGGGACCGGCGCCTTGGCCTTGCCGTCCTTGTCGCCGGACTTGCGGTAGCCGCTGCCCAGCAGCTCCTGGGTGTCGATCTCCTCGCGGGCCAGGGTGGCGACGATGTCGCCGATCTTCTTGCGGAGCGGCTGCGGGTCGATGCCGTTCTCCTTGTTGTACGCGAGTTGCTTCTCCCGGCGGCGGTTGGTCTCGTCGATGGCCTTCTCCATCGCCGGGGTGATCTTGTCGGCGTACATGTGCACCTGGCCGGAGACGTTGCGGGCCGCCCGGCCGATGGTCTGGATCAGCGAGGTGCCGGAGCGCAGGAAGCCCTCCTTGTCGGCGTCGAGGATGGCCACCAGGGAGACCTCCGGCAGGTCCAGGCCCTCCCGGAGCAGGTTGATGCCGACCAGCACGTCGTACTCACCCGCCCGCAGCTCGCGCAGCAGCTCCACGCGCCGCAGGGTGTCGACGTCGCTGTGCAGGTAGCGGACCTGGATGCCGAGCTCGAGGAAGTAGTCGGTGAGGTCCTCGGCCATCTTCTTGGTGAGGGTGGTGACCAGGACGCGCTCGTCCTTCTCGGTGCGCTTGCGGATCTCGTGCACCAGATCGTCGATCTGCCCGTCCGTGGGCTTGACCACCACTTCCGGATCGACCAGGCCGGTCGGCCGGATGATCTGCTCGACGAAGCCGTCGCTGCGGGACAGCTCGAACGGACCGGGCGTCGCGGAGAGGTACACGGTCTGGCCGACCCGCTCCAGGAACTCCTCCCACTTCAGCGGCCGGTTGTCCAGCGCGGACGGGAGCCGGAAGCCGTGGTCGACGAGCGTGCGCTTGCGGGAGGCGTCGCCCTCGTACATGGCGCCGATCTGCGGGACGGTGACGTGCGACTCGTCGATGACCAGCAGGAAGTCCTCGGGGAAGTAGTCGAGGAGGGTGTTGGGCGCCGTGCCCGGCTCGCGGTCGTCCATGTGCATCGAGTAGTTCTCGATGCCCGAGCAGGAGCCGATCTGCCGCATCATCTCGATGTCGTACGTGGTGCGCATCCGCAGCCGCTGGGCCTCCAGCAGCTTGCCCTGCTTCTCCAGGGTGGCGAGCCGGTCCGCCAGCTCTGCCTCGATCCCGGCGACGGCCTTCTCCATGCGCTCGGGGCCGGCGACGTAGTGGCTGGCGGGGAAGACGTAGAGCTGCTGGTCGTCGCTGATCACCTCGCCGGTGAGCGGGTGCAGGGTGGACAGCGCCTCGATCTCGTCGCCGAACATCTCGATCCGGACGGCCAACTCCTCGTAGACCGGGAAGATCTCGATGGTGTCGCCGCGGACCCGGAAGGTGCCCCGGGTGAACGCCAGGTCGTTGCGGGTGTACTGAATCTCGACGAAGCGGCGCAGCAGCTGGTCCCGGTCGAGCTCGTCGCCGACCCTGAGCGGCACCATCCGGTCGACGTACTCCTGGGGCGTACCCAGGCCGTAGATGCAGGACACCGAGGCGACGACGACCACGTCCCGCCGGGTGAGCAGGGAGTTCGTCGCGGAGTGGCGCAGCCGTTCGACCTCCTCGTTGATGGAGGAGTCCTTCTCGATGTACGTATCGGACTGCGGGACGTACGCCTCTGGCTGGTAGTAGTCGTAGTACGAGACGAAGTACTCGACGGCGTTGTTGGGCAGCAGTTCGCGGAATTCGTTGGCGAGCTGGGCCGCGAGGGTCTTGTTGGGCGCCATCACCAGCGTCGGGCGCTGCAGCTTCTCGATCATCCACGCGGTGGTCGCCGACTTGCCGGTACCCGTCGCACCCAGCAGGACGACGTCCTTCTCACCGCCGCGGATGCGCCGGTCGAGCTCGGCGATGGCCGCCGGCTGGTCACCGTTGGGCTGGTAGGAGCTGACGACCTCGAAGGGCGCCACCGTGCGTTCGATCTTTGAAACGGGCCGCATGGGATCCACCGTACGACCCGCCACTGACAATCGGTGCCGAACCGGCGCTGACCTGCGGTTTCCCGAGGGGCGCCGGAGCGATGGGGCGACTGGGCCGGTCGCCACCGCGCCGCCGGCGCTCCGCCGGCTCGCACGCGCCCTCCCGGCCGGGGGCCGGGCGCATCGCGGCCAGCCGGAAAGGTATGCCCGGGGCGCGGGCGGCAAAAACGGTCACATATACGAGGGGTGACTCGCCGTCGGCCGAGATGCGCGGACGCCGCAGCTCCGGCAAGTTGGACGACGTCGGGGCGTACGTCTGCTGCAGGGCCGTTCCGGGCATCCTGCAACTGCGACGCTCCGCACGGAACACGGCCATTTCCCGTTCAGCGCCCGGCCACCGCACGTCCGTCTCCCCCTCCGGCCCGGCTGCGAGCCTCCGTCTGACCGTCCTCCCCGTTCACCTCACCTCACGTCAGTCCACTACCACGACGTCACGAGGAGTCCGTATGCGTATTCGCCCCGTCGCTGCCCTCGCCGGTGCGCTCATGGGTCTGTCCGCGCTCGCCCTCCCCGCCAGCGGCGCCCAGGCCGCGGCCCATGGGCGTCCCCCCGTGGTGGTCGGCCACCGCGGCGCCGCGGCGTACGCGCCCGAGAACACGCTCGCGTCCGTCGATGCGGCGCACCGGCTCGGCATCACCTGGGTGGAGAACGACGTCCAGCGCACCAAGGACGGCGAGCTGGTCGTCCTGCACGACACCTCGTTGGCCCGGACGACCAACGTCAAGAAGGTCTTCCCGGACCGCTCCCCGTGGAACGTCGGCGACTTCACGCTCCGGGAGATCGAGAAGCTGGACGCCGGCAGCTGGTACGACGCGAAGTTCAAGGGCGAGCGGGTGCCGACCCTTGAGGACTACCTCGACGAGGTCGAGCACAACGGCCAGCGGCTGCTGATGGAGCTGAAGAACCCCGAGCTCTACCCGGGGGTCGAGCGGCAGGCCCTCCGGGAGCTGCACCACGACGGCTGGCTGAACGGTGCGCACGTCAAGAGCAGGCTGATCGTGCAGAGCTTCAACGCCGACGCGATCAAGAAGGTCCACCGCCTGGAACCGGCGATCAAGACGGGCTTCCTCGGGAACCCCTCGGTCACCGACCTGCCCAAGTACGCCGCCTACTGCGACCAGATCAACCCGCCCCACACGGCCGTCACCCGTGCGTACGTGGACGCCGTGCACGCGCTGCGCGGCCCGCACCACCGGCGGCTGGAGCTCTACACCTGGACCGTCGACGACGCCAAGGCCGCGGTCGGCTCCGCCGGCCTGGGCGTCGACGGCGTCATCAGCAACAAGCCGGACGTGGTGCGCGAGGCCCTGGCCGCCGGGGGCCACTGACCGTCGGGCGCGGCGGGGAGCGGGGCCGGCGGGGGCCGCCCGGTCCGCTCCCCGCCGCGTTGTCGGTGGCCGGACCTACCCTTGGACACGTGACGAACCGAGAGCACGGCCCAGGACCCGCCGCGGCGCCGGACGCCGCCCCGGAGGCGGGCCGTCCGCCCCGCCGCGACTGGGCCTGGACGCGCGTCGGGGCCCCGATCGGCCCGCTGCTGCTCGCCGCGACCCGCGAGGGCCTGGTCCAGGTCGTCTTCCACGCCGACGAGCGGGTGACCCGGCGGGCGCTGACCCGGCTGGAGGGCACCTTCGGCGGGCCGCCGCTGCCGGAGCTGCCGCACCTGGCGACGGCCGCCGACGAGCTCGACCGCTACTTCTCCGGTGAGCTGCACGCCTTCACGGTCCCGCTGGACTGGTCGCTGTCCGGCGGCTTCAACGCTCGGGTGCTGCACATCCTGGCCGACGGCGTGCCGTACGGCAGCGTGGTGGGCTATCAGGACCTCGCGGACCGCGTCGGGGAGCCGGGGGCGGCCCGGGCGGTGGGCGCCGCCATGGGCTCCAATCCTCTCCCGGTGGTCGTGCCCTGCCACCGGGTGGTGGCCAGCGACGGCGGGATCGGCGGTTTCGGCGGCGGCCTGGAGGCCAAGCGGCTGCTGCTGGCCCTGGAGGGCGTGCTCCCCGCTCCCCTGTTCTGAGCCCCGTCGGGCCGCGGCCCGGCCGCCTCCCCGTTTGCCCCTCGTGCCCGCCGCCGGCCGGCACCGTCCTCGAAGGATCGTGCATGCCCCGCCAGATCGCTCTGCTCCGCGGCATCAACGTCGGAGGCCACAACGCCTTCCCCAGGGCCCGTCAGCTGGAGCTGGCCCGCTCTCTGGGGTTCGAGGAGGTCTCCGTCCTGCTGCAGACGGGCAACCTCGTCTTCGCCGACCCGGGGACGGCGCCGGCGGAGACCGCCCGGCGGATCGAGGAGCGGATCGCGGCCGAGCTGGGCCTGTCGGTGCCGGTGATCGTGCGGACGAGGGACGAATGGGCCGCCACCGTCGCCGGGAACCCGTTCCCGCTCGCCGTTCCGGAACCCAAGACCCTGCACGTGACGTTCCTGTCGCAGGTGCCGACCGACACGGCCCGGCTGGACGCGCTCGACCAGGACTCATACGCACCGGACCGGTTCCGGCTGATGGGCCGCGACCTGTACCTGTGGTGTCCGCAGGGCATCGGGCGCTCCAAGCTGGCCGAGGCGGTCGGCCGGGCCCGGCTCGGGGTGACGGCCACCGCGCGCAACTGGAACACGGTCACCAAGCTGCTGGCGCTGGCCGACGCCTGATCCGCCGCCCGCTGCGCCCGGGGCCGACTCCCGGCCCCGGGCGCGCGGTCGGCGTCACCGCCAGCCGTGGAGCTCCCGCAGCCGGTTGGCGACGAGGTTGAAGCGGCCCCGGTCGAGCGCGCACGCCTCGCGCCGCATCCCGTCCGCGTGGACCCGCAGCACCCGGTCCACGGCCACCCAGGAGTCCCGCCCGGCGCGGTCCCAGGGACCCGCGCCGATCGCCACCCAGTCCCGGTCGTCGCTGTGGCGCTTGCTCGACAGTTGCACGGCCAGCAGCGTCCCGGTCGTTTCCCGGGCCACGACCAGCACCGGCCGATCCTTGCCGCGTCCGTCGTTCTCCTCGAACGGCACCCAGGTCCAGACGATCTCGCCGGGGTCGGGGTCGCCGTCCGGGTCGGGGGCGTAGGACATCGCCACGGCTCCGACGGCGCGCGGCGGGACCTCCACGGTCGCGGTGGGCCCCTGGCTGCCGGGCAGGGGCGGTTGCGGTGCTGCTGCGTCGAACGAGGTCGTCATCCCCCGCACGCTACCGGCCGCGGTGAACGCGTCGTCGGGCGGCCCGCGTTCGGCCGTCGCCGGTCGATTGTCAGTGGCCGGCCGTACGGTTTTTCAGAGCGGGGCGGTCGCGGGGGCCGCCCGGGGGAGGGATCGCCATGACCGAGAGCGCGACGCACGGCACGACGCCCCAAGAGGGCCGTCGGGAACGGGAGTTGTCGAGGGGTACGGGCCGGGGCGCCGCGGGCCGGGCCGGCCCCGGCGGGCCCGTTCGCGGGGCGGGCGTCCGGTGGCCCGTCCGCTCAGTCCGTGGTACCGGTCCAGGCCGGTCGGCGGGGATCGTCGGCCCGTACGACGATGTCCGCGGCCTCCTCGGGCCGGGTCTCGGCCTCGTAGCGGGCGAACGCCGGCAGCGTCCAGTGCTGGTCTCGCGGAGTGCGGCGGGCGAGCGCACCCGGCGACAGCTTCAGGTGCACCGCGAGGTCGAACGGGAACCACTGTCCGAGCAGCAGCGGACCGTGCAGCAACAGCACGCAGCCGGGCGGCAGTTCCACGTAGGCGCTGCGGGTCGCCCGGTCCGCCACCGGGTCCCAGAGGTCCGGGAGCACCCGCCCGGTGCCGCCCGGTTCCAGCGGCTGGAACACCTCGCGCCACAGGGCCCGCCGGTCGAACCACTCGTCGTGGTAGGCGTCCGGGTCCTCCCGGCCGTACTCCAGGCGCAGCGAGGCGGGCCGCAGAAAGCCGTGGGCGCCGACCTCGTGCACCGCCCGCCCCCGGAGCCGGAGCGCCTCGGCGAGCCGCCCGGCGAGGTCGCCGGGGGCGGCGGCGGGAGCCCCGTCGACCGCCACCCGCAGCCAGGGGCTCCCGTCGTGCGCCGTCAGCCCGTCGACGCGCCCGGCGAGCGCGTCGGTGAGCCGTTCCCAGGTGATCGCTTCGAGCCGCACCCGGCCATTCTGCCCCGCCGGCCGGTGCGCGGCGCCGGGGGTCAGCGGGGCTGCGGTCCGCCGGGCGGGATGCCGTGGATGCCGCCGGAGATCACGCCGGCCTGCACCACCACCCCGCTCGCACTACCGCTGAGGGTGTTGTGGACGTCCCGCACGGTGGCCTGGGCCTGCTGCTGGGGGGCCACCTCGTCGAGCAGCCGGCGCAGTTCGGCCGCCGCGGCCGGATCCTCGGCCAGCACCCGCCGCAGCCGGGCCTTCCAGACCATGGCCATCCCCTCGGCCACGTCCTCGTCACCGTCCTGCTGGGCGGCGACGACGTCGGCGCGCGCCTGGTCCAGTTCGCGTTCGACCTCCGCCTCCTCCTCCGCGCCGCGGCGCCGGGCGAGCAGGGCCGCCATCCGCCGGCGGACCGCGGCCCAGCCGTCGGTCGCCATCTGCTGCACCAGCGTCGTCGCCCCGGACGCCGCGAGCGCCACCAGTTCCGCTTCCATCGGACCCCCTCGTCTGTCACGCGCGTCGTGTCGCGCCTGGTGCCACGGTAGAGAGGCGTGCCGCCTCGTGCACAGTCACGCGGCCCGGTGGTGCCGGGGTTCCGGATCAGGCGTCCGTGCCCGGCCGGGCCGCCCCGTGACGGCTGAGGACGGCCGCCGCCTCCTTGGTCGCCTCGATGACGCCGTCGGGAGCGTGCGGCATCACGGTCTTCTGCTTGAGCAACAGCACCGCGCCCATGATGGCCCCGTCCCACATGATCGGTGCGGCACAGGAGTTCCAGCCGGCCATGCACTCCTCGTAGCCGAGCGCGTGGCCGAGGTCGCGGACCTCGGCGAGGGAGGCCAGCAGCGCGGCGTTGTCCCGGTAGACGCCGGGCCCGGCCTGGTCGGGGACCGGCTCGGCCAGCACGCGCTGCTGGAGGACCTCCGGGAGGTAGGCGAGGATGGTCCGCCCGGAGGCACCGGTGCGCAGGGAGCGGGTCACGGACAGCACGTCCCGTGGTGTCATGCCGAGTTCGGCCAGGTCGGAGTCGCCGACGGCCATGTCGACGCACTGCCGCTGCGCGCCGGAGAACGGCGCCACCATGTACAGGAACGCCAGCCCGTTCCCGGTCGCCTCGCGCAGATCGCGCAGGACCGTCTGCGCCCCGTCGAGGCGGTGGTCGAGCGCGGTGAAGGCGAGTTGGGCGGCCGAGGTCCGCAGCCGGTAGAGGCCGCGGTCCACCCGTTCGAAGATCCGTTGGTAGATGCCGGACTGCAGGATCCGGTAGACGACCGAGTCGTCCAGGCCGGTGAACTCCGCGATCTCACCGGGCCCGTGGGCGTGCCCGCCCAGCTCGGCGAAGGCCGTCTGGACGAGGAAGACCCGCTCGGCATGGCCGGATCCGGGCGTCCGGGAGCCGGCGGCGGCCGTGCTCCGGCGAGCCTGGTCGGTGCGCTGCGCGGCCTCCGGAGCCGTGGACTGCGACGCTGCGGTGCGATGGCCCATCGTGTGCTCTCCTCCCTGGCGGTGCTCCGCGCCCGAAGGGGCACGGCGTGTGTGGTGCGGGGCGACCGGCCCCCGACGCCTTCGGCGTCAGCGGGTGACGTCGAGGGCGAGCTTGCCGGTCGGGGTGCGGGCGGCGAGGTCGTGGTGCGCCTGCGCCGCCTCCCCGAGCGCGTAGGTGGCGCCGGTCAGCGTGGTCAGGGAGCCGTCGGCGACGGCGTCGAACAACGCCCGCATGGACGTCGGCAGGGCGGTGCGGTCCCCATAGAGCTGGGGCAGCCAGAAGCCCGAGACGGTGAGGGAGCGCTCCATGAGTTCGCGG
Organism: Streptomyces sp. x-19; assembly: GCF_046549115.1. Taxonomy (NCBI): domain Bacteria; kingdom Bacillati; phylum Actinomycetota; class Actinomycetes; order Kitasatosporales; family Streptomycetaceae; genus Streptomyces; species Streptomyces sp. x-19. The sequence goes on along the minus strand of NZ_JAJPWK010000001.1, from coordinate 887,068 downwards.
GTGGGCACGTCCGCCAACTCGCCGCCGGCGAAGCCGTAGACGGCGAGTCGACCGCGCGGTGCGAGGGCCGCCAGGGTCCGGGCGAAGGTGGCGCCGCCGGTCATCTCCAGGGCGGTCTCGACGGGGCCGCCGGCGGCGTCCAGGATGCGCTCCGTGAGGTCCTCGGCGGTGGAGTCGACCACGGCGTGTGCGCCCAGCTCCAGGGCCAGTTGGCGCTTGGCCGCGGAGCCGGCGAGGCCGATGACCTTGGCGCCGGCCCGGACCGCGAGCTGGACGGCCAGCGTGCCGACGCCGCCCGCCGCGGCCGGGACGACGACGGTCTCGCCCTTGGTGAGGCGCAGTGCGGTGAACAGCAGGTGCCAGGCGCTGTTGCCCTGGAGGGCCAGCGCGACCGCCTGCCGGTCGCTGACGGCGTCGGGGACGTCCCAGGTCACGCGGCGGTGCAGCAGCGTCCGTTCGGCGTAACCGCCACCGCGGGTGAGTCCGACGACCCGCCGGCCGTCGAGGGTGCCGACGACTTCGTTGCCGGGTATGTAGGGCAGGTCGACCGGGGCGAGGTAGGTGTCCCCGCGGACGTGTACGTCGGCGTAGTTGACGCCGGCCAGGGTCACCTCGACGAGTGCGTGCCCGGCGCGGGGCGTCGGCTCCGGCGCGTCCTCCAACCGGAGCACGTCCGGGCCGCCGAATTCTCGCATGACGATCGCGCGCACGACTCTCCCTCGGGTTCTCCGGTGCGGTGCCCGCACAGGGTAGGCACGGCACCGACCGGCTCGCCGCCTCCCGATCATTTCGCGCCAACCCTCCGGACGCGCGAGGAGCGGCGCTCTCGCGCACACCCTCGATTCTTGGGGGATTTCTCGCGACGCGAGAAAAGTTCGATGCCATTTCCCACCATTCGCCCCGTTTGGTGGTGGTCTACCGGGCAGTACGGGACGGGTGGCTCCCACGCATCGCTCACTCTCCGTCGGCTACCGGAAGTGATCGACGCCGCCTACGATCCGGACGTGTGTCCGCCGTTGACCCAAGGCGACGGCCACGTCCTCAAGGGCAGCGCACAGCGCGCGAGGCAGCGGTGCCGGCCCGTCCCACCCGGGATTCCGGGCCGGGAGTGGCGGAGGACGGGGTCCGAACCGCGGTCGGGCGGGCACGGCCTGAGGGGGAATCATGATGGGGAAATCGGGGGGCGGCAGGCCGGCGTTCGCGCCGGCCTGCCGGGACCTACAACGCGCTCTGCCTCTTCCGCCGGCACCTCTGCGCATCCTGCGAACCGCGTCTGCTTCCCTGCCGTCGCTGACGGCGCGGGTCACCGCCGCCACCGACGCCGTCATCGCCGCCGCGCGCCGTCACTCCCGGCCCCACACCGCTCCGCCCTTTCTGGACGCGACCGGGCCCCGCCGGGGATCCGCGCGCCACCGCCGAGAAAGGGACCGCTCATGAACGCGTCGAGCAGAACGACCAGCGCCGGGCTCCAGTTCACGCACCCGTACCTCGCCGTGGTGCTCGGCGGCGGCTTCACGGGCATGCTCGCCGCCGCGGCGCTGTCCGCGTACGCCGACGTGATCGTCGTGGAGCGGGAGCGACTGCCGCGGACCCCCGCGCTGCCCAGCGACCTTCCGCAGCCCCGGCACACCCACCTCCTGGCGGCGGACGGCGCCCGGGTCATCGAGGACCTCCTGCCCGGCACCGTCGCACGCTGGCTGGCCGAGGGCGCCCACCGGCTCGTGGTGCCGTCGGAGAACGGTCCGCTGCGCCCCGGCCGTTCGGCCCGCACACAGCACGTGTTCACCTGCTCCCGCGATCTGCTCGACCGGGTGGTCCGCGGCCAGGTGCCGGCGCTCTCCGGGGTGTCGGTCCTCGACGGCACGGAGGCCGAACGGCTGACCGGCACCGCCGAGCACGTCACCGGGGTGTGGGTCAGGGGCACCACCAGCGGTGAGACGTACCGCCTGGACGCCGATCTCGTGGTGGACGCCACCGGCCGTTCCTCCACCACCCCGGACCGGCTGGCGGCGCTGGGGCTGCCCGCCGCGCCGGAGGACGTCCGGGACTACGGGATCGTCTGCGCCACCCGCATCTTCCGCGCGCCGGCCGGGGCCCGGAACTGCCCGGTGATCACCGGCCGTTCGGACTGCCGTCCGGCCGCCGACGCCGCCGCGCACGGTACCCCGCTCCCGCCCGCCCGGACCGCGACGCTGGTCCCGATCGAGGGCGGGCGTTGGCTGGTCACACTCACCGGTGGCGGCAGCGGCGCCGAACCGCCGTCCGAACGCGCCGACCGCTTCGTGCCGTTCGCCCACCGCATCCACCCGGTCATCGGGGACCTCATCGCCGAGGCCGAGCCGCTGAGCGAGGTGCGGCTGACCCGGGACACCTCCAGCCGCCGCCACCGCTACGAGCGGCTCCGCAGCTGGCCCACCGGGTTCCTGGCCCTCGGCGGCGCGGTGGCCTCGGTCAATCCGGACTTCGGCCAGGGACTGTCCCTCGCCGCCCATGGTGCGGCCGAGCTCCGCGCCGCACTGGGGCGGTACGGCCTGGACGAGCCCGCGCTGGCCCGCAGGGTGCAGCGCACCGTCGGCGGTCTCGTGGACGGGCCATGGGCACTGGCCGCCGGCGAGGAGCTTCCGCGGTCCCCGCGCCCGAGCGTCTCCCGGCCGTCGCTGGCCACCCGTTTCGTGCGCGGCGCGCTCGACGGAGTGCGCGACCCGGCCGTCGGCCTGCCTCCGGTCTGCCGCGCCTACGTGGACGTGGTCCGGCCGGCCGTCCCGGTGACCCGGCTGCCGCAGGCGTGGACCCAGCAACCGGCGTCCGCCGCGCCCTCGTCCGCGGTGCGCGCACCCGGCACCGAAGCCCCGGACGCGCCGTCCGCGCTGCCGGCCCGGTACGCCCCTTCGGCCACCGCCGCACTCACCACGGCGCCGGTCCCGGCCGCACCGAGCGCACCCGGCCTCGAGCGGGCGCTCCGTCGGCTGCCGCGCTCGCTCGGTTTCGGTCCCGCGTCGTTGCGGTTGGGGCGGTTCAGCGCCGGCCGGCGAAAGCCCGGGGACGCCTGAGGCCCGGCCCTGGACCGGGCGCGGCATCGCCGTGAAATACGGTGGCTGCCGGGCACACGTCCGATCGCCGGTGGCAGACCGCCGGCGCCGTCACCACCAGGGGGTTGCAAACAACGGTGAGGCGCGCTAGTACCACTCTGGCCGCGAACCGCGAACCGCGAACCGCGAACCGCGAACCGCGAACCGCGAACCGCGAACCGCGAACCGCGAACCGCGAACCGCGAACCGCGAACCGCGAACCGCGAACCGCGAACCGCGAACCGCGAACCGCGAAGGATGGGGACGGGGCAGGGACGGACGGCGTCGGGGGGTGTGCGCCCGCGGGTGCGGCCGGCGCGCCCACGGCTGCGGCGGACAGCACGCACGGGCTGCTCCCCCCGCTACGGGTGCCGTTGGGGACGGACCCCGAGCGGTGGCAGACGTTCCGCGGCGAACGATTGGTGGTCGCCGTCGCCCGCACCGTCACCTCGACCGTGCGGGTCCTCGACGTCCTGCGCCCCGTCCTGCGCGATGACGCACGGGTCCACCTGGTCTTCGCCTTCGACCCCACCTCGGCGTTCAACGACGGCGTACACGCCCTGCTCCGCTCGGTCGGCGCCCGGGTGCTGCCCTGGCACCAGTTCGCCCGGACCGACCCCGACCTGATCGTCACGGCGACCGAGAACGCCGACCTCACGACCGCGCACCACACCTGTCCGGTGCTGGTCCTGCCGCACGGCGTCGGCTTCCACAAGGTCGTCCCGGACTCGCGCAGCGACCGCGACCGGCTGGCCGGCGTCGTCCCGGACGCGCTGCTGCGCAGCGGTCGCGCCCGGCTGGCGATCTCCCATCCGGACCAGGCGGCCCAACTCGCCGCCGCCCATCCCGCCACCGCCGGCCGCACCCTGCTCGTCGGCGACCCCTGCTACGACGCGCTCCTCGGCGGGCGGGCCCTGCGCGCGACGTACCGTGCGGCGCTCGGCATCGCCGACGGGCGCCGGCTGATCATGATCAGCTCGACCTGGCGCGACCGCTCGGTCCTGGGCCGGGACCCCGCCCTGCCGGCCCGCCTGCTCGCCGAACTCCCCCTGGACGACTACGCGGTCGCCCTGGTCACCCACCCCAACATCACCTCCGCGCACGGTGGTTACGCCCTCCGTTCGCACCTCGGCTCCGCGCACGACGCCGGACTGTTGACCATTCCACCGACCGCCGGCTGGCAGGCCACGCTCCTCGCCGCCGACCTGCTGATCGGCGACCACGGATCGGTCACCTTCTACGGCGCGGCGCTCGGCACGCCCCTGCTGCTCGGGGCGTTCAGCGACGACGAGGCCGTCGCCGGCACCCCCATGGCGGAGCTGGGCCGGATCGCCCCGCGGCTACAACGCGACGCACCGCTGCGGCCGCAGGTCGAGCGGGCACTGGGCCTGGGCCGGGGGCCCGCCGACGACACCCCGGAACGGCTGCGCAAGGTCGGGGAAAGCGCCTTCGCCACGCCCGGCCGCGCCCTGGCACGACTGCGCACCGCCGTCTACGACCTCCTGCGCCTCCCGGAACCGGAGAACGGCGCGCCGCTCCCGCTCCACGCCCCGGAGCCGCCGGTCCCAGAGGACCTCCCGGAAGCCACCACGGCCTGTTACGTCCGCACCTCCCTCGTCGAGGATTCCTCGGGTTCCGCTGGGCGTTCGGGTTCGTCCACCGCTTCTTCCACCGCCTCGGTTTCATGGGGTTCCTTGGGTTCAGCGGCTTCGCCGGGCGCTTCGGGCCCTTCGGTTCCTTCGGCTCCTTCGCCCGACGAGAGCTCTCCGGGGTGGTGCGGCTCCTGGGAGACGGAGGGTCCCCGGATAGCCGTGGAACGCACCCCGGCCGCCGTTGTCGCCTTCTCACCCCCTCCCACCACCCCGTCCGCGGTCGACACCGGAACGCCCCTGGGCGACGCCGTCGACGGCCCGTTCCGTCATCTGTCCTGTGCCGATGACGAGGGGGACCGGCGGTGGCCGGAGAGCGCTTCCGTCCTCGTGCGTCGGACCACGGCCGACACCGCCGTGGCCGCCGACCGGTGGATCGACGACACCCTCGCCCGCTATCCCGGCTGCCTCCTCGCCGCGGCGACCGTCACCGGCCGCGGCTGCCGGGTCGGACTGCGGGACGGCCGCACGATCGAGGTGTCGGCCACCGGAACGCAACACGAGACCGCCGTCCTGGCCGCCGTCGTCTACGCCTGTGTACGCGCCCGCCGCCCACTCGTTGGCTCCGCCACCCTCGCGTTGGGCGACCGCACCGAGGACGTGGAGCTCCGTCCCGCCCGCCGGGCGAGCAAACCGCGTCCGACGGGCTGACGGGCACGCACCTCCATGGGGTGTTGCACCCCATGGACAGCACGGGCCCAGGCACGCACCCTGAACCGCCTACGGCTCCCTGGGGCCGTCACCGCCCGCGCAGTCCGGGCCGTCCGGGCCGTCCGGGCCGCCGTTCGGGCCGTGCAGGTCGCCCTCCAGCCTGCGCCGCAGGTGGACGGCGCGCGGGCCGCCGCCCGCTTCGTATATCTCCAGGGCCCGTGCCAGATGGCGCCGCCACTGCTTGTGGTCACCGCGCTCCTCGGCCAGCTCCGCCAACGTCTCGCAGATCTGCGCCTCGTAGTGGACGGCGCCGCGCTCGCGCAGCATGGTCGCGGATTCCTCCAGGGCCGCCACGGCCTCGGCATGGCGCCCGAGAGCCCGGAGGACGCCGCCGATGGCGGCCAGCGCGCGGGCCCCCATCCGCCGGTCGTCGATGGCCATGAACCCGTCGTAGGCGTCCTGCAGGGTGGCTCGGGCCTCCTCCACCCGGCCGACGGCCTGCTGGGCGCACCCCATGAAGTACCGGCCGATGGCGATACCGCGCTCGTCGCCCGCGGCGCGGTAGAAGACCATCGCCTCCTCGTAGGTCGTCACCGCACGGGCCGGGTCGCAGCGATCCCAGTAGCGGCCGTAGAACTCGCGGACGGAGGCCCGCAGCAGGGTGTGGCCGGACTCGTCGGCGCGGGCGACGGCGGTCTCCAACTCGCGTCGGGCGCGCCGGAGTTCGTCGCGGTCCATCAGCGGGCGGGACAGCAGAGTGCGCAGCCGGGCCTCGGCGGCCGGGTTGCCGTCCTCGGCGGCGTGCCGGGCGCCGAGGTCCCCGCTCCTGACCCAGTCGTTGAGGTACCGGCGGTTGAGGAAGAGGGCGGTGAGCGCCTCGGCGAGCTCCCACACTCTGCGGTGCCAGCCGTGCTCGGCGGCGGTCTGTTGGGCGGACAGCAGCTCACCGCGCCAGGCGTCCAACCAATCGAGCGCCTCCTGCCGGTCGGCGAAGGCGGTGGCCCGGTCCGCCTCGCCCAACCGGTCGGTGTGGGACCCGATGCGCATCCGGCGGCCCATGACGGCGAGGTCCGCCTGGGCGGCACGGGTGAGCAGGTGGTCGACGATCCGGGCCACGACTGCCGTGCGCTCGGCCTCGTCGTCCTCGCGGACGGTCTGCTCACGGGCGTGCAGCCGCACCAGGTCGTGGAACTCGTAGCGCCCGTCGGCGGTCATCGCGATCAGGCTCGCGGTCTCCAGGACGTCGAGTTGCTCGGCCGCGTGGGCGGCGGTGGTCCCGGCTGCCGCGGCCGCCGAGGCGACGTCCCAGTGGCGACCGGGATGCAGGCCCAGCAGTCGGTAGAGCCGGGCGGCCAGCGCGGGCAGTCCCGCGTAGGCGACCCCGAAGACAGCGGACACCGTGCGCTCCCCTCCCCGGCGCAGGGCGTCCAGTCGGCGCCGGTCGTCGGCCAATTCATCGGCCAGCGCGGCGACCGTCAAACGCGGATGCATCACCAGTCGTGCGGCGGCGACGTGCAGGGCCACCGGCAGTCCGCCGCAGCCTGCCACGATCCGCCCGGCCGCGTCCGCGCCGCCCGCGTCGATCCGCGCCGGTCCGCACAACCGGCGCAGCAGTTGCAGCCCGTGCTCCGGAGACAGCGGCTCCAGCGGCATCAGACGGGCGCCGTCGTCGAGCAACTCCCCGAGCATCGCCTGGCTGGTCGCCAGGACGACGCTTCCGGGGGCGCCCGGCAGCAGCGCGCGGACCTGCGCGGGCTCCGTCACGTCGTCGAGCACCATCAGCACCCGTTTGTCCGCCGTCAGGGTGCGCAGCAGGCCGGTCAACTCGCCCAGCGTGTCCGGCAGGTAGCGGTCCTCGACGCCGAGCGCCCGCAGGCAACGGCTCACCCCGGCCGAGACGTCGCCGCCGGCCTGCGCCCGCAGTTCGGCGAAGTCGACGTAGAACTCGCCGCCGGGGAACCCGCCGCGCTCCTCCTGTGCCCATCGGCGGACGGTCGCGCTCTTGCCCACCCCCGGCAGTCCGCTGAGCACCGCGAGGCCGCCGCCGTCGCCCATCCAGCCGTCGATCGCCGCCAGGACCGGCTCGCGGTCGACGAACTGCGGTGAACCGGGTGGTACTTGCCGTGGCACCGGCAGCTCCGGCCGCGCCGCCTCGACCCGCACGTCGCCCTGGATCACGCCGGCCTGGACCACCGTCCCGTGCACGGTCCCGCTGACGGCGTTCCGCACGCTCTCGACGCCCGCCTCCCCGTCGTCCCTCACGCCGACTCCCCCCTCGGTCACCATCGATCGATCCCCTCGCACGAAAAACGCTACTCGACGCCACTGACAACGCGGAGCGACGGTCGCCCTCCGCTCCGCCACCCGGTCATATCCGATCCACAGCGATGAAATTCGGTCACCCCGCGACATTGGCTCGATCACAGTGGTGCGGGGCACCGGCCGGAGAGACCCGGCGCGGGCACCACACCACACGGTCGGAAGCGGAACCGGAAACACCGAACGAGGAACGGGGAGCGGGGGAACGGCATGTCGACGCTGCGCGTCACGGTCGAGGAACTGACGGTCCACGAGCAGCCCAACGCCGATGCGCTGCAGCTCGCACAGGTGGGCCTGTACCGGCGTCCAGGACCTCGGGTACGGCACGGACAGCCGGCGCGACGTGCCCGGATACGCGATCTTCGACCTCGCCGTGGAGGTCGGCGGCGAAGTCCGGTGGCTGGATCCGCAGGAGTTGGGCCCGGTGCTGGCCGGACGGCTTCCGGTGGTGCCGACGCTGTTCAGCGGGCCGTACGGGGCGCAGCGGGTGATGGCGCTGGCCGAGGGCCGCGAAACGCTGTCGGTGGTCAGCAGCGCCTACCTGACCCGTAAGGGCGGCGCGGAGTACGCGTGACCGTGCCGGGCCGCGGCGGCCACGCACCGCCCCTGCGGCACGGCAGCCGATCAACTGCCGCCGTGTGCGGGGCTCTCCGCGGGTTCCCCTTGGTGCCCCAGGAGGCGTTGGGCGAGGGCGAGCGTGGCCTGCGGGGCGCGGGTGGGGCCGGGGGCTGCGGTGCGGTGGCTGGGGAGCCGTTCGACGGTGGCTGCGCCGGTGTCGGACTCCAGGGCGGGGGCGTAGCCCGCAGCTCGCAGGGCGTCCAGAGTGGCGGCCGGCGATCGGCCGCTGACCAGGACGGTCGGCGCGATGGCACGCAACGCCAGCTCGCGCAGGGCGCGGTGGGCGGCGAGTTCGGCGAGCAGCGCCTCGTCGTCGGAGCGGATGCAGCAGCCGGTGGGCACGACCCGCATCCGGCCGTGGCTGCGGGCGGTGTCCTGGAGGAGGTAGTCGAGGGGCTGCGGCAGGGGGCCGGCTGCCGAGGCGGCGGCTAGGGCGGTGCGAAGGGTGTCGACGGTGTGGCCGGAGTCCAGCGCGCGGCGGACCGAGCCGGGGGTGAAACGCCAGGTCACGGCGTGCCCCTCGGACTCCCGGTCGGCTGCGGAGGCGAGGAGTCCGGCGAGGGCGGGGGCCGGGCGACCGGGCACGACGGCGGTCAGATCGGCCTGGAAGTGGGCCTGTTCGACGGGTGGCGGCAGGAGGTCGCGCAGCGGCGCGTCGAGGTCCGCCGGGTCGCTGAGCAGGGCCCGGCCGAGGGGAGTGAGGGTGCCGTGGGCGGTGAGGCCGAGGTAGGCCGCCTCGTGGAGGGTGTGGGCGGCGCGCTCGTGCGCCGCCGGCTGTGCGGTGACGGCGAGCGGACGGTGCCAGTCCGCCGCTCGGAGCAGGTGCTGGAGGGACGCAAGGGCGGCCTCGTCCGCCGGCCCGTCCGGCAGCGGCGGGAGCGTCTCGCCGACGCCCGGCGGGACGTCCGCCAGGGCGGCGAGGAGGGCGTGCCGGAGGGCCGGGGCGTACCGGTCGTGACCGCGGACCAGGGCCGTCGGGGTCTCGCCGAACGGGGTGTGGGTGGGGACGTCCCACAGGGCGTACCAGGCGGACAGTACGGGGGCCAGGCGGGCGCCGGGCGGGCGGGCGAGCCAGTCGTCGTAGGCGTGGGTGGGCAGCGCGGTGATCCCCGACGGGCAGCGGGTCAGGGCGATCAGGCCGGCGGCCAGGGCGAGATCGAGCAGGAGGCGGGTGTGCGGCTCGGTGGCGCCGGCCGCCTTCGCCAGGCGTTTGAGCTCGCGCACGGTCAGTCCGCCTGACTTGCGGAGCGTGGCGGGCTCGGTGGCCAGGGCGGCGAGCAGGCGCTCCACCGTAGTGGCCAACTGCGCCGCGGCCGCCTGGGACTCGTCGTGCGGCGAGGTCCGCGGGGCGGGCGCGGCGGAGGCGTCCGGGTGGTCGCCGGGTGGCTCGGCGCCCTCGGGGACGGGCGTCGGCGCGTGCGGGGCGAACGGGCCGAGGTCGTGGGCCGCGAGGAGTTGCGGGATCCGCGGCGGGACGACGACGGCGCCGTCCTCGGTGACCGCGGCGAGGCCGTCGGCGCAGAGCGCGTCCAGCGCCGCTTCGGCGGCGGTCCGCGCGGGTCCGGGAGCGGCGGCGCCCAGCGCGGCGTGCACGTCCGCGGGCGGGACGGGTTCGCTGGCCAGCTGGGGGAAGGACAGCCGGTGGGCCATCAGGGACTGGTAGCCGGCGCCCGCGGCCGGGGCGGCGGGCGCGGCGGCGTCCCTGGCGGCCCGTTCCTGGCTGATGCGCGCCGTGGTGGCGAGCACCTGCAATCCGGGGTGATCGAGGTGCAGCACCACGTGGTGGAGGGTGTCGTAGGACCACAACGCGCCGGCCAGCCCGCGGAGTTCGGTGGGCGCGGGGCGACGGGCGAGCGGCTCGGCGTGGCGGGTGAGCAGTGCGGCGAGTTGCTCGGGGGTGCGCTGCGCGAGGGAGCGGGTGAGTGCGTCGAGACCTTCCACGACGTTGAGGGTAGTCATCGTGCCAACAGGGTGGTCAGGGCGCCTACGGGGTCCGGGTCGGCGGGGCCGGCCGGCCACCACTCCTGGGCGCCGGGCTCGGATTCGTAGGGGTACCAGCGGTTGTCGTGGCCGAACCGCAGTTGGATGCCGCGGTCGGCGTCGGTGAGGCGATTCTGGTGGGGGCGCAGCGCCGGCAGGCCGGCGGCCAGCAGGGCGCTGCGGGCCCGGTCGAAATCGCCGGCCGGAGGGTTCCAGGCGTCTTCCAGGAGGGTGAGCCCCTCGGCACCGCCCTGCCGCCAGGCCGCGACGGAACGTGCGATGTCGGTGGGGTGCCGGCCGGTCGCCGCCGCGACGTCGCGGTAGAGCGCGCGGGTCGTGGCGGTCAGACCGGCCGTCGGATGGGCGGTCGCGGCCAGCCGTACGGCGTCCTCCCACGGCGGCAGCGTCGAGAACGGGCCGGGGGCGGCCGGGCCGTCGGCCCCCGCGGTGCCTGCGGCGGACAGGTGGGCGTGGGCGCGGGCGGCGGCATCGGCCGCGACGATTTCCAGGACGGTGGCGTCGAAGGGCAGCCCGCCGGCGTCCGGGAGGGCCTGCGGCTGGCCGGGCTGCGCCGGCACCGCGGCGGGCGGCGGAAGCGGCGGGCGGGGCCGGTCGACGAGGGCCTCCCGGGCGAGCACCCCGCGGGGCGCGGCCACGATGGACCCGGCGGCCGCGGCCTCTTCGACGGCCAACGGTGCCGGGACCGAGCCGGGGATCCCAAGGGACGCAGCCGGACCGACCCCCGATGCGGACACCGGTCCGGGCACGTCGTCGGCGGCGGGCCCGCTCGCCGAGGTACCGGGGGTCGCGAAGGACCGGCCCCGGCTCTCCCGTGCGCCGTGGTCGGCGTTGCGGCGCGCGAGCTCGTCGAGGAGCTCCCGCTCGCCCCGGCCCCGGATCAGCAGGAGGACGAAGGGGTCGGCGTCCAACAGGCGGGCCACTTGGAAGCAGAGCGCGGAGGCGTGCTTGCAGGGCCGGCCGCTGTCCGGACAGGGGCACCGGGGCGTCAACTCCCCCGGCCCCGGGAGGAGTCGCACCGCCCCTTCGGCCAGTGCCCGGGGCAGCTTCTTGGCCAGCAACGCGGCAAGGCGGTCGGGGTGGGCCGCGACGTCGTCCAGGAGGGCGTCCCACTCCTGCTCGGTGAACGTCGTGATCCGCACCTCGGCGCTGTACGGGCGGGGTCGGCTGCCCCGCACCGTGGCGATCACCCGGCCGGGGGTGACGTTGATCGTGTCGACGCGGCCGTCGCGGGCGTAGGCCCGACCGCGGGCGAGGCGCGCGCCGTCGAGGGCGCTGCCCTCCAGCGCCTCCAGCCAGGCGCCGCCCCACCAGGATCGCGCGCCCGACCCGTCCGGCCCCTCCGTGGTGTCCGGTTCGGGCAGCGGCGGGAAGGTGCGGGAGCGATCGGCGCGGACCAGTCGGTCCGCCGCGGCGGCACGCCCGGGACTGCCGGTCCGGCGCCGGTGTCCCGGGCTCATCCGGTCCTCCTCAGCGAGACGAGATCGGCGAGTTGGGCGTCGGTCAACTCGGTGAGCGCCCCCTCCCCGCCGGAGAGCACCGCGTCCGCGAGGGCTCTTTTGGCGGTGAGGAGTTGGGCGATGTTGTCCTCGACGGTGCCCTCGGTGATCAGTCGGTGGACCTGGACGGGCTGGGTCTGGCCGATGCGGTAGGCCCGGTCGGTGGCCTGCTCCTCCACCGCCGGATTCCACCAGCGGTCGTAGTGGACGACGTGTCCGGCGCGGGTGAGGTTCAGGCCGGTGCCGGCCGCCTTCAGGGACAGCAGGAAGACCGGTGCCCGGCCCGACTGGAAGTCGTCAACCATCCTCTCCCGCTCGGCCACCGGGGTTCCGCCGTGCAGGAGTTGGGTGGGGATCCCTCGGCCCGCGAGGTGGCGTTCGAGCAACCTCGCCATGCTGACGTACTGCGTGAAGACCAGGGTGGCGCCGCCCTCCGCGAGGATGGTGGCGAGGAGTTCGTCGAGTAGCTCCAGCTTCCCGGAGCGCGCGGCGAGGCCGGGGGCGGTCTCCTTCAGGTACTGCGCCGGGTGGTTGCAGATCTGCTTGAGGGCGGTGAGCAGCTTCATCACCAGGCCGCGCCGCGCCATCCCCTCGGCACCCTCGATCCTCGCCAGGGTCTCGCGCACCACTGCTTGGTACAGCGCGGCCTGTTCGCGTCCGAGCGGAACCGGGTGGTCTGTCTCGGTCTTCGGTGGGAGCTCGGGCGCGATCCCCGGGTCGGACTTCTTTCGGCGCAAGACGAACGGACGCACCAGTCTGGCCAGTCGGTCCGCCGCCCGTGGGTCCTCGCCTCCCTCGACCTCCCGGGCGTGCAGCGCCCGGAACGTCTTGAGCGGGCCGAGGAGCCCCGGGGTCGTCCAGTCCAGCAGCGCCCACAGCTCGGACAGGTTGTTCTCCACCGGCGTGCCGGTGAGGGCGATCCGCGCCGGAGCCTTGATGCCGCGCAGCGCCCGCGCCGTCGAGGACCGCGGGTTCTTCACGTGCTGCGCCTCGTCGGCGACGATCCAGGCCCAGGCGCGGTCGGCGAGTTCGGCCGCGCTGCTGCGCATCGTCCCGTAGGTCGTGAGCACGAATCCGGCGTCCACGCCGTCGAGGCTGCGGCCCGCGCCGTGGAAGCGGCGCACGGGCGTGCCGGGGGCGAAGCGTTCGATCTCGCGCTGCCAGTTGCCGAGGAGGGAGGCGGGGCAGACGACGAGGACCGGGTCGGTGGGCAGCCGGTGCAGGTGGAGCGCGATGACGGTGATCGTCTTGCCCAGGCCCATGTCGTCGGCCAGGCAGCCGCCCAGCCCGGTGGAGACCATCGTGTCGAGCCACGCCATGCCGCGCAGTTGGTAGTCGCGCAGGGTCGCGCGGAGGCCGGGTGGTGGGGGCAGCGGACGCGCCCGGCCGGTGAGCCGGCCGCGCAGGGCGGCGAGCGCGCCCAGGGGCACCACCTCGACCTCTTCGCCGTCCACCTCGGTGGTGCCGTCGAGCGTCGTGGCGAGCGCCCGGAGGGGGTCCACGTAGCCCAGTTCGCGCTTGCGCGCCTTGCGGACCATCGCGGGGTCGACCAGGACCCATTGGTCGCGCAGTCGGACCACCGGGCGGTGCGCCTCGGCGAGCATGTCCATCTCCGCCTCGCTGAGCGGCACCCCGTCCATCGCCACCTGCCAGCGGAACTGGGCCAGTTGACCGGTGTCGAAGAAGCCGAAACCGTCCGCCGCCGACCCCGGCGCGGGGCGCAGCACCGCCGTCGCGGTCAGGCCGCGGGTCAGTTCCCTGGGCCAGTGGACGGCCACTCCGGCGGCGGCGAGGCGGGGCGCGGCAGCGCCCAGCAGCTCGGACAGCTCGTCCTCGCTGATCGGGAGCACATCGGGGACGGGGCGCTCCAGGAGGCGGTCGAGCGGAGGCCAGAACCGGGTGGCCCGGCGCAGCGCGAGGAGCGTGTCGGCGAGGGGGCGCGGGCCGAAGGCGTCGGGCGCCTCGCCCTCCCACAGTTGGCGGGCGTCGGCCACCAGGGTCGGATCGGTGAGGCTCTGCACCTGGAGGACGGCCGCCGCCGCCCGGCGCTCCCCCGGGGCTCCGGGGTACGGCGCCGCGCCTTCCCCGACCTCGTCCCCCTGCTCCCCGTCCGTCGCGACGCTCTGTTCCGCTCGTTCTCCCGCGTCGAAGAGCTGGTGCGGGGCGAGGTCGAGGCGGAGCGAGAGCCGCACCCCGGCGTCGACGCCCGCTGCGACCTCGGCCGCCCACTCCCGGGCGGCCGGGAGGTGCTGCGGTGCGGGCGCGGCGAACGGCGCCCCGGCCACCAGTGCCGCCGCCGGGGTGCGGGGCAGGGTGTCGACGACGGCGTCCACGAACTGGCGCACCAGGACGGCCGGATCGGGCAGTTGGAGCGGTCGGCTGCCGGGCAGCGGTACGGCATACGCCTCGCCGGGCATGGCGGCGGCGACGGCCCGCAGGTGCGCGACGTCGTCGGGGTCGAGCGGGCCGGCCCGCCAGGCGTCGACGTCCCCGCCGGTCAGGCCGGGCAGCAGCCTGCCGCGGGCGACGAGGTGCAGGGCGTGCAGGGTGGCCGCGCCCCAGCAGGACGCGGCCGGGTGGGCGTCCGGAGCGTGCCGGGCACGGGTCAGCAGCGGAATGGCCGCGGGGAGCGGGACCACCAGTGCGGGCACCGTGCGGCTCCGTGCCCCGGCGCCATGCCGGCGGGCCACGGTCAGTCGCGTGACCTGGCCGACCGGCGCCGCGTCCCGGCCGCTTCCAGCCTCGGCCTCTCCGGCCACGGCATCGGGGAGCGGCCCGCCGTCCGGTCGCCAGAAGGCGACCTTCCCCGCACGCGGTGGGATGGCGGGGAGGTAAACGGCGGCGCAGCCCTCGACGGCCGCGGCCAGATCCCCGACTCTCCCCTCAAGCGCCGCGGCCACCCTGGGCGCGCTGGCGGCAGGGGCGGTCGACGGCCGGGGCGCACCGGTGGGTGCCTCCTGCCAGCTCGCCATGCCATCCCCTGTCATCGGGTCCTTCCGCGCCGGTCTCGGCGCCCACCGGGCCCGTCGCGCCCGACCTCGTTCTGCTGCTTCCCCGACCTGCGAGTCTACGGTCGCCGTCATGTCGTCCTCCCCCGTCGTCCTGCGGCGGCCGCGACGATCGCAACCGGTTGCGGCGCGCTGCCCTGCCTGGCCGTCCCGCTGCTCCCCTCGCGCGCTCCCGTCGTCCGTCTCGACCGTTCGCGCCGCTTCCGTCGTCGCGGCTCTGCGTGATGTCGAGGAAAGCAGAGACCACTGACAATCCGCCCACCCGCGGCCGTCCGCGAAGCCCGAGCACGCCGCACCGCACTCCCCCTCCAGACCCCGCAGAGCCCGCTCGACCAGCAGATATGCACCTCTGACGACAGCCTGCACAGGGTTCGGAGAAGCTCCCGAAGAAGTTATCCACAGCCCTGACGCACCGCACCCACCGCCAGCGCGATTCGATTACATTCAGTGACGAAGCCGGTCGGTGACTCGCACCGCACGAGCCACCGCCGAGCGCGACTCCATCCGGCAGTTCCCACCCACCAGGAGCCCCCATGCACACCCCGACGCCCGAACAGACCGCCGCCGCCGAAGCCCTTCCGACCGGCGCCCACCTCGTGATCCAGGCCGGCGCCGGCACCGGCAAGACGACGACCCTGGCGATGCTGGCGGACGTCGCCAGGCGACAGCGCCGCAACGGCCGCTACCTCGCCTTCAACCGCGCCGTCGCCCGCCACGCCGCCCGGACCTTCCCCGCCGAGGTGCGCTGCGGAACCGCCCACGCGCTTGCGTTCGGCGCGGTCGGCCGGCACTACCGTTCCCGGCTGAACGCGCCGCGTCGGGCGGGCTGGCGCACCGGCGCCGCCCTCGGGATCGACGACGGGACGCGCTTACGCATCGGCCCCCGCAAGGTCGACAACAAGGCCCTCTCCTACGCCGTCCTGCGCACCGTCGCCCGCTTCTGCCAGTCCGCCGACGCCGAGATCGCCCACCACCACGTCCCGCCACTGCGCGGCGCCGAGTGCGAGCCACTGCACGCCCAACTCGCCGACCACGTCCTGCCGTACGCCCGCAGGGCATGGGCCGATCTACAGCGACCGGACCACGGCGTGGTCCGCTTCGAGCACGACCACTACCTCAAGATCTGGGCCCTGACCGCCCCCGTCATCCCCGCGGACTTCCTCCTCGTCGACGAGGCGCAGGACACCAATCCGGTCGTCGAGCAGGTCCTCACCGCACAGCGTGATCACGCACAGCTGGTCCTGGTCGGGGATTCCGCGCAGGCCATCTACGGCTGGCGCGGCGCCCGCGACGTGATGACCGGCTTCGACGGCACCCACCTCGGCCTCACCCGGTCCTTCCGGTTCGGTCCCGCCCTCGCGGCCGAGGCCAACCGCTGGCTGACGGTCATCGACGCGCCCATCCGCCTCACGGGGTCGGCCCGGCAGAAGACCGAGTTGTGCCGCCTCCCCGCACCCGAAGCGATCTTGTGCCGGACGAACGTGGGCGCCATGGTTGAAGTGATACGCCAGCTGGAGACGAACCTGCGGGTCGCGCTCGCCGGGGGCGGAGAGGCGCTGAGCGCCCTGGCCCGCGCCGCACACGACCTCAGCTCGGGGCGCCGCACCGCACACCCCGAGCTGGTGCTCTTCGAGACCTGGTCCGAACTCCGCGAGTACGCGGAGTTCGATCCAGCCGGCCGCGATCTGCTGCCCCTGGTGGAGCTCGTCGACGACCACGGGTCGGACGCGGTGCTCCGCGCCGTGGAGCAGCTCTCGCCCGAGCGGTCCGCGCAGGTCACGGTGTCCACGGCGCACCGGGCAAAGGGCCGCGAGTGGGCGAGCGTGCGCATCGCGGACGACTTCACCGCGCCCGAAGACCTCGACGAGTGCGACGAGGACGGCTCTCCCCTGCCCGGCCCGGTCGATCTCGACGAGGCCCGCCTGGCCTACGTCGCGGTGACCCGGGCCCGCTCACAGCTCGACATCGGTGGACTCACGTGGATCAACACCCATCCGGCGGGCGATCCACGCCCCGGAAGCCCCCCAGCGCTGCGACGACCGACGTCCCCTCCCCCGACGAGCCGGAAAGCCCCGACGCGGGAGCCCGTGCGCGTCCGAGCCGGGCACGACGATGACCACGCACCGGAGGAGGAACCGCCCGAACCGCGCCCCCAGGGGTCTGCCAGACCCACGAGAGTCGTCACACCCATCAGACCCACCAGGGGCGCTCAGGCACGTGACGGACGTAGCGATCAGGAGGATGCTGGAGGGAGGAGATGAATGGCGATGCGCTCGGGTGATGAGCCGCTGCACGCACGCAGTCCGCTGCGGATGCGGTGCGGGCTGGCACTGTGGGGGCTGCTGTGGGCCGTCGCCGGCACCGTGGCCTTCGTCATGGCCGGCCGGCCCCAGTGGGCGGCCGCGTGCGCCGCATTGGCCGCAGTGGCGCTGACCGACCTCGGCATGGTGATCCGACACATCCATCAGGGGCCGCACTACCAACCCGGCAGGAACATCCCACCCTACGAACCCGACCACGGCCGCAACGAGATACGTAGGCCGGCCGGGCGGCGACGCGACTCCAGACCGTAGCCACAGCCACAGTCACCGTCACCGCCCTTGCCGTCACCGCCCGTCGGACGCCCCACACGCCGACGAGGACTACCCGACGACGTCGTCCGGACCGACCGCGCGACCGCCGTCGACCTGCTCCTGGGCGAACCGGGCGGCACGGAGGAAGTCCGGGCGCGGTTCCAGGGCGGCAGCCAGGCGGAAATGGCGCAGGGCCTCGTCGGGACGGCTGGCGCGCTCCAAGGTGCGGCCGAGGGCGAAGTGGGCGAAGGCGTTGTCCGGTTCGCGTTCCAGCACGATCTGGAACTCCAGCTCGGCGGGCCGGAGTTGGGCGGAGAGGAAGAAGGCGCGGGCGCGCAGCAGTCGTGCTGCGGTGTTCTCGGGGTGTGCGGTGATGACGGAATCCAGCAACCGGATCGCGCCGCGCGGGTCGCGGGCGGACAGCAGTTGTTCCGCGGCACGGTAGTCAATGACGTTCGTCTCGGGACTGCGCTGGTGCACGGGCCGTCTCCTCTCCGGGTGGCGCCGGGCTGGCCTCGAAGGACCATGCTCCGTACGGCGTTCTGTGCGGTGCAACAACGACGGCGTTAACACTTGGGTCCGTTGCCGCATTCCCCGGTCCGGCGGACTGGCCCCGCCGAGGCGCCCAGCCATCGGGGGCGCGTCCCGCACCGACGTCAGCCCCTCACGCTGACGTCGATGCACCACCGCTAGAGGCTGATGTGGTAGGCCTTGCGCAACGTCTCGTGCACCGTCCACCGCGTGCGGTCGCCCTCGCGCAGGACGCAGGCGTCGCCCGGTCCCACCTCCAGGACCTGGCCGCCCTCGACCTCGATGGTCGCCCGTCCGCTGACGACCACGAACAGTTCGTTCGCCTCGGTGTCCGTCACCACACCGGGGGTGATCTGCCAGATGCCCCGGATCTGGCTGCCATCCGGTGATTCCCACAGCACCTTGCCCGTCACCACCGGGTCTCCGGAGACGATCTGTTCGGGGTCGAGGGGCTCCGGCTCCAGGTCGGCGTCGGCGAGGCCGGGAACGTTCACCACGAACGACGCGGGAGCGGGGTCAACGGCCCCGGCACTCGATTCGGGGCCGGTGGCCGGGGACTTGGGATCAAGCTCGGTAGTTGTCATGGCGGTGAGGCTATCGTCCGACCTCAGGCACCCCGCAGGCGCTCCCACACCTCACGGACCTGCGGCTCCAGCGCCTCCAGCGGTCCGTCGTTGTCGATCACCAGGTCGGCGACGGCCAGCCGTTCCTTGCGGCTGGCCTGCGCGGCCATCCGCTGTGCCGCCTCGTCCGGGGTCATGCCGCGCAGCCGCACCAGCCGGTCCACCTGCGTCTCGGGCGTCGCGTCGACGACCACCACCAGGTCGTAGAGCGGCGCCAGGCCGTTCTCCGTCAGCAGTGGCACGTCGTGCACCACCACGGCGTCCGTCCCGGCGGACGCTTCGAGTTCGGCGGACCTCGCGCCGACCAGCGGGTGCACGATCGCGTTGAGCGCCTTCAACTTCTCGGGGTCGGAGAAGACCAGCGCACCCAGCTTGGGCCGGTCCAGGGTGCCGTCCGGCGCGAGGACGTCCGCCCCGAACTCCGCGACCACCGCGGCGAGTCCGGGCGTGCCCGGCTCGACGACCTCGCGTGCGATCTTGTCCGCATCCACGATCACCGCGCCGTACGACGCCAGCAACCGCGACACTGCACTCTTGCCGGCACCGATCCCGCCGGTCAGCCCCACCTTCACCATGGCCCCACGCTATACGGCCGGCACCACGAGCAGGACCTCCGGGCGGCGCACCGCGCACGAGGGAAACCTCGCCTCCGCTGCCAGGACCGACGCCCACCACATACGAGGAGCGGAGAACCACCGACGGCTCGGGGC
This sequence comes from Streptomyces sp. x-19, assembly GCF_046549115.1. Taxonomy (NCBI): domain Bacteria; kingdom Bacillati; phylum Actinomycetota; class Actinomycetes; order Kitasatosporales; family Streptomycetaceae; genus Streptomyces; species Streptomyces sp. x-19. Next base: position 867,821 of record NZ_JAJPWK010000001.1, on the reverse strand, counting down.
GAAGGACACCAACCGGCATCCGCTGAGCGACAGTTACCGCCTCACGACCGACCGCGCCCCCGAACCGCCCCTCGGCATCCGCCTCAGCTCACGCCCCGCCGCCCTCGGCCTCGCGTTCCGCCAAGAAGCGTTCGAACTCGCGCCCGATCTCGTCGGCCGACGGAAGCTCCACAGGCTCAGCCACGAGACTCCCCCGGGTCTCGGCCCCGGCCACCGCGTCGTACTGGTGCTCAAGGCCACTGACCAGGGCGACCAGTTCCTCGTCGCCCTCGGAGATCTGTCGCTCGATCTCCTCCTGCGTGCGCAGCGCTTCCGTGCGCAGTGCGTGCGCGGCGTTCGGCAGCACCAGGCCGGTGGCGGCCGTCACCGCCTCCAGGGCGGTGAGCGCGGCGTCCGGGTACGCGGACCGTGCGATGTAGTGCGGGACGTGCGCCGCCACGCCCAGTACGTCGTGCCCCGCCTCTTCCAACCGGAATTCGATGAGGGACTCGGCGCTGCCGGGCACCTGGGCCTCGTCGAAGAAGCTGCTGTGCCCGGGCATCAGGTCCGTGCGGTTGCCGTGCGGGGTCAGACCCACGGGCCGGGTGTGTGGGACGCCCATCGGAATGCCGTGGAAGTTGACCGACAGCCGGACGCCCAGCCGCTCCACCATCTGCCGGACCGCCGCCGCGAACCGCTCCCACTCCACGTCCGGTTCGGGCCCGGACAGCAGCAGGAAGGGCGCACCGGTGGCGTCCTCGACCAGGTGGAGTTCGATGCGCGGCGTCTCGTACGCGGTCCAACGGTGCCGTTCGAAGGTGAGCAGCGGGCGGCGCGCCCGGTAGTCGACCAACCGGTCGTGGTCGAAGCGGGCCACGACCCGGTGCGGCAGGCCGTCGAGCAGCCTCTCCACGATCTGGTCGCCGGTCTCACCGGCGTCGATGTAGCCGTCGAAGTGGTACAGCAGCACCAGGCCGGCGGAATCCCTGGCAGTGATCGCCTCGACCGCCGCGAGCCCGCTCGGCTCCCATTCGTACAACCCCTGGGGATCCAACACAGTGACCGCTCCTCCTCGTGTCCATGAGCAAGAACACCCCGGACACCCCCGGGCATTCCCACCCCGGCCTTCCGCTCTCCGGTTCCGAACGTGCGGTCCGGCCCGACGCCCCCAGCCACGCCACCAAGCCCCCCGCCCGGCGCTCAGCCCCGCGCTTCCACTCAACACCACCCGTTCACATCACTGAACCCCACCCCGTCTCCGGCCCCCAACCTGCGCATCCCGGCGCGACCCCTTGACGCCCCTTGGTCCGGACCTCTAGCTTCACCACCGCTCCAGTGATTCACATTGCCGCCCAACGTTCATATACGGAAAGGCAGTTGCATGCGCACCGGCCCCCTCGCCGCCCTTGCCACCGCCGCGCTCCTGGCCGCCACCGGCGCCGCCACCACCGCCCAGGGCGCGCCCGCCCACCCCCGCGGCACCGTCTCCTCGGCCCCCTCCCCCGCCCGCGTGGTCGACGTCTCGACCGCCGCACAGCTCAAGAGCGCGCTGGCCGCCGCCCGCCCCGGAGACACCATCCAACTCGCCGACGGCGCCTACCGCGGCAACTTCGCGGCCGCCACGGCCGGCGACGCCGCCTCCCGGATCACGCTCACCGGCTCGTCGAAGGCCGTGCTCACGGCGAGCGGCGGCTACGGACTCCACCTGGACGGGGCCTCGCACTGGACCGTGAAGGGGCTCACGGTCACCGGCGGCCAGAAGGGCATCGTGATGGACGCCGCGAACGGCGTGGTGATCGACGCCGTCACCGTCCACGACCTGGCCATGGAGGGCGTGCACTTCCGCTCGTCCAGCAAGGACGGAATCATCCGGAACTCCACCATCCGTGACACCGGCAAGGACGGTCGGGGGATGGGCGAGGGCGTCTACGTGGGCAGTGCGGGCGGCACGGACGACAAGAGCGACAACGTGCAGGTCCTGCACAACACCATCGGCCCGGGCATCGGCGGCGAGAACGTCGACGTGAAGGAGGGCACGACCGGTGCCAAGCTCATCGGGAACACCTTCGACGGCAGCGGACTGACCGGCGCCAACTTCGACGACTCCTGGGTCGACATCAAGGGCAACGGGGTCCTCGTCCAGGACAACACCGGCATCCACACCACGAACAACGGCTACGAGACCCACTCCCCACAACCGGGCTGGGGATGCGGCGCGGTCTTCCGCGGCAACCGGTCCGATCTGAGCGGCGCCACCGGCTCGGGCCGATACGGCTTCAACATCACCAACTACCGCGCGGCCGACTGCCCGGTCACCATCGCGGGCGACAACACGATCACCGGCGGCCGGGCCACCGCCAACCCCGGAATCCCCGTCGGCTGACGAGCGCCGCGGCGCAACGCCGCCGCCCCCACGGCATGACGAAGGCCCGCCCCCGAAGGGAGCGGGCCTCGCGTCTTCAGCTACCTCAACCGGCTAGCGCTGACGGTCGGAACCGTTCAGCTCTGGCCGCCGGCCAGCTTCTCGCGGAGCGCGGCGAGGGCCTCGTCCGACGCCAGGGCGCCGGAGTTGTCCGCCGACTCCGAGGAGTACGAGCCACCGGAGACGTTGCCGCCGCCGCCCTGGCCGCCGGCCGCCGGAGCGGCAGCGCCCTCGGCCGCAGCCTGCTCGTCGGCCTCGCGGGACTTGATGACCTGGGCCTGGTGCTGCTCGAAGCGCTGCTGCGCCTCGGCGTACTGGTTCTCCCAGGCCTCGCGCTGCGTCTCGTAGCCCTCGAGCCAGTCGTTGGTCTCGGGGTCGAAGCCCTCGGGGTAGATGTAGTTGCCCTGGTCGTCGTAGGACGCGGCCATGCCGTACAGGGTCGGGTCGAACTCGACCGCCGACGGGTCGGCACCGAAGGACTCGTTGGCCTGCTTCAGCGAGAGGCTGATGCGACGACGCTCGAGGTCGATGTCGATGACCTTGACGAAGATCTCGTCGTTGACCTGGACGACCTGCTCCGGGATCTCCACGTGGCGCTCGGCCAGCTCGGAGATGTGGACCAGACCCTCGATGCCCTCGTCCACGCGGACGAACGCACCGAACGGCACCAGCTTCGTGACCTTGCCGGGCACGACCTGGCCGATCTGGTGGGTGCGGGCGAACTGCTGCCACGGGTCTTCCTGGGTCGCCTTGAGCGACAGGGAGACGCGCTCGCGGTCCATGTCGACGTCCAGGACCTCGACCGTGACCTCCTGGCCGACCTCGACGACCTCGGAGGGGTGGTCGATGTGCTTCCAGGACAGCTCGGAGACGTGGACGAGACCGTCGACGCCACCCAGGTCCACGAAGGCACCGAAGTTGACGATGGAGGAGACGACGCCGGAGCGCACCTGACCCTTCTGGAGGGTGGTGAGGAAGGTCTGACGGACCTCGCTCTGGGTCTGCTCCAGCCAGGCGCGGCGGGACAGGACCACGTTGTTGCGGTTCTTGTCCAGCTCGATGATCTTGGCCTCGAGCTCCTTGCCCACGTAGGGCTGAAGGTCGCGGACACGGCGCATCTCGACCAGGGAGGCCGGGAGGAAGCCGCGGAGGCCGATGTCGAGGATGAGACCACCCTTGACGACCTCGATGACGGTACCGGTGACGATCCCGTCCTCTTCCTTGATCTTCTCGATGGTGCCCCAGGCACGCTCGTACTGGGCGCGCTTCTTCGAGAGGATCAGGCGGCCTTCCTTGTCCTCCTTCTGGAGGACGAGGGCCTCGATCTCGTCACCGACGGCGACGACCTCGTTGGGGTCGACGTCGTGCTTGATCGAGAGCTCACGGCTCGGGATGACGCCTTCGGTCTTGTAACCGATGTCGAGCAGGACCTCGTCCCGGTCGACCTTCACGATGACGCCGTCGACGATGTCGCCGTCGTTGAAGTACTTGATCGTCTCGTCGATCGCGGCGAGGAAAGCTTCCTCGTTACCGATGTCGTTGACCGCAACCTGCGGGGTGGTGGCGGTGGTCTCGGTGCTGCTCGTCATGTGGGAAAGGGCTCCGGTACGGACATTGAAGTCGTAGGTACTGCTACGCCGAGAGCCCGTATCGCCTCTGCATCAGACCGGACAGCGTCTAAGGCGCATCCTCCGGAGGCCCCGCAAACCGGAGCAACCCGAAACGCCTCAAAACCGAGGGGACATTCATACAGATGCAAGCGCGGCCTACTCCGTCCGAGGCACGCAGGCCCGCAGCGCAACTTGTAGCATACGGGGGCAGCCGGACAGGGTCAATGCGCGAAAGGCGCACACCGGGGACAGAGCGCCCCATAACCGGCGCACGCGATGTTCCGCGAGGTCGTACGACCTCCCAGTCCCCCGCTGCGACAAGCACAGCGAAGACTACGACGACGGGCGCGATGAGCCAATACGCGAAGGACGACGAGCCGGAGGCGACCCGCCGTGACGCCTCGGACGCCGAGAGCAGCCGGGCCAGCCGAGGCTGGTGGGACCGCAATGCGGACGACTACCAACGGGAACACGGCGGCTTCCTCGGGGACGACCGTTTCGTGTGGGGCCCGGAGGGGCTCGACGAAGCGGACGCCGCGCTGCTGGGGCCGGCCGCGGAGCTGAAGGGCCGGCGGGTCCTGGAGATCGGCGCCGGGGCGGCGCAGTGCTCGCGCTGGTTGGCGGCGCAGGGCGCACTGCCGGTGGCGCTGGACCTCTCCCACCGGCAGCTCCAGCACGCACTGCGGATCGCCGGCGACGACACCGGTGGCGGCCCGCTCGACCTCGTGCAGGCGGACGCGGGCGCGCTGCCGTTCCACGACGGCAGCTTCGACCTGGCGTGCTCCGCCTACGGGGCGCTGCCCTTCGTCGCCGATCCGGTGCGGGTGCTGCGCGAGGTCCGGCGGGTGCTGCGGCCGGGCGGGCGGTTCGTGTTCTCGGTGACCCATCCGATCCGCTGGGCGTTCCCCGACGAGCCGGGGCCGGAGGGCCTGTCGGTGGCGGCCTCCTACTTCGACCGCACGCCCTACGTCGAGCAGGGCGACGACGGGCGGGCGGTGTACGTGGAGCACCACCGCACGGTCGGTGACCGGGTGCGGGACGTGGTGGCCGCCGGCTTCCGGCTGGTGGACCTCGTCGAACCGGAGTGGCCGGACTGGAACGCCCAGGAGTGGGGCGGCTGGTCGCCGCTGCGCGGGCACCTGATTCCGGGGACGGCGATCTTCGTCTGCACGGCGGACGGGGCGTAGGGCCCGGGGCGGAGCGCGGTGGGGCGGGCGGCCGGCGCGGTCCGGCCGGGCGGCAGACTGGAGCGGTGAGCCTCCCCCCTTCTCCGGCCGCGGGCACGCCCGGTGCCGCCCTCGCCCAGCTGCCCGTCCGCAGTGCGCTGCCCGCGCTGCGCAGCGCCCTCGACACCGCCGGTGCCGCGGTGCTGTGCGCGCCGCCCGGCACCGGCAAGACGACCCTGGTGCCGCTGGAGCTCGCGGGGCTGACCGGTGCGGGGCCGCGGCGGCGGGTCCTCGTCGCCGAGCCGCGCCGGATCGCGGCCCGTGCCGCGGCCCGGCGGATGGCGTGGCTGCTGGGCGAGCGGGTGGGCGACCGCGTCGGTTTCACGGTGCGCGGGGAGCGGCGGGTCGGGCCCCGCACGGCGGTGGAAGTGGTGACCACCGGGGTGCTGCTGCAACGGCTGCAGCGCGATCCGGAGCTGGCCGGGGTGGACGTCGTGGTGTTGGACGAGTGTCACGAGCGGCATCTGGACGCCGACACCTGTGCGGCCTTCCTCCTCGACGTCCGGGCGACGCTGCGTCCGGAGTTGCAGCTGCTGGCCGCCTCCGCGACGACCGACGCCCAGGGATGGGCGCGGCTGCTGGGCGGCGACGGGGAGCCGGCTCCCGTGATAGCGGCTGACGGGGTCTCGTACCCGGTGGACGTCGTGTGGGCGCCGCCGGAGCGGCCGGTCGCGCCGGCGCACGGGATGCGGGTGGATCCGGCGCTGCTGGCGCACGTCGCCGCCGTGGTGCGGCGGGCGCTGCGCGAGCAGACCGGTGACGTGCTGTGCTTCCTGCCCGGCGTCGGGGAGATCGCGCGGGTCGCGGGGCAGCTGGCCGGGGTGGACGCCGAGGTGCTGCAGGTGCACGGGCGGGCGCCGGCCGAGGTGCAGGACGCGGTGCTGGCCGGTGGGGAGGGGGTGCGTCGGGTGGTGCTGGCGACCTCCGTGGCGGAGTCGAGCCTGACCGTGCCGGGGGTCCGGACCGTGGTGGACAGCGGGCTGGCCCGGGTGCCGCGGCGGGACCACGCGCGCGGGCTCAGCGCGCTGGCGACCGTACGGGCCTCGCGGGCGGCCGGGCGGCAGCGGGCCGGACGGGCCGGGCGGCAGGGGCCCGGGGTGGTCTACCGCTGCTGGGCCGAGGCGGAGGACGGGCGGCTGCCGCGCTTCCCGGACCCCGAGATCAAGGTCGCCGACCTGACGGCGTTCGCCCTCCAGGTGGCCTGTTGGGGCGATCCGACGGCGAGCGGGCTGGCGCTGCTCGACGCGCCGCCGGGCGGGGCGCTGGCCGCGGCCCAGGAGGTGCTGGCGGCGATCGGCGCGGTGGACGGCGCGGGCCGGTCGACCGGACGGGGCGTGCGGATGGCGCGGCTCGGGCTGCACCCGCGGTTGGCCCGCGCCCTGGTGGACGGCGGGGCCGAGGTCGGCACACGGCGCGCGGCGGAGGTGGTGGCGCTGCTCAGCGAGGAACCGCCGCGGTCCTACGGGGACGACTTGGCCGCCGCGTGGCGCACCGCGCGCCGGGGCGGCGACGCCTACGCGGCGCGCTGGCGGCAGGAGGCGCGGCGGCTCGCGACGACGGACGGTCCTCCCGCGCGGGAGGACGGCGGGCGTCCGCAGCCGGCCGCCGGGGGCACCGGGTCCGACGACGCCGTGGCGGGGCTGATCGCGGCGCTGGCCTTCCCCGAGCGGGTGGCCCGGGCGCGCGGCGCCGGAGGCTATCTGATGGCGTCCGGGACCGGCGCCGATCTGGCCGAGGGCCGGGACGGGGACGGGTCGCGGCTGCGGGACGCGCCGTGGCTGGCGGTCGCGGTGGCGGACCGGCCGGTCACCGCGGCGGCCGCGCGGATCCGGCTCGCGGCGGTGATCGACGAGGAGACCGCCCGCAGCGCGGCGGGGGCGCTGTACGCCGCCGGGGAGGAAGTGCACTGGGCGGACGGGGAGGTGGTGGCCCGGCGGGTGTCCCGGCTGGGCGCGATCGAGTTGACGGCCCGGCCGCTGACCGCGCCGGATCCGGCGCTGTTGCGGGACGCGGTCGTCGACGGCCTGCGGCGGGAGGGGCTCGGGCTGCTGCGGTGGACGGCCGGGGCGACCGCGGTGCGGCAGCGGATGGCCTTCCTGCACCGGGAGTTGGGCGCGCCGTGGCCGGACGTGTCGGACGCGGCACTGCTGGAGCGCGTCGAGGACTGGTTGGGGCCGGAGTTGGGGCGGGCGCGGCGGCGGGCCGACCTGGGACGGGTGGACGCGGGCCAGGCGCTGCCCCGGCTGCTGCCGTGGGCGACCGGGGAGGCGGTGCGCTTCGAGGAGCTGGCGCCGGAGCGGATCGAGGTGCCGAGCGGGTCCCGGGTCCGCGTGGACTACGAGGGCGAGCAGCCCGTACTGGCCGTCAAGTTGCAGGAGTTGTTCGGACTGCGGGAGTCGCCGCGGGTGGCGGGCGGGCGGGTGCCGGTGTTGGTACACCTGCTCTCCCCTGCCGGTCGGGCGGCGGCGGTCACTGCGGACCTGGCCTCCTTCTGGCGAGACGGTTACCGGTCCGTCCGGGCGGAGTTGCGCGGCCGCTACCCCAAGCACCCCTGGCCGGAGGACCCGTCGACGGCCGAGGCGACCCGGCACACCTCGGCGCGGCTGCGGCGGGGGTGACGGCCCGCCGGGCGGGGCGGTCCCGCTGCGCGGCGGACGGTCTCGCGCGGCGCGCCCTCCCAGGGCCGCGGGGCGCGTCAACTCCCGTGCGCGGCACGGCGTTCGGGGGCGGTGCGGTCGGTTCGTCGGCGTCATGTCTCCACGCTACGGCGCACCACTGACAACGCCCTCGGTCGCCGGTGGCGCGGGGTCGGGGCGGGGCCGTCGACCGCGGGACTCCAGGTACAGGCTGAGGGCGAGGAGGATCGCGCCGAGGCCCAGGAAGCCCCAGGGGAGGTAGCTGGTGAGCAGCAGGACGAGGGTGCGTTGGGACGTGACGAGGGCCAGCGTGGAGTCGACGTAGTCGGCGCGCATCTTGACGTGACCGGCGAAGGCGGTGACCTTGCCGCCGCCGGGCAGCAGTTGGCCGCCGCGCAGCTCCTCCTTGTGGATCTCCTCGCCGTTGACCGGGGCTCCGGTGACCGGGTCGACCCAGAACATCCGCGTGGTGGAGTACCAGCGGGTGGTGCCCATCTTCTCGACGGCCTGCGGGGTGATGCCCTTGACCGGCATCTTCTTGGGGAGTGGGACCTTGGTCCAGGGGATGGTCTGCTCGAAGTAGTAGACCTCCAGGCCGTGGAAGGTCCGGGTCCCCTTGTAGTGGATGGGGGCGGAGGTGCGGGTCTGCGGGTCGAAGTAGGAGTAGTCGCGCTTCTCGGTGAGGAACGGCCACTTGTACTCGATGCCGGAACGCCGCACGGGGTCGCCGTCGACCATCTCGCCGGCGGCGTGGACCGGATCCTGGGAGTGCGCGTCGAAGATGTAGCGCTCGGGGATCTCGGAGACCATCTTGCCGTCGGGGCCGGCCACGTAGGAGAGCGCGTTCCAGACCACGACGTCGCGGCCGGTGCCGCGTTCGATCCGGTGGGCCTCGGCGACGTCGCCCTTGAGGGTCTGCACGATGGTGACCTTGGGAACCTGTCGGGCCTTCATGGTGCCGTAGTCGAGGAGGGTGGCGGGCCGGGCCTCCAGCACCATGTCCTGGTACTGGCTGGGCGGGATCTTGGCGAGGCGGGGGAAGGCGTACCACCGCATCAGCGGGGACAGGGCGGTGAAGAAGGCGGCGAGGCCGAGCAGGACGAGGCTCGCGGTGCGGCGCATCCCTCTCGGCGGCTTTGACGGGTGCGCCCCTTTGCCGGGCGGGGTTCGGCGCATGGTGGTGGCGGCCCTCCCTCAGGGGTGTGCAGGGACGGTGGTCAACAGCGGTTTGGGGGAGGTGCGGCCCTCGGGGGCGCCGATCGCGGTGACGGTGAAGATGAGGGCGAGCGCCGCGGCCAGGCCGACCGCGGCTGCTATCAGGGCGCGCATGGCCGTCCTCCCGGAGAACTGAACTGATGCAGCGTCAGGGCGGGGGCACGGTAGCAACGGGCGGTCGAGATGAGAACACGTTTCACCGCCACCGCCGCCCCGCCCGGTGAACGGGCGCGGCGGCGGTGGCGGCGGTGGTGGTGGTGGTGCGGTCGGGCCGGTCCGTCAGGAGGCGGCGGCCGGTGCCGTGACGGTGAGGGTGACGGTCAACACGGCACCGTCCGCGGTGGTCAGCCGGAGCCGGAAGGTGCCGGCGTGGGCGTCGGTGTAGATCTTCGGGAGGGTGAGCAGGCCGTCCGCGTCGGTGGTGAGGCCGGTGAGGGTGCGGACCGGCTTGTCCTTGTCGGCGCCGGTGGCCTTGGGGTCCTTGAAGTAGGGGCCGCGGTCGTTCTCCACCGGCTTCTTCGGGTCGTCGGTGATCAGCGTCGCGGTGACCGCGGCCCCGGCCGCGGCCTTGCCCCGGTAGGTGGCCTTGATCCGGACGGCATCGTCGGCGTACGCCCCGCCGGCCGCGGTGGTGAGCGCCTCGTCGGAGGTCCGGGCGAGCGCGTCGGCCTTCGGCGCGGGCTTGGCGGTGACAGTGCCGGCAAAGTCGACGGGGCGCACGGTGCGGTCGACGGCGGTGGCGCGGACGGTGAACGGGCCGGCCGTGTCACCGGCGCGCAGCGTCGGGGCGGTGGCCAGGCCGTCCTTGTCGGTGGTCACGGTGACCTCGGTGGTGCCGCCGGGGAGGGGGGCACCACCGGCCCGAACGAAGCCGAGACCCCGCGGGAGGGCGCCGGCGAGGGCGAAGCGGATCTTCGCGCCGACCATCGGCTTGCCGTCGGCGTCCTTGGCGCGGATCCGGGGCGCGGTGGCGAAGTCGGTGCCCACGGTGGCGGTGAGGGCCTTGCCGTCCTTGTCGGCGACGGCCTCGAGGGCGGTGAGCGGGGCGGGCTTCGTGGGCGGCTTCGGGGTGGGCGTCGGCTTCGGGTCCGGGGCCGGCTTCGGGGCGGGCGCGGGGGTGCCGGTGTCGTCGCCGTGGGTGGGGCCGGTGGAGCCGTGGGGTGCGGACGGACCGCCCGGGACGGCCGGCTCGTCGGGCTTCGTCCGGCCGGCCGTGCCGCCCGGGGCGGTCGGGGCGTCCTTCGCGCCGCCGCGGTCGCCCTTCGCCGTGCCGCCACCGGCGTGGGTGGTGCCGCCGCCACGGTGTGCGGGCAGCGGGCCCTTGCCGTCCGGGACCTCGAAGGTGCCCTTCTGGTAGAAGCCGTACCAGGACAGCACCAGTTGCAGGTACTCGCGGGAGTTGTTGTAGCCGAGGACGGCTCGGTCCAGGTCGGCCTGGACCGACAGGTCGCGGCCGTTGGCGCAGAGGTAGCGGCCGGCGGCGAGGGTTGCGTCGAAGACGTTGTTGGGGTCCTTGACGCCGTCGCCGTTGCCGTCGGCGCCCCAGCCCGTGCCGCCCGGGCCCCCTTGGGACCAGGTGGAGGGGATGAACTGCATCGGCCCGACGGCCCGGTCGTGGGTGGTGTCACCGTCGTAGCGACCGTGGTCGGTGTCGGGTATCAGGGCGAAGCCGTTGCCGTCGAGCTGGGGGCCGAGGATCGGCTGGAGCGTGGTGCCCGCTGCGTCGACGGCGCCGCCCCGGGCGTGGCCGGACTCCACCTCGCCGATGCCGGCGAGCAGTTGCCAGGGCAGTCGGCAGCCGGGGGCGGAGGCGCGGAGGTCGGCCTCGGCCTTCTTGTAGGCGGCCAGGACGGTGGCCGGAATGCCGGCCTGGGACGGCCCGTGCACGGGAGTGCCGGTGCCCCCGGGCTGGCCGGAACTGTGTGGTGGGGTGGGGGTCTTACGGGGTGGCGCGTCGGTGAAGAACGACGAGCCGCCGTCGATGGGGGTGCCCGCGGGCGGCGCGGGGCTGCGGTCGGCGCGACCGGCCGGGCGGTCCGCGGCACCGGGCGCCTGGGAGGCGGTCAGCGCGGCCAGCGCCGCCGCTGCCACCGCCGTCGAGGCCGCTCCCCTGTGAAGCCGCCGCCGGAATGTGGCTGCCATACCTGGTATCCCCTCCGTCTCGACTGCCGCGCGCGGCGCCGGTTTCCCGGCTCTTCGTGCGTGCCGCCGCAGGGCGCTCCCCAGCGCCTCAACTGCGGCGACACTACGGCAACTCGGGCCTCACAGCCACTACTCCCATCGGCCACATAATGAACCGAATCGATCGAGGAGAGGCAGATGCCGTTCACCCTGAGCCATGCCGCCGCGGTCCTGCCGCTCGTCCGTCGAACCGGCGCGGCGCGCGGTCCCCTGATCACCTCGGCGCTGGTCGCCGGCTCGTTCGCACCGGACGTGACGTACTACGCCGGCACCGTGGTACCGGGTGGTATGGCGTTCGGCGCGGTCACCCACGCCCCGGTCGGTGTGGTGACGGTGGACGTGCTGCTCACCGCGGTGTTGGTCGGCGGCTGGCTGCTGGTGCGCGCGCCGCTGCTGGCGCTGTTGCCGCCGGGCGGGCGGGAGCGGCTCGGGGCGTTCGTCCGGGGCGGGGTGCGGCGGCGGACGCTGCGCGAACGGGCGGCGCTGGTGGGGTGGTTCGCGGTGTCGGCGGTGCTCGGCTCGGCGTCCCACGTGGTGTGGGACGCGTTCACCCATCCCGGCAGCTGGGGCACCCGGCTGGTTCCCGCGCTCAACACGGTGGTGGGCGACCGTCCGCTGGCCATGCATGTGCAGTACGGGACCTCGGCGCTGGCGCTGGTGGGGATCGGGTGGTTCCTGTGGACGGCGCTGCGGCGGCGCCCCGCGGCGGGCAAGGGCGGCGCGGGGCGCGCGGCTCCCGAACTGTCGCTGCGACTGCGGCTGTTGCTCGCCGCCCCGGTCGTCCTGGGAGTACTGCTGGGCGCCGGCTACCGCACGGAGCGGGCGTACGCCGTCCACGGGGCGGCGGTGGGGTGGTTCGACTATCTGCCGGACCTGCTCTTCGGGGCGGGCGCCGGGCTCGTACCAGGGCTGCTGGCCTGTGCGGCGGCGTTCCGGCTGGTGGACCGCAGGGCCCGGCTACGCGGCGCCGCGGCGGACGGGACCGCGCCCGGGCGTCCGGCGGGCGCCGGGGCCGCCTGACGCGGCGGCCCGGGACGGAGCGTACGGCGCGGGCACCGTACGCCCCGGGCGCCGGTCAGTGCGCCGCCGACTCCCAGTCCTCGCCGGAGCCGACCGAGACGTCGAGCGGGGCGCGGAGTTCGACGGCGGCGGCCATCTCCCTGCGGACCAGCTCCTCGACCGCGGCGCGCTCGCCGGGAGCCACCTCGACCACGATTTCGTCGTGGACCTGGAGCAGCATCCGGGAGGACAGCTCCGCCGCGCGCAGCGCGACGTCGACCCGCAGCATCGCGATCTTGACGATGTCGGCTGCGGTGCCCTGGATCGGGGCGTTCAGCGCCATCCGCTCGGCCATCTCGCGACGCTGGCGGTTGTCGCTGTTGAGGTCGGGCAGGTAGCGGCGGCGGCCCAGGATCGTCTCGGTGTAGCCGGTGGCGCGGGCCTCCTCGACGACCCGCTGGAGGTACTCGCGCACCCCGCCGAACCGCTCGAAGAAGGTGTCCATCAGCTTGCGGGCCTCGTCGGGCTGGATGCCCAGCTGCTGGGAGAGCCCGAACGCGGAGAGCCCGTAGGCCAGGCCGTACGACATCGCCTTGATCTTGCGGCGCATCTCCGGGTCGACCGCGGTCTTGTCGACCGAGAAGACCTGCGAGGCGACGGTGGTGTGGAGGTCCTCGCCGGAGGTGAACGCCTCGATCAGGCCCTCGTCCTCGGAGAGGTGCGCCATCACCCGCAGCTCGATCTGGCTGTAGTCGGCGGTCAGCAGCGACTCGAAGCCCTCGCCGACGACGAAGCCGCGGCGGATCGCCCGACCCTCGTCCGTCCGCACCGGGATGTTCTGCAGGTTGGGGTCGGTGGAGGACAGGCGGCCGGTGGCGGCGACGGTCTGGTTGAAGGTGGTGTGGATCCGGCCGTCCGCGGCGATGGTCTTGATCAGGCCCTCGACCGTGGTGCGCAGCTTGGCCTGCTCCCGGTGCCGGAGCATGATCACCGGGAGTTCGTTGTCCGTCTGGCCGGCCAGCCAGGCCAGTGCGTCGGCGTCGGTGGTGTAGCCGGTCTTGGTCTTCTTGGTCTTGGGCAGGGCCAACTCGCCGAAGAGGACCTCCTGGAGCTGCTTGGGCGAGCCGAGGTTGAACTCGTGGCCGGCGGCGGCGTGCGCCTCCTTGACGGCCTGCTGCACGGCGCCCGCGAACTGCTGCTCCATGCGCTCCAGCCAGCCGCGGTCGGCGGCGATGCCGGCCCGCTCCATCCGGGCGAGCAGCTCACTGGTGGGCAGCTCGACGTCGCGCAGCAGGTCGGTGGCGCCGACCTCGGCCAGCTTCGCGCCGAAGGCCGTCCCGAGGTCCAGGACCGTGCGGGCCTGCGCCATCAGGGCCTCCGCCTCGGCCTGCTCGTCCGCGCCGAACGCCAACTGCCCGTCGCCGGCGGCGGCCGGGGCGAGGTCGCGACCGAGGTACTCGATGGAGAGGGCGTCCAGCGCGAAGGAGCGGCGGCCGGGCGTGACCAGGTAGGCGGCGAGTGCGGTGTCCATGGCGACGCCGTCGATGCGCCAGCCGTGCTCGCCGAAGACCCGCATCAGGCCCTTGGCGTTGTGCATCACCTTGGGGCGGGCCGCATCGGCACTCCAGGCGGCGAAGGCCCGCTCGTCGGCCTCGTCCAGCTGGGACGGGTCGAACCAGGCGGCCGGGCCGTGCCCGGTGGCCAGCGCCACCTCGGCGACGCTGCCGCTGCCCAGCGTCCACACGTCGACGGTGGCCACGCCCAGCGGTCCGGTGCCGTGCTCGGCCAGCCACGGGGCGAGCTGGCCGGTGCCGAGGACCGTGCCGTCCACCTCGACGCCGGCGGCCGGCTCGACCGGCTCGGCGCTCTCGGCGGCGCCCGGGTCCACGGCCAGGAGGCGGTCCCGCAGGCCCTGGTTGCGGATCTCCAGGGCGTTGAGGAAGACCTTGAGGGCCTCGCGGTCGTAGGGCGCGCGGGTCAGCTCGGCCGGGCCGCAGGACAGCTCGACGTCGCGGACCATCTCGGTCAGCCGGCGGTTGAGCTTGACCGACTCCAGGTGGTCGCGGAGGTTCTGCCCGGCCTTGCCCTTGACCTCGTCGACGCGCGCCACCAGCTCGGCGAACGAACCGAACTGGTTGATCCACTTCGTGGCGGTCTTCTCGCCGACGCCCGGGATGCCCGGGAGGTTGTCCGACGGGTCGCCACGCAGGGCCGCGAAGTCCGGGTACTGGGCGGGGGTCAGGCCGTACTTCTCGGCGACCTTCTCCGGGGTGAAGCGCGTCAGCTCGGAGACGCCCTTGGTCGGATAGAGGACCGTGACGTCCTCGGAGACCAGCTGGAAGGAGTCGCGGTCGCCGGTGACGATGGCGACCTCGAAGCCCTGGGCGGTGGCCTGGGTGGCCAGCGTGGCGATCACGTCGTCGGCCTCGAAGCCGTCCACCGCGAAGCGCTTGACGTGCATCGCGTCGAGGAGCTCGCCGATCAGCTCGACCTGGCCCTTGAACTCGTCGGGCGTCTTGGAGCGGTTCGCCTTGTACTCGGGGAACTCCTCGGAGCGCCAGGTCTTGCGCGAGACGTCGAACGCCACCGCGAAGTGCGTGGGCGCCTCGTCACGCAGGGTGTTCGCGAGCATCGACGCGAAGCCGTAGATCGCGTTGGTCGGTTGCCCGGTCGCGGTGGTGAAATTCTCCACGGGCAGGGCGAAGAACGCCCGGTACGCCATGGAATGCCCGTCCATCAGGAGCAGGCGTGGACGGCTGCCCGCCGCCTCGGTGCCGGTCGCTTCGCTCATCTTCGCTGCCTTTCCTGCCACGCCCCCGATCCTGCCACGGTCCACTGACAATCCCCGCCGCGGCGGGATCCGCCGGGCCGACGGACCGCCCCGCAGAGCGCCCAGGGCCCCTTGCCGCGCCGCGCCCACCGCCGCCCGGTCCCCTTACTCGCCCCGGCCCGTCCATGACAGGATCGGAGGCCCACGAACCAGATGTGTACGGCAACGATCCGCCGCGACCCGGCGGCCCCCGGCACACGACCCCAGGGAGAGCGCCATGGCAGGCAAGCCGCCCGCTTCGGACCCGGTCCAGGACGCGCCCGAGGTCAGCGCGCCCCAGCACTCGGCGGTCGGCATCCCGGCCATCACCCACGCGCTGAAGATCTCCCAGCAGCAGATGGGCGTGCGCCGCACCGCCCTCACCCTGCTGCGGGTCAACCAGAAGAACGGCTTCGACTGCCCCGGCTGCGCCTGGCCCGAGGGCGACAAGCGGCACGCCGCCGAATTCTGTGAGAACGGCGCCAAGGCCGTCGCCGAGGAAGCCACCCTGCGGCGGGTCACCCCCGACTTCTTCGCCGCCCACCCGGTCGCGGACCTCGCCACCCGCAGCGGCTACTGGCTCGGCCAGCAGGGCCGCCTCACCCACCCCATGTACCTCCCCGAGGGCGCCGAGCGCTACGAGCCGGTCACGTGGGAGCGCGCCTTCGACCTCATCGCCGAGGAGCTCACCGCCCTCGACTCCCCCGACGAGGCCGTCTTCTACACCTCCGGCCGGACCAGCAACGAAGCCGCCTTCCTCTACCAGCTCTTCGCCCGCGAGTTCGGCACCAACAACCTCCCCGACTGCTCCAACATGTGCCACGAGTCCTCGGGCTCGGCACTGACCGACACCCTCGGCGTCGGCAAGGGAAGCGTCCTGCTGGAGGACCTGTACAAGGCCGACCTGATCATCGTCGCCGGCCAGAACCCGGGCACCAACCACCCGCGGATGCTCAGCGCGCTGGAGAAGGCCAAGGCCGGCGGCGCCAAGATCATCTCGATCAACCCGCTGCCCGAGGCCGGCCTGGAGCGGTTCAAGAACCCCCAGACCCCGCGCGGCCTGGCCGGCGGCGGCACCGCCCTGACCGACCTCTTCCTCCAGGTACGGCTCGGCGGCGACCAGGCCCTCTTCCGCGCCCTCAACCGGCGCATCCTGGAGACGGACGGCGCCCTCGACGAGGACTTCCTGCGCGAACACACCCACGGCTTCGAGGAGTTCGCGACCCTGGCCCGCGCCGGCGAGGACGCCGACGACACGCTGCGCGCCACCGGCCTCACCCACGACGAGATCGAGCGCGCCCTCGCCATGGTCCTCGCCTCCGAACGCACCATCGTGTGCTGGGCGATGGGCCTGACCCAGCACAAGCACTCCGTCCCCACCATCCAGGAAGTCGTCAACTTCCTCCTGCTGCGCGGCAACATCGGCCGTCCCGGAGCCGGCGTCTGCCCCGTACGGGGCCACAGCAACGTCCAGGGCGACCGCACCATGGGCATCTTCGAACGGCCCGCCCCGGCCTTCCTCGACGCCCTGGAGGAGGAGTTCGGCTTCGCCCCGCCCCGCGAGCACGGCTACGACGTCGTCCGCGCCATCCGCGCCCTGCGCGACGGACACGCCAAGGTCTTCTTCGCCATGGGCGGCAACTTCGTCTCCGCCACCCCCGACACGGACGTCACCGAGGCCGCCGTCCGCCGCGCCCGCCTCACCGTGCACGTCTCCACCAAGCTCAACCGCTCCCACGCGGTGACCGGCGCCCGCGCCCTGATCCTGCCGACCCTGGGCCGCACCGAACGCGACCGCCAGGCGAGCGGCGACCAGTTCGTGACCGTCGAGGACTCCATGGGCATGGTGCACGCCTCCCGCGGCCGCCTGGAGCCCGCCGGCCCCCGACTGCTCTCCGAGCCGGCCATCGCCGCCCGCCTCGCCCGCCGCGTCCTGGGCGACAGCAGCAGCACCCCCTGGGAGGACTTCGAGCAGGACTACGCCACGATCCGCGACCGGATCGCCCGCGTCATCCCCGGCTTCGAGGACTTCAACGCCAAGGTCGCCCACCCCGGAGGCTTCGCCCTGCCGCACGCCCCCCGGGACAGCCGCAGCTTCCCCACCGCCACCGGGAAGGCCAACTTCACCGCCGCCCCCGTGGAGTTCCCCACCGCCCCCGAAGGCCGGCTGCTCCTGCAGACGCTGCGCTCGCACGACCAGTACAACACCACCATCTACGGCCTCGACGACCGCTACCGCGGCATCAAGAACGGCCGCCGGGTCGTCCTCGTCAACCCCGACGACGCCGACCGACTGGGCTTCGCCGACGGCGCCTACGCCGACCTGATCAGCGAGTGGACCGACGGCAGCGAACGGCGCGCCCCCGGCTTCCGGGTGGTGTACTACCCCACCGCCCGCGGCTGCGCGGCCGCCTACTACCCGGAGACCAACGTCCTGGTCCCGCTGGACCACACCGCGGACACCAGCAACACCCCGGCCTCGAAGTCGGTGGTCGTCCGGCTGGAGGCCGCACGGGAGGGCTGAGCGCCGGGGACGGCACGCGGCCCCGGCCGCCAACGGGCACCCCGCCACGGGCACCCGCCCGAAGACCTGATAGGAACGGGCCCAGATCCGCGACGATCAAGGGCACGTTCGAGGGCGAGCGAAACGGAGCAGTCCATGGGTGAGCAGAGCACGACCACGTTCCCGCAGGAGATCCTCGACCAGTGGGCCGGCATCGGGGTCGACCTGCCCGCCCTGTTCTCCGCCGGACACCTGGGCGAGCGGATGAGCATCCGGGTCACCGAGGCCGGCCCCGAGCGCGTCGTCGGCACCATGCCCGTCGAGGGCAACACCCAGCCCTACGGGCTGCTGCACGGCGGCGCCTCCGCGGTGCTGGCCGAGACCCTCGGCTCGGTGGGCGCGATGTTGCACGGCGGCCCGACCAAGGCGGCCGTCGGCGTCGACCTCAACTGCACCCACCACCGCGGCGTCCGCTCGGGACTGATCACCGGTGTGGCCACGCCCGTGCACCGCGGCCGGTCCACCACCACCTACGAGGTCACCCTCACCGACGAAGCCGGCAAGCGGGTCTGCAGTGCCCGCCTGACCTGCCTGCTGCGCGACGCCGACCCCGGCATGTACCGCGCCTGACGTCGGATACCGGCCAACCGGCCGGCGCCCCGGCGCCGGCCGTCACGGCCCCGCACACGCGAAATCGCCGGCGGCGTCCCTGAGGACACCGCCGGCGACCGACGAACCGAACCGGGCCTACTCGCCCTTGTCCTGCTCCTTCGGCTGCTCCTTGGACTGCTGGCGCTCCGCCGCGTCCTGGATGACCGCCTCGGCCACCTGCTGCATCGACAGCCGACGGTCCATCGACGTCTTCTGGATCCACCGGAACGCGGCCGGCTCCGTCAGCCCGTACTGGGTCTGGAGGATGCTCTTCGCCCGGTCCACCAGCTTCCGCGTCTCCAGCCGCTGGGTGAGGTCGACGACCTCCTTCTCCAGCGCCCGCAGCTCGGTGAACCGCGACACCGCCATCTCGATGGCCGGCACGACGTCGCTCTTGCTGAACGGCTTGACCAGGTACGCCATGGCCCCGGCGTCCCGGGCCCGCTCCACCAGCTCGCGCTGCGAGAAGGCGGTCAGCATCAGGACCGGCGCGATGCTCTCCTCGGCGATCTTCTCGGCCGCCGAGATGCCGTCCAGGACCGGCATCTTCACATCCAGGATCACCAGATCGGGGCGGTGCTCCCGGGCCAGTTCCACGGCCGTCTGACCGTCTCCGGCTTCACCGACGACGGAGTAGCCCTCTTCCTCCAGCATCTCCTTGAGGTCGAGGCGGATCAGCGCCTCGTCCTCGGCGATCACGACGCGCGTGGTCAGCGGCGGGACGTGCGACTGGTCGTCATCGGCGACGGGCTGCTGGGGCTCGGCGGCGCTCAAGGGGACTCCTCGTTCCAGGCAGGTGGTGCCATTGCAGCCTACCTAGAGGCGGTCGGCGTTACTCACACGGTATGGTGTCTCGTGCCGCCGGCCGGGTTGGTGGAATGGCATACACGGATGTCTCAAACACATCTGCCCGAAAGGGCTTGCGGGTTCGAATCCCGCACCCGGCACTCACAGACCGAGCGGAATTTCACCTTCTCGTGAAGTTCTCTCTGAATCATTCCTTCCGCACGCCCCCGTCACGCACAGTGACGGTATGCGATTCCACGACACACACGTACGCCAGCAGGCAGTCGCCGAGCTCCGCGCGGGGGCGAGCAACGCAGACGTCGCCCGCGCCCTGGACGTCCCTCTCGGCACCATCGGCTATTGGCGACATATGGACCGCGCCAAACGCGGCGAGTGCCCAGGGCGCCATGACCCGTCGTGCCCTCGCTGTGACGGCCGCGAGGTCGACGGAGCGGCCTACTCCTACCTCCTGGCGCTCTACCTCGGCGACGGCCACATCATCCAGTACTCGGGGCACCGCGTGCCGAGCCTCATGATCACGTGCGCCGACAACTGGCCCGGGCTCATGGACGACTGCGAGACCGCACTGCGGACGGTCTTCCCGGACAACTCGGTGTGCCGGGTGCGCAAGCAGGGCTGCCACAACGTGAAGGTCTACTCCAAGCACTTACCGTGCATGTTTCCTCAGCACGGCCCCGGCAAGAAGCACGAGCGGCCGATCGTCCTCGAAGGGTGGCAGCAGGGAATCGTTCACGACCATCCCTGGGAGTTCATCCGAGGGCTCGTCCACTCTGACGGATGCCGCATCACCAACTGGACGACGCGGACGGTCCGCGGCGAGCGCAAACGCTACGAGTACCCGAGGTACTTCTTCACCAATACGTCCACCGACATATTGCGGCTCTACACCGACGCCCTGGACAGGACCGGAGTCGCCTGGAAGCACACCCGTCAGTCCCGCGCGGCGAAGACCGTCTCCGTCGCCAAGCGCGACTCCGTGGCCCTCATGGACCAACACATCGGGCCGAAGTACTGACAGGGACGGCAGTCAGGTACCTCGGCCCAGCTCTTCGTGGTGCGGTGGTGCGGTGGTGCGGGGTGTGCGGCGGGACGGTTACCGCGCCGGGTGGATGTCGTCCTCGCCGATGTGGTGGACGCGGACGAGGTTGGTGGAGCCCGGGACGCCGGGCGGGGAGCCGGCGGTGATGATGACGACGTCGCCCTTCTTGCAGCGCCCGATCTTCAGCAGCTGCTCGTCGACCTGGGCGACCATCTCGTCGGTGGAGTTGACGGTGGGACCGAGGAAGGTCTCCACGCCCCAGGTGAGGTTGAGCTGGGAGCGGGTGGCGGGGTCGGGGGTGAAGGCGAGGAGGGGGATGGGCGAGCGGTAGCGGGAGAGGCGGCGGACGGTGTCGCCGGACTGGGTGAAGGCGACGAGGAACTTCGCGCCGAGGAAGTCGCCCATCTCGGCGGCGGCGCGGGCGACGGCGCCGCCCTGGGTGCGCGGCTTGCTGCGTTCGGTCAGCGGCGGGAGCCCCTTGGCGAGGATGTCCTCCTCGGCGGCCTCGACGATGCGGCTCATGGTGCGGACCGTCTCGGTGGGGTACTTGCCGACACTGGTCTCGCCGGAGAGCATCACGGCGTCGGTGCCGTCGATGATCGCGTTGGCCACGTCGCTCGCTTCGGCCCTCGTGGGGCGGGAGTTGTCGATCATCGAGTCGAGCATCTGGGTGGCGACGATGACCGGCTTGGCGTTGCGTCGGGCGAGTTTGACGGCGCGCTTCTGGACGATCGGGACCGTTTCCAGGGGCATTTCGACGCCGAGGTCGCCGCGGGCGACCATGATGCCGTCGAAGGCGGCGACGATGTCGTCGATGTTCTCGACGGCCTGGGGCTTCTCGACCTTGGCGATGACGGGGAGGAAGCGGTTCTCCTCGCGCATGATGCGGTGGACGTCCTGGATGTCGCGGCCGCTGCGGACGAAGGAGAGGGCGATGACGTCGGCGCCGTAGCGCAGGGCCCAGCGGAGGTCGTCCTGGTCCTTCTCCGAGAGGGCGGGGACGGAGACGGCCACGCCGGGGAGGTTGAGCCCCTTGTGGTCGGAGACCATGCCGCCTTCGATGACCTTGGTGTGGACGCGGGGTCCTTCGACGGCGGTCACTTCGAGGGTGACCTTGCCGTCGTCGACGAGGATCCGCTCGCCGGGGGTGACGTCGCCGGCGAGGCCGGGGTAGGTGGTGCCGCAGGTGTGCCGGTCGCCCTCGATGCCGTCCTCGACGGTGATGGTGAAGACGTCGTCGCGTTCAAGGAGTACGGGACCTTCGCGGAATCGGCCCAGGCGGATCTTCGGGCCTTGAAGGTCGGCGAGGATTCCGACGCTGCGGTGGGATTCTTCGGATGCTTTGCGGACCCGGTCGAACCGCGCTTCGTGGTCGGCGTAGGTGCCGTGGCTGAGGTTGAAGCGGGCGATGTCCATTCCGGCGTCGACGAGGGCTTTGATCTGCTCGTACGAGTCGGTGGCGGGTCCTAGTGTGCAGACGATCTTTGCTCGGCGCATGTTTCGACCCTATGACTTACCCGGCGGTAGGGAACTGTGGGGACATGACTGCTCAACGACCGCTTGGTGAAAGGCTGTTGACAAGTAATGGAATGGGCGCTCAGCCGCTCCGATGAGCAGAATTACGGCTTCGCGCGGGGTGGTCTCACAGTGCGGGACGGGTCATGGTGAAGCGTGCGTTGACGCTGGCGTAGACGGTCTGGCGCTGGGGTTCGAGGTCGAGGGCGGGGGTGGCGTCGAGGCCGGCGCCGCGGGCGCCGCCGGGGGCCGCGAAGCCGTAGCCCTGTTGCTGCGGGTGGCCTTCGGCGCCGAGGTCGGCGATTTCGAGGACGGCGTCGAGGTGGGCGCCGAGGGCTTCGGCGTATTCGCGGGCGCGTTGGACGGCTTCGTGGACGGCCTGGGTGCGGGCGCTGCGGTGGGCGGGCGAGTCGGGGCGGAGGGCCCACCAGGGGCCGTCGACGCGGGTGAGTTCGAGGTCGGCGAGGCGGGTGGCGAGTTCGCCGAGGGCGGTGAAGTCGTTGAGGGTGGCGGTGACGGTGACGCGGCCCTGGTAGGCGCGGATGCGTTCGTGGCGGCCCTTGTCGGTGAGTTGGGGGGTGAGGGTGAAGCTGCCGGTTTCCAGTTTCTCGACGGCGTCGCCGTAGCTCTTGATGAGGGTGAGGGCGTGTTCGTTGCGGCGGGTGAGGTCGGTGAGGGCGGTTTTGCGGTCGGTGCCGCGGGCGGTGACGGTGACGGTGATGCGGGCGGTTTCGGGGTCGACTTCGAGGCGGGCTTCGCCACGGACGGCGAGACGGGGGGCGTCGGGGGTGCCGTAGGGCAGGGCCGGGTTGGTGGGGGTGGTGGGGGTGGTGAAGTCGTCGGTCATGGGGGTGGGTGCCCTTCTGGTGCGGGGGTCGGGGGTCTGGAGTTGCAGGGTTGCACAGTGGGGGCGGGGTGCGGTTGGTCATCGGATCGCAACCTGTGGGGGGTGTTGCGCCGGGGGCGGCTGCGCCAGAATCTACGCGCGTTGCCCGGGTCGTTGCGTCCGGGCTTGCCGTGCGGTGCCGGGCGTGCACCGCGGGCTGTCAGGCACCGTGTTCTTTCTGGGAGTTGCGATGACGTTCGACCGGAGGAAGTTCCTGGGTGGTTCCGTGGTGACGGGGGCGGGGGTGGTGCTCGCGGGGGCGGGCGCGCCGGCTGCCGCCGCGGCGCCGGTCGGGACGGCCGGCGGGGGCGGTGCGCACGGTCCGGGCGGCGGGCGGGACCGCTACGCGTTCACGGTGATGGGGACGACGGACCTGCACGGGAACGTCTTCAACTGGGACTACGCCACCGACGCGGAGTTCGACGACAAGGACCACAACGACGTCGGCCTGGCGAAGATCTCCACGCTGGTGCACGACGTCCGCCGCGCGAAGGGGCGGGAGAACACCCTGCTGATCGATGCGGGCGACACCATCCAGGGCACGCAGTTGGCGTACTACTACGCGAAGGTGGATCCGATCACGGGTCCGCGCGGTCCGGTGCATCCGATGGCGCGGGCGATGAATGCGATCGGCTACGACGCGGCGGCGCTGGGGAATCACGAATTCAATTACGGGATTCCGGTGTTGCGGAAGTTCGAGGAGAGTTGCCGCTTTCCGCTGTTGGGGGCGAATGCGGTGGACGCGAAGACGCTGCGGCCGGCGTTCCGGCCGTATGTCATCAAGCGGATGCGGACGGCGCGCGGCCGGGACGTGCGGGTGGCGGTGCTGGGGCTGACGAATCCGGGCATCGCGATCTGGGACAAGGCGAACGTGCAGGGGAAGCTGGCGTTCCCGGGGCTGGTGGAGCAGGCCGCGAAGTGGGTGCCCAAGCTGCGGTCGATGGGTGCCGACGTGGTGGTCGTGGCGGCGCATTCGGGGACCAGCGGCACGTCGTCGTACGGGGACCAGTTGCCGTACGTGGAGAACGCGGCGGTATTGGTGGCGGAGCAGGTGCCGGGGATCGACGCGATCCTGGTGGGGCACGCGCATGTGGAGATCCCGGAGCGGCGAGTGGTGAACAAGGCGACGGGCCGGGAGGTGGTGCTGTCGGAGCCGTTGAAGTGGGGGCAGCGGCTGACGTGCTTCGACGTGGAGGTGGAGTGGCGTCGGGGGCGTTGGGCGGTGGCGTCGGTGGCGTCGAAGGTGCTCAATACCAACGCGGTGGCGGAGGATCCGCGGATCACGCAGATGCTGCGGTCGGCGCACGCCAAGGTCGTGACGTACGTGAACCGGGTGATCGGGAAGTCGACGGTCGCGATGTCGGCGGCCGAGGCGCCGGTGAAGGACGCGCCGGTGCTGGACTTCATCGCGTTCGTGCAGGCGGAGGCGGTGCGCAAGGCGCTCGCCGGGTCGGCGCACGTGGGGCTGCCGGTGGTGTCGCAGGCGTCGTGCTTCTCGCGGACGGCGAACGTGCCGGCGGGGGAGGTGTCGATCCGGTCGATGGCGGCGCTGTATCCGTTCGACAACACCCTGGAGGCACGGGTGTTGACGGGGAAGCAGTTGCGCGAGTACCTGGAGTTCTCGGCGCGGTACTACGTGCAGACGGCGCCGGGCGGTCCGGTGGATGCGGCGCGGATCACCAATGCGGACGGGACGCCGGACTACAACTACGACGCGGTGCGCGGGGTCGGGTACGAGATCGACATCGCGAAGCCGGCGGGTCAGCGGATCGGGAAGCTGACGTTCGACGGGAAGCCGGTGGCGGATGCGGCGCGGTTCGTGTTGGCGGTGAACAACTACCGGGCGAGTGGTGGTGGCGGCTTCCCGCACGTGGCGTCGGCCGAGCAGGTGTGGTCGACGTCGGAGGAGATCCGGAATCTGATCATCGCGTGGGTGGAGGCGAGCGGGGTGATCGATCCGGCGGCGTTCGCTTCGGTGGAGTGGAGGCTGACGCGGGACGGGGTGCCGGTGTTCTAGGCGCGGGGCGGGTGTGCGCGCGGTCCGCGGGCCGTGCGCCGCGGTGCCGGTGGGCCGCCCCTCTCCCCCGGTCCCGGGGTGGGAGGGGCGGTGGCGTTCAGTGGCGGGGGACGAGCGTGGAGCCCTGGCGGGGGACGGTGCCGGTGCGGCGGGTCGGGGGGTGGCTGAGGCCGAAGGTGGTGAAGGAGGTGCGGGTGGGGAGGGAGTAAGTGGGTGTGTTCGTGAGGGAGTTGAGGATGGTGGCGCTGCGCCAGGCGGCGAGGCCGAGGTCGGGGGTGCCGACGCCGTGGGTGTGGCGTTCGGCGTTTTGGACGTAGAGGGAGCCGGTGATGGCGGGGTCGAGGACGAGGCGGTGGTGCTCGTCGATGCGGGGGCGCTCGGAGGCGTCGCGGCGGAGGTAGGGGTCGAGGGCGGCGAGGAGGGTGTCGAGGCGGCGTTCGCGGTAGCCGGTGGCGAGGACGACGGCGTCGGTGGTGAGGCGGGAACGGCTGCCCTGTTGGGCGTGTTCGAGGTGGAGCTCGACCTTGGTGGTGCCGACCCGGCCGGCGGTGCGGACCTGGACGCCGGGGGTGAGGACGGCGTTGGGCCAGCCGCCGTCGAGGGTGCGGCGGTAGAGCTCGTCGTGGAGGGCGGCGAGGGTGTCGTGGTCGATGCCCTTGTAGAGCTGCCATTGGGCGGGGAGGAGCTCGTCGCGGACGCGTTCGGGCAGGGCGTGGAAGTAGCGGGTGTAGTCGGGGGTGAAGTGCTCCAGGCCGAGCTTGCTGTACTCCATGGGCGCGAAGGCCGGGGTGCGGGCGAGCCAGTGGAGGTTCTCGCGGCCGGCGGGGCGGGCGCGCAGTTGGTCGAGGAAGATCTCCGCGCCTGACTGGCCGGCGCCGATGACGGTGAGGTGGTCGGCGGCGAGGAGCCGGTCGCGGTGGTCGAGGTAGTCGGCGGCGTGGATGACGGGGACGGTGGGGGCCTCGGCGAGCGGGCGCAGCGGGACGGGGATGTGGGGGGCGGTGCCGATGCCGAGGACGAGGTTGCGGGCGTAGGTGCGGCCGAGGGCTTCGGCTTCGCCGTCGGCGTCGAGTTGGGTGAAGTCGACTTCGAAGAGGCTGCGTTCGTGGTTCCAGCGGACGGCGTCGATCTGGTGGCCGAAGTGGAGGGAGGGGAGGTTCTCGCTGACCCAGCGGCAGTAGGCGTCGTATTCGGCGCGGTGGATGTGGAAGCGCTCGGCGAAGTAGAAGGGGAAGAGGCGTTCGCGGGTCTTGAGGTAGTTGAGGAAGGTCCAGGGGCTGGCGGGGTCGGCGAGGGTGACGAGGTCGGCGAGGAAGGGGACTTGGAGGGTGGCGCCGTCGATGAGGAGGCCGGGGTGCCAGTGGAAGGCGGGGTGCTGGTCGTAGAAGGCGGTGCGGAGCTCGGTCAGCGGGTGGGCGAGGGCGGCGAGGGAGAGGTTGAACGGGCCGATGCCGATGCCGACGAGGTCGAGGGGCTCGTCGGGGCCGGGGGTGTCGGTGGCGGTGCCGGGCTCGGTGTGCGGTGGGGTGTTCATCGCGGGGTGTGGCCTTCCACGAGCTTGAGGAGGTGGGTGAGGTCTCCGGGTTGGGTGTGGGGGTTGAGGAGGGTGGCTTTGAGCCAGAGGCCGGTGGGGGTGGTCGCGCGGCCGAGGACGGCGTGGCCTTCGATGAGCAGGGAGCGGCGGATGGCGGCGAGGGCGGTGTCGTCGGCTCCGATGGGGCGGAAGAGGACGGTGGTGAGGGTGGGCTGGGAGTGGAGTTCGTAGCGGGGGTGGGCGTCGACGAGGTCGGCGAAGGTGCGGGCGGCGGCCAGGGTGCGGTCGACGAGGTCGCCGAGGCCCTGGCGGCCCAGGGCCTTGAGGGTGACGGCGATCTTGAGGATGTCGGGGCGGCGGGTGGTGCGCAGCGAGCGGCCGAGGAGGTCGGGGAGGCCGGCTTCGGTGTCGTCGTCGGCGTTGAGGTAGTCGGCCTGGTGGGCGAGGGGGGTGAGGGTGGCCGGGGCGGGGACCGCGAGGAGGCCCGCTGCGACCGGTTGCCAGCCGAGTTTGTGCAGGTCGAGGGTGACGGTGTGGGCACGGGTGAGGCCGGTGAGGGCGCTGCGGTGGGTGTCGCTGAAGAGGAGCGGGCCGCCGTAGGAGGCGTCGACGTGGAAGCGGGCGCCGTGCTGGTCGGCGAGGTCGGCGAGGGCCGGGAGGGGGTCGATGGTGCCGGCGTCGGTGGTGCCGGCGGTGGCGGTGAGGAGGATCGGCCCGGTGCGTCCGGTGAGTTCGGCGAGGCAGGTGTGGACGGTGGCGGGGTCGAGGGTGCCGTCGGGGGTGGGGAGGGTGACGGGTTCGGGGAGCCCGAGGAGCCAGGCGGCGCGGTGGATGCTGTGGTGGGCGTTGGCGCCGCAGACGATCCGTAGGGGGTCGGTGGGGTGCGGGGGGCGGGGTGCCTCGCGGGCCAGGAGGACGGCGAGTTGGTTGGATTCGGTGCCGCCGGTGGTGACCAGGGCGTCGGGTGCGGTGGCCGCGGGGTAGACGAGGCCGGCGAGCGCGCGGGCGGTGAGGACTTCGAGTTCGGAGGCGGCGGGGGCCTGGTCCCAGGAGTCCATCGAGGGGTTGAGGGCGCCGGCGGCGAGGTCGGCGGCGGTGGCCAGGGCCAGCGGGGGGCAGTGCAGGTGGGCGGCGCAGTGCGGGTCCGCGGGGTCGGCGGCACCGGCGGCGAGGGTGTGGACGAGGGTGCGCAGGGCGGCGTGCGGGCCGGCGCCCTGCTCGGGGAGGAGGGGGAGGCAGGCGTCGCGGACGGTGCGCGCGACGGCGTCGGGGCCGCCGGGCGGGAGGGGGCCGGAACGGTCCTGGGCGCCGGTGGTGAGGGCGTCGAGGACGATGTCAAGGAGGGGGCGGAGTGCGCGGGGGCCGTCGGTGCCGCCTGCAAGGGCGGTGCCGGCAGGGGCGACTGGCATCAAGGGGCTCTTCTTCAACGGGAGTTGGGTGCACGGGCACCGGGTCTTAGGCCGCCCTAAGTTACTGGTCCGGTACGGCGGGTATCCACCCGTTGCGCCGGGACCACCCGTTCGTGGGATGGATGTCCCGCAGGTGTTCGGTTGCCTGTGGTCTTGCGTCCCGTCGATGGCGGGGTGCGGCCGGTGGCGCGCATGCGGCGCGGGTGCCGCCGGCGGTCTGCGTTCCGCCGGGCGACACCCGCGTCGTCGGTGTCCGCTGCGCCGTGGCTGCCGGCGGCGGCGTCTCCCGGGTGGGGTGGGGCTGCGGGCCGGCTACCGCACGGCGGCCGCCCGCACTCGCAACGCCCTGCGCAGGTCTGCCAGTTGGTCGTCGAGGGTGCGCCGCAGGGCCGGGGTCGGGTCGCCCTCGGCCAGGCACTGCTCGCCGCGGCGGAGGGTCTCCTCCTCGACGAGGACGGCGGGGAACGCCCACCGGCCGGCGGCCTTGGCGAGGGCGGGTCCGCGGCGGACGGCGAGGGTGGGCACCTCGGTGAAGTAGCGGGCGACGTAGGGGCGGAGCAGGTCCTGCTGCTCGGCCGCCCAGAAGCCGGTGGCGGTGGCGGTGAAGAGGTAGTTGGAGAGTTCGGAGCCGGGGTCGGTGCCGAACAGGGCCTGCCACGCGGCTCGTTTGGCTTCCGGGTCGGGGAGGGCGGCGCGGCAGCGGGCGGCGCCCTCCTGGCCGGTGGCGCTCTGGTCGCGGGCGAGTTCGGCGTCGATGAGGTCGTGGAGTTCGGGCAGGGGGGCGGCGCCGAGCGTGGCGAGTCGGGTGAGGATCCGCCAGCGCAGTTCGTGATCCAGGGTGGGGCCGCCGGGGACGACGCCGTCGGCGAGCCATTCCTGGATGCCCTCGGGGGTGGTGGCGCTGTCGATGAAGGCGCGGACGGCGGTCAGCCGCAGGCCGGCTTCGGGGCCGTGGCCGGGCCCTTCGGTGCGGCGCAGGATGTCGCGGCTGAGGGCGGTGAGGGTGGTCAGCGCGGTGTGGCGGGTGGTGGCGGCCGGCTGCCCCGGGGACGACGGGGCGGAGGGGGAGGAGGGGAGGTAGCGGTCGGCGAGTTGGGTGCGGGCGAAGGCCAGGACGCCCTGGACGACGGCGAGTTCGCTCTCGTGCGGGAGGTGGGCGCGGGCCGCTTCGAGGTAGGCGGTGGGCGCCAGTTCGCCGTCGCGGACCAGGTCGCGGGCGGCGTTCCAGACGACCGCGCGGGTCAGCGGGTCGGGCAGCCCGGACAGCGCGCGGGCGGCGGTCTCCCAGGAGGCGGCGTCGAAGCGGACCTTGGCGTAGGTGAGGTCGCCGTCGTTGAGGACGACGAGGGCGGGGGCGGCCTTGGGGAAGGTGTGCCGGGCGGGGGCGCCGTCCGCCGGGACGTCCACGTCGAAGCGGTCGCGCAGCGCGAGCCGGTCGGGGTGGCCCGGGTCGGGGTCGTAGGCGCCGACGGCGATGCGGTGCGGGCGGCTGCCGGTGTGGGCGACGTCCAGGTGCCAGGTACCGGCGTCCTCGGTGACGGTCGGGGTGAGGGTGTCGACGCCGGTGGTGCGCAGCCAGCGGGCGGCCCAGGCGTGGACGTCGCGGTCGGTGGCGCGGGCCAGGGAGTCGAGGAAGTCGGCGAGGGTGGCGTTGCCGAAGCGGTGGCGGGCGAAGTGGTCGTTGATGCCGGCGAGGAAGTCCTTCTCCCCCATCCAGGCGACGAGTTGGCGCAGTGCGGAGGCGCCCTTGGCGTAGGAGATGCCGTCGAAGTTGAGGAGGGCGGAGGCGGTGTCCGGGACGTCCTCGGGGGCGGGGGCGACGGGGTGGGTGGAGGGGCGCTGGTCGGCGTCGTAGCCCCAGCCCTTGCGGGCGATCGCGAAGTCGGTCCAGGTGTCGCGGAAGCGGGTGGCTTCGGAGAGGACCTGGTAGCCCATGTACTCGGCGAAGGACTCGTTCAGCCAGATGTCGTCCCACCACTGGAGGGTGACGAGGTCGCCGAACCACATGTGGGCCATCTCGTGGGCGATGACCATGCCGCGGGTCTGCCGCTCGGTGTCGGTGACGGCGGAGCGGAAGACGAATTCGTCGCGGAAGGTGACCAGTCCGGGGTTCTCCATCGCGCCGGCGTTGAACTCGGGGACGAACGCCTGGTCGTAGGAGTCGAAGGGGTACGGCTCCTCGAAGATCTCGTGGTAGCGGTCGTAGCAGCGGCGGGTGAGGTCGAAGAGTTCCTCGACGTCGGCGTCGAGGTGCGGGGCGAGCGAGCGGCGGCAGTGCAGACCGAAGGGCAGGCCGGCGTGCTCGGTGTGGACGGAGTGCCAGGGGCCGGCGGCGACGGCGACGAGGTAGGTGCTGATGCGGGGGGTGGCGGCGGCTCGCCAGGTGCCGTCGGGGAGCTGCTCGGTGCGGCCGTTGGCGAGGACGGTCCAGGTGGGCGGTGCGGTGACGGTCAGCTCGAAGGCGGCCTTGAGGTCGGGCTGGTCGAAGGCGCCGAAGACCCGTTGGATGTCGTCCATGAAGAGCTGGGTGTAGACGTAGTCCTCGCCGTCGGCGGGGTCGGTGAAGCAGTGCATGCCCTCGCCGGTGCGGGAGTAGCGCATGGTGGCGTCGAGGCGGAGTTCGTGGGGGCCGGCGGCCAGGCCGGTGAGCGGCAGGCGGTTGTCGTCCAGCGCGGCCGGGTCCAGGGGGTGGCCGTCGAGGGTGGCGGCGTGGAGCGTGGCGGGCCGGATCTCGACGAAGGTGTCGCCCGGTTCGCGGGCGGTGAAGTGGATGACGGTGCGGGAGGTGAACTCCTCGTCGCCGTGGGTGAGGTCGAGGGCGACCTCGTACCGGTGGACGTCGAGCAGGTGGGCACGGGCCTCGGCCTCGGGGCGCTGCAATACGGGCATGCCCGGCAGCTTGCCACGTCGGGGGCGCGCGGGTGCGGGGAGTTTCGCCGGCCCGTCGGCCGTGGGGCGGGCGGCGGCGTTACTCCACCCTCGGAGGGTCCGCGGGGTCCGGCACCTGCGTCGACCATCCCCCGGGCACCCGGTGGACCTGGCGGTCGCGGAAGCGGGCCGGGGCGAGGCCGACGCGGCGGGTGAAGAGGCGGCTGAAGTAGGCGGGGTCGTCGTAGCCGACGCGGCGGGCGACGGCCGCGATCGGGAGTTCGGTGGCGATCAGGAGTTCCTTGGCACGGCCCAGGCGGATGCCGAGGAGGTAGTCCTTGGGGCTGCAGCCCGCGCCGCGGCGGACCGCGGTGCGCAGCGCGGCGGGGGTCATGCCGTGCCGAGCGGCGTGCTCGACGACCGAGAGCGGGAGGAAGGCGTCGCGGGCGAGGGCGGCGAGCACCGGTTCGCCGTCGGCGTCGGTGTCGGCGCGGGCGCGGCGCAGGGCGACGAGGAGTTCGTGGACGGCGGCGGCGGTCTCGACCTCCAGCAGCGGGTTGCCGCGGCGGGCGGCGCGGGCGATGCGGCCGATCGCGGTGCGGGCCGGGCCGGCGTCGGCGAGCGGCACGACGGGCTGCTGCGGCTCGATGTAGCCGAGTTCGGTGTAGGCGTCGGCGGCGGGTCCGGTGAAGTCGACGAAGCTCTCGTCCCAGCCGGTGGCGGGGTCGGCGCCGTAGTGGTGGGGAACGCCGGGCAGGAGCCAGAGCAGGGCGGGGGCGGTGACGGTGCGGCGCCGGCCGTCGGGGGTGGTGCACCAGCCGCGGCCGGCGCTGATGACGACGGCGACGTGGTGGTCGAGGGTGCGGGGTCCGACGGGCGGCAGGGCGCCGTGTTGCAGGCCGACGCCCAGGCAGACCAGGCCGAGGCGGTGGTGGAGCGGGCTGGGGGTGAAGTAGCGCATCCAGGTGTGGTACATGCCGTCCGGCCTCCCGTCCTCGTGCGCCACCGCTCCGTCGGGCCCGCGCGCCGGAACTCCGGACGCCGAACCGTCGAACCATCCAAGCACCGTCGATCTTTGTCCATGGACCGGCGGGCCGCCAGAGGGCGAGGGTGTGGGCGGCCGGGGAACGACCAGTCGGGAGGCGTCAGGTGCGGTTTGCCGTGGGGGAACGGGACTTCGAGGCGGACGGGCGGCCGGTGCGGCTGCTGTCGGGGGCGTTGCACTACTTCCGGGTGCACGAGGCCCAGTGGGGGCACCGGTTGGCGATGCTGCGGGCGATGGGGCTGAACTGCGTGGAGACGTACGTGCCGTGGAACTGGCACGAGCCGCGCCCGGGTGAGCTGCGGGACGTCGCGGCGTTGGGGCGGTTCCTCGACGCGGTGCGGGCGGCGGGGCTGCTGGCGATCGTGCGGCCGGGGCCGTACATCTGCGCCGAATGGGAGAACGGCGGACTGCCGTCGTGGCTGACGGGGGCGTTGGGGCGGCGGGTGCGGACCAGGGACGCGGCGTTCCTGCGGGCCGTGGACGGGTGGTGGCGGGCGCTGCTGCCGCAGGTGGTGGCGCGGCAGTGCGACCGGGGCGGGCCGGTGGTGCTGGTGCAGGTGGAGAACGAGTACGGGTCGTACGGCTCGGACGCCGCGTACCTGGGTCATCTCACGCGGCGGTTGCGGGAGTGGGGGGTGACCGTCCCGCTGTGCACCTCGGACGGGGCGGAGGACCACATGCTGACCGGCGGGAGCGTGCCGGGGGTGTTGGCGACGGTGAACTTCGGGTCGGGGGCGCGGGACGCGTTCGCGGCGTTGCGCCGGCACCGGGGGCGGGGGCCGTTGATGTGCATGGAGTTCTGGTGCGGGTGGTTCGCGCATTGGGGGCGGGCGGCGGACGGGCGGGGTGCGGCGGACGCGGCCGCGGCGCTGCGGGAGGTGCTGGAGTGCGGCGCGTCGGTGAACGTGTACATGGCGCACGGGGGGACGAGCTTCGGCGGGTGGGCGGGGGCCAACCGGGCGGGTGAGCTCCAGGACGGGGCGTTGCTGCCGACGGTGACGTCGTACGACTACGGGGCGCCGGTGGACGAGCGGGGGCGGCCGACGGAGAAGTTCTGGCGCATGCGGGAGGTGCTGGCGCCGTACGCGCAGGGGCCGGTGCCGGAACTGCCGGAGCCGGAGCCGGTGTTGGCGGGACCGGTGGGGGTGGTGTTGTCGGGGTGGCTGCCGCTGGACGCGGTGGTGGAGGCGTTGGGGGAACCGGAGGTGTGCGCGGGGCAGCCGCCGACCTTCGAGGAGTTGGGGGTGGACCGGGGCCTGGTCCGCTACCGGCTGACGGTGCCGGGGCCGCGGCGCCCGTACACCCTGAAGGTCGTGGGGCTGCGGGACCGGGCGGTGACGGTGCTGGACGGGGTGCGGGGGCCGGTGCTGGAGGAGGGGGACGCCGGGGGCGCGGTGCTGGGCGCGGTGCCGGGGCCGGCGGCGGTGGAGCTGTGGGTGGAGTCGCTGGGGCGGGTCAACTACGGGCCGCGGTTGGGCGAGCCGAAGGGCATCACGGGTGGGGTGCTGCACGAGCGGCAGTATCTGCACGGGGTGCGGGCGCGGGGGCTGCGGCTGGACGCGGTGGACGGCGCGGCGGGCGCCGCGGCGGTGGCCGGGTTGGCGTTCGGCGCCCCGGTCGCGGGGGCGCGCGGGCTGCACCGGGGCACGGTGACGGTGCCGGCGGGCGGCGTGGGCGACGCGGTGCTGGAGTTGCCGGGGTGGACGCGGGGCTTCGCGTGGGTGGGCGGCTTTCCGGTGGGACGGTACTGGTCGGTGGGGCCGCAGCGCGGGCTGTTCGTACCGGGCCCGGTGCTGCGGGAGGGGGAGAACGAGGTGTTGGTGTTGGAACTGGAAGGCCCAGACGGCCCAGACGGCCCAGACGGCCCAGACAGCGCGGACGGCGCGGCGGGGTCGCCGCGGCTGGTGCCGTGAGGCGGGCGGGCCGGGGCGTGCGCCGCTCCGGCCCGCCGGCCCCTCACGCCTCGGTGATCTGGAAGGAGTCGAGGACGAATTCGGCGGTGCCGTCGCTACCGGTCTTGCGCAGCCCGACCCAGGCTTCGCCGCGTTCGGGCGCGGTGAACTCGTAGCTGAGCGTGGTGGGTTCGACGGCCACGGGCAGGGGTTGACGGGTGAGTTCGCGGGCCGTGGTCTCGTCGACAGCGGTGATCCAGGCGTACTGGCCGGCCTGCTCGTTCTCGTAGCGGAAGGTGACGCGGTAGCGGCGGCCGGGGACGAAGCGGGCGGTGTGCGGGACGGTGCGGTAGACGAGACCGGTGTTCTCGCCGCGCGACTTGAGGGACTGGCCGCCGTCGACGACGTCGTCGATCGCCTTGCCGTTCCAGCCGCGCTGGGTGTACGGGGCGTGGCGTTGGGCGAGGTGGGTGCGCGGGTCGGTGGAGCCGCCGGCGTCGCCCTTGACGAAGGGGCCCCAGCCCTGCGGGACGTGCTCGAAGTCCTCGAAGAGGAGGGTGCCCGGCCGGGCGGTGCGGGGCGCGGGCACGACGCGGACGTTGTCGAAGCGGACCCGGGCCGCGCCGGCGGCGGCGCTGAGGGTGAGGGTGGCCGGGCCGCCGCCGTCGGGGACGGTGAAGCGGGTGGTCATGCGCTGGAAGCGGGTGCCGGCCTTGCGGTCGGCGGCGACGTGGTTGCCGGCGGTGGAGGTCTCGGTCCAGTTGGTGGCGGTGACGCCGTCCGCGGTGCGGACCGTGAGGGCGGCGCGGCGCCGCTCCCCCGCCGTGGCGCCGACCTCGACCTGGACGGAGGCGGCGTAGTCGCCGGGGGCGAGCCGGGCCAGCCGCTGGGCGACGGTGGCGGCGGCGCCGGCGTCGATGACGAGTTCGTGGTCACCGCGGTCGTTGGGTCGGACGGCGGCCGGGCCGGTGGTCTCCCAGGCCGCGAGGTCGCCGGCGTGGAATCCGGGGTCGACCAGGGGCGTGCCCTCCCCCCAGTGGGGGTCGGGCTGGGCGGGGGCCTTGGTGCGGTAGACGACGTAGGCGGTGGCGGGGTGGGCGGTGAGGGTGATCCGGCCGGTGGTGACGGGGATCCGCGTCTCCTCGGCGCGGCCCTGGTCGGTGAGCCGGTAGGCGTAGACCGCGGACGCGCCGGACCAGCCGCGCGGCAGCTGCCAACTGCTCGGCCCGCCGCGGGGGTTGTAGTGGTAGAGCTTGTCGGGGTCGGTGGCGCGGCGGGGTTCCCAGGGCAGGAGGTAGCTGCCGCCGTCGTAGACCGGACGGCCGTCGGTGGTGATCCTGCGGACCCCGTCGGCGTCGGTGACCACGGTGCGGGTCGGGCCTTCGAAGGTGATCTCGTGGTCGGTCCAGGTGCGGATGGGGTACGCCTGGAGGTACTTGGCGGGCAGGGCGTCGTTCCAGACGATGGTGTGGAAGGCGTGCCAGTCGTTCTTGCCGGTCCAGCCCTCGAAGTTGCCCATCCGGGGGGCGCCGAGGAGGGTGGGCCACTTGTCGGCGAAGACGTCCTTCTGGTGGTTGCGCAGGAAGCGGATGAGCCGGGAGTTGATGCCGCGGGAGGTGTCGGGGCCGTAGTCGGTCTCGTTGGCCCAGTGGGACCACAGGGCGGAGCGTTCCAGGCCGTGGCCCCATTCGGTGGCGACCTGCCAGCCCTGGTCGCGCAGGTGGCGTTGGAGGCGGTCGGAGTTCCAGCCGGATTCGCGGAAGACGTCGAGGTAGACGGTGTTCAGGGCGGGGTCGGTCTCGCGGCGGAGTTGGGCGAAGCGGGCCGCGATGGTGCCCGCGGTCAGGTCGCGGCGGGCGTCGATGCGGTAGGACTGGTCGAGCCAGTCCCACTGCTTGTCGTCCTTGTTGACCAGGGTGTCGGAGAAGGCGTGCGCGACGGGGTAGGACTCGGTGGCGTTGACGTGGACGGCGAAGTCGCTGGACCACTTCTGCCCGGCCCGCAGCAGGGTGTTGAGGTCCGCCAGGCCGCCGGCGCGCTGGTTGTAGTTGCCGCCGTAGTCGGGGTGGGCGGAGTCGTGGCCTTCGGACTGGTAGCCCTTCAGCAGCGTGAACTGGCGCAGGCCGTCGGTGGCCAGCGCGATCCGCTTGACGTCGTCGAGCGTGGCGAGGAACGGGTTGGTGGCCTGACTGGCGAAGTTGAAGGGGATGTGCGGGACGACGCGCAGGTGCTGGGCGTCGGCGCCGAGCGGGTTGACCATCACGTCGCGCAGCGCGAGGGCGGCGTCCTGCCAGTCGGTGCGGCCGTCGCCGTTGCGGTCGCGGGTGAGGACGACGGTGGCGTACGGCAGGGGCTCGGTGGCGTCGACGGGTTGGCCGGCGGCGCGGTGCGTCCACTGGCCGGGGGCGAGTTGGGCCTCGACGAGGCCGTCGCGGTGCCGGGTCCGGCGCCAGAGGCGGCCGTTCTCCCACGTGGTGGCGCCGGTGGGGGTGTCGTAGACGGTGTTGGTCTCGATGGCCGCGGCGAGTTGGTCGGTGGCGACGACGGCGTAGGCGCAGCCGATGGGGGCGGGGTCGGCGGGGGTGTCCGCGGTGACCTCGATCAGGGTGTCGCCGCTGGTGGCCTTGTCGAGTTGGAGGCGGGCGGCGAGCAGGTGGGCGCCGGGTTGGTCGCTGCGGACGCTGAGCAGGGCGAGGTCGGGGATCTGGAGGGTGCCGACGCGCAGGGCGGGGGTGTCGTGGACGGCGGTGACGCGCCAGGTGACCTGCCAGCCGTCGACGGCGATCTCGACGGCCAGAGTGGTGCCGCCGTCGAGGGCGAGGGTGTAGGCGGCGCGGTCGGCGCGGGCCCGGTGGGTGACGCGGGGGGTGTGTGCGGTGCCGTCGACGAGGATCTGGGTGACGGGGGTTTCCTGGCCGTGCAGGACGGCGCCGGTGGCGCGGTCGGTGTAGCCGAGGACGCGGGGGAAGGCCGGGTCGACGCGGACGTCCAGCGCGGTGGAGCGCAGGACCGTTGCGTCGGTGCGGGGCGCGGCGGCCGCGGTGCGGGTGCCGAGCGGAAGGGCGGTGGCGACGCCGGCGAGTGCGGTGGCGGCGACGAGTTGTCTGCGGCTGGGCCCTGGCTGTGCGGTCACGCGCGTCCTCCTCGGTGGCGGTGCGGCCTGTCGGCGGACAGCGTGCGCGGCGGGCGGGGCGCAGGCCCATGGACTAAGGGGCGGGAGGTGTTGGACAGATGTGGCCGGCGGGCGCGGGGTCAGTCGCCGGCCGGGTCGCTCGCGGGCAGGACGGCGGTGACCTCCCAGCCGCCTTCGGGTGCCGGGCCGGCCGTGAGCGTGCCGCCCAGGGCCTCGGCCCGCTCGGTGAGGCCGGCCAGCCCGAACCCTCCGCCGCGGGCCGCTTCGGCCAGGCGGGCCGGCGTGCCGCCGTCGTTGGCGATGCGCAGTTCGGTGCCGCGGGGAACGGTGTGCACGGTGATGCGGACCGCGGTGGCGTCGGCGGCGTGCTTGCGGACGTTGGTGAGCGCCTCGCGGACGATGCGGTGGACGGCGGCGGCCACTTCGGGGGGCAGGGCGCGGTCCAGGCCGGGTTCGAGGTCCAGGGTGACCGGCGGGCCGGTGCGGGTGAACGCCTCGGCCAGCGCCCGGACCTCGGCGAGGCCGGCGACCGGGGTGGTGCGGGCCTCGCCCTCGCGCAGCACCCGCACCAGCCGGCGCATGGCGCCGAGCGCCTCACCGCCGGAGGTCTCGATCCGGGCGAAGGCATCGACGGCCCGCGCACCGTCGAGGGCGGTGAAGCGGGCGGCCCGGGCCTGCACGACGATGCCGGTGACATGGTGCGCGACGAGGTCGTGGAGTTCCCTGGCCAGTTCGAGGCGTTCGGCGTCCCGCACCGCGGCCAGGTCCCGCAGCCGGCCGGCGTCCTGCCAGCGCAGGATCAGCGAGTAGGCGGTGACGACGACGGTCAGCACGCCGTAGACCACGGTGAAGACGCCCATCCGGATGTCCCGCATGGGCGCCAGGACGCAGGACAGGCCGAGCAGCGGGCCGAGGACGGCGGCGGTACGGCCGGGGGCCCGCCGCACCACGGCGGTGAGCAGGACCAGCAGGGCGATGCCCTCGCCCAGGCCCCAGACCCGCAGGGCGTGCTGGCCGGCGATCAGCACGACGGAGGCGGTGAGCGAGACCGCGACGGCGATCCGGGCCCGGAGGGTCAGCGGGATCCGGCGGTACGGCACGGCGCACAGGCAGACCACGACGGCCGCGGCGACGACGATGGCGTGCGGCCGGGTGGGCTGTTGGGTGAGCACGACCGACTCGACGCCGACGAGGAAGAGCAGGACCGCGGCGAGGGCGGTCTTGGCGGCGGCGGCCTTGCGGGGGTGGGCGCGGGCCCACCCGGTCATCGGGCTCATCCGCCGCTGGCCAGCCCGGTCTCCCAGGCCCAGGCGGCGATCTCGACGCGGTTGCGGGCGGCCAGTTTGGCCTGCACGTTGGCCAGGTGCGTCTTGACCGTGGAGAGCGAGACGAAGAGTTCGTCGGCGATCTCGGCGTTGGTGCGGCCGGTGGCCAGGGCGCGGACGACCTGTTCCTCGCGCTCGGTGAGCGGTTCGCCGGGCGTGCGGGCGGTGGCGCGGCCGGCGGTGGGGGCCATGGCGCGCAGCAGCCGCAGGGTGATGGCGGGTGAG
Organism: Streptomyces sp. x-19; assembly: GCF_046549115.1. Taxonomy (NCBI): domain Bacteria; kingdom Bacillati; phylum Actinomycetota; class Actinomycetes; order Kitasatosporales; family Streptomycetaceae; genus Streptomyces; species Streptomyces sp. x-19. The sequence goes on along the minus strand of NZ_JAJPWK010000001.1, from coordinate 829,895 downwards.
ACCAGCGCGTCGCCGGCGGCCGCGGCGCGGACGCCCTCGACGAGCAGCGCGGGGCTGGCGTCCTTGAGGAGGAAGCCGCAGGCGCCGCCGTGCAGCGCGGCGTGCACGTACTCGTCCAGGTCGAAGGTGGTGACGATGACGATCCTGGGGCGGTCGTGGAACTCGGGGTGGGTGGCGGCACGCTCGGCGAGCCGGCGGGTGACCTCCAGGCCGTCCAGCTCCGGCATCCGGATGTCGAGCAGCAGCACGTCGGGCTGGAGCCGCTCGACGGCCTCCAATGCGGCGGCGCCGTCGGTGACGTCGTCCAGCACCTCGATGTCGGGCTGGCTCTCCAGGATCATCCGGAAGCCCGTCCGGACCATCTCCTGGTCGTCGGCGATGACCACGCTGATCGGCATGGCTCCATCGGACCCGCGGCGCCCGGCGCCCGCAAGCCACGACGCCGGATGGCGGTACGGGCCGGGGCCCGGCCTGGGCAATTCCTCCGCCCTGGCCCGCACGCTCCGGCCGACCGCCCCTGCAGGGGTGTCTACCGGGGGCGCGACCTAGTCACGCGTGGCCCCCTTCGGCCACAGCACCCGCACCGGAACTCCCGTCCGCCGCGCGTAGGCGACCACGTCGGCGGTGCCGCCGTAGCCGCGTGCGGGCCGCCCGTCCCACACGGCCAGCAGTTCGTCGACGAGGCCGACGAGGGTCTCTGAGCCGGCCATGTGCGCGGCGGAATCGGAAGCCGTCAGCCCGGTCTGATGCACCTCGGCGGCACGGCTCAGCAACTCGTCGTAGGTCGCGTGGTGCCACGCGGGGAGACCGGCACGGTACTCCGCGGCCGGGACGACGACGTCCAGTCGCCCCCCGGCCCCCAGGGCGGCTTCGGCGAACCACGCGTCCGGTCCGTCCGCGATACACGAGACCGCCACCAGTTTCGTCGGGTCGTACCCGCTGACCACGTCCGTCAGTTGTTCCCGCACCAGCAGCTCCACCTCGGCACTCAAGCCGCGGTGACCGGTGATCCCCACGCGCATTCCGTCCTCCTACAGATAGACGCCGTGCAGTCGCTCATCGAATGCGCGCACCGACTTGGGCGGTGAGCCGGTGGTCAGCTTCCGGCGCACGGCACGCGCTCGTTCCACGATCCGGCCGGAACGGTAGCGAAGTCCGGTCTCCACTGCCCGGGCAGCGAGCGAGAAGGCCCCGTCCACGCGTCCCGCCGCGAGATGACCGGCCGCGATGTCCAGCATCAGCAAGGCGCGTTGCTTTCCGTGTCCGGTCGCAAGGACTTCACCGTCCGCGGACAGAACCCAGTCCGCCCGCCCGAGCCGGGCGCCACATGCCACACGCGCGGCGGCGACCTTGGACGGGGTGAAGGTGAACACCCACGGCCACGGGGGCGTCTCCTCCGGCTGGTTCTCAGCGCCGGTGCGGGCCGCGGTCAGCGCTTTGTCGGCGGACCATCGGTCACCTGCGACGGCGTGGGCGAGCGCTTCGACGGTGGCCAGCCACGCGTTGGCGACGGCCGGGAAATCGCCCTCCACGGCACGGCGGGCGCGCTGCGCGAGGTTGAGGGCCTCCGTGCTGTTACCGGCATGGGCTTCGAATTGGGCCAGACTTCCGCACTGGTAGGCGGTCAGCAAGGGGTCACCGGCGGTGCGCGCGGCCTTGATCGCCGATCCGTACCAGGAGCGCGCCGACCCGTTGTCGCCCATGTCCCACGCGAGCCATCCGGCGAGGCTGGCCGCCTCGCTGCCGACTGCGGCCAGCCGACGCCGGTCACGGTCGCCCTTCGCGGTGTGCGCAATGGTCTGGATGAGGGCCAGGTGCGAGCGCACGGCTTCTGAGAGCGCCCTGCTGGGCGTGGTTCCGTCGAGTCTGCGGTAGGCCGAGGTGGACAGCCGCAGAGCGGCCGCCTGCTCTCCGATCGCGTCCCCCGTAGCGGGCAGGAAAGCCAGAGCGGGAGCGGCCGCGGTCACGGCCACCCCGCCGAGGACACGTCGTCGGTTCACTTCTTCACCGTCGTTCCCGTTCCCCGACAGGTGGCTGTCGGCAAGTCCCAGCAGCGCCGGCGGGACTTCCAGGTACGCCGCTGCCGTTGCGAGGGTGTGTGTGCGGTACGCGCTTGTGCCCTTCTTCTCCAAGCGGGAGACGGCGGACTGGCTCAGCCCCAGAGCATGGCCGAGCGCGGTTTGCGTGATCCGCTTGTGGACGCGGACGAGTTCGATCACTTGGCCGTAGTCCCCCGCTTGTGACGCCTCTCTTACGGGCCCGCTCCAGAAGTCCACGGTGTACCTCCACGCTACGACTCCACGCGACACCGAGACCGTACTCGTGCCCGCTACGCGCATGTCCGTATGCGGATGCCGCATGCGCGATGGTCGCACGTCGGCATGGGTCCGTTGACTGTACGCAAGTGCCCAAGTGCCGCTGAAGGGGCGGGTCTCGGCACTGCGGCGACCGACCCCTGGGTTCCCACCAGCGGGCTGCCGGCGCGCTTCCCCCATTGCTGACCAGACGAGGCTCCATGACCATCCAAGAGAAGAAGACCCCCGCCGTCCTCTACATCTGCGCGGAGCGCAGCCCCGCCGCACCGGGGCTGGCACGGCAGCGCGCCGAGGCCGAGGGGCGCGCACTCGCCCGTGGGCACAAGCTGGCGATCGTGGCAACGATCACTGATGCCTTCGGCGAGCCGGACCCGCGTCAGCGTTCCGGATGGATGCAGGTGCGGGAGCTGGCCGAGTTGGGCGCCGTAGGGGTGGCGATCATGCGCTGGCCGAACGCGCTCAGCCCACGTCATGAGCTGCGGTACCCCGAGATCGAGTACCTCGGTGGCTACGGCTGTCAGGTCCGGTTCTCCTGGGAGCCGCTGACCGTCATGGCCGGCCGTGGGGCGACTCGGTGAACGACGCCCATGCCCGACCGGCCCGAGAGCCGCCGGGGTGGCCACGACGCCGGATGGCGGTACGGGCCGGGGCCCGGGGGGTGGCCGGGCCCCGGCCGTCTGGGGTGGGCCGGTCAGCCGAGTTCGGCGGCGGCCTTCTTGATGTCCGCCGCGAAGGTGCTCACCTCGCTGTAGACGCCGGGCTTGCCGGGCCGGGCGCAGCCCTCGCCCCAGGAGACGATGCCGACCTGGATCCACTCGCCGGCGTCGTCCTTGCGGAACATCGGGCCGCCGGAGTCACCCTGGCAGGTGTCGACGCCGCCGGTGTCGAGCTTGCCGGCGCATATCTCGTCGCCGGGCGTGAGGGAGTCGCCGTACGCCTTCTGGCAGGTGGCGTCGTCGACGAACGGGACGGACGCCTTGAGGAGGTAGCGCTGTTGGTCGCCGCCCTCCTTGTCGGCGCCCCAGCCGGCGATGGTGAAGTCGCCCTTGTTGTAGGTGTCGTTCTCGGCGATCTTCAAGGTGGGCTGGTCGATGGGCTTGGCGAGCTTGATCAGGGCCCAGTCCTTGCCCTTGCCGTTGTAGCCGGGGGCCTGGAGGACCTGGGCGGAGTTGACCTTGACGGCCGCCGAGTCCTCCAGGTCGGCCACGCCGCCGGTGACGGTGATGGAGGTGTCGGGGCCGCTGCCGTCGACGCAGTGCGCGGCGGTGAGCACGATGTCCTTGGTGTAGAGGGCGCCGCCGCAGCCCATCGACAGCCGGACCATGAAGGGGAATTCGCCCTGGTCGGCACGGGTGCCGCCGACGACGTGGGAGTGCACGGAGCCGCCGGGGTCGGGGGCGGGGGCGGCCTGCGCCGCGGCGGGCTGGAGGCTGAACGCGGCGAGGGCGATCGCACCGGCGGCGGTGGTTCTCTTGAGGTGCTTCAGGGAGGTGCGCACGGGCTTTCCTTTCGTGGGGGGTCGAAAGCGTCATGACAGGCCCATGCCAAACCCGGCGCCGGGTACGGCCACCGCAAAATCCGCGCGGACGGCGGCAGCACACCGCAAAGCCTCCGGGCATCTGGGCAATGAACCCGTAAAGCGCCCTGTGATTATGTGGAGTCCGGGAACAGAGTGACAAGGGTCAACATCCGGCCAACTCCCTTACCCCCTACGCCCCGTACGCCCTGGTACCCCCCGGACCACCCCGGTCGTACAGTGTCCGGATGACCACCGGCGGCAGCGCGATCGCACACGGCTTCCCGCACCTCGACACGGTCCGCGCGGCCCTCACGGCGCTCTTCCGGCGCCTGTCCCACGACACCGTGAGCACCTTCCCCACCAGCGTGCTGCCGGTGGACGTCGCCTTCGACGACGACGAGGACCTCCACCTGGGCGCCCAGCGCGTCGCCCGCGCCATGGTCCGCCAACTACACCTGCCGGACGCCCGGATCGTGATCACCTTCCGCGAGATGGAGCACGCCGCGACCGTGGAACTGACCGCCGGGCCGGAGTACTTCGTCGAACTCAACGACCGCTTCCGACGGCACCGCAAGGACATCGGCGCCGCCCTCGCCCACGAGGTCACCCACGTCTGGCTGCACCGACTGGACCTGTCCTTCCCCGGCACCCGCGACAACGAGATCCTCACCGACACCGCCGCCACCTACCTCGGCGCCGGCTGGCTGCTGCTGGACGCGTACCGCGAACACGGTCCGTTCTCGCAGAAGCTGGGCTACCTGACGCCCGAGGAGTTCGGCTACGTGCTGGCCAAGCGCGCCGCCTTCTTCGGCGAGGACCCGTCGCCGTGGTTCACCAGCCCGCAGGCGTACGACGCGTACACCGCCGGGCGGGCGCGGGCCGAGCAGGACGCCCGCCGCCCGCCGCTCGCCGGCGCCGGCTGGGCCGCCCGGCTCCGCTACGCCAAGGACCGCCGCGCGGCCGGGACCGCGCACCGCCCCGCGCCCGCCGCCGGCCCCGGCGGCGACTACGCCTTCGAGTCCACCCCCGGCACCGGCACGCCGTTGCGGGTGTCCTTCCCCTGCCCGGTCTGCTGCCAGCGGATCCGCGTCCCGGTCCGCGGACGCCTCCAGGCCCGCTGCGGCCTGTGCAGGACCCTGCTGGACTGCGACACCTGACGACGCGTCAACCTCGGGGGTCGCGGGGCCGGCCGGCCCCGCGACCCGGCCGGTTCAGATCCACCCCTCCAGCCCGGCCAGGAAGCCGTCGAAGTCGTCGCGGTGGATGGTGTGCCCGGCGCCCTGCACCGTGCGCACCTCGAAGCCGCGTCGGGCCAGCTCCTTGCCCGCCTCCCGCGTGAAGAGGAACCCCTCCCCCGCGATCTGCACCAACGACGGCACCAACGGCCGCTCCGGTGTCCGGTCCTGGAGGTGGCCACCGGAGAGCGCCAGCGCCGTCCCGGTGTCCCAGTCCGCGATCGTGGCCAGCTCGACCGCGACGTCGACGTCGTCCCAGCGCGGGTTGAAGGCGCGCACCCGGGACGCGTCGGCGTTCTTGAACGTCACGAACACCGCCGGGTCGACGGCCTGCCCGACACCGGCCAACGACCACGCCGGATCGCAGTAGACCGCGCGCCGCGGCCGCAGCCGTTCGACCGCCAGGGACAGCGCGAGCCCGCCCAGCGAGTGCCCGAGGACGACGTCGGCGCCGACCGGCAGGGTGTCCACCAGGTCGTCGGCGAACAGTTCGGCGCCGTAGTCGCCGCGCGGACTGCGGCCGTGGCCGCGCAGGTCGACGCCGATGACGCGGTATCCGCGGGCGGCGAGGGCCGGCCCGACCCGATGCCAGGTGCGGTGGTCGGACATGATCCCGTGGATCAGCACCGCGGTCCGGTCGCCGTCGCCCCACTCGTGGGTGTGCAGCTGCATCCGTGCCTCTCTCCCGCTCGTCTCCCGCCCGCTAGCGGGCGCCGGTGCGTCGCGCGCGGGGCCCGCAAGGGCCGTCCGGCACGGCCGCACGGTCGAAGTTACACGTGTAAGTTGTCGGCAGGGCGTAAGCGGCGCCGTGCTCCGGCGCCCAGCACCCCTGTGCGAGGATGCCCACCAGCATGACCGATCCCACCGGCCGCGAGGCCGTTCCAACACCCCCGACCAGCGCGGCCGTTGCCCGCCGCGCCGGGGTCTCGCGCGCGACCGTCTCGTACGTGCTCAACGGCCAGGCCGCCGGGCGCGTCGGCGCCGGCGCCCAGGCCCGGGTGCGGGCCGCCGCCGAGGAGTTGGGGTACGTCCCGCACGCGGCCGCGCGCAGCCTGCGGGCCGGTCGGGGCCGGATCGTGCTGCTGGCCGCGCCGGCGGACACCGCACCCGTCTTCGGCCCGCTGTTCACCGACTTCCTGGCCGGTTTCCAGAGCGCGCTGCACCGCCTCGGCTACACCGGCGTGCTGCACGGCGCACCCGCCGACTCCCCGCTGGCCGCCGCCCGCGCCTGGGCCGAACTCCGCCCCGCCGCCGTACTGACCCTGCACGACCCGCCGTTGGACGCACCCGCCGTGGAACTGCTCAAGCGGGCCGGCACCGCGGCGGTGCTCACCCCCGGCCCGCAGGCACCGCCCGGCGCCCACGCCCTCCTGCTGGACCAGTCCGAGGCCGGCCGCCGGGCCGGGGCGCACCTGCTCACCGCGGGCCGCCGCCGGATCGGCGTGGTGCTGCCGGCCGAACCGGGCCTGGCCGCCCTGGCCGATCCGCGACTGGCCGGCCTGCGGGCGGTGGCCGCCGGCCACCCCGAGGCCACGGTGCACCCCCTGGACCTGGCGCTCACCGAGGAGTCCGCCGCCCGGCTCGTCGCCCGGTGGCCGGCGCTCGGCCTGGACGCGGTCTTCACCTACAACGACGCGTACGCGATGCTCCTGATGCGCGCCCTCCAGGACGCCGGTCACGCGATCGGGACCGGCCCTGGGCGGATCGCGGTGGTCGGCGCGGACGACCTGCTGCTGGCCCGGCTGCTGCGCCCCCGGCTGACCAGCGTCCGTACCGAGGCCGTCGCCCCGGACCGGCTCGCCCTCCTGGTCGACGCCCTCGTCCGGGCCCCGTCGACGCCACCGACCACCCACCGGCTCGGGACCTTCCGTGTCGTGCCCCGTGAATCCGGCTGACGAAACGTCACATACACCTGCACTCACCGGACTTGGGGTGCCTCACCGCCAATCCGCCTCCGGGGTCGCCGCCGCCAGGGCCGCGTGACCGTCGGAGCGGACCGGCACGCCGTGCGGCACGCAGACGGTGTCGACCTCGTCGAGGGCGGCCAGCCGGCGGAAGGAGGCGACGGCCCGGGCGCGATCGACGTTGAGGGGCCCGAGCAGGACCCGGGTGCCGTCGGGGTCGGTGGCGATGGTGTCTCCGGGGAAGAGCACCCGACTCTCCGGAAGGTGCAGGGCGATGCTGCCGGGGGTGTGGCCGGGGACGTGCAGCACCCGGGCGGGCTCCGGCCAGCCGTCGAGGACGTCGCCGTCGTGGAGCGCGACGTCGACCCGGGTGTGGCGCGGCGGCGGGACCCCGTCGGCGGCGATGCCGGCCAGCACCCGCTCGTGCAGGGCCCGTTCGACGGGGGTGAGGTCCGGCGACGGCTCGGGCCGGGTGCCGTCGACGTACGGGACCTCCGGCGCACCGGCCAGGACCCGGGCCCCGGTGGCGGCCACCAGGTCGGCGGCGGAGCCCATGTGGTCCACGTGGCAGTGGGTGAGCACGATCTGGCGCAGCGCTCCGGGGCGGCCGCCGAGCCGGGTGATCGCGTCGAGGATCGCGGGGGCCGAGCCGGGCAGTCCGGTGTCGACCGCGGCGTAGGCGCCGTCGGAGAGTGCGACGAGGTAGACGTGGCCCACGGGGAAGGGCAGTTGCCAGACGTGCGGGGCGAGCCGTTGGAGGTCCATGGTCGGGACGCTATTCGTCGGCGGGGTCGGGCAGCGGCGCTGTCTGCCGTGGGCAGATGGAGCGAGCGGCGCACCGGACGGCGGGTGGTCCGGACCGGACGTCCGCCGGACGGAACCCGCCGTGCCCCTGACACGTCCCATCCGCGACCGACCCGAGGAGGCACGTCATGCAGCACCCCGCCCACTCCACCCGTCCGCGTACCCGTGTGACCGCCCTGGTCGTCGCCCTCGCCTCGGCCGGCGCCGTCGCGCTCACCGGGTGCGGCAAGGGCACGCAGACCGTGGGCGCCGCACCGCCGCCGCGCGCCAAGGACGCCTTCGAGACGCGGGCCGCGCAGATAGTGCGGGACTGGCCGAAGGTCGCCCCGGTGTCCGGCCGGCAGGAGGCTCTGCTGCCGCTGGCCGGCGCGGACCACCCCACGCGCCCGGACGCCAAGGAGCTCACGGTGACCGTCGGCCACAGCGCCTGCGACGCCGGCTACGGCGCCCGCGTCCTGGAGTCCAAGGAACTGGTCGTGGTGTCCGGATGGGGCAAGAAGAAGAACCCCAAGGGGATGTGCACCGAGCAGTTGGCCACCGACAAGACGAAGGTGCGGTTGGACGGCCCGCTGGCGGGCCGCAAGGTGGTGGACGCGGCCACCGGCAAGCAACTGCTGAAGGGCTGAACCGACCACCGGGCCGCGGCGAACCGGGCGGCGGGAGCCGTGTGGGTTCGCCCCGGAGCGCACCGGACACCCTAGGCTCGCGTGCATGAGCCCTTCCATCGCCACCACCACCCGTGTCGACCTGTCCGAGCTGCTGGAGTTCGTCCGCCCGCGGCACCGCGCGATCCTGCTCACCCGCCGCGCCGACGGCACCCCGCAGGGTTCGCCGCTGACCTGCGGGGTGGACGACTCCGGTCGGCTGGTGATGTCGACGTACCCGGAGCGGGCCAAGGTCCGCAACGTCCGCCGGGTCGCGTCGGTCAGCGTGCTCGTGCTGTCCGACGAGTGGACCGGCCCGTGGGTGCAGGTCGACGGCGAGGCCGAGGTGGTCGACTCCCCGGACTCCCTGGAGCCGTTGGTCGAGTACTACCGCAACATCGCCGGCGAGCACCCGGACTGGGACGAGTACCGCGCGGCGATGCGCAAGCAGGGCAAGTCCCTGATCCGCGTCACGCCCCGGCGCTGGGGCCCCATCGCGACCGGCGGCTTCCCGGCCCGTCTGGTGGCGGGCGACGCCGGCTGAGGGACGGGGCGCAGCCTCAACGGGTGGTGTGCGCGCCCCCGTTGACGTTCAGCACCTGCCCGGTGACGTGCCGGGCCGCCGGCGACGCCAGGAACGCCACCGCGCCGGTGATGTCGTCCACGGAGCCGGGGCGGCCGGTGGCGGTGTCCGCGACCAGCCGCTCCCGGCGCGCGTCGGCGAGCCGGTCCCGGAAGAACTCGGTGTCGGCGATGTAGCCGGGCGCGACCACGTTGGCGGTGATCCCGCGTGGGCCGAGCAGTCGGGCGAGTTCGACGTTCCAGGAGGCGAGTCCGGCCTTGGCCGCCCCGTAGGAGCCGGAACCCTGGTCGGCGGCGATGGACCCGATGTGGATGACCGCTCCGCCGTCCGCCAGCCGGTCCTCCAGGGCCCGGGTGGTCAGCGCGGCGCCGAGCAGGTTGGCGTCGAGGTTGGCGCGGAAGTCCCGGGCGTAGGAGGCCAGGTCGGTGCCGCCGTCGGCGTCGAAGTCGGTCTGTCCGCCGGCGTTGTTGACGAGGACGTCGAGGCGTTCGGGCAGTTCCGCGGCGAGCCGGAGCAGCGCCGCGGGGTCGGTGTGGTCGCAGACCAGGGCGGTCACCCCGGCGACGGCGTCCGCGACGGCTCGGAGCGGGCCGGGGCGCCGGCCGGTGATGACGACGTGGTCGCCGTGGCCCGCGAAGTGCGCGGCGAGGGCGCGGCCGATGCCGGTGCCGCCGCCGGTGATCAGGAGGGTGCGTGCCATATGCTGAGCTCCGTCCGTGTCTTTTAGATCTAAATGCACAACTCGCGACCGCCCTCCGTTGAGGGCTAAATTTAGACCTGAACATAACACTCCCAGGAGGTCCGGTGGCAAGCGAAGCCGCGACGCAGGACGGCGCCGACCACCCCGAGGCCCGCGCCGCCGGCTATCCCGTCGAGGAGATCGCCGCCGCCTGGCGCCGCGAGCGCCCGGGCACGCCGGTCTCCTCCATCGGGATCGTCACGCCCATCTGGCGGCTGGCCAAGCTCCTGGGCGACGACCGGCGCCGGGTACTGAGCGGCGCCGGGATGGACCCGGCCACCCTCGACCTCCTGAGCGTGCTGCGCCGCGGCGGCCCGCCGTACACCCTGACCACCCGGGAGCTGGGCCAACGCTCCATGATCACCGCCGGGGCGGTCTCCCAACGGGTGGCCCGCGCCGAACGCGACGGCCTGGTCACCCGGCGCCCCGGCGAGGGCCGCCCGCGCACCGTCCTGGTCGAACTGACCCCGGCCGGCCACCACCTCGTCGAGTCCACCGTCGACCGCGTACTGGGCCGCGAGGCCGAGCTGATCGAGGCGCTCGCCCCCGCACAGCAGGAGCAGTTGGCCGGGCTGCTGCGGGTCCTCCTCCAGGACGTCCAGCACCGCCTCGGCGACGACCGGATCACCCAGGTCGGCGAGGACTGACCTCCGTCCGGTCCCGCGCCGGCGGCGCCGCCGGCGTGGGCGTGAGCACCTCGTCGGGCAACCCCAGCCGGGCCCGGAAGGCGACCCGGCCGGCCTCGGTGACCGCGAGGATCCGGCTGGCCGGGGCCCTGATGACCCAGCGGTGCTCCAGCGCGTGCCGGTAGAGGGCGGCCCCGACCGCACCGGAGAGGTGCTGGCGCCGCGAGGTCCAGTCGAGGCAGGTGCGCACGTGCGCCCGGTGCGTCGACGAGTGCCCGCCGCCCTCGATGCCCAGCGCGACCAGCCACGCGGCGCCCGCGTCGGTCAGCTCCAGTCCGTGCTCCCGCCCCAGCAGGCCGCGTTCGGTCATCGCCTCGGCGATGGCCACCCCGAGGGCCCCGGCGATGTGGTCGTAGCAGGTGCGGGCGTGATGCAGGGCCCGGCGGTGGTTGGCCTCGGCCAGCGAGCGGATCCGCACCCGGCGGTAGGGGGCGAGCCCGGCGAGGTTCTCCAGGATCTCGGCGGTGTCCGGCCCGGCCAACCTGACGTGGCGCCGTCGCCCCCGCCGTTCCTCGGCCAGCAGACCGCCGGCGACCAGGAGGTTGAGGTGCTCGGTCGCGGTGGACGGCGCCACCCCGGCGTACTCGGCCAGCTCGCCGGCGGTCCATGTGCCGCCGTCGAGCAGGGCGATGCAGATGGCGGCGCGGGTCCGGTCCGCGAGCAGCGCCGCGAGGGCTGCGACATCGGGGGTTTCCGTGGTGCTTTCGTGATCGGCGTCCCATCGAATCATGTGCAGAGCGTAATCACATATAACACTTCGGTGAGCGCCGAATCGTCCGGCTTCTATCCTCAAGAACATGAAATCCGCGCTGGAGAAGAGCAGTTCGGTCGTGCCGGCGCTGCTGTCAACGGAGAACGACGACGGGACGTTCGTGCTGGTCGCGCTACAGGTCCGGTGGGACCTCGGCCCCGTGGTGAGCGTCTGGTTGCCCGCCCGGGGGTGCACCGCACAGAACCTCGCGGTGCGCCCCGACGTTGTCTTCAACCTGCCGCCCGGGGGGACAGCGACCCAGGAAGGAACGGGCGGCGGCCCCGAGGGAGAGGTCCCGTGGACGGAGCCCTCCGAGCTCGTCCGCCCGCCCCGACTGGCGCACTGCCCGGTGCAGTTGGAGGCCCGGCGGGTCGGCGAGCGGACGGTGACCGACGGCGCCTGGACCCAGATCGAGGCGCAGGTGCTGCGGGTGCACGCGGACCCGCGCTGGGTGCTGCCGCTGGGCGACGGGGCCATCGACGTGTCGGCCTGGCGCGCGCCGGTGCACGACTTCCGGCCGCCGGACACTCCCCCGCAGCAGGCCGTGCCCGCGCCCGCCCGGGAACTCGCCCAGCAGTTGGGACGGCGCTTCCCCGCCCAGCGGGACGGCTAGCACGAGCGGGCCGGCGGGCACCCGCACGGCCCGGGAACGACAGTGCGGCGCCTGCCCTCCGGTCGGGGTGGAGGGGCAGGCGCCGCCGTACGGGGCCGGGCTCTCACCCGGTCCCCGTGCCTCCGTACGACGCTGTACGGGACATTCGGGGACGGACGCTCACGCCGTCAGGGCGCGGTCCGTCGGCTTGATCGGGGCCGGCAGGGCGCTGGCTCCGGTGAGGAAGCGGTCCACGCCGCGGGCGGCCGAGCGGCCTTCGGCGATGGCCCACACGATCAGCGACTGACCGCGGCCGGCGTCACCGGCGACGAAGACACCGGGGACGTTGGTGGCGAAGTCCGCGTCGCGGGCGACGTTGCCGCGCTGGTCCAGCTCCACCCCGAACTGCTCGACCAGGCCGTTCTTCTGGTCGATGCCGGTGAAGCCCATCGCGAGGGTGACCAGCTGGGCCGGGATCTTCCGCTCGGTGCCGGGCTTCTGCTCCAGCTTGCCGTCCTTGAACTCCACCTCGATCAGGTGCAGCCACTGGACGTTGCCGTCCTCGTCGCCCTCGAAGTGGGTGGTGGAGACCGAGTAGATCCGCTCGCCGCCCTCCTCGTGCGCGGAGGTGACCTTGTAGAGCATCGGGAAGGTCGGCCAGGGCTGGTGCGCGGCCCGCTCCTCGCCCGGCCTCGGCATGATCTCCAGCTGGGTCACCGACAGGGCGCCCTGCCGGTGCGCGGTGCCGACGCAGTCCGCGCCGGTGTCGCCGCCGCCGATGACGACCACGTGCTTGCCCTCGGCGCTGATCGGGGCGACGGTCAGGTCGCCCTCCTGCACCTTGTTGGCCAGCGGCAGGTACTCCATCGCGAAGTGGATGCCGTTCAGCTCGCGGCCGGGCACCGGCAGGTCGCGGGAGGTGGTGGCGCCGGCCGCGATGACCACCGCGTCGTACCGCTTGCGCAGCTTGCGGGCGTCGAGGTCGCGGCCGATCTCCACCTCCGTGCGGAACTTGGTGCCCTCCGCGCGCATCTGCTCGATGCGGCGGTTGATGTGCCGCTTCTCCATCTTGAACTCGGGGATGCCGTAGCGGAGCAGGCCGCCGATGCGGTCCGCGCGCTCGTACACCGCCACCGTGTGACCGGCGCGGGTCAGCTGCTGGGCGGCGGCCAGACCTGCCGGGCCGGAGCCGATGACGGCGACGGTCTTGCCCGAGAGCCGCTCGGGCGGCTGCGGGGTGACGTCACCGTGGTCCCACGCCTGGTCGATGATGGAGACCTCGACGTTCTTGATGGTGACCGGCTGCTGGTTGATGCCCAGCACGCAGGCCGCCTCGCAGGGGGCGGGGCACAGCCGACCGGTGAACTCCGGGAAGTTGTTGGTCGCGTGCAGCCGCTCGCTGGCCGCGGTCCAGTCCTCGCGGTAGGCGTAGTCGTTCCACTCGGGGATGAGGTTGCCCAGCGGGCAGCCGTTGTGGCAGAAGGGGATGCCACAGTCCATGCAGCGCGACGCCTGCTTGGTGATGATCGGCAGCAGGGAGCCGGGCTGGTAGACCTCGTTCCAGTCCTTGACGCGCTCCTCGACGGGGCGGGTCTGGGCGTGCTCGCGCTCGTGGGTCAGGAAGCCCTTGGGGTCAGCCATTGGTCGCCGCCTCCATCATCTTCTCGTGGGTCTCGGACTCGGAGAGCCCGGCCTGCTCGGCGGCTTCCTTGGCGGCGAGCACTGCCTGGTACGTCGACGGGATGACCTTGCTGAAGCGCGCGGCCGCGGCATCCCAATCGGCGAGGAGCTTCTCGGCCACGGTGGAGCCGGTCTCCTCCTGGTGGCGGCGCACCACGTCGTGCAACCACTGCTTGTCTGCGTCGTCCAACGGACCGACCGCGTCGGCGAGTTCCTTGTTGACGTTGGCCGGGTCCAGGTCGATGACGTAGGCGGAGCCGCCGGACATGCCGGCCGCGAAGTTGCGGCCCGTCTCGCCCAGGACGACCGCGCTGCCCCCGGTCATGTACTCGCAGCCGTGGTCGCCGACGCCCTCGGAGACCACCGTGGCACCGGAGTTGCGGACGCAGAACCGCTCGCCGACCCGGCCGCGCAGGAACAGTTCGCCGCCGGTGGCGCCGTAGGCGAGGGTGTTGCCGGCGATGGTGGAGTACTCGGCGAGGTGGTCGGCGCCGCGGTCCGGGCGGACCACGATCCGGCCGCCGGACAGGCCCTTGCCGACGTAGTCGTTGGCGTCGCCCTCCAGGCGGAGGGTGACGCCGCGCGGCAGGAAGGCGCCGAACGACTGGCCGGCCGACCCGGTGAAGGTGAGGTCGATGGTGTCCTCGGGCAGGCCCGCACCGCCGAACTTCTTGGTGACCTCGTGGCCGAGCATGGTGCCGACGGTCCGGTTGATGTTGCGGATCGCGACCTGGGCGCGCACCGGCTGGGCGGCCTCGGCGCTGTCCGCGGACAGCGCGTCGGCGGCCAGCTCGATCAGCTCGTTGTCCAGCGCCTTCGCCAGGCCGTGGTCCTGGACGGTGACCTGGTGGCGGACCGCGCCCTCGGCCAGGTCGGGGACGTGCAGCAGCGGGGCGAGGTCCAGGCCCTGGGCCTTCCAGTGGTCCACCGCCCGCGCGACGTTGAGGACCTCGGCGTGCCCGATGGCCTCGTCCAGCGTGCGGAAGCCCAGCTCGGCGAGGAGTTCGCGGACCTCCTCGGCGATGAACTCGAAGAAGTTGACGACGAACTCGGCCTTGCCGCTGAACCGCTCGCGCAGCACCGGGTTCTGGGTGGCGATGCCGACCGGACAGGTGTCCAGGTGGCAGACGCGCATCATCACGCAGCCGGAGACCACCAGCGGGGCGGTGGCGAAGCCGAACTCCTCGGCGCCCAGCAGGGCCGCGATGACCACGTCGCGGCCGGTCTTGAGCTGGCCGTCGGTCTGCACCACGATGCGGTCGCGCAGGCCGTTGAGCAGCAGCGTCTGCTGGGTCTCGGCCAGACCCAGCTCCCAGGGACCACCGGCGTGCTTCAGCGACGTCAGGGGCGAGGCCCCGGTGCCGCCGTCGTGGCCGGAGATCAGGACGACGTCCGCATGCGCCTTGGAGACGCCCGCCGCGACCGTGCCGACGCCGACCTCGGAGACCAGCTTCACGTGGATGCGGGCGGCCGGGTTGGCGTTCTTGAGGTCGTGGATCAGCTGGGCCAGGTCCTCGATGGAGTAGATGTCGTGGTGCGGCGGCGGCGAGATCAGGCCGACGCCCGGGGTGGAGTGCCGGGTCTTCGCGACCCACGGGTAGACCTTGTGGCCGGGCAGCTGGCCGCCCTCGCCGGGCTTGGCGCCCTGGGCCATCTTGATCTGGATGTCGTCGGCGTTGACGAGGTACTCGGAGGTCACGCCGAACCGGCCGGACGCCACCTGCTTGATGCTGGAGCGGCGCGCCGGGTCGTAGAGGCGGTCCGGGTCCTCGCCGCCCTCGCCGGTGTTGGACTTGGCCCCGAGCTGGTTCATGGCGATGGCCAGGGTCTCGTGGGCCTCGCGGGAGATCGATCCGTAGGACATCGCACCGGTGGAGAACCGCTTGACGATCTCGGACGCCGGCTCCACCTCGTCCAGGGGGATGGCCTGGCGGTCGGCCCCGAAGGAGAACAGGCCGCGCAGCGTCATCAGCCGCTCCGCCTGCTCATTCACCCGTTCGGTGTACTGCTTGAAGATGTCGTAGCGGCGCGCACGGGTGGCGTGCTGGAGCCGGAAGACGGTGTCCGGGTCGAAGAGGTGCGGCTCGCCCTCACGACGCCACTGGTACTCGCCGCCGATCTCCAGGGCACGGTGGGTGGCGGCGATGCCGGAGGCCGGGTACGCCTTGGCGTGCCGCGCCGCGACCTCGCGGGCGATGACGTCCAGACCGGCGCCGCCGATCTTGGTGGTGGTGCCGTGGAAGTACTGCGCGACGAATTCCTCGTCCAGGCCGATCGCCTCGAAGACCTGCGCGCCGCGGTAGGAGGCGACGGTGGAGATGCCCATCTTGGACATCACCTTCAGCACGCCCTTGCCGAGCGCCTTGATGAGGTTCTTCAGGGCGGTGTCGGTCTCCACGCCGGGCAGGAAGGTGCCGGCCCGGACCAGGTCCTCGACGGACTCCATGGCCAGGTACGGGTTGACCGCGGCGGCGCCGAAGCCGATCAGCAGCGCGACGTGGTGCACCTCGCGGACGTCACCGGCCTCGACCAGCAGCCCGACCTGGGTGCGGGTCTTGGTGGCGATGAGGTGGTGGTGGACCGCGGCGGTGAGCAGCAGCGACGGGATCGGCGCGTGCTCGGCGTCCGAGTGGCGGTCGGAGAGGACGATCAGCCGGGCGCCGTCGGCGATGGCGGCGTCGGCCTCGGTGCGGATCTGCTCGATGCGGTCGGCCAGCGCCTCGCCGCCGCCGGAGACCCGGTAGAGGCCGGAGAGGGTCACGGCCTTCATGCCCGGCATGTCGCCGTCGGCGTTGATGTGGACGAGCTTGGCCAGCTCGTCGTTGTCGATGACCGGGAACGGCAGGGTCACGCTGCGGCAGGAGCCCGCGGTGGGCGCGAGGAGGTTGCCCTGGGGGCCGAGGGAGGAGATCAGGGAGGTGACCAGCTCCTCCCTGATCGCGTCCAGCGGCGGGTTGGTGACCTGCGCGAACAGCTGGGTGAAGTAGTCGAAGAGCAGCCGGGGGCGCTCGGAGAGCGCGGCGATCGGCGAGTCGGTGCCCATGGAGCCGATCGGCTCGGCGCCGGTCTTGGCCATCGGGGCGAGGATGACCCGCAGCTCCTCCTCGGTGTAGCCGAAGGTCTGCTGGCGGCGGGTGACCGAGGCGTGGGTGTGCACGATGTGCTCGCGCTCGGGCAGGTCGGCGAGGTCGATCAGGCCGGCGTCGAGCCACTCCTGGTAGGGCTGCTCGGCGGCGAGCTGCGCCTTGACCTCGTCGTCCTCGATGATGCGGTGCTCGGCGGTGTCCACGAGGAACATCCGGCCCGGCTGGAGGCGGCCCTTGCGGACGACCTTGGCGGGGTCGATGTCCAGGACGCCGACCTCGGAGGAGAGCACGACCAGACCGTCGTCGGTGACCCAGTAGCGGCCCGGGCGCAGACCGTTGCGGTCCAGGACCGCGCCGACCTGGACGCCGTCGGTGAAGGTGACGCAGGCCGGGCCGTCCCAGGGCTCCATCATCGTGGAGTGGTACTGGTAGAAGGCCCGTCGGGCCGGGTCCATGGCGGTGGCGTTCTCCCACGCCTCGGGGACCATCATCAGCACCGCGTGCGGCAGCGAGCGCCCGCCGAGGTGGAGCAGCTCCAGGACCTCGTCGAAGGAGGCGGAGTCGGAGGCGTCCGGGGTGCAGACGGGGAACAGCCGGTCGAGGGTCTCGGGGTCCCCGTTGCCGAAGAGCGCGCTGGCCAGCTGGGACTCGCGGGCGCGCATCCAGTTGCGGTTGCCCTTGACCGTGTTGATCTCGCCGTTGTGGGCGACGAAGCGGTACGGGTGGGCGAGCGGCCAGCTCGGGAAGGTGTTGGTGGAGAACCGCGAGTGGACCAGTGCGATGGCGGTGGCGAACCGGCGGTCGGACAGGTCCGGGAAGAAGGGTTCCAGCTGGCCGGTGGTGAGCATGCCCTTGTAGACCAGGGTGCGGGCGGACAGCGAGGGGAAGTAGACCCCGGCCTCCCGCTCGGCGCGCTTGCGCAGCGCGAACGCCTTGCGGTCCAGCGCCAGACCGGTGTTCTTCCGGTCCGCGACGAACAGCTGGGAGAAGGCCGGCATGGTGGCGCGGGCGCCGTTGCCCAGCAGCTGCGGGGCGACCGGGACGACCCGCCAGCCGAGGACCTCCAGGCCCTCCTCACCGGCGATCGTCTCGATCTTCGAGACGGCGGCGGCCGCATCGTGCGCGTCGGAGGGCAGGAAGGCGATGCCGACCGCGTAGGAGCCGGCCGCGGGGAGCTCGAAGGTGACGTTCTCGCGAAGGAACGCGTCCGGAACCTGGAGCAGGATGCCCGCGCCGTCGCCCGAGTCGGGCTCGGAGCCGGTGGCACCGCGGTGCTCCAGATTCGTCAGCACGGTCAGGGCCCGTTCGACCAGGGCGTGGCTGGCCTCACCGGTGAGCGTGGCCACGAAGCCGACGCCGCAGGCGTCGTGCTCGTTGCGCGGGTCGTACATGCCCTGCTGGGCGGGGCGGCCGTCCATGGGCGACCAAGCGGCGGCGGCGCTGCTGGTGGTCGCGGAGTGCGTGGACGCGTAGCGCATCGGCTCTCCCAACGTCGTCGTGGCATTTGCATTGCCGAGGGACGACGTTGGCCCTCCGCGAAATTTCGTGCAGGTTACAGGATGGCTCGCTTCTCAAAAAGCGGAAGATGCCTTCCAACATGCGGACACCGCACCGGCGGTGAAACGGAATTTCTCAGGAATACGGACGGAAACGAGCCGCCCTCTGCGGCGGCGTTCGGCGAGCGACATTGCCCGCGACGCCAGGGCCTTATGCCCGGTCGTCAACAAACCGAAACCGCTGGGTAACGCGGCAATCATGCGGTCACCCGAATGGGACGTCAACCCACCACCGTTCCGAACAGCGCGCCAAGGGCGTACGTCACGCCCGCCGCGGCACCACCCAGGGCCAACTGCCGCAGCCCGCTGAACAACCAGGAACGCGCCGTCACCCGCGCCACCACGGCACCGCAGCCGAAGAGCCCGAACAGCGCCAGGAGCACCGCCGGCCAGAGCGCACTGGCACCCAGCAGATAAGGAAGAAGAGGCAAAAGGGCACCCAAGGCAAACGATCCGAAGGAAGAAACGGCCGCAATTGCCGGAGAAGGAAGGTCGGACGGATCGATGCCCAATTCCTCGCGGGCGTGGATCTCCAGCGCCTGCTCGGGGTCGCGGGAAAGCTGCTCGGCGACCTTCCCGGCGAGCTCCGGCTCGACCCCGCGGGACACGTAGAGCGCCGCCAGCTCCTCCTGCTCGTCCTTCGGGTACTTGCGCAACTGGGCCCGCTCGGCGTCCAGCTCCGCGACCACCAGTTCACGCTGCGAAGCCACCGAGGTGTACTCCCCCGCCGCCATCGAGAACGCGCCGGCCGCCAGCCCCGCCAGCCCGGTGATCACGATCGTCTGCTGCGACACCGCACCACCGGCCACGCCCGTCATGAGGGCGAGGTTGGACACCAGGCCGTCCATCGCACCGAACACGGCGGGTCGCAGCCAGCCACCGTTGACGTCGCGGTGCGTGTGGTTGTCGCGGTGCGCCACGTGGGTCGGCGCGGCGGCGTCCATGATCTCCATGACCGACATGTCTGGACCTGCTCCCTGCTCTGCGAGGTGTGGGCCGCTGACGGCACTTCCCCCTCCAACACCTCGAAGCTATGCGCGAATTGCCTTCCTCCGCTAGCAAGGAAGGCCGAACTTACCGCGCTGACCTGCGGCTTTACCGAGAAGTCGAGCTTGTGATCCCGATCACGAGCACTTTTCGCGGCCCGCGGCCCGCCATGCCGGCCGGTCGACCGGGTGACCCTGCCGGCCCGCGCAGCACAGTCGGCCCACCGCGGGGGACGGATACCGCGCCGGGACGACCGCGCGCGGGCCCCGCCGACCGCCACCCGCCCCGGCCGCCACCCGCCCCGGCGGCCACTGCCCCCAGCGAAAGGACGCCCCGCAGATGACGGACGCCACCACCGCCACCACGACGCCGCCGGACCCGGAACCGGCCGCCCTCGCAGGGCCCCTGACGCCCCGCGCCGCCAACCCGGAGCCCGGACCGACCGGTGCGCCGCCCGAGATCGCCCCGTTGGAGGACCGGGCGAGCGGCGCGCTCGTCGGGGCCGCGGTCGGCGACGCCCTCGGCGGTCCGGTCGAGGGCCTGACACCGGAACAGATCGTGGCCCGGCACGGCGGCCGGATCGAGGGCATCGTCGGTCCGTTCCACGCCGACTGGCGCACCGCCAGACCGCTCACGCCGTACCACAAGGGCGACGGCCACGTCACCGACGACACCCTGATGACCCACGCACTGGTCCGCGTCTACGAGACGGTCCGCGACCACCTCGACGCCTACGACGTCGCCGACCACCTCGTCCCCGACCTGATCGGCACCCCGCGCTGGATCCCCGAACTGGAGGCCGAGGCGCTGCCGTTGCAGCGGATCTTCCTCGCCGAGAAGTGGATCGTGGCGCGGCTGCACTACGGGCACGCCGATCCGCGCGAGGCCGGCGTCGGAAACATCGTCAACTCCGGTGCCGCGATGTACATGACGCCGGTCGGCGTCGTCAACGCCGGCAATCCCGACCGGGCTTACGCCGAGGCCCTGGACATCTCCGCCGCCCACCAGGCTTCTTACGGGCGCGAGGCGGCCGGGGTGTTCGCCGCCGCGGTGGCCGCCGCGTTCCTCCCCGACGCCACCCCGGCCTCGGTGGCCGGGCACGCGCTGCGGCTGGCGAAGGACGGCACCCGGGCCGCGATCGAGGCGGTCTGCGACGTCGCCGCGCCGCACACCGACTACGAGTCCGCGCTGGTGCCGCTGCGGGCCGCGGTCGCGCCGTTCGACACCGTGGGCCCGGACCACCGCCAGCCGTCGCTGGGCGCCCGCCGGCCCTCCCGACTGCACGCCGTCGAGGAACTGCCCATCGCCCTGGGCATGCTGCTGGTCACCGACGGCGACTACCGGGCCAGCGTCCTCGGCGCGGTCAACTACGGACGCGACAGCGCCGCCACCGCCACGATGGCCGGCGCCCTGGCCGGCGCCCTGAACGGTGCCGCGGCGGTGCCCGCCGACTGGCAGTGCGAGGTCGCCCGGGCCAGCCGGCTCGACCTGCACGCCCCCGCCACCGCCCTCGCCGCCGTCACCCGCGAGGTGTTCGCCCGCGACCGCGCCCGCCGCCTCCGCCACGAGCAGGCGTTCGGCGCCATCGCGGCACGGGTCACGGTGACCGAGGCCAGCGGGCGGTGACGGTCCGGGCGGCGGGGCGCTCCGCCGCCCGGACCACGGCACGAACGCCGGAGCGCCGGGCGGTCCCGCGGTGAACGGGTCCGCCCGGCGCTCCGGTCGGAAGGGGAATCGACGGTCGCGTCAGGTCTTCGCGCCGCCCTGGCTCCCGGCGGCCTCGGCCGGATCCGGCTTCACCTCGGCCGCACCCTCGGCGACCTCGGCGTCCCTGGTGAGCTTGCCGTCCTTGGCGTCCTTGGTGAGCTTCACCTCGGCCGCTCCGTCGGCGGCCTCGGCGTGCGCGGTGCCCGCGGCGTCGTCCCGGGCGCCCTCGGCGAGCTGCCACTCCGGCTCCACGATCTCCTCGCGCCCCGGGGCCTTCTTGGCGGAGACGATCATGTAGACGACCGCCAGGACGAAGACGACCAGCGAGGTCCAGTCGTTCAGCCGCAGGCCGAGGATGTGGTGTGCCTCGTCGACGCGCATGTACTCGATCCAGGCGCGGCCGACGCAGTAGGCGGCGACGTAGAGCGCGAAGACCCGGCCGTGGCCGAGGCGGAAGCGCTTGTCCGCCCAGATCACCAGCGCCGCGACGCCCAGGCACCACAGACACTCGTAGAGGAAGGTCGGGTGGTAGGTGCCGCCGATGCGGCCGATGACCGGATCAGGGTCGATCTTGAGCGCCCACGGCAGGTCGGTCGGCTTCCCGTAGAGCTCCTGGTTGAACCAGTTGCCCCAGCGGCCGATCGCCTGTCCGATCGCCAGGCCGGGGGCCAGCGCATCGGCGTAGGCGGGCATCGGGATGCCGCGGCGACGGCAGCCGATCCAGGCGCCGAGGGCACCCAGCGCGACCGCGCCCCAGATGCCGAGGCCGCCCTGCCACACCTTGAAGGCGTCGAGCGGATGACCGTTCTCGCCGAAGTACGGCTCGTACGTCGTGATGACGTGGTAGAGGCGCCCGCCGACCAGGCCGAAGGGCACCGCCCACACGGCGATGTCGGCGACGGTGCCGGAGCGGCCGCCGCGCTGCACCCAGCGGCGGTTGCCGAGCCAGACGCCGACGAACACGCCGATGATGATGCAGAACGCGTAGCCGCGCAGCGGGATCGGGCCGAGATGGACGACACCGGTCGGCGGGCTGGGAATGAATGCGAGGTCCATGGCAGGACCGACGCTACCGCGCCGGGCGGGGTTGACGACAACCCGCCCGGCAACGGCTGCGTAACGACCCCGCCGGGGTGGCGGGCCGTACCGCCGCCCGGCGGATCAGCCCCGGACCGGCGCCTTCTTGCCCTTGTTGGCCGCCAGCACCAGTTTCTTCAGCTCGGCGGGGGTGACCTGGCCGCCCTGGACCTGCGCGAGGTCCTTGCCGTTGAGGATGACGGTCGGCGTGCCGCGGAACCCGCCCTGGGCGAACGCCTCGTTCGACTTGTGCACGAAGCCGTCGTAGCGGCCGGTGCGGACACAGGTGGTGAACGCGTCCGACACCAGGCCGTCGACCTTCCCGGCCAGCTGGATCAGGTACTTCTTGTCGCTGAAGCGGTCCTGCTGCTCCGGCGGCTGGTGGGAGTAGAGGACGTCGTGGTACTCGCGGAACTTCCCGGCGTCCTGGGCGCACAGCGCGGCGTTGGCGGCGTTCAGCGAACCGGTGCCGCCGGCGTTGCCGTCGATCAGGGTGGCGAGGTGGTACTCGGTCTTGAGCTGGCCGGAGTCCTGGAGTTCGTGGATCACCGGGCGGAAGCCGGTCTCGAACTGCTGGCAGGCCGGGCAGCGGAAGTCCTCCCAGACCACGAGGGTGGAGGGGGCGCCGGCCGTGCCCACCGGGACCGCCGGCTTGTCACCGTCGCTGGCCTTCTTGGGGAGGGCGAAGGCGGTGTCGCCGGTGCTGCCGGATCCGCCGCCGGAGGACACCCAGACGGCGACCCCGCCGGCCACCGCGAGCGCCGCCACCACCGCGCCGCCGACGACCGCCTGGCGGATCCGCCGGGCGCGCGTCTTGTCCTTGGTGCGCTGTGCCTGCAGCCGCTCGCGGGCGCTGCTCGTTCGGTCACGGTCCTGGCCGTCATGGTTCTGGTTCACGCCCGTGGACAACGAGGCGGAGGGGCGCGGTCGCACCCCTCCGCTCCGAAGTTCGCCCCATCGGGCGATCCGCCCGGGTCAGTCGCGGGCCGCGCCGTCGCGTCGCACGCCCTCGCCCAACTGGCCGGCGAGGCCGCGCACCGCGGCGAGTCCGGCGTCAAGGTCGTCGTCCGCGGCCAGCAGGCACTTGACGAACGCCGAGCCGACGATCACACCGTCGGCGAACCGGGCCACCTCGCGGGCCTGCTCGGCGTTGGAGACCCCGAGCCCGACGCAGACCGGGAGCCCGCGGCGGGCGCCGGCGGTGGCGCGGGTGCGGGCCACCAGGTCCTCGGCCTCCCGGCCGACGGATTCGCGGGTGCCGGTGACGCCCATCAGGGAGGCGGCGTAGACGAAGCCGCTGCCGGCCTCGGTGATCTTGGCCAGTCGCTCGTCCCGGCTGCTCGGCGCGACCACGAAGACGGTGGCCAGGCCGTGCTGCTCGGCGGCCTTGCGCCAGCCCTCGGACTCCTCGACCGGGAGGTCCGGCAGGATGCAGCCGGCGCCGCCCGCCTCCGCGAGGTCGGCGGCGAACCGCTCGACGCCGTAGCGGTCGACCGGGTTCCAGTAGGTCATGCAGAGCACCGGCGCCCCGGTGGCGGCGTGCACCTCGCGGACCGTGCGGATCACGTCGACGATCTTGACGCCGCCGCGCAGTGCGATGTCGTCGGCGGTCTGGATCACCGGCCCGTCCAGCACCGGGTCGCTGTGCGGCAGCCCGACCTCGACGACGTCGCAGCCGCCGTCGAGCATCTCGACCATCGCGCGGATGCCGCCGTCGACGGTGGGGAAACCGGCCGGCAGGTAGCCGACCAGCGCCGCCCGGTCCTCCGCCTTGGCCTGCGCCAGCACGGACGCCAGGAGCTCGATGTTGCCCGCGTTGCCCGCGTTGCCTGCCATCAGTGGTCCCCCTCGCCGGTCCGGGACGCCTCGTCCGCGGTGTCGTACAGCCCGAAGTAGCGGGCGGCGGTGTCCATGTCCTTGTCGCCGCGGCCCGAGAGGTTCACCAGCAGCAGGCCGTCGGGGCCCAGCTCCCGGCCGATCTCCAGGGCGCCGGCCAGCGCGTGCGCGCTCTCGATGGCCGGGATGATGCCCTCGGTCTGCGACAGCAGCCGCAGCGCCTGCATCGCCGCGTCGTCGGTCACCGCGCGGTACTCGGCGCGGCCCACGTCCTTGAGGTAGGCGTGCTCGGGGCCGATGCCCGGGTAGTCCAGGCCGGCCGAGATCGAGTACGGCTCGGTGATCTGGCCGTCCTCGTCCTGGAGGACGTAGGAGCGGGAGCCGTGCAGGATGCCGGGGGTGCCCTCGGTGAGGGTGGCGGCGTGCTCACCCGTCTCGATGCCGTGGCCACCGGGCTCGCAGCCGATCAGGCGGACGTCGGCGTCGGGCAGGAAGGCGTGGAAGAGGCCGATGGCGTTGGAGCCGCCGCCGACGCAGGCGACGGCGGCGTCCGGCAGCCGGCCGGCGCGCTCGATGATCTGGCGGCGGGCCTCGACGCCGATGACCCGGTGGAAGTCGCGGACCAGGGCCGGGAAGGGGTGCGGGCCGGCGACCGTGCCGAAGAGGTAGTGGGTGCGGTCGACGTTGGCGACCCAATCGCGGAACGCCTCGTTGATGGCGTCCTTGAGGGTGCGGCTGCCGGACTTCACGGCGATGACCTCGGCGCCGAGCATCCGCATCCGGGCGACGTTGAGCGCCTGGCGCTTGGTGTCGACCTCGCCCATGTAGATGGTGCATTCGAGGCCGAAGAGGGCGCAGGCGGTGGCGGTGGCGACGCCGTGCTGGCCGGCGCCGGTCTCGGCGATGACCCGGGTCTTGCCCATGCGCTTGGTCAGCAGCGCCTGGCCCAACACGTTGTTGATCTTATGTGAGCCGGTGTGGTTGAGGTCCTCGCGCTTGAGGAACACCCGCGCCCCGCCGGCGTGTTCGGCGAACCGCGACACCTCGGTGAGCGCGCTGGGCCGCCCGGTGTAGTTGACCATCAGGTCGTCGAGCTCGGCGGCGAACGACGGGTCCGCCTTGGCCTTCTCGTACTCGGCGGCGACCTCGTCCACCGCGGCGACCAGCGCCTCGGGGATGAACTTGCCGCCGAACGCGCCGAAGTAGCCCTCGGCGCTGGGCACTTGGCCTTCCGGGTCGGGAAGGAAGAAACGGGAACTTTCGGAGGACATCTGAGCACTCCTCAACCGGGGCGCACTGCCCCGGAGGTCCGGTGAAAGGGGATGACGTGACGACTGCTGCGCGCAGTGGTGCGCCGCCGTTACGGGGACGGGCGCGTCAGCGCGCGGTCCCCGGGCGCCATCGCATCCCGTTGATCTGACCCGGTTCGGAGCCGATGTGGTACCGGACCCGGCGCCCGCGGACCCGCCGGGCGGGGGCCCGGCAGCCGCGGTGCCACGAGGGCAGCGCGGAGCGGCTGGCCTCGGGGCGGCGGGGTACGGCGGTCATCTCGGAGTGTCCTGCCTTCGGCGACCGGGTCAGTCCCGGCCGTGCCGGATCGCCGGGTGGGAGCCTGCCGCGACCAGGTCGGCGACCGCGGTCCTGGGGTCCTTGCCGGTCACCAGCGACTCGCCCACCAGGACGGCGTCGGCACCGTCGTTGGCGTACGCGATCAGGTCGTGCGGGCCGCGCACGCCGGACTCGGCGACCTTGACGATGTGGTCCGGGATCTCCGGGGCGACCCGAGTGAAGGTGCCCCGGTCGACCTCCAGGGTCTTAAGGTTGCGGGCGTTGACCCCGATGATCCGGGCGCCGGCGTCGACCGCGCGGGCGACCTCGTCCTCGTCGTGCGCCTCGACCAGCGGCGTCAGCCCGATCGACTCGGCCCGCTCGATCAGCGACACCAGCGCCTCCTGCTCCAGCGCGGCGACGATCAGCAGCGCGAGGTCGGCGCCGTAGGCCCGGGCCTCCCACAGCTGGTAGGCGGTGACGATGAAGTCCTTGCGCAGGACCGGGATGTCGACCTTGGCGCGGACGGCCTCCAGGTCGGCCAGCGAGCCGCCGAACCGGCGCTGCTCGGTGAGCACGGAGATGACCGCGGCACCGCCCGCCTCGTAGTCGGCGGCCAGGCCCGCGGGGTCGGCGATCGCGGCCAGCGCGCCCTTGGAGGGGCTGGAGCGCTTGACCTCGCAGATCACCCGGACGCCCTCGCCCTTCAGGGCGGCGACACCGTCCTTCGCGGGGCGCGCCTTGCGGGCCCGCTCCTTGAGCTCGTCGAGGCTGACGCGCGCCTGCCGCTCGGCGAGGTCGGCGCGGACTCCTTCGATGATCTCATCGAGCACGCTCACGCGAGCGGCCTCCTTCTTGAACGGTGGAGGTGGACAGTGACCTGTGGGACCGGACGACTGTCCCAACCGGTCCTCTGATGGTATCCGCCTGCGGGAGCAGGTTCCGCATCCGGTGGACCGTGGTCCCACACCCTGGACACCTCCGGGACGCGGGGAGGGGCGTCCACGGCGGGGCGGGTCACGGGCGCAGCCCGGCGCCGAGGGGGAGGTTGCGGACGACCGTGAAGGCCAGCAGCAGCGTGCCGAGCGCCCACCAGTGGACCGGTCGGGGACGCGGGCCGGCGGTGGGCAGGCCGCGGGCCGCCCGGGCCAGCCAGACCAGCCAGAAGAGCGCGAACGCGGCGTAACCGGCGACCGCCGGGGCGTTGGCGCCGAGTGCCGTGACGAGGTCGCCGTGCGCGACGGCGTGGGCGCTGCGCAGCCCGCCGCAGGCCGGGCAGAGCAGGCCGGTGAGGTGCAGCAGCGGGCAGACCGGGTAGTGGCCCGGTTCGTTCGGGTCGACGGCGCCCACCCAGGCGAAGGCGGCGGTCACGGCCGCGAGGGTGCCGACCGGTGCCGCGAGGCGGCGCAGCGCACGGGCGGGCCGGGAGCCGTCCGGCCCGAGCGGTACCACGGGATCGCTCACGGTGCCGATGCTGCTACCGGAAGCGGAAAGGCGCAGCTTCTCGGCCGCCGTACGGGGCGCGGGCCGTACGGGGCGCGGGAAGCGGCGCCTTCGGGTTGCTGCCGGGCGGGGCTCAGCCCTCCTGCGGCTGGACCTTGGCCGGGGCGACCTTGGCGGAGCGCTTCGGCTCCTTGCCCATGCCGGCGGCGCGCATCAGGCCACCCACGACGGCACCGGCGGCGATCAGCACCATGCCCGCCCAGAAGCCGGCCACGTTGGCCATCACGATGAAGACACCGGCCACACAGAAGCCGATGAACGCGATGATGACGCCGGTCCAGGCGGCGGGGGTGTGTCCGTGGCCACTGCTCGACATGGGGTGCTCCTCTTTGCTGAAGTCGCGCCGGGGTCCGGGCGCGGAACCGTCGTCGTCCATTGTCACCGATGCCGGACGGAACCCTTTTACCGGGTGGGGTCCTCGCCGCGGTCCAGGGACTTCCAGATCTCCTCGGGGCGCTCCAGGTCCGGCGCCGCCGGGGCGCGCCGGGGACCGCGGGCGCCGCCCGGGGTGCGCTCGTAACGGCCCGACATCGCGGGCCAGGAGCGGCCGTACACCAGGGCCAGCACCCCCGCGAGGAGCAGCAGCACGCCACCGGCGGCGGCCACCCAGGGCCAGACGGTGTGCGTGACGTGATGCACATCGGCGCCGGCCAGGCCGACCGCGTCGGCGGCCTTCTCGCGCAGCGCCGAGGTGTCGCCGTAGCCGAGCGCGGCGGCGGCGGTGACGCCCAGGCCGCTGAGCGCCAGCAGTGCGGCGACCACGATCCGGCCGACCCGGCGGACCGCGAAGACGGCGACCAGGGCGGCCAGGCCGACCACCGCCAGCGCGCCGGGCACCCCGGTCACGTCGGCGCCGGTCACGGTGCGCGGCAGTTCGCCCTGGGCGAGCACCGCGGTGCCCCGGGCCCAGGTGCGGCCGGCGGCCAGCAGCGCCAGGCTGGCGCCGGCCGCGCCGAGCAGCAGGGCCGGGGCGAGGGAACGTTTGGCGCTGCGCGCGGGCCGGGCCGGGGACGGCGACGGCTCGGTGTCGGCAAGGGGCTGGGGTGCGGCACTCACGCGTACCACTATCGCCCACCGGCCCCGGTGTGCCGGTGGGCGGGGGTGCGTCGGGTCATTTCCCCAGGTGGTTGGCGGTGTGGACGGCGCGCAGGACGGCCGCGGCCTTGTTGCGGCACTCGGTGTCCTCGGCGACCGGGTCGGAGTCGGCGACGATTCCGGCGCCGGCCTGGACGTAGGCGGTGCCGTCGCGCAGCAGGGCGGTGCGGATGGCGATGGCGGTGTCGGAGTCGCCGGCGAAGTCCAGGTAGCCCACGCAGCCGCCGTAGATCCCGCGCCGGGTCGGTTCCAGCTCGTCGATGATCTGCAGGGCGCGCGGCTTGGGGGCGCCGGAGAGGGTGCCGGCGGGGAAGCAGGCGGTGAGCACGTCGAAGGCGGTGCGGCCGGCGGCGACCGTGCCGGTGACCGTGGAGACGATGTGCATGACGTGGCTGTAGCGCTCGACGGACATGAAGTCGACCACCTCGACGCTGCCGGGCTCGCAGACCCGGCCCAGGTCGTTGCGGCCCAGGTCGACCAGCATCAGGTGCTCGGCGCGCTCCTTGGGGTCGGCCATCAACTCGTCGGCGAGCGCCTGGTCCTCCTGGACGGTCGCGCCGCGCGGGCGGGTGCCGGCGATGGGGTGCACCATGGCCCGGCCGTCCTCGACCTTGACCAGCGCCTCGGGGCTGGAGCCGACCACGTCGAAGGCGCGGCCGTCGTCGCCCTCGAAGCGGAAGAGGTACATGTACGGGCTGGGGTTGGTGGCCCGCAGCACGCGGTAGACGTCCAACGCGCTGGCCGTGCAGGGGGTTTCGAACCGCTGCGAGGGCACCACCTGGAACGCCTCGCCGGCGCGGATGCGCTCCTTGACGTCCTCGACGGCGGCCATGAACGCCTCGCCGCCCCACTTGCCGGTGTAGGTGGGCACGGAGGTCGGCGGGAGCGCGGCGGCGCTCGCGGGCGCGGGGCGGGACAGGTCGTCGGCCATGGCGTCCAGACGGGCCACCGCGTCCGCGTACGCCTCGTCGATGCCGGTTTCCAGGTCGTTGTGGTTGATCGCGTTGGCGATCAGCAGGACCGTGCCGCTCCAGTGGTCCAGGACCGCGAGGTCGGAGGTGAGCAGCATGGTGAGCTCGGGCAGGCCGAGGTCGTCGGTGGCGTGGTCGCCGACCTTCTCCAGGCGGCGCACGATGTCGTAGCCGAGGTAGCCGACCATGCCGCCGGTGAAGGGCGGCAGGCCCTCGTCCTCGATGAGGTCGCGGGGAGTGTGCAGGGTCTCGACGGTGGCGCGCAGCGCGTCGAGCGGGTCGCCGCCGGTGGGGACGCCGACGGGCGGGGTGCCGAGCCAGTGCGCCTGCCCGTCGCGGGTGGTGAGCGTCGCGGCGCTGCGGACGCCGATGAACGAGTACCGCGACCACGTGCGGCCGTTCTCGGCGGATTCGAGGAGGAAGGTGCCGGGGCGCTCGGCGGCGAGCTTGCGGTAGAGGCCGACCGGGGTGTCGCCGTCCGCCAGGAGGCGCCGGGTGACGGGGATGACCCGTCGGTCCTTGGCGAGCGTGCGGAAGGTGTCGAGGTCCGGTGCGGCGGTGCCGGTGGTTCCCGTGGTCATGGCAGCGGAGCCTACTGGTCGGCGGTGGGTGCGTCGGCCAGCACGTCGGCGTCGAAGCAGGTGCGGGCGCCGGTGTGGCAGGCCGCCCCGACCTGGTCGACCTTGACCAGCACGGTGTCGGCGTCGCAGTCGAGGGCGACGGACTTCACGTACTGGACGTGCCCGGAGGTGTCGCCCTTGACCCAGTATTCCCGGCGGCTGCGGGACCAGTACGTGCAGCGGCCGGTGGTGAGGGTGCGGTGCAGCGCCTCGTCGTCCATCCAGCCGAGCATGAGCACTTCCCCGGTGTCGTACTGCTGGGCGATGGCCGGGAAGAGGCCGTCGGCGTCGCGCTTGAGGCGGGCGGCGACGGCGGGGTCCAGGGCGGGGGCGGTGGCGCGACTGCTGGTCATGGGTCCATTGTGCCGTGCGGCATCCTGCTGGAATGGACCAGCAGCCCCCGGACGCACGCGCCGGCTCCACCGCCGCGCCCCCCGCTGCACCGCCGCCGGATCCGGACCGGACGGCGAAGGTCGCGGTGCGGGTGTTGGCGGCGGTGTTCGTGGCGTCGCTGGTGGCGGCCGTGGTGGTGGCGGTGGTCGTGCTGCACTGGTGACGGCGGCGCGGGGCCGGGGCGGGTGCGCCGTGGCAGGGGACGCGCAGCGGTCGTAGGCTGGCGGTATGTCGACCCATGCGAAGCGTGAACGGCTCCTTCTGGCCGACTTGTTGGAGAGCGCGGGCCCGGAGGCGCCGACGCTCTGCGACGACTGGACGACGCGGGATCTGGCCGCGCACCTGGTGGTTCGCGAGCGACGCACGGACGCGTCCGCGGGCATCGTGCTGAAGCCGCTGGCGGGGCGGCTGGAGCGGGTGCAGGCGGAGTTCGCCGCGAAGCCGTACGAGGAGCTGATCGGCCTGATCAGGACGGGTCCGCCGAAGATGTCGCCGTTCGCACTGAAGCAGATCGACGAGGCGTCGAACACCGTCGAGTTCTACGTGCACGCCGAGGACGTGCGGCGGGCCCAGCCGGACTGGACACCGCGCGAGCTGGACCCGGTCTTCGCGGACGCGCTGTGGGCGCGGCTGGAGCGAGCGGCCCGGGTACTGGGCCGGAAGGCGCCGGTCGGCGTGGTGCTGCGGCGGCCGGACGGGCAGACCGCGGTGGCGCACCGGGGCGCTCCGGTGGTGACGGTGACCGGTGAGCCGGGCGAACTGACGATGTTCGCCTTCGGCCGGCTGGACGCGGCGAAGGTGGAGCTGGACGGCGAGCCGGAAGCGGTGGCGAAGCTGAGGTCGGCGAAGCTGGGGGTCTGACGGGCGCGGGCCGGGGCCTTCCCCGGCGGGCGCCGCCGCTCAGGGCGCGTCGTCGGCCAGGTGCGCGCGCAGGATGCGGTCCAGTTCGCGGGCGGCGCGCGGCGGTGAGACGTCGCCGCGGTGGGCCACGGAGATCACGCGGTGCATGCCGGGGGTGGCGAACGGTGTGATGCGCAGGCCGGAGCGTTCGGCGACCATGCTGGGGACGACGGCGATGCCGAGCCCGGCCCGGACGAAGCCGAGGACCGCGTCCATCTCGCCGCCCTCGACGGTGAAGGTGGGTTCGAAGCCGGCCGCGCGGCACGCGGCCGTGGTGAATTCCCGCAGGTCGTAGCCGCGGCGGAACATCGCGAGCGGGCGGCCGCGGAGGTCCTCGACGCGGATCCGGGTGCGACGGCCGGTCACCGGTGCCGGGCGGCCGGGGGCGGAGACCACCACCAGTTCCTCGCGCAGCAGCTCCGCGGTGGCCAGGGCCGGGGCCTGGCCGGGCAGCGGCGTGATGATCAGCGCCAGGTCCAGGTCGCCGTCGGCCAGGGCCCGGACCAGGTCCTGGGAGCCGTCCTCGCTGACGATCAGGTCGACGCCCGGGTAGGCGGCGTGGAAGGCGCTGAGCACATCGGGGACGAGGCTGGCGCAGAGGCTGGGCGGGGCGCCGAGGCGGAGCCGGCCGCGGCGCAGTTGGGCGACCTCCTGGACCTCGCGGCGGGCGGTCTCGGTGTCGGCGAGGATCCGGCGGGCGAGCGGCAGCAGGGTTTCGCCGGCGTCGGTGAGGGTGATGTGGCCGCGGGCGCGATGGAAGAGCTCGGCCCCCAACTCCCTTTCCAGGGACCGGATCTGCTGGGAGAGCGAGGGTTGGGCGACGTGTTCGCGTTCGGCGGCGCGGGTGAAGTGGCGGGTGTCGGCCACGGCCGTGAAGTAGCGGAGCTGTTGTAGCTGCATAAGGGGAATATAAGGCAACGATAGGGGCAGCCTATCGAGATCAGCCGGACCATGTCTTGGACTGATGGCGGACGCGTCCCTACCGTCGGGACTCATGGCACTGGCAACACGGACGGACCAACGGCCGCCGAAGAAGAACCCCGCCCCACGGCACCCCGGCGGTCGGCCGACGGGCGGGCGCGCACTGTGGGACTCCACCGTCGGCAAGAAGACAGTGATGGCCGTCAGCGGCCTGATCATGCTCGGCTACCTCGTCGTCCACATGTTCGGCAACCTGAAGATCTTCTTCGGGCCCACCACCTTCAACGGATACGCGCACTGGCTGCGCACCCTCGGCGAGCCGTTCATGCACTACGAGTGGACGCTCTGGGTGTTCCGCGTGGTCCTCGTGGCCGCCGTCGTCGCGCACGCCACCTCCGCGTACCAGCTCAGCAGGCGCGACATCAAGGCCCGCCCGACCAAGTACGTGCACAAGAAGCCGCGGGCCAGCTACGCCACCCGCACGATGCGGTGGGGCGGGATCATCCTCGGCCTGTTCATCGTCTGGCACGTGCTCGACCTGACCACCGGCACCGTGCACGCCGGCGGCTTCCAGCCGGGCCACCCGTACCAGAACGTCGTGGACACCTTCTCCACCTGGTACGGCAACGTCATCTACCTCGTCGCGATGCTCGCGCTGGGCCTGCACGTCCGGCACGGCTTCTGGAGCGCCGCGCAGACCCTCGGCGCCGGCAGCCGGAGCCGCGACCGCCTCCTGAAGACCCTGGCCGACGTGCTCGCGCTGGTGCTGACCCTGGGCTTCATCGCCGTCCCCGTGGGCGTCATGACCGGATTGGTGAGCTGACCATGACCTACACCGACTTCACGACCGGGGAACCGGTCGTCGACAGCAAGGCCCCCGCCGGCCCCATAGCCGAGCGCTGGGACACCCGCCGCTTCGAGGCCAAGCTGGTCAACCCGGCCAACCGCCGCAAGCACACGGTCATCGTCGTCGGCACCGGCCTGGCCGGCGGCTCGGCCGGCGCCACCCTCGCCGAACAGGGCTACCACGTCGTCCAGTTCTGCTACCAGGACTCGCCGCGCCGGGCCCACTCCATCGCCGCGCAGGGCGGCATCAACGCCGCGAAGAACTACCGCAACGACGGCGACTCCGTCCACCGCCTCTTCTACGACACCGTCAAGGGCGGCGACTTCCGGGCTCGGGAGTCCAACGTCCACCGGCTGGCCCAGATCTCGGTGGAGATCATCGACCAGTGCGTGGCGCAGGGCGTGCCGTTCGCCCGCGAGTACGGCGGTCTGCTGGACACCCGGTCCTTCGGCGGCGTCCAGGTCTCCCGGACGTTCTACGCCCGCGGCCAGACGGGCCAGCAGCTGCTGCTCGGCGCCTACCAGGCACTGTCCCGACAGATCGCCGCGGGCAACGTCGAGATGCACCCGCGCACCGAGATGCTCGACGTGATCGTCGTCGACGGCCGGGCCCGCGGCATCGTCGCCCGCGACCTGATCACCGGGAAGATCTCCACCTACTTCGCGGACGCGGTGGTGCTCGCCTCCGGCGGCTACGGCAACGTCTTCTACCTGTCGACGAACGCCATGAACTCCAACGCCACCGCGGTGTGGCGGGCCCACCGGCGCGGCGCGTACTTCGCCAACCCCTGCTTCACCCAGATCCACCCGACCTGCATCCCGCGCACCGGCGACCACCAGTCGAAGCTGACGCTGATGAGCGAGTCGCTGCGCAACGACGGCCGGATCTGGGTGCCGAAGGCCAAGGGCGACGCCCGGCCGGCGCACGAGATCCCCGAGGACGAGCGGGACTACTACCTGGAGCGGATCTACCCCTCGTTCGGCAACCTCGTGCCGCGCGACATCGCCTCCCGGGCCGCGAAGAACGTCTGCGACGAGGGCCGCGGCGTCGGCCCCGGCGGCCAGGGCGTGTACCTGGACTTCGCGGACGCGATCCAGCGGATGGGCCGCGCGGCCGTCGAGGCCAAGTACGGCAACCTCTTCGACATGTACCAGCGGATCACCGACGAGGATCCGTACCAGGTGCCCATGCGGATCTACCCGGCCGTGCACTACACGATGGGCGGCCTGTGGGTCGACTACGACCTGCAGACCACGATCCCGGGCCTGTTCGCCGTCGGCGAGGCCAACTTCTCCGACCACGGCGCCAACCGCCTGGGCGCCTCGGCACTGATGCAGGGCCTGGCCGACGGCTACTTCGTGCTCCCCGCCACCATCAACGACTACCTGGCGAAGCACCCGCACGGCGACGAGGTGGGGGCCGACCACCCGGACGTGCAGGAGGTGCTGGCCGACACCGAGGACCGGCTGAACCTGCTGCTCGCCGTCGACGGCGACCGCACCCCCGACTCCTTCCACCGCGAGCTCGGCGAACTCATGTGGGAGTACTGCGGGATGGCCCGCACCGAAGAGGGCCTGCGCAAGGCCCTGGACCGGATCCCGCAGATCCGC
This sequence comes from Streptomyces sp. x-19, assembly GCF_046549115.1. Classification (NCBI taxonomy): domain Bacteria; kingdom Bacillati; phylum Actinomycetota; class Actinomycetes; order Kitasatosporales; family Streptomycetaceae; genus Streptomyces; species Streptomyces sp. x-19. Next base: position 795,786 of record NZ_JAJPWK010000001.1, on the reverse strand, counting down.
GAGGAGTTCTGGCGGCGCATCAAGGTGCCCGGCACCGGCGAGGAGTTCAACCAGTCGCTGGAGAAGGCCAACCGCATCGTCGACTACCTGGAGCTCGCCGAGCTGATGTGCCTCGACGCGCTGCACCGCGGCGAGTCCTGCGGCGGCCACTTCCGCGAGGAGTCGCAGACGCCCGACGGCGAGGCCGCCCGCCGGGACGAGGCGTTCTCCTACGCCGCCGCCTGGGAGTTCACCGGCACCGGCACCGCCCCCACCCTGCACCGGGAAGACCTGGTGTTCGAGTACGTCCACCCCACCCAGCGGAGCTACGCATGACCGCCGCCCCCCGGGGGACGACCCCCGCGATGTCCCTCACCCTGCGCGTCTGGCGCCAGAAGAACGCCGACGCACCGGGCACCATGTCCACCTACGAGGTGGACGGCATCTCCCCGGACATGTCGTTCCTGGAGATGCTCGACACCCTCAACGAGGAACTCATCCTCAAGGGCGAGGACCCGGTCGCCTTCGACCACGACTGCCGCGAGGGCATCTGCGGCGCATGCTCGCTCGTCATCAACGGCGACGCGCACGGCCCGGAGCGGACCACCACGTGCCAGCTCCACATGCGCTCCTTCCAGGACGGCGACACCATCGACATCGAGCCGTGGCGGGCCGCGGCGTTCCCGGTGGTGAAGGACCTGGTCGTGGACCGCTCGGCCTTCGACCGGATCATCCAGGCCGGCGGCTACGTCACCGCGCCGACCGGCGCCGCCCCCGAGGCGCACGCCACGCCGGTGCCCAAACCGGACGCCGACTTCGCCTTCGAACACGCCGAGTGCATCGGCTGCGGCGCCTGCGTCGCGGCCTGCCCCAACGGCGCGGCGATGCTCTTCACCTCCGCCAAGGTCAACCACCTCAACGTGCTGCCGCAGGGCGCCCCGGAGCGCGAGACCCGGGTGCTGGACATGGTGGCCCAGATGGACGACGAGGGGTTCGGCGGCTGCACCCTGGCCGGCGAGTGCGCCACCGCCTGTCCCAAGGGCATCCCGCTGTTCAGCATCACCAAGATGAACCGGGAGTTCGTCCGGGCGGTCCGCAAGCAGCGCTGACCCGGCGAGGGCCTCAAACGCACCGGGGCCCCCACCGCGAGGACGCGGCGGGGGCCCCGTGCGGTGCGGGCACCGGGCCCGCACGCGGAACGTCACCGCACCGGGTGTCCCGCCTCGCGCAGCGCGCCCTTGACCTCGCCGATGCGCAGGTCGCCGAAGTGGAAGACGGAGGCGGCCAGGACCGCGTCGGCGCCGGCCGCCACCGCGGGGGCGAAGTCCGTGAGCTTGCCGGCGCCGCCGGAGGCGATCACCGGGACGCTGACGTGCCGGCGCACCGCCTCGATCATCTCCACGTCGTAGCCGTCCTTGGTGCCGTCGGCGTCCATGGAGTTCAACAGGATCTCGCCGGCGCCCAGCTCCGCGGCCCGGTGCGCCCATTCGACGGCGTCGATCCCGGCCGAACGGCGACCGCCGTGGGTGGTGACCTCGAAGGACCCCGACGCGGTGCGGCGGGCGTCGACGGAGAGCACCAGCACCTGACTGCCGAACCGCTCGGCGATCTCCTTGATCAGCTCCGGGCGGGCGATCGCCGCGGTGTTGACGCCGACCTTGTCGGCGCCGGCCCGCAGCAGCTTGTCGACGTCCTCCGCGGTGCGCACCCCGCCGCCGACGGTGAGCGGGATGAAGACCTGCTCGGCGGTACGGCGGACCACGTCGTAGGTGGTCTCGCGGTTGCCGGAGGAGGCGGTGATGTCGAGGAAGGTCAGTTCGTCGGCGCCCTCGTCGCCGTAGACCTTCGCCATCTCGACCGGGTCCCCGGCGTCACGGAGGTTCTGGAAGTTGACGCCCTTGACGACACGGCCGTTGTCGACGTCCAGGCAGGGAATGACGCGGACCGCCAGGGTCATGTCGTTCAGCCCTCTCGCTCGGTTTCCGGGGACAGGTCCCGGAACGCTTCTAGTTCTACTTCCACCAGGACGCGGGAGTCGACGAAACCGGAGACCACGACCAGGGTCGTGGCGGGTGGGGCGGCTTCGAACAGTTCGCGGTGGGCGCGGGCAGCGGCGTCCGCGTCCCGCAGGTGGGTCAGGTACATCCGGGTGCGCAGGACGTCGGCGGCGCCCAGCCCGAAGGGTTTGAGCGCCGCCAGCGCGTTCCCGAAGGCGACCTTGGTCTGGACGTAGGGGTCACCCTCGCCCTGGAGGACGCCGCCGACCAGCGGCATGGTGCCGGCGACCAGGACCCGGTCGCCGGCGGCCACCGCGCGCGCGAAGCCGATGGTCTCTTCCCACGGACTGTCGGTCCGTACGCGCTCGATGCTCATCACGCCGCCTCCCATGTGGTCGGTTGCGCACCCGCGGCTACGACACCGCCGCCAGTGCCTCTTCGAGGGTGAACGCCTTCGCGTAGAGCGCCTTGCCGACGATGGAGCCCTCGACACCCTCGGGCACCAGCGCGGCGATCGCCCGCAGGTCGTCGAGGGAGGAGACGCCGCCGGAGGCGACGACGGGGCGGTCGGTGGCCGCGCAGACGTTCTTGAGCAGTTCCAGGTTGGGGCCCTGGAGCGTGCCGTCCTTGTTGATGTCGGTGACGACGTAGCGGGCGCAGCCCTCGGAGTCCAGGCGGGCCAGCGTGTCGTAGAGGTCGCCGCCGTCCCGGGTCCAGCCGCGGCCGCGCAGGGTGGTGCCGCGGACGTCCAGGCCGACCGCGATCTTGTCGCCATGCTCGGCGATGATCTTGGCGACCCATTCCGGGTCCTCCAGCGCCGCGGTGCCGATGTTGACCCGGGTGCAGCCGGTGGCCAGCGCGGCGGCCAGCGAGTCGTCGTCGCGGATGCCGCCGGACAGCTCGACCTTGATGTCCATGGAGCGGGCGACCTCGGCGATCTGCGCGCGGTTGTCACCGGTGCCGAAGGCGGCGTCCAGGTCGACCAGGTGCAGCCACTCGGCGCCGGCCCGCTGCCAGGTCAGGGCGGCCTGCAACGGGTCGCCGTAGGACGTCTCGGAGCCGGACTCGCCGTGCACCAGGCGGACGGCCTGGCCGTCGCGGACGTCGACGGCGGGCAGCAGTTCAAGCTTCTTCACAGCGTTCATGGGGTTCACGGGGTTCACAGGGTTCTGATCCAGTTGGTGAGGAGCTGGGCACCGGCGTCGCCGGACTTCTCGGGGTGGAACTGGGTGGCCCACAGCGCGCCGTTCTCGACCGCGGCCACGAACGGCTCGCCGTGCGTGGCCCAGGTGACCTTGGGCGGGGCGAGGTGCTCGTTGCCGATCTCCAGCTCCCAGTCGTGAACCGCGTAGGAGTGCACGAAGTAGTAGCGGGCGTCGGCGGGCTGCCCGGCGAAGAGCTGGGAGTCCGCGGCGGCGCGGACGGTGTTCCAGCCCATGTGCGGGACCACCTCGGCCTTGAGCGGGCCGACCGTGCCGGGCCACTCGTCCAGGCCGGCGGTCTCCACGCCGTGCTCGATGCCCCGGCCGAAGAGGACCTGCATGCCGACGCAGATGCCCATCACCGGACGGCCACCGGCCAGTCGACGGCCGACGATCCAGTCGCCGCGGGCTTCTCGCAGACCGCGCATGCAGGCGGCGAACGCGCCGACGCCGGGCACCAGCAGCCCGTCGGCGTTCATCGCGGCGTCGTAGTCACGGGTGATCTCCACGTCCGCGCCGACGTGTGCCAGGGCGCGCTCGGCGGAGCGGACGTTGCCGAAGCCGTAGTCGAAGACGACGACCTTCTTGGCCGGCGACTGCGCGGCGCTCAATTCCACACCTCCAGTCGCATCACACCCGCCACCAGGCACATCGCCGAGGCGATGGCCATCAGGACGATCACGGACTTGGGGATCTTCTGCTTCCAGAACGAGTACACCCCGCCGAGCAGGAAGAGCCCTACCAGGATGAAGACGGTGGACAGACCGTTCATTACAGCGCGCCCTTCGTGGACGGCAGGATGCCGGCCGCCCGCGGGTCGCGCTCGCTGGCGTAGCGCAGCGCCCGGGCGAGTGCCTTGAACTGGCACTCCACGATGTGGTGGGCGTTGCGGCCGTAGGGCACGTGGACGTGCAGGGCGATCTGCGCCTGGGCGACGAACGACTCCAGGATGTGCCGGGTCATCGTGGTGTCGTAGGTGCCGATCATCGGCGCCATGGTCTCCGGCTCGGTGTGCACCAGGTACGGGCGGCCGGAGAGGTCGACGGTCACCTGGGCGAGCGACTCGTCCAGCGGGACGGTGCAGTTGCCGAAGCGGTAGATGCCGACCTTGTCGCCGAGCGCCTGCTTGAAGGCGGCGCCCAGCGCGAGGGCGGTGTCCTCGATGGTGTGGTGGGTGTCGATGTGCAGATCGCCGTCGGTCTTGACCTTGAGGTCGAAGAGGCCGTGCCGGCCGAGCTGGTCGAGCATGTGGTCGTAGAAGCCGACGCCGGTCGAGACGTCGACCTGGCCGGTGCCGTCGAGATCGATCTCGACCAGCACCGTCGTCTCCTTGGTGGTGCGCTCCACGCGCCCCACCCGGGCGGTCGCCCCGCTCATCGCTTGTTCTCCTTCAGGCTGCGTTCTGTGAGCACCGCGCGCACCGCGTCGAGGAACGCGTCGTTCTCGGCCGGGGTGCCGGCGGTGACCCGCAGCCAGCCCGGTACGCCGTTGTCGCGGACCAGCACGCCGTGGTCGAGGATGGCCTGCCAGATGGCGTGCGCGTCGTCGAAGAGGCCGAACTGGACGAAGTTGGCGTCCGAGGCGACGACCTGGCAGCCGATCGCGCGCAGTTCGGTCACCAGGCGGTCGCGCTCCTCCTTGAGCTGTGCCACGTACTTCAGGAGCGTATCGGTGTGCTCCAGGGCGGCGAGCGCGGTGGCCTGGGTGACGGACGAGAGGTGGTAGGGCAGCCGGACCAGCTGCACCGCGTCGACCACGGCCGGGTCGGCGGCGAGGTAGCCCAGGCGGAGCCCGGCGGCGCCGAACGCCTTGGACATGGTCCGGGAGAGCACCAGGTTGGGCCGGCCCTCGATCAGCGGCAGCAGCGAGGGGTGGTGGCTGAACTCGCCGTACGCCTCGTCGAGGACCACCAGCGCCCCGGCGGCGTCGGCGCGGGCGGCCTGGGCCGCCTCGTACAGCGCGAGGACGGTGTCGGCCTCGACGGCGGTGCCGGTGGGGTTGTTCGGCGAGCAGACGAAGACCACGTCGGGCCGGTGCTCGGCGATGGCCGCCCGGGCCGCCGCCAGGTCGATGGTGAAGTCGTCGTTGCGCGGGCCGGAGAGCCAGCCGGTGCCGGTGCCGCGCGAGATCAGCGCGTGCATGGAGTACGACGGCTCGAAGCCGAGGGCGGTGCGGCCGGGACCCCCGAAGGTCTGCAGCAGCTGCTGGATGACCTCGTTGGAGCCGTTGGCGGCCCAGACCTGGTCGGCGGCGACGGCGTGGCCCGCGGTGCGGGTGAGGTAGGCGGCCAGCGCGGTGCGCAGTTCGACCGCGTCCCGGTCGGGGTAGCGGTTGAGCTGGCGGGCGGCCTCGGTGACCCGCTCGGCGATCCGCTGCACCAGCGGTTCGGGGAGCGGGTAGGGGTTCTCGTTGGTGTTGAGGCGCACCGGGACGTCCAGTTGCGGCGCGCCGTAGGGGGACTTGCCGCGCAGCTCGTCCCGGATCGGGAGCTGGTCCATGCGGGACACGGGGGCGTTCTTGGTCATCTGCCTGCTCACTTGCTCTGCGGAACCGTCCAGTCGAACCGGGCCTTGAGTGCCGCGCCGTGGGCCGGGAGGTCCTCGGCCTCGGCGAGGGTCACCACGTGGTGGGCGACCTCGGCCAGCGCCTCCCGCGAGTAGTCCACGACGTGGATGCCGCGCAGGAACGACTGGACGGACAGGCCCGAGGAGTGGCAGGCGCAACCGCCGGTGGGCAGGACGTGGTTGGAGCCGGCGCAGTAGTCGCCGAGGGAGACCGGGGCGTAGGGACCGACGAAGATCGCGCCGGCGTTGCGGACCCGGGCGGCGACCGCGGCGGCGTCGGCCGTCTGGATCTCCAGGTGCTCGGCGCCGTAGGCGTCCACCACCGTCAGGCCCTCGTCGAGGCCGTCGACCAGGACGATCGCGGACTGCCGGCCGGACAGCGCCGGCACGATCCGGTCCTCGACGTGCTTGGTGGCCTCGATCTGCGGGGCCAGCTCCTTCTCGGTGCGGTCGGCCAGCTCCACGGAGTCGGTGACCAGGACGGCGGCGGCCATCGGGTCGTGCTCGGCCTGGCTGATCAGGTCGGCGGCGACGTGCACCGGGTCGGCGGTGCGGTCGGCGAGGACCGCGATCTCGGTCGGGCCGGCCTCGGAGTCGATGCCGATCCGGCCCTTGAGGAGGCGCTTGGCGGCGGCCACGTAGATGTTGCCGGGGCCGGTGACCAGGTTGACCGGGGCGCACTCCTCGGTGCCGTACGCGAACATCGCGACGGCCTGGGCGCCGCCCGCGGCGTAGACCTCGTCGACGCCGAGCAGCGCGCAGGCGGCGAGGATCGTGGGGTGCGGCAGCCCGCCGAAGTCCGCTTGCGGCGGGGAGGCGACGGCCAGCGAGCCGACGCCGGCCTCCTGCGCGGGGACCACGTTCATGACGACGGAGGACGGGTAGACCGACCGGCCGCCGGGGACGTAGAGGCCGACCCGCTCGACCGGCACCCAGCGCTCGGTGACCGTGCCGCCGGGCACGACCTTGGTGGTGACGTCGGTGCGGCGCTGCTCGCGGTGGACGATCCGGGCGCGCCGGATGGACTCCTCCAGAGCCGCGCGGACCTTCGGGTCCAGCGCGTCGAGGGCCTCGGTGAGGGCCTCGGCCGGGACCCGGACCCGCTCTATCTCGACACCGTCGAACCGCCGCGCGTACTCGATCAGCGCCGCGGTGCCGCGATGGCGTACGTCCTCGCAGATGGGCCGCACCTTCTCCAGGGCGGCTTCCACGTCGAACTCGGCACGGGGCAGCAGGTCGCGGAGCGCGGCGCCCTCGGGGAGGGCGGCACCACGCAGATCGATTCGGGAGATCACTCCCCCAGTGTCTCAGACCGGTCGTCGGGCCCGAGCGGCCGTATCACTGGGTGATACGCAGTGACGCACGGGCCGGACGGCCGTCGGACCGGCCCGCGAAGTTGACCGGAGTTGGCCCTGACCACGCGTGTTCAACCGGTCACCGGGCGGGCAAGGGGTCGGTGCGGGCACACGGGGACGACCGCGGCGCGGGCGCAAGAGCGCCCGCCGGGATGCATCCGAACAGGTATCGCGACCGCATACCGGCCCGACCGCCGGGCGCAGCCCCGGACGGGCGGCCGCCGCACCACCGCGCCCACACGGCGACAGCCGGACGACGGAAGACGACCGAAGACCACCGAAGACCACCAGACAAGGCCTGCCGGCAGGCACCGCTGAGAGCAAGGGGGAGCCACAGTGACCGGAGCCAGGGACGGCGATGCACCCGCCGACCTGCGACTGACGTCCGCGGAATGGAGCATGTGGCAGGCGTTCCGCAACGGCAGCACCTGCAACCTGCACACCGGCGAGCCGTCCCGGGACGACCCGCACGGGCAGCACCTGTGGGGCCCGGAGCGCCGGATCCGGGCGCGGGTGGTGGCCCTGCTGCTGCTCGACGGGCCGCCGGCGCAGCCCGGCCGGGTGTCCGGGCTGCACCTGACCGGCGCGTACATCACGGACACTCTCGACCTTGCGGGCGGCACGATCAAGCCATTCGTGGAGCTGCGGGACTGCCGCTTCGAGGCCGAGGTGCTGCTGCCGGAGAGCCGGTTCACCACCCTGCGCATGGTGAACTGCGCGATACCCCGGCTGGAGGCGGCCCGGCTGCACACCGAGGGCGACCTGCACCTGCCGCGCTGCGTGGTGCACTCCGGTGTTCGCCTCACCGACGCGCACATCGGCACCGACCTGATGCTCAATCAGGTGGTGGTGCACAAGGACCGGCAGGGCCGGTCGATCATGGCGGACGGGCTCACCGTCGCCCAGGACCTCCAGGCCGAGATGCTGGAGTCCTACGGCGAGCTGTCGCTGCGCGGCGCCACCATCGGGGTGTCGCTGAGCCTGCGCGGCAGTCACCTGAGCAATCCGTTCGGCCGCCGGGCGCTGAACGCCCCCCAGCTGACCGTCGAGCGGACCCTCTACCTCACCGCCGCGGGCCTGGCCAACTCCCCGTTCTCCAGCGGCGCCACGCCCCCGTACGGCATCACCCACACCCCGGCCCGCGGCACCCGGATGCAGCGCTTCGAGTGCGAGGGTGGGGTGCGGCTGGACGACGGGCGGTTCGGGGACGCGGTGGACCTGGAGCACGCCCGGTTCATCATGGAGTCCGACCAGGAGCTGTCGCTGCGCCGGATCCAGACGCCGGAGCTGCGGTTCCTGGGCGAGCGCCCGCAGCGCGGCCGGGTGATCCTCTCCGGCGCCCGGGTCGTCAACCTCGTCGACAAGTCGGCGAGCTGGCCGGGCCTGGGCGGGCTGATGATGGCCGGCTTCTCCTACGAGACGCTGATCCCGCGCGGTCACTTCCCGCTGGCGTCGCGGCTGCAGTGGGTGGCCGCGGCGACCCCGGAGTACGCGCCCGAGCCGTACGAGATGCTGGCCGCCTCGCTGCGCGCCATGGGCGAGGACGCGGACGCCCGGGAGGTGCTGCTGGCCAAGCAGCGGCGCCGGCGCGAGACGCTGCCGCTGGCCGCGAAGGCGTGGGGCTTCCTTCAGGACTGGACGGTGGCCTACGGCTACCGCCCCGGTCGGGCCGCGGTGTGGATGGTGATCCTCTGGGCGATCGGCACGGCCTACTTCTCCTCGTACCCGCCGCCGCCCCTCAAGCACGACGAGTCGCCGATATGGAACCCGTACCTGTACTCCCTCGACCTGCTGCTGCCGGTGATAGACCTCTACCAGGGCAGCGCCTGGAAGCCGGCGGGCACCGCGCAGTGGGTGTCGGCCGTGATGATCATGACGGGTTGGGTGCTGGCGACGACGGTCGCGGCCGGCGCGTCCCGGCTGCTGCGACGGGCTTAGGGCCCGTCCGGTGGCGGCCGTCCCGGGTACAGGCTCTAGGCTTACCCACTGTGTCCTCCGTGCGTCTGCCGCTGTTCCCGCTCAACTCGGTGCTCTTCCCGGGCCTGGTGCTGCCGCTGAACGTCTTCGAGGCGCGCTACCGGGCGATGATGGGCGACCTGCTCGACCGCCCTGAGGACGACCGGCGGTTCGCGGTGGTCGCCATCCGGGACGGCCGGGAGGTCGCCCCCACCGCGCCGGGGCTGCCGGACGCCACCGCGCCGACCGCCACCGGCCCGGCCGCGGGCTTCGGCGACGATCCGCTCGTGGCCTTCCACACCGTCGGCTGCATCGCGGACGCGGCGACCATCCGCGAGAAGTCGGGCGGCGGCTACGAGGTCCTGGCCACCGGCACCACGCGCTTCCAACTGCTGTCGGTGGACGCCTCCGGGCCGTACCTGACCGCCGAGCTGGCCCCCCTGGAGGAGGAGCAGGGCGAGGGCGCCGGCGCGCTGGCCTCCGGCGTGGTGCGGGCCTTTCGCACCTACCAGAAGCGGCTGGCCTGGGCGAACGAGCGGACCCTCGCCAGCGACCAGGACCTGCCCGCCGACCCCTCGGTGCTGTCGTACCTGGTCGCGGCGGCGGCGGTGCTGGACGTGCCCGCCAAGCAGGAGCTGCTGGCGGCGCCGGACACCGCCGCCCGGCTGCACCAGGAGCTGGATCTGCTGCGCCGGGAGTCCGCGGTGATCGGTAAGCTCCCGTCGCTGCCGGCAGTGGAGCTGACCCGGCAGCCGACCAGCCCCAACTGACGCACCGGCACCCCGGGCGTCTCCGTTCCCGGGGCCGGGGGACTTTCGCGTTCGAACGAGGCGAGGCACGGTGGCGAAGAAGCCGAAGCAGGGGAAGAAGGGCGCGGCGCAGTCCGGCGGCACGCCCGCGACGGTCGCGCTGACCGCGGCCGGCGTCCCGTTCACGGTCCACGCGTACGAGCACGACCCGGCGGCCGCCTCCTACGGCGAGGAGGCTGCCGAGGCGCTCGGGGTCTCCCCCGACCAGGTGTTCAAGACGCTGCTGGCGGACGTGGACGGCGCGCTCACGGTCGCCGTGGTGCCGGTGTCCGGTTCGTTGGACCTCAAGGCGCTGGCCGCCGCGGTGGGCGGCAAGCGGGCCGCGATGGCCGATCCGGCGGCGGCCGAGCGCAGCACCGGTTACGTCGTCGGCGGGATCTCGCCGCTGGGGCAGCGCAAGCGGCTGCGGACGGTGGTGGACGCCTCGGCGCAGACCCGACCGACGGTCTGCGTCTCGGCGGGCCGGCGCGGCCTGGAGGTCGAGCTCGCCCCCGCCGACCTGGCCGCACTGACCGGCGCACGGTTCGCGCCGATCGCGCGGGGCTGACCCCGACCGGCGCCGCCACGCGCCCCCGGTTGCCCCCGCCCGCACCGCACCGCGGCTACCGCACGCACCTCCTGCCCGGTTACCTCCGGAGGGGAGGTGCGTCCATGTCGAAGAGGACCCGCAAGCGGAAGTGGCGCGTGCGCAAGGGCCGGGCCAACCACGGTCGCCGGCCGTCCTGAGCGGACGGCCGGCGCGGCGGTCAGCCGACCGGCGGCTGGTGGTGTCCGGACCAGTCCGGCACCACCGGCCCGTCCAGTTCCGGATCGCGCGGCCCGAACAGCCCGGTCAGCACGATCTGGGTGAGCATCGCGGCGATCGGCCAGGCGAGCAGGGCGCCCTTGGCCTGGAGCCGCAGCGGGCCGTCGAAGACGACCCCGGCACCGACCTGCTTGGCGTGCGCGACCACGTCCGGCGTGGGGCCCAGCCACATGCCCGTCACCCAGGCCAGCACGGCGCCCAGCAGCCCGCCCACGGCCAGCGAGACCACCAGCGGGATGCCGCCGCGCCGCCGGACGAGGAAGACCACCGCCGCGGTGACCACGCCGAAGCCGAACGCCAGGAGGGCGAAGGTGCCGTCGGCGCCGATCGCCTCCTCGCCCTCGGTGTTCTTCAGGTAGACGTTGTGGGTGTCCGCGATCAGCGGGACGCGCGGGGCCAGCCAGGCCCACAGCACGCCCAGCACCACCCCGCTCACGGCGACCGCCAGGGCGATCAGCACGCCTTCCCGCAGCTCGCGGGCGAACTCGGGGGCGCCGCCGGGTTCGGCGGTGGCGCCGGTTGCCTCGACGGGGGCGGCCTGCGGCTGGTGCGGCTCTTCGGGCGGTTGGTTCTCGGAGGGCGTCTGTGGTGCGGTCACCCCGTCATCGTGCCAGGCCGGCGCCGCGGTGCCGGCAGCAGGACGCCCGCGCGGGTCGGCGGCCCCGCTCACCGGACCGCCGCCCGGCGGTACGCCCAGGTCGCGACGGCCAGGGAGAGCACCCCGACGGCCGCGCAGATGCCCAGGTCGGCGGCGACCGCCAGCCAGTCGGGGTGCGGGGCGAAGGTCCGCGCCAACGCCTCCACCCCGTAGGTGGAGGGCAGCAGGTCGCGGGCCCAGGTGACCGGCGCGGGCATCCCCGCGGCCGGCAGCACGCCCAGCAGCAGCGCCGCGGACATGCCCAACTGGCCGCCGAGGGTGGCCAGTTCCTGGCGCGGGGCGAGCAGCCCGAGGGCCGCGCCGAGACCGGACAGCGCCGCTCCCGACAGCGGGACCACGGCCACCAACACCCACAGGTGGGCCATCGGCAGGTGGAAGAGCAGACAGCCGGTGACCGCGGTGACCACCGCGCCCGGCACCGTGAACGAGGCGTACGCGGCGGCCGCGCCGAGCACCACCGCGGCCGGCGGCACCGGCAGCGTCGCGTAGTGGTCGAGACCGCCGCCGGCCCGCAGCTGGCCGAAGTACTGCGCGAGCAGGTTCAGCGCGACGAAGGCGACGACCAGCACCGCGGAGCCGGAGACCACCGACCACGCCGGGGCGCCACCGCTGACCACCCCGCGCAGCAGGACCATGATCCCGACGGACTGGAAGGTGGCGACGAACAGCAGCGGTATCCGGGCCACCCGGGCCCGGGAGAGCTGGGCGCGGTAGACGGCGCCGAGCGCGGGCAGCAGTCGGGCCCGGGGCGCCAGCGGTGCGGCCCCGTCGCCGCCGTCCGCCGCGCCCTCCTCGGCGGGCGTTCCGGAACCGGTCGCCGCCCGCGCGGACACCACACTCACGCCGTCACCCAGCTTTCTTCGACAGGCCGTCGGTCCGTTGTACGGGCGAGCGGCCGCAGGCCCTCGCCGATGCCCCCGGCGGTTCCGGCCGGCGGCACCCGCACGCCGTGCCCGGTCACGCCTTCACCAGCCCCTCCGCGCGTCCGCCGAGGGAGACGTAGACGTCTTCCAGGCTCGGCGTGGCCAGCGTGAAGTCGTCCAGGGCCGCGAAGGCGGGGCCGGCGGTGACCGCCGTGACCGCCGAGCGGGCCCGGTCAGCGGGCAGGCGCAGGGTCCAGCGGCGGCCGGCGGTGCGGGCGTCGGCGGCGAGCGCGGCGACCTCGGGGACGTCGAGCGGCGGCCGGTCCCGCCAGACCAGTTCCAGCCGGACCTCCTCCCCCACCAGTTCCTTCAGTCGGCCGGGCGTGTCGCAGGCGATCACCCGTCCGCGGTCGATCACCGCGACCCGGTCGAGCACGCTCTCGGCCTCCAGGACGTTGTGGGTGACCAGGACGACGGTGGCGCCCCGCTCGGCGCGGCGGCGGTCCACGGCGGCCCACACGGCGCGCCGGGCGACCGGGTCCATGCCGGTGGTCGGCTCGTCCAGCACCAGCAGCGGGCGTTCGCCGATCAGCGCGGTGGCGAAGCAGGCCAGTCGTCGCTGACCGCCGGAGAGCTTCTTCAGCGCCCGCCCGGCGAGCGGGCCGAGGTCGAGTTCGTCGAGGACCGCGTCGCGCTCGGCGCGGGCGGACCGGGTGTCCAGGCCGCGCAGCCGGCCGGTGGTCTCCACGGCGAGGGAGACGGTCAGCTCGTCCAGCGCGGTCGACTCCTGGCCGAGGTAGGCCAGCAGCCGGGCGGCCCGCTCGGGGTGCCGCACCAGGTCGTGGCCGAGGACCTCGATGCGGCCGGAGTCCGGTCGCAGCAGTCCGGTCAGCTGGCGGACCAGGGTGGACTTGCCGGCGCCGTTGGGCCCGAGCAGCCCGAAGATCTCGCCGCGCCGGACGTCGAGGCTGATGCCGTCGCTGGCGCGTACCGCCGGCGCCCGGTCCGCTCCGCGCCGCCCGCGCAGCGCGGGATAGGTCTTGACCAGGTCCTGCACCACACACACCGGCGTGCCCTGCGCCACCTGTTTTGCGCCCGTCTTCACGAGCTACGAGGGTACGCGGCCCCGGGCGGCCGCCGGTCCCGGGGGCTGTGCGCGGCCGGGCGCGCACGGCCCGCGCGCAGCTGCCCGCACGCCGGTCAGTCCCCGGTCGGGGAGTGTTCGGCGGCGGTGCGCAGATCGACCTCGCGCCAGAAGCCGGCCCGGATGGCGTACCGGTCGTGCTCGTCGATCTGGTCGTCCTTGTGGGCGAGCAGCCCGAAACGGGCGGCGTAGCGGAGCAGTTCGCCGTCGATGCGGTGCGGGATGCGGGGGTACTCCGTCGAGAGCTGCTGGAGGTGGGTGGTGTCGGAGAGCCGCTCGGTCCAGCGGCGGGCGAAGACCTGGCCGACCTCGAAGGGGTCGCCGCTGACCGCGGTGATGTCCTCCTCGCGGTCGGCCCAGCGCTGTTCGGCGCTGGTCAGCTGAGCGAGGGTGGGCAGCGAGGCGGTCTCGGCGGGCTCGCCGAGCGGGCCGCCGCGCTCGATCCAGCCCTTGTCGGAGGACCAGCGCAGGGTGGCGGCGGGCTGGCTGCCGTTGACGGCGGGGCTCTGGGTGACCTGTGGGCGGCCGAGGCCGGCGAGGTCCTTGGGGGTGGGGACGCCGCGGGCGGCGGCGGAGCCGGGTTCGCCGGGCGGTTCGTCGCGTTCACCGGTGGGGGCCGGGCGGTCGGCGCCGTTGGTGCCGGGGCGGCCGTCGGTGTCCGGTCCGGCGCCGGCCGCGGCGGCCGCGGCGGCGACCGCGGTCTCCGGGAGCGGGGCGGAGAGGATCGCGGCGATCTCCGGGCGGGGGGCCGGCGGCGGGGCGCACGGGCCGCCGAGTTCCTTGGCGCGGACCGCGCCGGTGATCCAGGCGCGGTCCAGCACCCGCCGCTCGTCGGCCTCGGCGACCAGGTCCTCGGACTGGTTGTAGTCGCCGTCGGCGGCCTGCACGGCCCACAGGTGGACGGCGACGCCGTGCTCCTTGGCGGACATCAGGCCGGGCAGCAGGTCGCCGTCGCCGGTGACCAGCACGATGTCGGAGCAGGCGCGGTTGCGGGCGAGTTCGGTGAGTTCGGCGTGCATGGCGGCGTCCACGCCCTTCTGCGCCCACCGGCCGTCGCTGCGGGTCAGGGCGCCCAGCCGGACGGTGACCCGGGGCATGACCCGCAGTCGGCGGTGCTCGGGCTGCGGGACGCGGTCGGGCGCGCCGTCGAACCAGTAGATGCGCAACAGCGGTCGTTCGGTGTCGGCCTCGGCGCGCTGGCGCAGCCCTTGGATGAGGGCGGCGTGGTCGACGGTGATCCGGGAACGGGCGGGTTCTCCGGCGAGCAGGCTCGCGGCGGCACCGAGCAGATACCCGGCGTCCACCAGGACGACGCAGCGGTCCACGTTCCACCCTCTTCCCTGAGGTGCTGAAGTCCGGTCGCCCCCCGGCTCGGCCCGTGGCACGAGTGCTCTTCGGCTTCCTTCGAGTCTGCCCGACCGAACGGGGGTTATCTGCACGAACTCGATCTTCGGCGTGGCGGATGCGGTTTCGGGCGGCCACACGGCGCGTAACTGGCGTTATCACCTACGGTAATTGCCCGAAATGCAGCGATGTGCCCGGCGTGTAAGGCTGATGTCGGCCGAGCCGAAGACCCCCTCAGGAGGCACGATCATGGCCAAGAACAAGAAGGACCGAAAGCAGCCCAAGGCCAGCGAGTCCGAGCGCGGCCAGCAGCAGTCCGAGAAGGCGAC
The DNA here is from genome assembly GCF_046549115.1 of Streptomyces sp. x-19. Taxonomy (NCBI): domain Bacteria; kingdom Bacillati; phylum Actinomycetota; class Actinomycetes; order Kitasatosporales; family Streptomycetaceae; genus Streptomyces; species Streptomyces sp. x-19. The sequence continues at coordinate 780,781 of NZ_JAJPWK010000001.1, read as the reverse complement.
CCTCGACGCGATCTCCCACTCGCAGGCCCCGGGCAGCCCGGCGGACGTCGCGCGCAAGCACCAGCGCCGCTTCGGCCACAACTGACGTCCCGGCGGGGCCACCCGACGGCGCCCCCCAATTGACGTGCGCCACCGATGACTTGAGGGGCGCGCCCGCATCGTGCGGGCGCGCCCCTCGTGGCATGACGGGCCGGGGCGGACGCCGCCGCCCCGGTCGGTGGCTCAGCCGGCCAGGCAGGACGGGCCGAGCAGCACCTTCAGATCGCCGAACAACGACGGGTCGGCGGTGACCCGGTGGCGGTCCAGGCGCAGCACCGTGGTCTTGCGCACGCCCTGGAGCCGGATGCGGACCTCGGTCGAGCCGCGGTGGCTGCTGAGCACCTCGCCGAGCTTCTCGACCATCGGCGGGGTGACCTTGAGGGCCGGGATGGTGATCGTCACCGGGGCGTTGGCGCCCGCCTCCGAGAGGTCGGGGACCATCATCTCCATGGCGACCAGCCGCGGCACGTCCTCGCGCTTGTCGAGCCGACCCTTGACGAACACCACGGCGTCCTCGACGAGTTGGGTGGACACCAACTGGTAGGTCGCCGGGAAGAACATGCAGTCGATGGAGCCCGCGAGGTCCTCGACGGTCGCGATCGCCCAGGCGTTGCCCTGCTTGGTCATCTTGCGCTGGAGGCCGGAGATGATGCCGCCGATGGTGACGATCGAGCCGTCCGCGTAGTCGCCGCCGGTCAGCTGGGCGATGGCGGCGTCCGCCTTGTCGCTCAGCACGTGCTCCAGCCCGAAGAGCGGGTGGTCGGAGACGTAGAGGCCGAGCATCTCGCGCTCCTGGGCGAGCAGATAGGTCTTGTCCCACTCGTCCTCGGAGAACACCACGTCCAGCCCGAAGCCGGGACCGTCGGCAGCGCCGTCGGCGGAGTCGCCCATCCCGCCGAAGAGGTCGAACTGGCCCTCGGCCTCCTTGCGCTTGACCTGCACGACGTTGTCGATCATCGGCTCGTAGTGCGCGGTCAGGCCCTTGCGGGTGTGCCCCATCTCGTCGAAGGCGCCCGCCTTGATCAGCGATTCGGTGGTCCGCTTGTTGCAGACCACCGCGTCGACCTTGTCGAGGTAGTCGGGGAACGAGGAGTACTTCCCCTTGGCCTTGCGGCAGCGGATGATCGAGTCGACGACGTTCTGGCCGACGTTCCGGACGGCGGTGAGGCCGAAGAGGATGACGTCGTCGCCCTGGGCGGCGAAGTTCGCCTCGGACTCGTTGACGTTCGGCGGGAGCACCTTGATGCCCATCCGTCGGCACTCGTTCAGATAGACCGCGGACTTGTCCTTGTCGTCGCGCACGGACGTCAGCAGCGCGGACATGTACTCGGCCGGGTAGTTGGCCTTGAGGTACGCGGTCCAGTAGGTGACCAGGCCGTACGCGGAGGAGTGCGCCTTGTTGAAGGCGTAGCCGGCGAACGGGACCAGGACGTCCCACAGCGCCTGGATGGCCTCGTCGGAGTAGTCGTTCTTCTTGGCGCCGGCCTGGAAGATCGTGAAGTTCTTGGCCAGTTCCTCGGGCTTCTTCTTGCCCATCACGCGGCGCAGGATGTCGGCCTCGCCGAGCGAGTAGCCGGCGATGATCTGGGCGGCCTTCTGCACCTGCTCCTGGTAGACGATCAGGCCGTAGGTCAGACCCAGGGTCTCCTTGAGCGGCTCCTCCAGCTCCGGGTGGATCGGGGTGATCTCCTGGCGGCCGTTCTTGCGCTCGGCGTAGTTGATGTGCGAGTTCATGCCCATCGGGCCCGGCCGGTACAGGGCCGAGACGGCGGAAATGTCCTCGAAGTTGTCGGGCTGCATCTGGCGCAGCAGCGAACGCATCGGGCCGCCGTCGAACTGGAAGACGCCCAGGGTGTCACCGCGGCAGAGGAGTTCGAAGGTCTTGGGGTCGTCGAGCGGGACGGAGAGCAGCTCCAGGTCGATGCCCTTGTTGGCCTTCACCATCTTGAGGGCGTCGTCCATGATGGTGAGGTTGCGCAGGCCCAGGAAGTCCATCTTCAACAGGCCGAGCGACTCGCACTGCGGGTAGTCCCACTGCGTGATGGTGACGCCGTCGGTGTGCCGCACCCAGACCGGGGCGTGGTCGATGATGGGCTCGCTGGACATGATCACGCCGGCCGCGTGCACGCCCATCTGCCGGACCAGGCCCTCGACGCCCTTGGCGGTGTCGATGACCTTCTTGACGTCCGGCTCGTTCTCGTACATCCCCCGGATCTCGCCGGCTTCGTTGTAGCGCGGGTGCGTGGGGTTGGTGATGCCGTCGAGGTCGATGCCCTTGCCGAGGACGTCGGCGGGCATCGCCTTGGTGAGGCGGTCGCCCATGGCGTACGGGTAGCCGAGGACCCGGGCGGAGTCCTTGATGGCGTTCTTGGCCTTGATCTTGCCGTAGGTGCCGATCATGGCGACCTTGTCGGCGCCGTACTTCTCGGTGACGTACCTGATCACTTCGACGCGCCTGCGCTCGTCGAAGTCGATGTCGACGTCGGGCATGGAGACGCGCTCGGGGTTGAGGAACCGCTCGAAGATCAGGCCGTGCTCGATCGGGTCGAGGTCGGTGATGCCCATGGCGTAGGCGACGATCGAACCGGCCGCGGAGCCACGGCCGGGGCCGACCGCGATGCCGTTGTTCTTCGCCCACATGATGAAGTCGGCGACCACGAGGAAGTAGCCCGGGAACCCCATCTGGAGGATGACGTCCATCTCGTACTCGGCCTGCTTCTGGCGGTCCTCGGGGACGCCGCCCGGGTACCGGCGCTCCATGCCGCGCCGGACCTCGTTCTGGAACCAGGTGACCTCGGTGTAGCCGTCCGGGATGTCGAACTTCGGCATCAGGTCGCGCTTCTCGAACATGCCGGTGGTGTCGACCTGTTCGGCGACCAGGAGGGTGTTGCGGCAGCCCTCCTGCCAGGCGTCCGAGGAGTCGATGGCGTACATCTCGTCGGTGGACTTGAGGTAGTAGCCGGTGCCGTCGAACTTGAAGCGGTCGGGGTCGGAGAGGTTCTTGCCGGTCTGGATGCACAGCAGTGCGTCGTGCGCGGTCGCCTCGTGCGCGTAGGTGTAGTGCGAGTCGTTGGTGACCAGCGGGGGGATGCCGAGCTTCTTGCCGATCTCCAGCAGGCCGTCGCGGACCCGGCGCTCGATCTCGATGCCGTGGTCCATCAGCTCCAGGAAGTACCGGTCCCGGCCGAAGATGTCCTGGTACTCGGAGGCCGCCTTCAGCGCCTCGTCGAACTGGCCCAGGCGCAGCCGGGTCTGGAGCTCGCCCGAGGGGCAGCCGGTGGACGCGATCAGCCCCTCCGACCACTGGGAGAGGGTCTCCTTGTCCATCCGCGGCCACTTCTGCAGCCAGCCCTCCTTGTACGCGTCCGAGGAGAGCCGGAAGAGGTTGTGCAGACCGGTCCTGTCGGCCGCCCAGATCGTCTTGTGGGTGTAACCACCCGAGCCGGAGACGTCGTCGCGCTTCTGGTGCGGCTGACCCCACTGGATCTTGCGCTTGTTGCGCCGCGACTCCGGTGCGACGTACGCCTCGATGCCGATGATCGGCGTGACCCCGGCCTTCTGCGCGGAGTGGAAGAAGTCGTAGGCGCCGTGGAGGTTGCCGTGGTCGGACATGGCGATGTGCGTCATCCCCATCTCCTTGCACGCCTTGAACATGTCGGACAGCCGCGCGGCTCCGTCCAGCAGCGAGTACTGGGTGTGGACGTGCAGGTGCGTGAAGGGGGGCCTGGACGAGGGGGCCACGGCGCTGAACCTCCGGTAGCGGCAGTTGTCAGGACTGATCGGGCGGGCCCGTCGGGACGGGCGGGAAGTGCCGGTCGGGACGGACGGGAGGTGCCCGTCGGAACGGGCGGGAGATGCCTGTCGGAACGGGCGGGAACGGTCGGGAGGGATGGGTGGGGACGGTGTCGAAGTCTACGTCCCAGGACCGACAGCCGCGGTCCCGTCGGGGGTGCCCGCTCCCGAGGCGGAGGGTGCGGCGATCGGGCACTCACGGGCCGTCCCGCCCGTTGTCCGGCTGATCTCCGAAAACCGCTTTCCCGGCCCCCAGGAGGCAGCCAGCGATGCCGATCCCCCATGCCCCCGCGCGCGACGCCGCGCGGCCCGGCCAGGACCCCGCGCGGCGCGACGAGCAGATCCTCGCCGCCCTCGACAGCGCGTCCGGGCCGGCCCTGCGCCGGATGGCCGCCTGCCCCGCCGCGTTCTTCCGGGGCGCCGCGGGGCTGTTCCACCACGACCTGGCGGCGGCCGGCGCGGGCGCGCCCGGCGCACCGTACCTGGACGAGCGGACCGGCCGGATCTGGATCCACGGCGACCTGCACGCCGGCAGCTTCGGCACGTACCTGGACGCCACCGGCCGGCTGGTGTTCGGCGTCACCGGTTCCGGTGAGGCGTACGTCGGCCCGTTCACGTGGGACCTGCTGCGGTGCGCGACCTCGGTGGCGCTGCTCGGCCGCGCCCGGGGGCTGGGCGACGCCGGGATCACCGAGTTGGTGCGGTCCTTCGCCGGTGCCTACCGGGAGCACGTGCGCGCCTTGGCCGCCGGCGCGGACGCGGTGCCGCCGGCCACCCTGGACACCGCCGACGGCCCGTTGCTCGCCGCGCTGCGGACGGCCCGCGCCCGGACCCGGGCCGGGCTGCTGGCGCCGCTGACCGAGCTGTGCGCCGGCGAGCGGCGGTTCACCGTCGGCAGCGACACCGTCGAGCTGGACGCCGCGGCCCGCTACACGGTCCTGGCGGCGTTCGACGGCTATCTGGAGACGCTGGCGGAGACCGGTCCGAGCCGCCCCGAGGCGTACCGGGTCAAGGACGTGGTGGGCCGGCGCGGCCCCGGCCCGGCCGACGCGATCGCGTACGACCTGCTGCTGGAGGGCGCCAGCGACGTCCTGGAGAGCGACGTGGTGCTCACCGTGCGGCCGGTGCCGCCCCCGGCCCTCGCCCGGCACCGGCCGGTCCCGGAGGTCGCCGCGCACGTGCGGCACGAGGGGCACCGGGCGGTGCTGGCCCGGCGCGCCCTCCAGGCGCACGCCGATCCCTGGCTCGGCTGGACCGCGCTGGCCGACACCGGCCTCCTGGTCGGCGAGGAGTCGCCGTACGCGGTCGGGCTGGACTGGTCGGCGCTGGACGACCCGGCGGAGTTCGCCGCCGCGGTCGCCGGGCTGGGCCGGGTGACCGCCGCGGCGCACGCCGCCGGGGACGGCAAGGAGCGGCACCCGCTGGTGCCGTTCCGCCCCGAGCGGGCCGTCGACGCGGCGATCGCCGCCGACGAGGACGGCTTCGGCCCACTGCTCGCGGACGCCGCGCACGCCGCCGCGTCCCGCGCCCGCGCGGACCACCGGATCTTCGTGGAGCTCCTGAGGGAGGACCGGTTCCCGGGCCGGTAGTGCGGGTCCCGGGCCCCTTCTCCCCCGTACCCCGCGCTGCCCCTTAGTGCCGCTTTAGCGCGTCCCGTGGCACACTCGCTGGCGATGGACATCTCGGCGGCACACCTGCGGGCACTACGCGCAGCGCTCTTCGCGGCGCTGTGCGTGACGCTGTCCTCGGCGTCCCACGTGCTGCTCTCCCGCATGCCGCTGCCGCCGGTCACCGTCGTGGCGACCGGCGCCGCGGTGTTCGTGCTCGCCTACGCGCTGGCCGGCCGCGAGCGCGGCTACTGGCGGATCGCCGGCCTGCTGCTCCCCCTGGAGCTCGCCGCCGACGCGGTCTTCAGCCTCGGCCAGCACACCTGTTACGGCCCGGACGGGGCACTGGCCGCGCCCGTGCACTCACTGGGCACGATGCTGCTCTGCGGCGGCGGCCCGGTCGGCGGCCCGCTGGCCGAGCTGGTCCGCGAGGACGGCGCCCCGGCCTCCGTCTGGCTGCTGCTGCTCGCCGCGCACCTCGGGGTCGGTCTGCTGGCCGCCGGCTGGCTGCGCCGCGGCGAGGCCGCGGTGGTGCGGCTGCTGGGCGCGGTGGCCGGCTTCGCGTTCCGTCCGTTGCTGATCGCGGCGGCGGTCCTGGGCCGCGCCGCCGCACCGCGCCGCCCGGTGCCCACCCCCGTGCGGACCGGGCCGCCCGCCCGCTCCGCCCCCCTGCTCGTGCACTCCGTGGTGCGCCGCGGTCCGCCGTGCGCGCTCGCCGCCTGACGGCCCCTTCGGCCCGGCGGCCGGCGTACGCCCGTTCTCGCGGGTACGCCGCTTCACGGCACGCACCCCGTCCCACGGACCACGAAACCCACGGAGCAGAACAGTCATGAGCAACCGCAACAGCCAGGCCAACAAGCAGGCAGCCCGCGAGCGGCTGCGCGCCGAGCGCGAGCGGCAGGCCAAGAAGGAGCGCACCCGCCGGCAGTTGATCGTCGCCGGCTCGGTGGTCGCGGTGCTGGCGGTGGCCGGTGGCATCGGCCTGGCGGTCGCCAACTCCGGCGACGGCGGCAGCGGCGGCTCGGGCGCCGACGTCTGGGCCAAGGCCGCCAAGGCGAAGCCGGTTCCGCCCGCCAACACCAGCGGCCCCAACGGCACCACCGTCGTCGTCGGCAAGTCCGACGCCAAGAACTCCCTCGAACTCTTCGAGGACCCCCGCTGCCCCGGCTGCGCCGCCTTCGAGCAGAACGCCGGCGCGACGGTGGAGAAGGACATCAGCGACGGCACGTACAAGGCGACCTACCACCTCGGCACGTTCCTGGACAACAACCTCCAGGGCACCGGTTCCAAGAACGCGCTGAGCGCCCTGGGCGCCGCGCTGAACGTCTCCCCGGACGCCTTCTTGAAGTACAAGTACGCGCTGTTCTCCAAGGAGTTCCACCCGGACGAGACCGGCCCGGACAAGTTCGCCGACGACAGCTACCTGATCAAGGTCGCCGACACCGTCCCGGCGCTCAAGGGCAACGCCGCCTTCCAGAAGGCGGTCAAGGACGGCACGTACAACGCCTGGGCGATGGCGATGTCCAAGGAGTTCGACTCGCACAAGGACGTCCACAGCACCCCGACCATCAAGCTGAACGGCAAGGTCCTGGGCACCCAGACCGCGCAGGGCCCGGTCGCGCCGTCCTCGGCCGCGGACTTCAGCGCCCAGGTGGAGAAGAACCTCAAGAAGTGACCCCAGGGTCCTGACGGCCGGGCCCGCCCCCGGCACCGGCGTCGGCCGGCGTGCTCCGCGCACGCCGGCCGATGCCAAATCTTGACCCGGATTCTGGTCGTGCCCATGGCAGACTCCCGGCCATGCAGGGGAGGGGAGTCCGCCCGGCGGCCCGGACCGGGGCCCCGCCCGGGGAGCGGTTGAGGGCGGTCCGGGCGGCACTGTTCACCGCACTGTGCGTCACCCTGTCCGCCGCCTCGCACGTCCTGCTCTCACACGCCCCGCTGCCGCCGGCGACGCTCGCCGCGGTCTGCGCCGCGGTCTTCACCGCGGCCTACGCGCACGCCGGCCGGGAGCGCGGCTACGGGCGGACCGCCGCCCTGCTGGTCCCCCTGGAGCTCGCCGCCGACACCGTCTTCACCACCGGGCAGCAGGCGTGCTACGGCCCGGCCGGCGGCCCGCTCGCCGGCCCGCTGCACACCGTCGGGGTGGACCTGCTGTGTCGGGGCGGCGCCGGCCCGGCGGCACCCACCGCCCTCCCGCACGGCCTGCCCGCGGTCCAGCCGGCCGCCGGCTGGCTGCTGCTCGCCGCGCACCTGACCGTCGGCCTGCTCGCGGCCGGCTGGCTGCACCGCGGGGAGGCGGCGCTCGGGGCCCTGCTGCGGGCGGCCGGGGCCGGTGCCGTCCGGCCGCTGCGGACCGCGGCCGCGGTGGTCCGCGCCGCCGTGGCGCCCCGCGCCCACCGCCCGCCGCCGCGCCCGCCGGCGCCGGCCCGCCCGCTCCCCTTCCTCGCGCACTGCGTACGCCGCCGCGGTCCCCCGTTCCCGACCGCCGTCTGACACCCGTTCCGCACGTCAACCAGCGCAGCACCGAAGGATCGGACACCCCCCATGAGCAACCGGAACACCCAGGAGAACAAGCAGGCCGCCCGCGAGCGGATCCGCGCCCAGCGGGACAAGGAGAAGAAGAGGGAGCGGCTGCGCCGGCAACTCGTCGTGGCGGCCTCGGTCGTCGGCGTCCTGGTGGTCGCCGGCGGCATCGGCTTCGCCGTGCTGAAGGCCAACGAGCCGACCGGCTGGGAGGCCGCCAAGGAGGCCAAGCTGGTCACCCCGGCGCACACCCAGGGCAAGAACGGCACCGAGATCCTGATCGGCGACAAGGGCGCCAAGGACACCCTGGAGGTCTTCGAGGACGTCCGCTGCCCGGCCTGCGCGGCCTTCGAGCAGAGCACCGGCGAGGAGCTGGCCAAGGACGTCCAGGACGGCCGCTTCAAGGTCCGCTTCACCCTGTACGCGTTCATCGACGACATGCAGGGCGGCGAGGGCTCCAAGAACGCCCTGAGCGCACTGGGCGCGGCGCTGAACGTCAGCCCCGAGGCGTTCTTGAAGTACAAGTCGGCGCTGTACTCGACGAAGTTCCACCCCGACGAGCGCGAGGACCTCTACGCCAAGGACGCGGAGTTGCTGAAGGTCGCCGCGGACGTGCCGGGGCTGAAGGGCAACAAGGCGTTCGAGAAGCAGGTCAAGGACGGCACGTACGACCGCTGGGCGATGGAGATGTCGGCGCTGTTCGGCCGCAAGGGCGTACGCGGCACCCCGACCTTCATGCACGGCGACAAGAAGCTGACGATGGCGGAGATCCCGCAGCAGCAGATGACGCAGGAGCAGTACAACGAGCTCGCGCGGGCCAACTTCCGCAAGATGATCGACAAGGAGTTCGGCCCGGCCAAGGGCAGGGACGCCGGCAAGGGCGACGGCAAGGGCGGCGAGGGCATCGCCAAGGGCGAGAAGGACCCGACCAAGGGGAACTGACCGCCGCCGCAACGCCGGTGACGGGGCCCGGGCGGGCGCTCCGGAGGTCTCGAACCCTCCGGAACCCGCCCGCCCGAGCCCACCCGGCCGCCGCTCAGCCCCGCTCGGGCAGGTCCGCCAGGAAGCCCAGCGCCACCTTCCAGGCGCGCTCGGCGGCCTCCGCGTCGTGGTCCGGCAGGTCGGGGTCGGTGAAGAGGTGGCCGGCGCCGGCGTAGCGGTACACCTCGACGTCGGCACCGGCCCGGCGCATCCGCAGGTACCAGGCGTTCAGCCAGTCGTGCGGCTCGAACGGGTCGGGGTCGGCCACGTGCAACTGCACCGGCAGGTCGTCGGCGCTGGCGCCGTCGGCGATGTCGGAGGTGCCGTGCATCAGCAGCAGCCCGCGCGCCTTCTCGTCGCCGAGGGCGAGGTTCTGCGCGACGGCACCGCCGAAGGAGTACCCGGCGTAGACCAGTCCGCGGTCGGAGTGCGGTGCGGCCGCCGCGACGGCGCGCCGGAGCAACTCCTCCTTGCCGATCTCGTCCTTGATCACGATGCCGTCGGCGACCGAGTCCGCGGTCCGCCCGCCGAACAGGTCCGGCACGATCACCTCGTGGCCGGCGGCCCGCAACCGGTCCGCGTCGGCGTGCACGGCGGGGCGCAGCCCGCACACCGAATGGAACAGCACGATGGTGGAGGAACCGCTGGTCGCGGGCTCGGCGGAGGCGGGCACAGACATCACTTCCCTGGGGTTGGATCGCTCTGCCCCCATCGTGCCAGCTACCGTCGTCGGGACTGGCAGGAGCACACCGCACCAAGGAGGAGTCACGTGTCCCTGGAGGCCGTGCTGCGCCCGATCGTCGTCATCGGCGGCTCGCTCGTGGTCACCCTCGTCGTGGTCTGGTTGATCGACCGGACCCTGCAACGGATCGACACCCGCCACCCGGAGACCCCCCTGTGGGGACTGCTGCGGCGCTGCCGGATACCGCTCCAACTGATGCTCGCCGCGGCCCTGTTGCTCGGGTCCTACCTCCAGACCGAGATCCCCGTCGTGGTGCACCACGCGGCGGGCATAGGCCAGGCCCTGACCCTGGTGCTGATAGCGGCCACCGCCTGGCTGCTGGTGCGGGCCGCGGCGGCGATCGTGGAGTCGTCGTACGCGCGCTACGCGGCCGGCGCCCGGGACGCGGCGCGGGTGCGCCGGGTGCGGACGCAGGTGACGCTGATCCAGCGGGTGGTCACGGCGGTGGTGATCGTGGTCGCGGCGGCCTCGATGCTGCTGACGTTCCCGCAGATGCGGGCGGTCGGCACGTCCGTCCTGGCGTCGGCCGGACTGCTGGGCATCGTCGCCGGCATCGCCGCCCAGTCCACCCTGGGCAACCTCTTCGCCGGGCTGCAGATCGCGTTCGGCGACATGGTGCGCATCGGCGACACCGTGGTCGTGGACGGCCAGTGGGGCACGGTCGAGGAGATCACGCTGACGTTCCTGAGCGTGCGGACCTGGGACGAGCGCCGGATCACGATGCCGGTGTCGTACTTCACCAGCAAGCCGTTCGAGAACTGGTCGCGCGGCGGCGCCCAGATGACCGGCGCGGTCTTCTTCCACCTGGACCACTCCGCGCCGGTGGAGAAGATGCGCCAGCACCTGCACGAACTGCTCCAGGAGTCCCCGGACTGGGACGGCCGGTCCTGGAGCCTGGTGGTCACCGACACCACCCCGTCCACCATCGTGGTGCGCGCGCTGGCCACCGCCCGGGACGCGGACGCCGTGTGGGCGGTGCGCTGCCAGGTGCGCGAGCGCATGATCGAGTGGTTGCGGACCGAGCACGCCTACGCGCTGCCGCGGATCGCCACCGCGGCGGCCCCGGTGCCCCACGAGACGCCGCGCGTGCCCCCGCCCGGCCCGGTGGACCCCACCGGCGGCACGGACCCCAGGGGCGGCACGGGCCCCGGGGAGCGCTGACCGGCCGCCGTCTCGTAGGCCCGTCCCCCGGGCCTACGGGGTGGCCCGCAGGCTCCGCACGTCCAGGTGGCGCAGCACCCGGTCGACGATCTCCGGATCGGCGCCCGGCTCGCTGCGCGCCGCCAGCACCTCGTGCCGGGCGGCCGAGAGCATCTCGTTCTGGATCCGCTGCACCTTCTTCAACCGGGAGATGCGCTGGTCGAACAGCTCACGCCGCTCGTCGTCGACGATGTCCGGCGCGATCCGGGCCCCGATGTCGTACGCCCGACGGGCCAGTTGGTCGGCGACCTCGTCGGCGACCTCCTCGACCTCCAGGACCTCCTTCAGCCGCCGCTTGGACGCCTTGATCACCCGGAGCGCCAGCTCGCGCTCCAGCGCGTCCGCGGCGTCGGTGTCGGCCCGCACCCGAAGCCTGCGCACCAGCCAGGGCAGCGTCAGCCCCTGGATGATCAGGGTGGCGAGCACCACCGCGAAGGCGATGAAGAGGATCTCGTCGCGGGCCGGGAAGGGCCCGCCGTCCACGCCGAAGGGGATGGCCAGCGCCAGCGCCACCGAGGCCACCCCGCGCATCCCCGACCACCACATGATGACGGTCTCGCGCCAGCTCATCGGGATGTCCTCGTCGATGTCCCGGCGCTTGTGCATCCGCTTGGCGAGCCAGGCGGCGGGCAGCAGCCACACCAGGCGCACCGCGACGACCACGGCGACCACCGCGGCGCCGGCGCCGAGCATCTCGGCCCAGCGGCCGGACGCGGCGCCGATGATGTTGTGCAGTTCCAGGCCGATCAGTCCGAACGCGACCCCGGTGACGAGGGTGTCGACCACCTCCCAGAAGGTGTAGCCGGCCAGCCGCCCCAGCACGTCGTCCGCGTCGACCGCGTACTCCGCGAGGAACAGCCCGCAGGTCAGCACCGCGAGCACGCCGGAGCCCTTGAACTCCTCTGCCAGCACGTAGGACACGAACGGCACCAGCAGCGTCAGGCCGATCTGCAACGTCGGGTCGCCCAACCGCCCCATCAACTGGTTCGCGACCCAGCCGAGCACCAGACCGACCGCTATGGCGACGACGGCGGAGAGCACGAGCGACCCCACCGCGCCGGGCACCGAGAAGCTGCCGCTGATCACCGCGGCCAGCGCGACGTGGTACAGCACGATCGCGGTGACGTCGTTGAAGAGCCCCTCGCCCTCCAGGATGGAGACCATGCGGCGGGGCAGGCCGAGCTTGCCGGCCACCGCGGTGGCCGCCACCGGGTCGGGCGGGGCGACCAGCGCGCCCAGCACCACCGCGGCGGCCACCGGCATCCCGGGCACCACCGCCTGCGCGACCGCCGCGACCGCCGCCGTGGTGGCGAACACCAGCAGCACGGCGAGCAGGAAGATCGGCCGGAGGTTGGCGGTGAACTGCCGCCAGGAGGTGCGCTGGACCGCCGCGTACAGCAGCGGTGGCAGCACGATCGGCAGGATGTACTCGGGCGGCACCTGGACGTTGGGCACGAACGGCAGCAACGCCAGCACCGCCCCGGCGAGCGTCATCAGCACGGGCGAGGGCAGGCCCAGCCGATCGCCGAGCGGAACCATCACCACCGCTCCGAGGAGCAGGACGAACAGCAGGGCCAACTGATCCACGGTGACTACGCTCCGGGACGGTCGATTTCGATCACTTTCCGCCCCAAGCCTGCCATGAAGTGATCAGATGCCCACTTTCGCGGAACGAGTTGTTCCGCGCTTGTTCGCCGACCGCCCCGAGCCGTTCGCCCCGACGACGTCAGTGGCTCTCTTCGCGAACGGTGTCCAGCGCGTGCTGGAGGTCCGCCGGATAGGCGCTCTCGAACTCGACCCAGCGCCCGTCCGAGGGGTGCTCGAAGCCCAGCCGGACCGCGTGCAGCCACTGCCGGGAGACGCCCAGCCGCTTGGCGAGCGTCGGATCCGCGCCGTAGGTCAGGTCGCCGACGCAGGGGTGCCGGTGCGCGGACATGTGCACCCGGATCTGGTGCGTGCGCCCCGTCTCCAGCTTGATGTCCAGCAGACTGGCCGCCCGGAACGCCTCGATCAGGTCGTAATGGGTGACCGACGCCTTGCCGTCGGCGGTGACCGCCCACTTGTAGTCGTGGTTCGGATGCCGCCCGATGGGGGCGTCGATGGTGCCGCTCATCGGGTCCGGGTGCCCCTGCACCAGCGCGTGGTACCGCTTGTCCGGCACCCGCTCCTTGAACTGGCGCTTCAGCGAGGTGTAGGCCCGCTCCGACTTGGCGACCACCATCAGCCCGGAGGTGCCGACGTCGAGGCGGTGCACGATGCCCTGCCGCTCGGCCGCCCCGGACGTGGAGATCCGGTAGCCGGCCGCGGCCAGGCCGCCGATGACCGTGGTGCCGGTCCAACCGGGGCTGGGGTGCGCGGCGACGCCCACGGGCTTGCCGATCACCACGACGTCCTCGTCGTCGTGCACGATCTCCATGCCCTCGACCGGCTCCGCGACGATCTCCACCGGCGCGGCGGCCGCCGGCATCTCGACCTCCAGCCAGGCACCCCCGTGCACCCGCTCGGACTTCATCACCTCGGAGCCGTCGACCCGGACCTTGCCGGCCGAGGCGAGCTCGGCCGCCTTCGTGCGGGAGAAGCCGAACATGCGGGCCAGCGCGGCGTCCACGCGCTCGCCCTCCAGGCCATCCGGTACGGGCAGGGTGCGGATCTCGGGAAGCGTGCTCACCCCACGAGTATGGCAGTCCCGCGGCACTGCCCCGCCCGGCGGAGGGCTCCGGCCCCGGGACCTACGGCCCCGGGGCCGGGACGTCAGTCCTTGTGGACCGTGCCGTCGGGGTCCAGACCCCGGAAGGACAGCAGCACGATCAGCACGCCGCCGCAGACGATCGCGGAGTCCGCGAGGTTGAAGACCGCGAAGTGCGCGGGGGCGATGAAGTCCACCACCGCGCCCCGGAAGACACCCGGCGAACGGAAGATCCGGTCGGTGAGGTTGCCGAACGCGCCGCCCAGCAGCAGCCCCAGCGCGATCGCCCACGGGAGGCTGTGGAGCTTGCGGGCGATCCGGGCGATCACCACGATCACCACCGCGGCGATCACGGTCAGCAGGACGGTCAGCGCCTCGCCGAACCCGAACGCGGCGCCGCGGTTGCGGATCACGCTGAACTGCAACAGCGTCCCGATCACCTCGACCGGCGCATGGTGCTCCAGCTTGGCGACCACCGCGAGCTTGCTGCCCAGATCGAGCAGGTAGACGACCGCGGCCACCAGCAACAGGGCGGTGATCCGCCGCTTGCCGCGCCCGGTGGGCCGCGCGCCCTCCGCCGTCCCTCCCCCTTCGGATCCCGCCGCGTGATCCGCCCCGGAACCCGGCTCGGATTCCGGCGTACCGGTGATGCGTTCCGCCTCTGCCACGTGTGCGTCCCTCAGCCCGTCGACTCATCCGCCGGGCCCCGGCCCGGCTGACCACGAGAGTACGGCACGTGCCCGCGGCGGCGGGCCGGACGGGTACCGCCCCGCAACGCGCCGCCGCGGCACCGGCGATCGGCTCAGCGCCGCTCCTGCTTCTGCTTGCACTCCACGCAGAGGGTCGCCCGCGGGAACGCCTGCATCCGCGCCTTGCCGATCGGCCGGCCGCAGTTCTCGCACAGGCCGTACGTACCGGCGTCCAGCCGGCCGAGGGCGCGCTCGGTCTGGTGCAGCATCTCCCGGGCGTTGGAGGCCAGCGCCAGCTCGTGCTCGCGGGTGATGTTCTTGGTCCCGGTGTCCGCCTCGTCGTCGCCCGCGCCGTCCCCCGAGTCCCGCATCAGACCGGCGATGGCGTCCTCGGCGGACACGATCTCGGCCCGCAGCCGGCCCACCTCCGCCATCAGGTCGGACCGCGCCTCGGCGACCTCCTCCGGCGTCCAGGGGTCCTCACCGGGACGCACCGCGAGCTCCTGGGGGGTCGTGGCCGGGCTGGCCGGCCGCACCGCGGAGCCCGCGCCGTGCGGGGCGGACGCGGCCGCCGTCTTCTTCGCCACCACCGTCTTGGCTCCCGTCTTCTCCGCTTCCGACGCGGCCGCCGCCCCGGCCGCCTTCGGGGCGGTCGCCTTCTTCGCCGCCTTCTTGGCGGCCGTCTTCTTCGGAGCCGCCTTCTTGGCCGCGTCCCCGGCGGCAGCCGCCTTCTTGGCCGGCACCTTCTTGGCCGGCGCCTTCCGCGCGGCCGCGTTCTTCGGCGCGGCCTTCTTCGGGGCCGCCGGGTGCCCGGCCGCCTCCTCGTGGGTGGACTGCTGCGCGACGTCCTCGTCAGCGGGCCCGGCGGACGTCGTGCCCTTCTCCGCGGCGGTCTTCTTCGCCACCATGGCCGCGACCCCTTCACATATGTGATCTTGTGCACGAATCGTGACGGGAACGATAAATCGCCGCGCGACGCGCGGCAACGGGACGCACCGCCCGGCCACCCCCGCCACCGGGACCGTACGTCCGGTCTGCCTCGGTTGTGCCCCGCCGCGGCCGCGGTAATCCGCCCGGAATGAGACGGTCTGCCGACTTTGCCATTCGGGTCACCCGCCGGCCGGACGGACGGTGCCGCGCCGCCCCGCCCGAGCGGCCCGATCCGGCAGCCCGTAAACCGGTCGGCCCCCGTCGGCACGGCCCTTTACACTGGGCGCAGCGAAAGGCATTGATGGGACGAGTAGCGTCGTACGCAGCCAGCAGCGACCCGGGGACGGTGCGAGCCCGGGGGCGTGCATGACGTGAAGATCACCCCGGAGCCGCCGGAAGAAAGCCCACGGATCGCCCCGGGGCCACTAGAACCGGCAGCGCGACCCCAATGAGGGGACGGTGCGCGAAGCGCCGTCAAGGAGGGTGGTACCGCGGGAGCCCGTGCTCTCGTCCCTCCGGTCGGAGAACGCACCCAGGTGTCCGCCGGAGGAACCGATGAGTCCCACACCCCAGTACCGCCCGGTACCAGCCCAGGTAGACCTGCCCGCCCTGGAGCACGCGGTGCTCGACTTCTGGCAGGAGCGGAAGGTCTTCGCCCGCACCCTCCAGCAGTCCGAGGGCCGCCCCGAGTGGGTCTTCTACGAGGGCCCCCCGACGGCCAACGGCATGCCCGGCGCCCACCACATCGAGGCCCGCGTCTTCAAGGACGTCTTCCCCCGGTTCCGCACGATGCAGGGCTACCACGTCGACCGCAAGGCCGGCTGGGACTGCCACGGCCTCCCGGTCGAGCTGGCCGTGGAGAAGGAGCTGGGCTTCAACGGCAAGAAGGACATCGAGGCGTACGGCATCGCCGAGTTCAACGCCAAGTGCCGCGAGTCGGTGACCCGGCACACCGACGCCTTCGGCGAGCTGACCACGCGGATGGGTTACTGGACGGACCTGGACGCCCCGTACCGCACCATGGACCCCGACTACATCGAGTCGGTGTGGTGGTCCCTGAAGGAGATCTTCTCCAAGGGCCTGCTGGTCCAGGACCACCGCGTCGCCCCCTGGTGCCCGCGCTGCGGCACCGGCCTGTCGGACCACGAGCTGGCGCAGGGCTACGAGACGGTCGTCGACCCCTCGGTCTTCGTCCGCCTCCCGCTGACCTCCGGCCCGCTGGCCGGCCGCGCCGCGCTGCTGATCTGGACGACCACCCCCTGGACCCTGGTCTCCAACACCGCCGTCGCCGCGCACCCCGACGTCACCTACGTCGTCGCCACCGACGGCACCGAGCAGCTGGTCGTCGCCGAGCCGCTGCTGGAGAAGGCGCTGGGCGAAGGCTGGACGGCCACCGGCGAGTCCTTCACCGGCCGCGAGATGGAGCGCTGGGCCTACGAGCGCCCCTTCCAGCTCGTCGACCTCGACGGCGCCAACTTCGTCGTCAACGCCGAGTACGTCACCACCGAGGACGGCACCGGCCTGGTCCACCAGGCCCCCGCGTTCGGTGAGGACGACCTGAGGACCTGCCGCGCGTACGGCCTCCCGGTGATCAACCCGGTCCGTCCGGACGGCACCTTCGAGGAGCAGCTGGCGCTCGTCGGCGGCCAGTTCTTCAAGAAGGCCGACGAGGCGCTGGTCGCCGACCTCGACGCCCGCGGCCTGCTCTTCCGCCACCTCGCCTACGAGCACAGCTACCCGCACTGCTGGCGCTGCCACACGGCGCTGCTCTACTACGCCCAGCCGTCCTGGTACATCCGCACCACCGCGGTCAAGGACGCCCTCCTGCGGGAGAACGAGAACACCAACTGGTTCCCGGAGTCGGTCAAGCACGGCCGGTTCGGCGACTGGCTGAACAACAACATCGACTGGGCGCTGTCCCGCAACCGCTACTGGGGCACCCCGCTGCCCATCTGGCGCTGCGAGGAGGGCCACCTCACCTGCGTCGGCTCGCTCACCGAGCTGTCCGAACTGACCGGCACCGACCAGTCCGGCCTGGACCCGCACCGCCCGTTCATCGACGCGGTCACCTTCGGCTGCACCCACGAGGGCTGCACGCTGACCGCGGTCCGCGTCCCGGAGGTCATCGACGCCTGGTACGACTCCGGCTCGATGCCGTTCGCACAGTGGGGCTACCCGTACCGCAACAAGGAGCTCTTCGAGAAGCGGTACCCGGCGCAGTTCATCTCCGAGGCCATCGACCAGACCCGCGGTTGGTTCTACACGCTGATGGCCGTCGGCACGCTCGTCTTCGACAAGTCCTCGTACGAGAACGTCGTCTGCCTGGGCCACATCCTCGCCGAGGACGGCCGGAAGATGTCCAAGCACCTGGGCAACACCCTCCAGCCGATCCCGCTGATGGACCGGCACGGCGCCGACGCGGTCCGCTGGTTCATGGCCGCCGGCGGCTCCCCCTGGTCGGCCCGCCGGGTCGGCCACGGCACCATCCAGGAAGTCGTCCGCAAGACACTGCTGACGTACTGGAACACCGTCGCCTTCCAGGCGCTCTACGCCCGCACCGCCCAGTGGGCGCCGTCCGCGGCCGACCCGGCCCCGGCGGAGCGCCCGCTGCTGGACCGTTGGCTGCTCGGCGAGCTCAACAGCCTGGTGGAGGGGGTGACCGACGCCCTGGAGGGCTTCGACACCCAGCGCGCCGGCAAGCTGCTCTCCGCCTTCGTCGACGACCTCTCCAACTGGTACGTGCGCCGCTCCCGCCGCCGCTTCTGGCAGGGCGACGCCGCCGCGCTGCGCACCCTCCACGACGTCATCGAGACCGTCACCCGGCTGATGGCCCCGCTCGTCCCGTTCATCACCGAACGGGTCTGGCAGGACCTGGTCGTTCCGGTCAGCCCGGACGCCCCGGACTCGGTGCACCTCACCACCTGGCCGGTCGCCGACCGCACGCTGATCGACCCGGCGCTCTCCGCGCAGATGCAGCTGGTGCGCCGCCTGGTCGAACTGGGCCGCGCCACCCGCGCCGAGTCCGGGGTGAAGACCCGCCAGCCGCTGTCCCGCGCGCTGGTCGGCGCGCACGGCTTCGCGGACCTCTCCGCCGACCTGCGCGACCAGATCGCCGAGGAGCTGAACGTCAGCTCGCTGGCCTCCCTCTCCGAGGTGGGCGGCTCCCTGGTGGACACCACCGCCAAGGCCAACTTCCGGGCCCTGGGCAAGCGGTTCGGCAAGGGCGTCCAGGCGGTCGCCAAGGCCGTCGCCACCGCGGACGCCGCCGCCCTCTCGCTCGCGCTGCGCGACGGCACGGCGAGCGTCGAGGTGGACGGCGAGACCGTCGCCCTCACCCCGGAGGAGGTCATCATCACCGAAACCCCGCGCGAGGGTTGGTCGGTGGCCTCCGACGCGGGCGCGACGGTCGCCCTGGACCTGGAGATCACCCCGGAGCTGCGCCGCGCCGGCCTGGCCCGCGACGCGATCCGGCTGATCCAGGAGGCCCGCAAGAACAGCGGCCTGGACGTCGCCGACCGGATCGCGCTGCGCTGGACGGCCGACGACGACGAGGTGCGGACGGCCCTGGCCGACCACACCGCCCTGATCTCCGACGAGGTGCTGGCCACCGACTTCGCCGCCGGCGAACCGGACGGGTCCTACGGCCCGGCCTTCACCGACGAGGCCCTGTCCCTGACCTTCCACCTCCGCAAGGCGTAACGGAGCACGGAAGCACGGCAAGCACGACCGGGCCGCACGGCCCGCCCGCAGGCCCCGGCGCACTCCGCGCCGGGGCCTGCACTCTTGTCCGCCCCCTCGCGCCACCGACCGCGCCCCCCACAAGGAGGAGGGCAGCAAAAGGGCCGGGCCCCGAGGGAACTCCCTCGGGGCCCGGCCCTGATTGCCGACTCTGTGCGCCGTACCGGCGTCAGCCGTGCGTCAGTTGTCGTCCTCGTCGATGAGGAAGCCGCGCATCGGCGACGGCGTCTGCTGCATCGGCGACGGGCCCTGCGGCCGCACCGGCGCCATCGGCTGGGTCATCGCCGGCGACATCTGCTGCTGGCCGCCGTAGGACGGACCGCCGCTGGACGGGCTGCTCATGGAGTGGTTGCCGCCCATCGACGGGCCGCCACCCATGGTGTGGTTGCCGCCCATGGTGCCCGCACCGGCCGACGCCATCGACGGCGACGGCGGCAGCGAGGCGGCAGCCGGGGTCCGCGGCGGGGCCAGCGAGTCGTCGGACTGGTTCTCCAGCTGACGCAGCTGGCTCTCCAGGTACGACTTCAGACGGGTGCGGTACTCGCGCTCGAAGCCCCGCAGGTCCTCGACCTTGCGCTCCAGCGTCGCGCGGGCCGACTCCAGCGAGCCCATCGCCACGCGGTGCTTCTCCTGCGCGTCCCGCTCCAGCGCGTCGGCCTTGGCGCGGGCGTCCCGCTCCAGGCCCTCGGCACGGCTGCGCGCCTCGCCGACGATCTTGTTGGCCTCGGAACGGGCCTCCGCGATCGCCTGGTCGGCGGTCTGCTGTGCCAGCGACAGCACGCGGGCCGCGCTGTCACCACCGGGGCCGCCCTGCTGCTGGGCCGGCTGCGGCAGTTGCTGTCCGGGACCACCGAGCGGACCGCCCATGGGGCCGCCCGGGCCCATCGGGCCGGGGCCGTGCGGGCCCTGCGGACCGTGGCCACCAGGACCGTGGCCACCGGGACCGGGGGGCAGCTGCGGTGCACCACCGGGCAGTTGGGGCGGGCCACCCATCCCCTGCTGCTGCGGCGGAACCGGCTGCGGACCGGATATGGCGGCGGGCACCGGAGCCCCCGGCCGCTGCTGCTGCTCCTGCTGCTGGTCGGGACCCTTGCGCAGACCCTGCTGCTGGTTCTGCGCGGCGGCACGAGTGGCGGCGGCCAGCTTGGCGCGCAGGTCCTCGTTCTCCCGGAGCAGGCGGGTCAGTTCGCCCTCGACCTCGTCGAGGAAGGCATCGACCTCGTCCTCGTCATAGCCTTCTCGGAGGCGGACGGTCGTGAACTGCTTGTTCCGCACGTCCTCGGGGGTCAACGGCATCTCTACTTCACCTCAACGTAGTCGTCGGCAATCGGCAAGACCGTATCGTTCACACCAACAACACCGTTCTCACGACGGTGATCAGGATGTAGACGATGATCATCAATACGAAGAAGGACAGGTCGAGCGCCACGCCCCCGAGACGCAGCGGCGGGATGACCCGCCGCAGAAGCTTGAGTGGCGGATCGGTGACAGTGTAGGTGGCCTCAAGAATCACCACCATCGCCTTGCCGGGTTGCCATGAACGGGCGAACTGGAACACGTAGTCCATCACCAGTCGGAAGATCAGGAGGATCAGGAAGCAATACAGCGCGATGTAGATCACCTGACCAGCGACACTCATCTCGCGCTTCCCTCTCCCCTTGGTTCTCCGTCAGACCTTACGGCCCTGGTGTGCCCGGTGTTGCGTCTCAGCTTTGGTTGAAGAACCCGCCCTCTGCGATACGGGCCTTGTCCTCCGCCGTGACATCGACGTTAGCAGGCGACAACAGGAACACCTTCTGCGTCACCCGCTCAATGCTGCCGTGCAGTCCGAAGACCAGACCGGCCGCAAAGTCGACAAGTCGCTTCGCGTCCGTGTCGTCCATCTCCGTGAGATTCATGATCACCGGAGTGCCCTCACGGAAGTGTTCCCCGATGGTACGGGCTTCGTTGTAGGTCCGGGGGTGAAGTGTGGTGATGCGGTAAGGCTCCCGCTCGGACACAACTTTGGGCATGATCACCGGTGCGTTCTTCTCCAGGTTCGGACGTTCGGGTGTGATGGATGCCACGGGGGCGATACGCGCGGGTCGTCCGCTTTCCGCGGCGAGCGGGGCGGGTTCACGCGGAGCGGGGGGCGTTACGGCGCGGACCGGTTCCTCCCGTTCCGGGCGTGTTTCGGGCTGCACTTGATGCTGCTGCCGCCGCCCGCGGTCGGGCTCCGGGTCAAGCTCGGGCTCGAACTCGTCGTCGGGGTCGAACCCCCGGCCGTCGTACCCATCGTCCTCCACGAGGCCGAGGTAGACCGCCATCTTGCGCATCGCGCCGGCCATTCTCTGCGTCCTCCGCTCTGTGGTGGATCGGCTCCGTCACCGGGGGCCTTGGATCCACTCGGCCTGCCCGCTTCCTGCGGGAATGACCATATTTTGTGCTGTGGTCCGACTTGCTTGGCGACGTTACCCGAGCCGTGGTCGGACTCCGAGTACCGCGGTACCGATGCGCACATGTGTCGCCCCGGCAGCCACCGCGTCCTCAAGGTCCGCACTCATCCCTGCCGACACCATGGTGGCAGCAGGATGGTTCGCGCGCAGGTCGGATGAGATTTCCATGAGCCGCTCGAAAGCGGCGCGTTGACGTCCCGCGTACGGCCCGGCCAGCGGCGCGACGGTCATCAGGCCGTCCAGCCGCAGCCCTTGGGAACCGGCGATCGCGTCGGCGAGTTCGGCGACGCCCTCCGGCGCCGCCCCGCCGCGGTCCCCGGTGGTCCGCCCCGTTTCGCCTGAGTCGGCGTCAAGCGCCACCTGGATCAGGCAACCCAGCTCGCGCCCGGAACGCACCGCCTCCTTGGACAGTGCGGTGGCGAGCCGCGGTCGGTCGATCGACTGCACGATCCCGGCATAACGGGCCACGGATCGCACCTTGTTGGTCTGCAATTGACCGACGAAGTGCCAAGTGAGCGACAAATCAGCACATTCGGCCGCCTTGGGCGCCGCCTCCTGGTCACGGTTCTCGGCGACCTGACGGACCCCCAGCTCCGCGAGCAGACGGACGTCGCTCGCGGGGTAGGTCTTGGTGACGACGATCAGCGTGACCTCGTCACGCGCCCGGCCGGCCTTGGCACAGGCCGTGGAGATACGATCCTCCACCCGCGCCAGGTTGTCGGCCAGTTGCGTTTTGCGAACGTCGCTCACGGCGCAGCCTCTCCGGGGACGTCCCCGAGCCAGACGTAGCTCGCGAGCCGCCCGGTCGTGCGGTCGCGACGGTACGAGAAGTGGTCCGCCGACTCACGGGTACAGAGGGGTGATTGCGTGCGCAACCGCACACCGGCCGCGGCGAGTTGGGCCCGAACCCCGGCGGTGACATCCACCGACGGGGTGCCCCAGGAGGTGGTCGCCCACGCCTCGGGCACCACCGCGGCGACGTCGGCGCGCATCGCCTCGGGCACCTCGTAGCAGCGCCCGCAGACCGCGGGACCGACGTGTGCGAGGATCCGGGACGGCTCCGCGCCCCGGGCGGTCATCGCCGCGACGACCGCCGGCACGACCCCGGCGACCAGGCCGGGGCGCCCGGCGTGCGCGGCTCCCGCGACCCCGGCGACCGGGTCGGCGAGCAGGACCGGGGTGCAGTCGGCGGTCAGTACGGCCAGCGCCAGTCCCCGACGGGTGGTCACCACCGCGTCCACGGACGGGACGTCGCCCTCCCCCCAGGGTCCGTCGACCACGGCCACGTCCCGGCCGTGGACCTGGTTCATCCAGACCACCGCGGCCGGGTCGAGGCCCAGTTCCCGGGCCGCCAGGTCGCGGTTGGTACGGACGGCCGCGGGGTCGTCGCCCACCGCGCCGCCCAGGTTGAGCTGCTCATACGGAGCGGCGCTCACCCCGCCCCACCTGTCGGTGAAGGCGAAGTGCGCGCCGCTCTCGTGGTGCTGTTGCCCTATCACGTCGGTGCTTTACATCACTTCAGGAAGTCGGGGACGTCCAGCTCCTCGGCCGCGGAGTCCGAGTACGGACGGGCCGGGGGAACCGAAGGACCGCCGGTCGGCGGGGCGGAGACCTCGCCCAGCGACGAGGAGTCGGACGACACCGAGGACTCGTCCCGGACCGGCGGGACGGCACCGAGGCCGCCGAACGCCGGCGCCGTGCGCGGCGGGTCGGCCGGGGGCACCGTCGGGCGGACCGGCGCCGGGGCGGGCTCCTCGCGCTTCGGGGCGGGCATGCCGGCCTGCTGCGCTTCCCGGCGGGCCGGCGGCTGACCGCCGTCGAACCCGGCGGCGATGACGGTGACCCGGACCTCGTCGCCCAGCGCGTCGTCGATGACCGCACCGAAGATGATGTTGGCCTCGGGGTGCGCGGCCTCGCTGACCAGCTGGGCGGCCTCGTTGATCTCGAAGAGGCCGAGGTCGGACCCGCCGGAGATGGAGAGCAGTACGCCGCGGGCACCGTCGATGGACGCCTCCAGCAGCGGCGAGGAGATCGCCATCTCCGCGGCGGCCACCGCAC
Source organism: Streptomyces sp. x-19 (assembly GCF_046549115.1). NCBI lineage: Bacteria > Bacillati > Actinomycetota > Actinomycetes > Kitasatosporales > Streptomycetaceae > Streptomyces > Streptomyces sp. x-19. The sequence goes on along the minus strand of NZ_JAJPWK010000001.1, from coordinate 757,361 downwards.
GGTCGTCGCCGCGCGCCGAGCCGATGCCCATGAGCGCGGAGCCGGCCTCCGACATCACGGACTTGACGTCGGCGAAGTCGAGGTTGATCAGGCCCGGGGTCGTGATGAGGTCGGTGATGCCCTGGACACCCGAGAGCAGCACCTGGTCCGCGGACTTGAACGCGTCCAGCACGCTCACCTGACGGTCCGAGATGGACAGCAGACGGTCGTTGGGGATCACGATGAGGGTGTCGACCTCTTCGCGAAGGCTCGCGATGCCGTCCTCGGCCTGGTTGGCGCGGCGGCGGCCCTCGAAGGTGAACGGCCGGGTGACCACACCGATCGTCAGGGCCCCCAGCGAGCGGGCGATGTTGGCGACGACCGGGGCACCACCGGTGCCGGTGCCGCCGCCCTCACCCGCGGTCACGAAGACCATGTCGGCCCCCTTGAGGACCTCCTCGATCTCCTCGCGGTGGTCCTCGGCCGCCTTGCGGCCCACGTCCGGGTTGGCGCCGGCGCCGAGTCCGCGCGTCATCTCGCGGCCGACGTCGAGCTTGACGTCGGCGTCGCTCATGAGCAACGCCTGCGCATCGGTGTTGATCGCGATGAACTCGACGCCCTTGAGCCCGACCTCGATCATCCGGTTGATGGCGTTCACGCCACCGCCGCCGATGCCGACGACCTTGATGACTGCGAGGTAGTTCTGCGGTGCTGCCACGTCGAAGGCCTCTCGCCTCGATTTACGTGTCGTCGCCGCACATTGCGTGTGGACGCCGACTGATGCCGAAGGGATGGTCCGCTCTGCCGACCCAAACCCTAACCCTGAAGTTTAGGGTTACTGTGCCTGTGTTCCTGGTCCCACGGTCCCTTTGGAACGAGACACTAAGTCGACAAGGCGCGCGCGTTCAACGAACACGCCGAACCTCCCGTTTTTCTTTTCACCCTATGTGATCACCCATAGTCGTAGCCATCCAGGGTGCTGGCCTGCGGCGCGGTACGTCAACTCCCGGACACCGCGGGCGCACTGGGGACCGAGATGTCGAAGTGGTGCGCGTCACGCGCGGCCTTCAACAGCCCGGCCAGCACCTTCGCCTTTTCCGCACCCTGTTCGCGGCTGCCCCACATCACCGTGCGACCACCTGCGAGTTCGAGGGTGATGGAGTCGTAGGAGCGGACCCGGAGGGTGCGGACGTCCTTGCGGACCGCGGCGGGGAGGTCCCCGGCGACGGTGACCGCGGCGCGCAGCAATCGACCGGTTCCGAAACGGTGCGAACTCGGGGAGTCGGAAACCGACAGGTTCAGAAGCGGAACACCCTTGGGCGCGCGGCTCACCGTGGCGAACCGGATACCTTCCGCGTCCACCTCTTCGAACTTCCCGTTCGTTTGCAGCAGCAGTTCCGGCGTCCTTTCGGTCACTTCCAGACCGAGGGTGTGCGGCCATGAACGGGTGACCTCAACACTCTTGAGGCGCGGGAGCCGGGCGAGCAGTCGGCGCCGCACCGCGTCGGTGTCCACCGAGGCGAGCGGCGCGTTGACGGGGGCGGCCGCGGCGGCGACCACCTCCGCCGGCGTGAGCACGTCGGTGCCGGTCGCCCGGACCCGCTCCAACCGGAGCCAGTCCGAGCCGTAGAGCGCCCAGGTGCCGAACCCTCCGAGCAGCGCCGCGAGCACCGCGATGATGATCACACCGCGGCGGCTCGGACGGCGCAGTCGAGGCGTCGGAAGCCGGAGGCGCAGGCCGCCGGAGGGCGGCGAAGAGCGCGGGCCGGCCGGTGACTTCTTCGCTCCGCGCCTGGCGGTGGTCGGTCCGGCCACGCTCTCCGCCTTCTCTCGTCCGCTACTTGCGGTGCTGCTCGATCGCGTCGTAGACCATGCCGACCAGCAACTCGTCGGCGTCCCGGCGGCCGAACTCCGAGGCCGAGCGGGACATCTCGTACAGCCGGTGCGGATCGCCGAGGACCGGGAGCACGTTGTTCTGCACCCAGTCCGGGGTCAGCTGGGCGTCGTCGACCAGCAGGCCACCGCCCGCGTTGACCAGCGGCTGGGCGTTGAGCCGCTGTTCGCCGTTGCCGATCGGCAGCGGGACGAAGGCGGCCGGCAGCCCGACGGCGGACAGCTCGGCGACGGTCATCGCGCCCGCGCGGCACAGCATCATGTCGGCCGCGGCGTACGCGAGATCCATCCGGTCCACGTACGGTACCGGGACGTAGGGGGGCATCCCCGGCATGTTGTCGACGTGCGGCAGTTCGTTCTTCGGTCCCACCGCGTGCAGCACCTGGATGCCGGAGCGCTGGAGCGCGGGCACGGCCGCCTGGACGACCTCGTTCAGGCGGCGGGCGCCCTGGGAGCCGCCGGACACCAACAGGGTCGGCAGGTTGGGGTCGAGGCCGAACGCGGCACGCGCCTCGGGCCGCATCGCGGCCCGGTCCAGGGTGGCGATGGAACGGCGCAGCGGAATACCCACGTAACGGGCGCCGCGCAGCTTGCTGTCCGGCGTGCTGACGGCGACGTACTTGGCGTACCGCGAGCCGATCTTGTTGGCCAGGCCGGGGCGGGCGTTGGCCTCGTGGACGACGATCGGCACCCCGAGCCGCTTGGCCGCCAGGTAGCCGGGCAGCGCCACGTAGCCACCGAAGCCGACGACGCAGTCCGCCTTGGTGCGCTCCAGGATCTGCTCGGCGGCCTTGATCGTGCCGCGCAGCCGCCCGGGGACGGTGATCAGTTCGGGGGTGGGCTTGCGGGGCAGCGGCACGGCCGGGATCAGGCCCAGCTCATAGCCGCGCTCGGGGACCAGTCGGGTCTCCAGGCCGCGCTCCGTGCCGAGTGCCGTGATCCCCACGGTCGGGTCCTGCCTCCGCAGGGCGTCCGCGAGGGCGAGCGCGGGCTCGATGTGGCCGGCGGTCCCCCCACCGGCGAGTACGACATGCACCGAAATTCACCGCTCTCCGGACGGCCGCCTCTTAACGCGCCGTCTCATCGTCTTCCATCTCACCCCAGCCGGTCTCCTTCCGGACACCGGCTTCCGCGCCGACCGGGCCGTCAACGCCGCCCGTGCGGCGGGCTCGTCACGCGCGAAGGCGATCAGCAGCCCGACGGCGAACATCGTCGGCAGCAGGGCGGAGCCCCCGTAGGAGAACAGCGGCAGCGGGACACCGGCGATCGGCAACAGACCGAGCACCGCACCGATGTTGATCACGGCCTGAGCCATGATCCAGGTGGTCACGCCTCCCGCTGCGTACCGTACGAAGGGGTCCTCCGTGCGTCCGGCCACGCGGATACCCGCATAGCCTAGAGCCGCGAAGAGGGCGAGCACCGACAGCGTCCCCGCCAGTCCCAGTTCCTCCCCGGTGATGGCGAAGATGAAGTCGGTGTGCGGTTCAGGGAGTTCTCCCCATTTTTCCATACTCGCCCCGAGCCCGGAACCGAAGAGTCCGCCCGAGGCCAGTGCGTAGATGCCGTGCACGGCCTGCCAGCACTGGTCGCCGGGGCCCGGATCGGTCGCGCCGAGGCAGGCGAGCCGGGACATCCGGTGGGCGCTGGTCTTGATCAGCAGTACGCCGAGCACCGTGGCCGAGCCCAGCACCGCCGCGAAGAGGCGGGTCGGGGCGCCGGCCAACCACAGGAGCCCGAAGAGGATCGCGGTGAGGATGATCGTGGTGCCCATGTCGCCGCCGAGCATGATCAGCCCGAGCAGGAGAAACGTCACCGGCGTCAGTGGAACCAACAGCTGCTTCCACTGCGTCAGCAGCTTCTTCTCCTCCTTGCGGGCGAGCAGGTCGGCGGCCCACAGGACGAGCGCGAGCTTGCCGAACTCGCTCGGTTGCACTTGGAAAGGGCCGCCCAGGCTGAGCCAGTTCTGGTTGCCGTTGACCGAGACCCCGATGCCCGGGATCTGCACCAGGCAGAGCAGGAACACCGAGCCGGCCAGCAGCGGGTACGCCAGCATCCGGTGCCGTCGCACGGGCATCCGGGAGGCGAGCAGCAGCAACCCGGCGCCGATGGCGGCCGCCAGGAGCTGCTTGCGGAAGAAGTACGACGGCGCCAGCCCGGACTGGAGGGCCTTGATCTGTGACGCCGAGTAGACCATCACCAGCCCCAGGACGATGACCAGCAGGGGGGCGCCGAGGATGAGGTAGTAGGCCGTCAACGGGCGGTCCCAGGCGCGCTTGGCCCGGGTGTAGAGCCCGCGCGGGCCGGCCGGGGGCCGGCCGGCCCGCAGCGGGCGCACCTTCGCGGGGGTCCGACGCACCGGGCTCGGCCGGGCCGGCTTCGCCGATCGGGCGGTCATCCTCGTCCCCTCCACGGGTGCGCTCGCCGCCGGCGACGACGGCAGCGGGGAGAACCGGGCTAGTGACCCGCGGCGGCCAGTTCGCCCACCGCGTCGGCGAACGCCTCGCCCCGCTTGTTGTAATTGACGAACATGTCCATCGAGGCGCAGGCCGGGGCCAACAGGACGGTGTCGCCGGCCTCGGCCAGCCGGGCCGCCTCCCGGACCGCCTCGGACATCGCCCCAGTGTCGGTCCGGTCGAGGTCGACGACCGGGACATCGGGGGCGTGTCGCCCGAGCGCTTCGCGGATCAGCGCCCGGTCGGCGCCGATCAGGACCACTGCGCGCAGCCGCCCGGCGGCGGTGCGCACCAGCTCGTCGAAGGTGGCGCCCTTCGCCAGCCCGCCGGCGACCCACACGATGTTCTCGTACGCCGCCAACGACGCCTCGGCGGCGTGGGTGTTGGTGGCCTTGGAGTCGTCGACGTAGGAGACCCCGGCGACGTCCGCGATGTGCTGGATGCGGTGCGGGTCCGGGTGGAAGGAGCGCAGTCCGTCGCGGACCGCGGCGGCCGGGACGCCGAAGGCGCGGGCCAGCGCCGCGGCGGCCAGCGCGTTGGCGACGTTGTGCGGGGCCGGCTTGCCGGAGGCAGGCGCGATGTCCGCGATCTCGGCCAGCTCCTGGGCCTGCTGCTGACGGTTCTCCACGAAGGCGCGGTCGACGAGGATGCCGTCGACAACGCCCACTTGGGAGGGGCCGGGGGTGCCGAGGGTGAAGCCGATCGCCCGGCAGCCCTCCTCGACGTCGGCGGCCCGGACCAGGTCCTCGGTCGCCGGGTCGGCGACGTTGTAGACGCAGGCGACGGTGTTGCCCTCGTAGATCCGCCCCTTGTCGGCGGCGTACGCCGTCATGGAGCCGTGCCAGTCGAGGTGGTCCGGGGCGAGGTTGAGGACGGCCGCGGAGTGCGCCCGCACCGACGGGGCCCAGTGCAGCTGGTAGCTGGAGAGCTCGACGGCCAGGACGTCGTAGGTCGTCCCCTCCGCCCGGCCCTCGCCGAGCACCACGTCGACCAGCGGAACGCCGATGTTGCCGACCGCGGCGGTGCGCAGACCGGCCGCGGCCAGGATCGAGGCCAGCATCCGGACGGTGGTGGTCTTGCCGTTGGTGCCGGTGACCGCCAGCCAGGGCGCCGCGTCGGGACCGCGCAGCCGCCAGGCGAGTTCGACGTCGCCCCAGACGGGGACGCCGGCCTCCGCGGCCGCCAGGAAGAGCGGGCTGGTGGGCTTCCACCCGGGGGAGGTCACGACCACGTCGGTGCCCTCGGGCAGGGTCTCCCCGTCGCCGAGCCGGACCGTGACGCCCCCCTCCCCGGAGGCGCTTCGCGCCGCTGCCCATTGTTCCAGTTCGGCCGCCTGGGCCCGCTCCCGTTCGCCGTCGCTGCCGTTGACGACGGTGACGCGGGCGCCGAGGCCGGCCAGGGCGCGGGCGGCGGGGACGCCGCTCACGCCGAGGCCGGCGACGGTGACGTGCCTGCCGGCGAAGTCCTGGGGGGCGCGCGGGTCGTACCCGGTCACTTCGCCGCCTGCCAACCGCCGTAGAAGATGCCCAGACCGACGATCACGCACATGCCCTGGATGATCCAGAAGCGGACCACCACAAGGACTTCGGACCACCCCTTTAGTTCGAAGTGGTGCTGTAGTGGCGCCATCCGGAAGACCCGCTTGCCGGTCATCCGGAACGAGCCGACCTGGATGACCACGGACATGGTGATCAGGACGAACAGACCGCCGAGGACGGCCAGCAGCAGCTCGGTGCGGGAGCAGATCGCGAGGCCGGCGAGGGCTCCGCCCAGCGCCAGCGAACCGGTGTCACCCATGAAGATCTTGGCGGGCGAGGTGTTCCACCACAGGAAGCCGAAGCAGGCGCCCATCAGGGCGGAGGCGACGACGGCCAGGTCGAGTGGATCGCGCACCTCGTAGCAGCCGGGTCCGGCGGTGATCTGGTTGGCGCAGGACTCCTGGTACTGCCAGATGCCGATGAAGGTGTACGCGCCGAAGACCATCACCGAGGCGCCGGTGGCCAGACCGTCGAGGCCGTCGGTGAGGTTCACGCCGTTGGACATCGCCAGGATCATGAACAGCGCCCAGATGACGAACAGCACCGGGCCGATCTGCCAGCCGAAGTCCTGGGTGAACGAGAGCCGGTCGGACCCCGGAGTCGCCCCCCGCAGGTCGGCGAACTGGAGCGAGAGCACCGCGAAGGCGATGCCGACGATCAGCTGGCCGGCCATCTTCGCCTTGGCCCGCAGGCCCAGCGACCGCTGCTTGACGATCTTGATGTAGTCGTCGAGGAAGCCGACCAGGCCCATGCCCGCGAAGAGGAAGAGCACCAGGATGCCCGAGAAGGTCGGGTCGCTGGAGGTGATCACCTTCGTCAGGGCGTAGGCGATGATCGTGGCCAGGATGAAGGAGATGCCGCCCATGGTGGGCGTGCCCTTCTTGCTGCCGTGGGTGCGGGGGCCGTCATCGCGGATGAACTGCCCGTAGCCCTTCTTGGCCAGCAGTTTGATCAGCAGCGGGGTGCCGATCAGGGTCAGGAAGAGCCCGATCGTCCCGGAGAAGAGGATCTGCTTCATGGAGTTCATCGGGACGCGGCCCCGCCCTCAACACCGGAACCGATCTCGCCGTCCAGCAATGCCGCGGCGACCCGCTCCAGGCCGACCGACCTGGACGCCTTCACCAGCACGACGTCTCCCCCTCGCAGCTCCCTGCGCAACAGGTCGATCGCCGCCCGCGCGTCGGACACGTGCACCGACTCCTCACCCCACGAACCCTCGTTCTTGGCGCCCATGTCGAGCCAGGCCGCTTCCCTGCCGCCGACCGCCACGAGCTTGCTGACGTTGAGCCGGACGACCAGCCGTCCGACCGCGTCGTGTTCGGCGAGTGACTCCTCGCCCAGCTCGGCCATCTCACCGAGCACCGCCCACGTCCGGCCCCCCTGCGCCCTGGCGGCGGTGCCCATGGCGACCAGCGCACGCAGCGCCGCTCGCATGGACTCGGGGTTCGCGTTGTAGGCGTCGTTGACGACCGTCACGCCGTCCGCGCGCTCGGTGACCTCCATCCGCCAGCGGGAGAGCGTGCCGGCTTCGGAGAGCGCGGTGGCGATCTCGTCCACGGGCATGCCCAACTCATGGGCGACGGCGGCCGCGGCGAGCGCGTTCGACACGTGGTGCTCACCGTACAGCCGCATCGTCACATCGCTGCACCCGGAGGGTGTGTGAAGCGTGAAGGCGGGCTGTCCGAGGCCGCTGAGCCGGACATTCTCGGCACGGACGGCGGCCTCCTGGGACTCGCCGAAGAGGACGGTGCGGGCCTTCGTGCGGGACGCCATGGCCCGGACGTACGGGTCGTCCGCGTTGAGCACCGCCACGCCGCCGTCCTCGGCCGCGGGCAGCGACTCGACGAGCTCGCCCTTGGCCTGGGCGATCTGCTCGCGGCCGCCGAACTCGCCGAGGTGCGCGGTGCCGACGTTGAGGACCACCCCGATCCGGGGCGGGGTCAGCCCGGCGAGGTAGCGGATGTGGCCGACGCCGCGGGCGCCCATCTCCAGGACGAGGTGCCGGGTGGTGGCGTCGGCGCGCAGCGCGGTGAGCGGCAGCCCGATCTCGTTGTTGAGGTTGCCTTCCGGCCACACCGTCGGCCCGTGCCGCTGGAGCAGCTGGGCGATCAGGTCCTTGGTGCTGGTCTTGCCGGCCGAGCCGGTCAGCCCCACGACGGTGGTGCCCAACCGGTCCACGACGGCCCGGGCAAGTGCGCCGAGGGCTGCGACGACGTCGTCGACGACGATCGCCGGGACGCCGACCGGACGGGACGCGAGAACGGCCGTCGCACCGGCTTCGACGGCGCCGACGGCGAACTCGTGACCGTCGACGCGCTCACCGGCGAACGCAACGAACAGGCCACCCGGGCGGACGGCCCGGGAGTCCGACACGACCGGCCCGGTGACCTCGCGGTCCGGGTCCGGTATGTCGTGCTGCTGCCCGCCGACGATGCTCGCGATCTCGGCGAGGGACAGGGAGATCACAGGTCACCCCCGGGGCCGTGCAGAAGGTGCCAACAAGAGGATTGTGCGCGCATGGCGGTGTGTCATCCCTGGTGGTTCGGCTGCTGTGACTGCTGCGGCTGCCGTGACTTCAGCGAATCCTCGATGGAAGCGCGCAGCACCTGACGGTCGTCGAAGGGGCGTACCACTCCGGCGATGTCCTGACCCTGTTCGTGGCCCTTGCCCGCGATGATCACGGTGTCCCCGGGCTCGGCGCGGGCGACGACGGCGGCGATGGCGGCGGCCCGTTCCTCTTCGACGAGGACCGTGCCGCGCTCGTGGACGGGCACCTCGGCGGCGCCCGCAAGCATGGTGGCGAGGATCGCCAGCGGATCCTCGGAGCGCGGGTTGTCGGACGTCAGCACGGCGGTGTCGGCGAGCCGGGCGACCGCGGCACCCATCGGCATCCGCTTGTGCGGGTCGCGGTCGCCGCCGCAGCCGAGGACGGCGTGCAGCTTGCCGGTGGTGACCTTGCGCAGGGCCCGCAGAACCGATTCGACGGCGTCGGTCTTGTGGGCGTAGTCGACGACCGCCAGGTAGGGCTGGCCGACGTCCACCCGCTCCAGGCGGCCGGGGACGCCGGGGATCGCGGCGACGCCGTCGGCCGCGGTCTGCGGGTCGATGCCAGCGACGGCCAGCGCGGTGATGGCGGCCAGCGCGTTGGAGACGTTGAACGGGCCGGCGATCGGGGAGGCGGCGCGCAGCGTCACGCCCCCGGGGCCGTGCACGGTGAAGGTCGAGCCGAGCGCGCTCACCTCGACGTCGGCGGCGCGCCAGTCGGCGTCCGGGTGGCCCTCGGCGGAGAACGTGGTGACCGGGACCTCGGACTCGCCGGCGGCGAGCCGGCGGCCGTACTCGTCGTCGAGGTTGACCACGCCGGCCTTGCTGCGGGCCCTGGTGAACAGCTGGGCCTTGGCCTGGAAGTAGTCCTCCATGCCGGAGTGGAACTCCATGTGCTCCGGGCTGAGGTTGTTGAAGATCGCGACGTCGAAGACGCAGCCGTCGACCCGCCCGAGCACCAGGGCGTGGCTGGAGACCTCCATGGCGACCGAGCGGACGCCGCGCTCGCGCATCACCGCGAACAGCGCCTGCAGGTCGGTGGCCTCGGGGGTGGTCCGCTCGGACTTCAGGCGCTCGTCGCCGATCCGGGACTCGACGGTGCCGATCAGGCCGGTCAGTCCGCCCGCCTGCCGCCCGCCGCCCTCGTCCTCCTTGGCCGCGGCGGCCCGCAGCCCGCCCTCGATGAGGTACGCGGTGGTGGTCTTGCCGGAGGTGCCGGTGATACCGATCTGGAGGAGGTCCTCGCCGGGCGCGCCGTAGATCGAGACGGCCAGGGCGCCCATCCGACCGCGCGGATGCTCGACGACCAGGACCGGCAGGCCGGTCGCGGCGGCCCGCTCGGCGCCCGACGGGTCGGTCAGGATCGCGGCGGCGCCGAGGTCGGCGGCCTGGGCGACGAAGTCGGCGCCGTGCAGACGGGCACCGGGCAGCGCGGCGTAGACATCGCCGGGGCGGACCGCACGGGAGTCGTGGGTGATGCCGGTGACCCGGACGGCGTCCGATCCGTCGGGAACCGGGATCGCCAGCTGCCGGGCGAGGTCGGCCAGGGGGGTGGGGCGGACCTCCTCAGGGCGCGGCGCGCCCGGATATCCGCCGGCGCCGCCCTTCTCCGCTTGCTGGGGTTTCGGGGACTGATCAGCTTGTGACACGGCGGTGAGCGTACCGGGCAGAACGGGCTCGGGGCGAAGCGAGGGCTTCGCCGGGGTTCTGTCGCCGGGCAGCTGCGGGCCGTCGGGAGTGATCGTCGTCACGGCGGTGTTGCCTCGATTTCATTCGCCTGGCTTGAAGGTGACCGGCAGCCGCGGCGGCTGCGCACCGGTCGGGGGGACCTGCAGGGTCTTCAGTGCGAACGCCATGACCTGCTGGAAGATCGGGCCGCAGACCTGGCCTCCGAAATAACTGCCCCGCTTGGGGTTCTGCACGGCGCAGTAGACGGTGATGCGCGGCTTGTCGGCGGGCGCGAAGCCGGCGAAGGACGCGGTGTAGCCGTGGTAGCGGCCGGTCTTCGGGTCCACCCGGTTGGAGGTACCGGTCTTTCCGCCGACCCGGTAGCCGTCGATCTTCGCCTTGGCGCCGGTGCCCTCGTCGTCGGACACCACCGACTCCAACATGGTGGCGAGGGTGCTGGCGGTCTTCTCGCTCACCACGCGGTTGCGGGCGGGCTCGGGGGCCGGGGCGTACCGGCCGTCCGGCCCGGTGGTGCCGCGGACGAGGGTGGGGGCGATCCGCTCGCCGCCGTTGGCGATGGTGGAGTAGACGGAGGCGGCCTGGACGGCGTTGAGGGACAGGCCCTGGCCGAACGGGATCGTGTACTGCTGCGAGGTGTTCCAGTCCTGCGGCTTGGCGAGGATGCCGTCGGTCTCCCCGGGGAAGCCGAGGCCGGTCGGCTGGCCGATGCCGAATTTCCGCAGGTAGGAGTAGAGGACCTGGTTGGCCTGGGGCTGGGTGGTGCCCAGCTGGCCGGCCGCCAGGATGGTGCCGATGTTGCTGGACTTGGCGAGCACGCCGTTGAGCGTGAGGTGCCAGGTGTCGTGGTCGATGTCGTCCGCGAAGAGCCGGTCACCCCGGTGCAGCCGGTTGGGCACGGTCACCCGGGTCGACGGGGTCGCGGCGCCCTCCTGGAGGACGGCCGCCATCGTCATCAGCTTGCTGGTGGAGCCCGGCTCGAAGGCGTCGGTCAGCGCGGGGTTGCCGAGCGAGTCCGGGCCGGCCTTGGAGAGGTCGTTGGGGTCGAACCCGGGCGCGTTGGCGAGCGCCAGGACCTGGCCGGTGCGGGTGTCCTGGACGACGACGTAGCCGCGGTCGGCGTCGGACTTCTGCACCTGCTGGCTGATGGCCTGCTGGGCCGCCCACTGGATGTCGCGGTCGATTGTCAGCTGCACGTCGGTGCCGGGGACGGCGGGGTGCTCCTGGGTGTCGGCGGTGGGCACCCTGCGGCCTCCGGACTGGGCGTAGACCAGCTTCCCGTCCTTGCCGGCCAGCTCCTTGTTGAGCTGGGCCTCCAGGCCCCCGGCCCCCTTGCCGGTGGCGTTGACGAAGCCGAGGACGCCGGCCGCGAGGTCGCCGGCGGGGTAGACGCGCTTGCTGTGCTTGTCCGCGAAGATCCCGAGCAGGACGTCGGGGCGGGGGGCGCTCTTGGGCGCGGCGGCCGCCTTGGCGTCCAGTGCCGTGCGCAGGTCCTTGATCTGCTTCCAGACCTGGGGGGTGCGCTGCCTGGCGAGCAGGACGTAGCGCGATGTCGGGCGGTTGAGCTTGGCCGCGAGGGTCGCCTCGGGCTCGTCGAGGATCGGCGCGAGCAGCGCGGCGGCCTGTTGCGGGGCGTCCTTGATCTTGATCTTGTCGGGCGCCAGCAGGCTCGGGTCGGCGGTGATGTCGTACGCGTCCACGGTGGTGGCGAGGTCCACCCCGTTGCGGTCGGTGATGGCGCCGCGTTCGGCGGCGAGCGTCACCGGGACGTAGCGGTTCTCGTTGGCCTTGGCCGCGTACGCCGCCGCGTCCACGCCCTGCACCTGCACGAGCCGGATCACGAAGGCCAGCATCACCAGCGTCAGCGCGAGGGCGATCAGCCGCAGCCGCGGGCGTGGGCTGACCGACCGCAGCGGGCCGCCGGCCGGTCGTGGACGGCCCTGGGCGGCGGGGCGGCGGGCAGCGGCCGGGCGGGCGCCGGGCCGGGCGGGGCGCGGAACGCGACGGGGGTCCCTGGGCTGGGTCATACCGCGGCCTCCGGAACGGGCACGGGGCGAACGGGGAACGGCGTGGCGCCGTCCGCCCGGTGGACGGGGGCGGCGGGACCGCAGCGGCGGGGTGCGGGGGCGCGCGTCACGGGGTCACCTGCCGGCGGCCGACGGGGTCGGTCCGGCGACGGGGCCGGGCGCGCGGACGGCGGGGGCGGGCGAGTCGGGCGTGAGGACGGAGGCCGGGGCCATGGGCGTCGCCAGCGGGCCGGGCGAGGACGGAACGCCCGGGGTGTGGGGGGCGAGCGGGACGGCCGGGTTCGGTGTGCCCGCCGAGGTCGGTGGTGCCGGCGGCTCCTGCGCCGGGACCCGCGGCGCCGACGCCGCCTGCTGGCCCGCCGGCCGCAGGTCCCCGGGGCCGAGCGCCGGCCCGGCGGAGGCGGCCAGCGCGGCGCCCGTGGACGACACCGGGCCGGGCGCGCCGCGGACCGTGCCGTCCGGCATCAGGAACGCCGGGTTGCCACCGGGGACCATGCCCAGCTTGCGGGCCCGCCGCGCCAGCGCGTCCGGTGCGGAGGAGCCGTCGACCTCCTGTTGGAGCGCCTGCTGCTCGTCCGTCAGCTCGCCGGTCTTCCGCTCCAGCTTGCTCAGCTCGAACGAGCCTTGGTTGAGCGCGGAGTTGAGCAGCAACAGGGTGATCAGTCCGGAGCCCAGGAGCACCACGACCAGGAGCACGAAGGGCGTCCGCGCGGCGGTACCGCCGCGCGGGACGGAGGGCAACAGCGCGGTCAGGCGCTGCCTGGCGCGCGGTCGGCCCCCCTGCCGTGTCACGCGATGTCCTCGCGGATGCGCTCGGCGCCGCGCAGCCGGGCCGGGGCCGCGCGCCGGTTCTGCGCGACCTCCTCCTCCGTGGGCAGCTCGGCCCCGCGGGTCAGCAGCTTGAGCCGGGGTTGGTAGCGCTCGGGGACCACCGGGAGGCCGGGCGGCGCGGTGCTGCTGGCGCCGGCCGCGAAGACCTGCTTGACCAGCCGGTCCTCCAGCGAGTGGTAGGCGAGCACGGCGATCCGGCCGCCCACCGCGAGCGACTTCACCGCGGCCGGGATGGCGCGCTCGACGCAGGCCAGCTCGCCGTTGACCTCGATGCGCAGCGCCTGGAAGGTCCGCTTGGCGGGATTGCCGCCGGTGCGCTTGGCGGCCTGCGGCAGCGCGTCGCGGATCAGCTCGACCAGCCGGGCGCTGGTGCTGAACGGCTCCTTCTCCCGCTCCCGCACCACCGCGGCGACGATCCGCTTGGCCTGCTTCTCCTCGCCGTAGGCGCGCAGGATCCTGACCAGTTCCCCGGGCGGGTAGGTGTTGAGGACCTCGGCGGCGCTGATGCCGGTCGTCTGGTCCATCCGCATGTCGAGCGGGGCGTCCTGGGCGTAGGCGAAGCCGCGGTCGGCCTCGTCGAGCTGCATGGAGGAGACACCGAGGTCGAACAGGACGCCCTGGACGTGCGGAAGCCCGAGCCGGTCCAGGACCTCGGGGAGCTCGTCGTAGACCGCGTGCACCAGGGTGGCGCGGTCGCCGTAGGGGGCCAGCCGCTCCCCCGCGAGACGGAGCGCGGCCGGGTCGCGGTCCAGGGCGACCAGCCGGGCCTCGGGGAACGTGGCGAGCAGCGCCTCGCTGTGCCCGCCGAGGCCGAGGGTGCAGTCGACGACGACCGCGCCGGGCTCGGCGAGCGCGGGGGCGAGCACGTCCAGGCAGCGCTGGAGCATGACGGGTACGTGGCGGGTGTTGCTGTTCATGCGCCAGCCTCGCTTCGCTCGGCGGGCCTGCATGCGCGGAGCGCGCACCTCTTTATGATTCGCTCGCTGCGCTCGCTCATGTGCCTTCCGATGGTGGACGGCAGGTGGGTCCCCGGCCGTTGGCTGGGGGATGCCGCACGTACCGCTTGGTCCCCGCCCGCTCTGAAGGGGAAGTGGCCCTCCGGCGACGTGGAAGTGACGTCGGATGACCGGTGGAGCGGGAGGAGGCCGAACCGTACGTACGGTCACGCACGCGAGGGATCCGGGATCCAAGGAGAGCGTCACGCCTCCCACTTCGCGCCACTTTAGTCCACCTGCCGCCCCGGTCAATCAACCGGTTCCGCGCGTCCCCCGCACGGTGCGCCCGGAGGTTTCACGGGGGTTTGTCCGCAGCACCCGCCCTGTGGAGTGCCTCACAAGACGTGAGGTTGCCCCCTACGCCTGATTTCCGGAGGAGCCGATCACTCCGCGAACGATTACCGTGAAGCCATGCCCATACCTGCGTCGCAGCCGCTGCCCTCGTCCGCCGACAGCACCTCCCCCGCCCCCGACGGCACCGTCACCGACCGTCTCGTCGAGGCGAACGAGCGGTACGCCGACGCCTTCACGGACCCCGGGATGGACGCCCGCCCCGTCCTCCAGGTCGCGGTCGTGGCCTGCATGGACGCCCGGCTCGACCTGCACGCCGCACTGGGCCTGGAGCTCGGCGACTGCCACACCATCCGCAACGCCGGCGGCGTGGTGACCGACGACATCATCCGCTCGCTGACGATCAGCCAGCGCGCTCTCGGCACCCGGTCCGTCGTGCTCATCCACCACACCGGCTGCGGCCTGCTCAGCCTGACCGAGGACTTCCGGCACGAGCTGGCGGCCGAGGTCGGCCAGCGGCCCACCTGGGCGGTCGAGGCGTTCAAGGACCTCGACGAGGACGTCCGCCAGTCCATGCAGCGGGTACGCACCTCACCCTTCCTGCTGCACACCGACGACGTCCGCGGCTTCGTGTTCGACGTGACGACCGGCCTGCTGCGCGAGATCGATCCGCAGGGCTGACCTGCGGCGGGATCCGTCGCGCCCGGCGAACGATCCCGCCCGCCACACCCCCTCGGCGCCCGTTTCGACCGACATGCCCGGTTGGCTGGGACCGGACGGTGTGAGTTATCCACAGGCCATGACGCGAGGCCGCGCGGGCGGCAAGAATGCGTAGGTGACGTTCCGTCCGGCCGCGACCGGACGGAATGCGCACACGGGGAGGGCCGGGTCCGTCAAGGGGGCGTCGGCCACCCGGGGAGGGGCCGAGGAGGGCCGAGTGACGACGTATGACGAACGAGCGAGCCTTGCCGATCTGACCACCACCGCCGGGCGGGTGCACCGGTCAGTGGAGGGCGTGATCGAGGGCAAGCCGGAGGTCGTACGGCTCGCGCTGACGGTCCTGCTGGCAGAGGGACACCTGCTCATCGAGGACGTGCCCGGCGTCGGCAAGACGATGCTGGCCAAGGCGCTGGCCCGGTCCATCGACTGCTCGGTGCGCCGCATCCAGTTCACCCCCGACCTGCTGCCGTCCGACATCACCGGCGTGAGCATCTACGACCAGCAGCGGCAGGACTTCGAGTTCAAGCCCGGCGCGATCTTCGCCCAGATCGTGATCGGCGACGAGATCAACCGCGCCTCCCCCAAGACCCAGTCGGCACTCCTGGAGTCCATGGAGGAGCGCCAGGTCACCATGGACGGGCAGACGTACCACCTGCCCAGCCCCTTCATGGTCGTCGCGACGCAGAACCCGGTCGAGATGGAGGGCACCTACCCGCTCCCGGAGGCGCAGCGGGACCGCTTCATGGCCCGGGTCTCGATCGGCTACCCCAGCCCGGCGGCCGAGTTGCGGATGCTCGACGTGCATGGCGGGGCCTCCCCGTTGGACGAGTTGCGCCCGGTGGCGCACGCCCACGAGATCGTGAGGCTGGCCGAGGCGGTGCGCACCGTGCACGTCGCCGAGCCCGTGCGGCGGTACGCCGTCGACCTCGTGGCGGCCACCCGGAGCCACCCCGATCTGCGGCTCGGCGCCTCGCCCCGGGCCACCCTGCACCTGCTGCGCGCCGCCAAGGCCGCCGCGGCCATGGCCGGGCGGGAGTTCGCGCTCCCGGACGACGTGCAGTCGCTGGCGGTGGCGGTACTCGCGCACCGTCTGCTGCCCACCGCCCAGGCGCAGTTGAACCGCCGCACCGCCGAGCAGGTGGTGCTGGAGATCGTGCGCCGCACCCCGGTCCCCGACCCCTCCGCCCCGCAATGGCGACAAGGCGAGCGCGGCCAGCAGCCGCCCCACGCACGGGGGTTGTGATGTCCGGCGGGGGGAACACCGGGGCCCCGGTGCCGGGCGGGCTGCGCGCCGCCTTCGGGGGGCTGACCACCCGCGGCCGGTCCTTCCTGGCGGCCGGAGTGGCCGCCGCGGCCTGCGCGTACCTCCTGGGGCAGGCGGACCTGCTGCGCGTCGGACTGCTGCTGGCGGCACTGCCGCTGGTGTGCGTCCTGGTGCTGCACCGCACCCGCTACCGCGTCGCGGGCAGCCGCACGCTGACCCCGGCGCGGGTGCCGGCGGCGGCCGAGGCCCGGGTCGGCCTCCGCGTGGAGAACGTCGCCCGGTTGTCGACCGGCGTGCTGATGCTCCAGGACCGCGTGCCGTACGTGCTCGGACCCCGGCCCCGCTTCGTCCTGGACCGGGTCGAACCGGGCGGGCACCGCGAGGTGTCCTACCGCGTCCGCTCCGACCTGCGCGGCCGCTATCCGCTGGGGCCGCTCCAGCTGCGCCTGTCCGACCCGTTCGGGATGTGCGAGCTGACGCGTTCCTTCAGCACGTCCGACACCCTGACGGTGGTGCCCCGGGTCGAGCCGCTGCCCCCGGTCCGGCTGGCCGGCGAGGTCGCGGGGTACGGCGACGGGCGCCACCGCTCGCTCGTCCTCGCCGGTGAGGACGACGTCATCCCCCGCGGCTACCGGCACGGCGACGACCTGCGCCGGGTCCACTGGCGCTCCACCGCGCGCCACGGCGAGCTGATGGTCCGCCGCGAGGAGCAGCCGGAGAAGGCCCGCTGCACGATCCTGCTCGACACCCGCGCCGCCGCCCACCACGGTTCCGGGCCGGACTCGGCCTTCGAATGGGCGGTGGCCGGCGCCGCCTCGGTCGCGCTGCACCTGCTGGAGCGGGGCTTCTCGGTGCGGCTGCTGACCGACGCCGGCAGTGCGGTGCCCGGCCCGGAGGGCGGCGGCTTCACCGGCGGCGGCGAGTCCGCCGACTCCGGGGGCCTGCTGCTGGAGACCCTCGCCATCGTGGAGCACTCCGCCGAGGAGGACCTCTCCGCCGCGTACGACGCGCTGCGCGGCGGCACGGAGGGGCTGCTGATCGCCTTCTTCGGCGAGCTGGACGATGAACAGGCCGCACTCGCCGGCCGGATCTGCCGGGGCAGCGCCGCCGCGGTCGCCTTCGTCATGGACGGCGACGCCTGGACCAGGGCCCCCGGCGGGTTCCGCTTCTCGTCCGACGCCGCCCCGGTCGACGACCGGCTGCGGATGCTGCGGGAGGCGGGCTGGACGGCACTGCCGGTGAGACCCGGTGACGCGCTGGCCGACCTGTGGCGGGCGGCGGACCGGGCGGGCGCGGCACCGGCCGGGTCGGCCGCGGGAGCGGAGCGGGGCGACCAGCGGGGCGACCAGCGCGGCGCTCCCGAGCGAAGCGGGGCGGGCGCATGAGCGGGCGGGCGCGGCTGGCGCTGTGCGCGATGGCGGCGACGCTGTGCGCCGGATGCGCGCTGCTGCCCCTCGTGGACCCGGTCACGTGGCTCTTCCAGGCCGCCCTGCTGCTGGCGCTGGTGACGGGGGTGGGCGCACTGGGCCGACGGCTGCCCCTGGCCCGGCCGCTGACCGTCGGCGCGCAGGCACTGGCAGCCGTCCTGCTGCTGACCGCGGTGTTCGCCCGCGACCACGCGGTGGCCGGACTGCTGCCCGGCCCGGACGCCGTCGCCGCCCTGGCCGACCTGGTGCGCAACGGCGTCGGCGATGTCGGCCGGTACGCCATCCCGGCGCCGGTGACGCCCGGCATCCGGCTGCTTCTGGTGTCCGGGGTGCTGCTGATCGGCCTGGTCGTGGACGCGCTGGCGGTCACCTACCGCAGCGCCGCGCCCGCCGGGCTGCCGCTGCTCGCGCTGTACTCGGTGGCCGCGGGGCTGTCCCAGAGCGGCGCGGGCTGGCTGTGGTTCGTCGTGGGGGCCGCCGGTTACCTGCTGCTCCTGCTCGCCGAGGGGCGCGACCGGCTGTCCCAGTGGGGCCGGGTGTTCGGCGGGGGGCCGGTCACCGGCCGCCCGGGAGCGGCCCGTCGCGACGGGCTGCCGCTCCCCCGGGGCCGCCGGATCGGCGCGCTGGCCCTGGGCCTCGCGCTGCTGGTGCCCGCCGTGCTGCCGTCCCTCGGCAGCGGCCTGCTCGGGCCGACCGCCGCCGGTGCCGGGCCCGGCGCCGGCGGCGGCACCATCTCCGCGGTGAACCCGCTGGTCTCACTCCAGGACAGCCTGAACCAACCGGAGGACCGCGAGGTCCTCAACTACCGCACGACCGCGACCGACACCCGCGAGATGTACCTGCGGATCGTCGCGCTGGACCAGTTCGACGGCACGGCCTGGAAGCCCTCCGAGCGCACGGTCACCGACGTCCCGACCGAGTTGCCGCGACCGCCCGGCCTCAGCTCCGACGTCTCCGTCACCCGGGTCAACACCTCCCTGTCGACCGCCCAGTGGTACGCCCAGAACTGGCTGCCGCTGCCCTATCCGGCGGCCAGGGTGGACCTCCCCGGCCGCTGGCGGTTCGAGCCCGAGGGCCGCACCCTGGTCGGCGACCGCGGGCAGAACACCCACGGCCTCCAGTACCAGGTCGAGAGCCTCCAGGTGCGCCCCACCGCCCGCCAACTGGCCTCGGCCCCGCCGCCGCCCGCCGCGCTCCGGCGCGAGTACACCCGCGTTCCGGAGTCCCTTCCCCCGATCGTGGGCACCACCGCACGTCAGGTCACCCGGGGCGCCGGCACCGCGTACGACAAGGCGGTCAAGCTCCAGGACTGGTTCGCGCTCTACGGCGGCTTCAGCTACAACACCGAGGTCCGGGCGGGCAGCGGCACCGAGGCGATAGCCCGCTTCCTCAAGGACAAGGAGGGCTTCTGCGTCCACTTCTCCTTCACCATGGCGGCGATGGCCCGCACCCTGGGGATTCCGGCCCGGGTCGCGGTCGGCTTCACCCCGGGCACCCGGCAGCCCGACGGCACGACGTCGGTGTCCCTGAAGGACGCGCACGCCTGGCCGGAGCTGTACTTCCAGGGCGTCGGCTGGACCCGCTTCGAGCCGACCCCGAGCCGCGGCAGCGTTCCGGACTACGCCTACCCGGACGCCTCGCGGACCCCCGCCCCCGGCGGTCCGGAGCACGCACCGGCGCCGTCCGCGGTGCCCCCGACCGGGCCGTCCGCGCCTCCCACCTGCGGCCCCGGGGAGCGGCGCACCGGTGCCGGCCCGGACTGCGCGGCCACTCCCTCGGCGCCGACCGCCGGCCCCCCGGGCGGCGGTCCCGCGATCGGGACGCTCGCACTCCTTGCGCTGGCCGCGCTGCTGATCGTGGCGCTGCCCGCGGTGCCGCTGGTGTGGCGGGCCCGGGCCCGTACCCGGCGGTTGGCGGCCCCACCGGGCGGTGACGCCGCGGCAAGCGCCCTCGCCGCCTGGCAGGAGCTGCTGGACACCGGTTGGGACTTCGGCATCCTCCCGGACGAGTCGCTGACGCCGCGCACGGCGGCGGCTCGGATCGTGCGCATCGGGGAACTGCCCCCCGACGCCGCGGCGGCCGCCCAGCGGGTCGCCACGGCGGTCGAGCAGGTCCTGTACGCCCCTCAGCCGGTCCCCACCGACGGCCTCGCCGCGGACGTGCGGCTGGTGCACGCCGGCCTGCGGGACGGCGCACCGCGGGCGCTGCGGATCCGGGCCCGGCTCGCCCCGCGCTCGGCGGCCCGCCTGCGCTGGTGCTGGGCGGCCCGTTGGTCGGCCCTGCGGCGGCGCTGCCGGAGCAGTCGACCGGCGACCGCGGCCCGACGCGCGGCGAGGGCCCTGCGAACGGCGGGGTGGCGGCGCGACGAGCGGGCGTAGTCCCGGGCGTAGTCCAGCGCGCCGCCCTCTGCCGCGGGCCAGGCCCCGTGTACGTGGGGCGGCACCGGTCACGTGGGGCGGGGCTGGTCCGGACACCCCTGTGGGGACGCGTGCCCGGCACGCCCGGAAGATCAGCGCCGGCCGCCCCGTCGCGGCACACCTCGCGGGCGCGCTCACGGGCCCCGTGTGCAGTGCGGAGACGGACAGCGCCCGTGCGGCGCCTTGGGGACGCCGCCGGCAGCGCGGGAAAGCGGAGCCGGCGGCAGCGGGAAAGGGCGAGGGCGAACAGGAAGAAGCTCTGGCCCCCGAAACCTCGGGGGCCAGAGCACGGAAGGGGTCACACGGGCGAACCGCGCGAGATTGGCCGGATCCGAGCCGGAACGCCGGGCCGGAGCGGATCCGCCTCCGGTCGGCTCAGGGAGCGGGAGCGCCGGTCAGTGGCCCTGCTGCTCGTCTCGGCGACGCTGCCAGCGGTCCTCGATGCGGTCCATCATCGAACGGCGCGACCTCGCCTGGCGGCGCGCCTGCGGCCCGCTGGGGGCCGTCCCGCGCTCACCCGGCTTGGGGGCCTTGCGCCAGCCGGTGACGGCCAGCACGGCACAGCCGAGCATGACGAGGAAGCCGACGACGCTGACCCACCAGATCTGCTGTGCGACCATTCCGGCCATGAGCAGGCCGATACCCACCAGGAAGCCCGCGACCGCTTGGTAAACCCGTCGCCGGGTGTACGTACGCAGCCCGCTTCCCTCAAGCGCTGTCGCGAACTTGGGATCTTCGGCGTACAGCGCTCGCTCCATTTGCTCGAGCATGCGCTGCTCGTGCTCCGAGAGCGGCACGGAGTCCTCCTACTCGTCGGTCGCGGGGGGCGACCGGGTGCGACCCTTTCAGGATAGGCAGGGATTCGCCCCCGTGAAACCCGCCCCTCTACGCCAATTCACCGTCCGCACCGCCGCGGCGGTGCGGTGGTGATGCTGGCTGCATTCCCCACCCACCAGCCCGTCATGCCGGAGCGTCGTACCCCGATCATACGGGGCGAAGCGGCTGTTCGGGTGGCCTGTGGTCGACCGCGCCCACTCCTCGCGGGCGTCGCCGGGCCCCGCCGGCGGCCGCCGGCACCCCGGCGGGCGCGACGCGCGGGCGCCGTACACGGTCCCGGCGGGGGCGCGGCCGCGCCCGGCGCGGTCAGTCGCGCTCGGCCAGGACGTGCAATTGGGTGGCGACGGAGTGGAACGCCGGCTGCTCGGCCGCGGCGGCCTCCAGCTTCAGCAGGGCGTCCATCGCGCCGGGCTCGGTGTCGACCAGGACGCCGGGGACCAGGTCGGCGAAGACCCGTACGCCGTGCACCGCGCCGACCTGGAGGCCGGTGGCGGTGACCAGGTCGGTGAGCTGGTCGGCGGTGAACCGGCGGGGCACCGGGTCGCCCTCGCCCCAGCGGCCGGCGGGATCGGTGAGGGCGCGGCGGGCCTCGGTGAAGTGGCCCGCCAGGGCGCGGGCGAGGACCGCCCCGCCCAGCCCGGCGGCGAGCAGGCTGAGGGTGCCGGCCGGGCGCAGCGCGCCGACGGCGTTGCGCAGGCCCTCGGCGGGGTCGTCCACGTACTCCAGCACGCCGTGGCAGAGCACCGCGTCGTAGCCACCGCGCTCGACGACCTGGAACAGGCCGTGGGCGTCGCCCTGGACCCCGCGGATGCGGTCGGCGACCCCGGCCTCGGCGGCCCGGCGCTCCAGGGCGAAGAGGGCGTTGGGGCTGGGGTCGACGACGGTGACGCGGTGGCCGAGGCGGGCCACCGGGACGGCGAAGTTGCCGCTGCCGCCGCCGGTGTCGAGGACGTCCAGGGCGTCCCGCCCGGCGGCCTTGACCCGGCGCTCCAGGGCGTCCTTGAGGACGTCCCAGACCACGGCGGTACGAAGGGAGGCGCGCGGGCGCAGCGGGTCAGACACGGTGGGTGGCTCCTCGGCGGGGCATGGACGTCCAGTCGTTCACCACCCTATTGCGTAAACGGGCGGGTGCCGCGTCCGGCCCGCGCGCCGCCGCAGGTCGGACCCGTCAGCCGGCCCGCCCCCAGCCGGCGTCGGGCGTCCTGCCGGGCCGCTGCGGGGGCAGCACCGGTGGGAGCCGGAGCATCCGCTCCACGAGGCGGAGGAACATCCCGGCGTCCCTCAGGAGGTCGTCGGCGTCGCGCTGGCCGGCCGCGCCCGCTATGCCGGCCTCGGCCCTGGCCCGGCGGTCGGCGCCGGCCGCGAACAGGGCGCTCCACTCGGTGAGTTCGGGAGCGACCTCGGGCAGCACCTCCCAGGCGCTGCGGATGGTCTTCCGACGGCGTGCGGTGGGCTCCGGTCGGCCGCGCACGGCGAGGACCGCGGCCGCGGCGCGCAGGGCGGCCAGGTGGGCGGTGGCGAACCGGTCGTTGGGGGATTCCAGGGTCTCGGCCTCGTCGAGGCCGAGCTGGGCCTTGGTGAGCAGGTCGAGGGCGGCGGGCGGCGCGGCCGCCCGGCGCAGGACGGGGTGGACGTCGCTCGGGGGACCGTACGCAGCCGAGCTGCCCGCGACGGGACGAGCTGCCATGACGAACCTCCTGTCGTCGCCCGCTGGTTGAGGGCCGGCGGGCCGATGCGGACCGTATGCACCCATCGTGCGGCACACCACTGACAATCGCCCCTGACCTGCGGTTCCAGTGGAAAACGGACAGCGGATCGGCAGATCCGGAACGGGTTTTCGCGGATTTCCGGCGAACCCCTTGCGGAGGGCGGGGCGGGCTCCCTACTTTGAACTGACCAGTCAGTGCAAGGGAGGGGATCGTGGACAGCACCCCGCACGGGGCGGCGGTCACGGCCGCGGGATTCGGGGTCAAGGGCCCCCGCGGTTGGGCGTTCCGGGACGTCGACATCACCGCCGGACCCGGCGCGCTGATCGCCGTGCAGGGCCCGTCGGGGTCCGGCCGCACCTGCCTGCTGCTGGCGCTCACCGGGCGGATGAAGCCCGCGGCGGGCACCGCCGAGGTCGGCGGGTTGCCGCTGCCCCGGCACATGGCCGCGGTCCGGTCCCGCACCGCCCTCGCCCACGTACCGGGCGTCGCCGAACTCGACCCGGCCCTGACCGTCGGCGAGCACCTGCGGGAACGCGCCCTGCTCCAGGGCCGGTTCGGCGCCTCGCTCGGTGCGCTGCTGCGACCCCGGCGGGAACGCCGGGCACAGGCCCGCGCCCTGATGGACGACGCGCTGACCGCCGCCGCACTGGACGTGGCGACGCTGCCCAAGGGCGACCGCACCGCGGTGCGCGACCTGGAGCGGCTGGAGGCGCTACGGCTGTCCGTGGCGCTGGCACTGATCGGCGGTCCCGGGCTGCTGGCCGTGGACGACACCGACCTGAAGCTGTCCGACCGGGAGCGCACCGCGGCCTGGGCGCTGTTGGGCGCCCTCGCCGCCGCCGGCACCACCGTGCTCGCGGTGTGCAGCGAGCCGCCGGCGGACCCCTCGGGCGTGGTGCTGGTGCGCACCGGCCGCCCCGCACCGCATGCTGCCGACGCCCCCGAGGACGGCGGGCACGACGAGGAGGGAACGGCCGATGCGCTCGCCGAGACTGGCCGCGCTTGAGCTGAAGCGGTTCGGGCGGGGGAAGCTGCCGCGCGCCGCGCTGGCCGCGCTCCTGCTGCTGCCGCTCCTGTACGGCGCGCTGTACCTGTGGTCCTTCTGGGACCCCTACGGCCGGTTGGACCGGATCCCGGTCGCGCTGGTCAACGACGACCAGGGGGCCGACGTCGGCGGACAGCGCATCGCGGCGGGCGACGGGATCGTCGCCGGGCTGCGCGACAGCCACACCTTCGACTGGCACCAGGTCGACTCCCAGGAGGCCGGCCGGGGCGTCGAGGACGGCACGTACTACCTCTCGCTGTCCATTCCGCGGGACTTCAGCCGACGGATCGCGTCCAGCTCCGGGGCGCACCCGGAGACCGGCGCCCTGACGGTGCGCACCAACGACGCCAACAACTACATCGTCGGGCAGATCTCCCGGACCGTCTTCTCCGAGGTGCGCGCGGCGGCCACGGCCAAGGCGTCGCGGACCTTCCTGGACAAGATCTTCGTGTCGTTCTCGACCCTGCACGGCAAGACCCAGGAGGCGGCCGACGGCGCGGAGCGGCTCCAGGACGGCATCGGGCAGGCCAAGAACGGCGCCGGCAAACTGGCCGACGGCCTGGGCACCGCCAAGAACGGGAGCGCCAAGCTGGTCGGCGGCCTGGGCGACCTCGACGCCGGCGCGAGCCGCCTGAACCAGGGCAGCGCCGACCTCGCCGAGGGGGCCGGCACCGCCGCCACCGGGGCCCGCCAACTGGCCGACGGCTCCGGCCAGGTGGCGCAGGGCACCCAGCAGCTCGCCGACACCGTCAACGGCGTCGTCGACCAGGTGGGGCCGTTCGTGCGGGCGCACGGCAAGGAGATCGGCGAGGCCGCACGGCTCGTCGCCGACGGCGCCCAGGCGGTGCGCGACCACCTGGACAAGCTCCCCGGCGCGGCCGACACCGGCGCCCGGCTCTCCCGCGGGCTCGCCGACCACCTGGACACGTACTACCGGCTGCGCTGCGGCAGCGGCCTCACCGTGGGCACCGACTGCGCCGAACTGAAGCGGATCACCCAGCAGGCGGACGCCGCCGCGGACACCGCCGAGGAGGTCAGCGGCTACGTCCACGACCAGAAGAACCTCGACCAGCTCGGCCGGGACCTGGACACCCTGCACGCGCTGGCCTCCGAACTCGCCGCCCACGGGCCGACCCTCGGGGCCGACATGGACGCCGCGGTCCGAAAGATCAACGACCTCAACGACGGCGCCCACAAGGTGTCCGTGGGCGCCCGCGAACTGGCGGCGGGCAACGCCCAGTTGGCGTCCGGCGCGGACCGGCTCAACGACGGGGCGCGGCAGCTGCACGACGGCACCGGCCGCGCCGCCTCCGGGATGACCGACCTGGACGCCGGCGTCGGCCGCCTCAAGGACGGCGCGCAGACCCTGGACGGCGGGATGTTCAAGCTCTCCGACGGCTCGGCGCAGCTGGCCGGCGGACTGCACGACGGGGTGCGGCAGATCCCCGACTACGGCAAGAAGGACCGCGACGCACGCACCCTGGTGATGTCCGATCCGGTGCAGCTCGCGTCCGGTGCCGCCCACAAGGCGCCCAACTACGGCACCGGGTTCGCCCCGTACTTCATCCCGCTGTCCCTGTGGGTCGGCGCGATGGTGGCCTACATGCTGATCCCGCCGCTCAACCGGAGGGCGCTGGCGATGGGCGCGTCCTCCTGGCGGGTGGCGCTGTCCGGATGGCTGCCGGTGTTCGGCATCGGGGTGTTGCAGACCGCCGCGCTGATGTCCGTGCTGCACTTCGCGCTCGGGCTCCAGATGGCCCGGGCGGCCGGCACGGTCGGCTTCCTGGTCCTGGTCACCGCCTGCTTCTCGGCGATCGTGCAGTGGCTGAACGCGAAGTTCGGGCCGGCCGGCCGGATCCTCGTCCTGGCCCTGCTGATGCTCCAGCTGACGTCGGCCGGCGGCACCTACCCGGTGCAGACCAGTCCGGGCTTCTTCGGGGCCATCCATCCCTACCTGCCGATGAGCTACATCGTGGAGGGGCTGCGCCGGCTCATCACCGGCGGCGACCTGGCTCCCGTGTGGCAGGGCGGGGCGGTGCTGCTGGCGTTCACCCTCGGGGCGCTGGCGCTGACCTCCCTGGCGGCGCGCGGTCGCCAGGTGGTGCGGATGAAGGACCTCCACCCGGAGCTCAGCCTGTGAGCGCGCGCACAGCCGCGACCGGCACAATCACCCCTATGGACAGCTCCCACACACGCCGCGACGCGACCCGGCGCAAGCTCTTCGAGGCCGCGGTCACGCTCATCGCCGAACAGGGCTTCTCCTCCACCACGGTGGAGGAGATCGCCGAACGGGCGGGGGTCGCGAAGGGCACCGTGTACTACAACTTCGCGAGCAAGAACGTCCTCTTCGAGGAGCTGCTGCGGCACGGCATCGAGTTGCTGGCGTCCTCCCTCCAGACGGCCGCCGACGAGGTCACCGACCGGGGCGGCACCCGGGTCGACGCTCTGGACGCGATGATCCGGGCCGGCCTGGACTTCATCGCCCGCTACCCGGCCCTCACCCAGCTGTACGTGGCCGAGCTGTGGCGCACCAACCGGGCCTGGCAGTCCACGCTCATGGTGGTCCGGGAGCGGGCCATCACCGTGGTGGAGAACGTGCTGCGGGAGGCTGTCGCCGGCGGCGAGCTGAGCGAGGAGATCGACATCCCGCTGACCGCCTCGGCGCTGTTCGGGATGGTCCTGGTGGCCGCGCTGGACTGGCAGTCGTACCAGCCGGACCGGTCGATCGACGACGTGCACGCGGCCCTGTCGCGGCTCTTGCAGGGACGGGTCACCGGCCGCCCTGCCTGAAAGGGAGCGGCGGCCCGTCCCGTCCTCGGGGCGGACCCTGCGAAAAGGCTGCGGCCCCAAAAAGACATGAGCGCTGCCCTGGCACAGATCGTTCCCCCGAACCGATCCGACCAGGGCAGCGCCGCCCCCGTACTCCCCCGTCGTTCCCCCGTTCCGTCCGGGGAGCCGCACCGTTCCGCCGCCCCGTGTCGGCGGTGCGGCGCTGCTTCCCGTCCGTGGCCCCCACTCTTCCGTCCGGGCGGATCCCGGCCCATCCGCGCACCTACTCATCTCGGCGTCTGAGTACGGATACTCAAAGCTGAGCACTCCGCCCCATCGGGCGGGCGGTGGGCCCCGCGGACCGCCTACGATCGGCGGCGTGTCCGTACTTCCCCTGGTCTTCACCAGCGGCTGGGCGAGCGGGATCAACGCCTACGCCGTCGTCCTGCTCCTCGGCCTGCTCGGTGCGACCGGTGTCTCCGACGCGGTGCCCGCCGCCCTGGAGCGGCCCGACGTGCTGATCGCCGCCGGGCTGCTCTTCGTGGCCGAGGCGATCGCCGACAAGGTCCCGTACGTGGACTCCGTGTGGGACGCCGTGCACACCGTGGTCCGGCCGATCGCCGGCGGCGTGGTGGCGGCGCTGCTGGCCGGGCACGACGGATCGCTGCCCCAGCTGGCCGCCGGTGCCGTGGGCGGCTCCACCGCGCTGCTGAGCCATCTGGTCAAGGCGGGCACCCGGATCGCGGTCAACACCTCGCCCGAGCCGGCCAGCAACGTCCTGCTGAGCCTGGTGGAGGACCTGGGCGTCGCCGGGCTCGTCGCGTTCGCGCTGTTCCACCCGTGGATCGCGGCGGGCATCGCGGCGGTGCTGCTCATCGCGGGGATCGCCACGGTGGTCTTCCTGTGGTCGCGGATCCGTCGGTACCTGCGGCGACGGCGGGAGCGGCGCGCGGAGGAGCGGCTCGCGGCGGCGAGCGGCGGCGCGCCGCCGCTCGGCTGATTCCGGCCGCCCGGCGGGACGGGGGCGGGCGGGCACCGGCCGTCGGCGGCGCTGTCAGTACCGCCGGATACAGTCGCAGGCATGGCAGGAATTGCGGTGATCGGCGCCGGGATGGGCGCGATGGCGGCCGCCGCCCGGCTGGCCGTGGCGGGCCACCGGGTGACGGTGTTCGAGCGCGGGGCGACGTACGGCGGCGCACTGGGCCGGTTCGAGCGGGACGGCTTCGCCTTCGACACCGGCCCCGGACTCCTGCACCTCCCGGCGGTCTACCGCGACCTGTTCGTCAAGACCGGCCGCGAGCCGCTGGAGCGCTGCGTGGAGCTGACCCAGGTCGATCCCGCCAGCCGGCACGTCTTCCCCGACGGCAGCTCCGCGACGCTGCCGAACGCCTCGCGGGCCGGTGTCCTGACCGCCCTGGACGAGGCGCTGGGCGCGGGCGCAGGCGAGCGCTGGAGCGCCCTGCTGGTGCGCGCCCGCGAGGCGTGGGACGCCACCCGCCGGCCGCTGCTGGAGGAGCCGCTGCGGGCCGACTGGCGGGTGCTGGGGCGCGACCCGTACCCGGCGGTGCGCCGGCGCGGCTTGTTCGGACGGGGCGGCGGCAAGGGCCCGACCACCGCCACCCTCGCCGAGGTCGCCCGCCGCGAGCTGACCGACCCCCGGCTCGTCGCCCTGTTGGAGAGCCACGCCCTGGCGTACGGCTTCGACCCGCGCACCGCCCCGGCGAGCGCGACCGTGCTGCCCTACATGGAGCAGACCTTCGGCAGTTGGTACGTGACCGGCGGCATGCGCGCGCTGGCCGACGCGCTGTACGCGCGCTGCCGGGCCCGGAAGGTGGAGTTCGCCTTCGGCGCCGAGGTGACCGGGATCCTGGCGAAGGACGGGCGGACCGCGGGCGTGGAGCTGGCCGACGGCCGCGTCGCCGACGCGGAGTTCGTGGTCGCGGGTATCGATCCGGTCCGGTTGCCGGAGCTCTGCGCCGCTCGCGAGCCCTGGAGCGAGGAGGACGTCCGCCCCGCCCCGGGCCCGGGCGACCGGGCCGCCGCGCGACTGACGGTCTGTCTGGCCCTGCGCGGCGCCCGCCCGGCGGACGCGGTGCACCGCACGGTGGTCCATGCCGCGGACCGCACCGCGGAGCTCACCGGCGTCTTCGGCGACGGGCACGACCTGCGGACGCCGTGCGCCCGCCCGACGGTGACGGTCCTGCGCCCCGACGATCCCGCGGCGCGCCCCGACGACGACCACGAGGCGGTGACCCTCACCGCCTCCGTCGCCCCGCACGGTCCGGTCGACCGGCTGGACGGCGAGGCCCTGGAGCAGGACGCGGACCGGCTGGTGGCGAGCGCCGAGGCGGCCGTGCCCGGCCTGCGGGAGCGGGTGTTGTGGCGGAAGGTGCTGCCGCCCACCGACGGCGGGCCGGTGCCGGGCCCGGCGCTCGCCGGCCAGGAGGGGCGCTTTCTGCGGCCCGGCAACCGCACGCGGATACCGGGGCTGTACGTCGTCGGCGGCTGGTCCCACCCGGGCGGCGGGCTGGCGCACGCCGGGATGTCCGGGGCGATCGTCGCCGGTCTGATCGTGAACGGCGACGACTGGCACGGCTCGGAGTGAGCGTGCGGGGCGGACGGGACGGGGGCGGGTGAGCGCCGGCCGGTCCGGGCCGCCCCGCCGGCGTAGGAGCGGCCGCCTCCGAAATGGTCGCCCGACTCCTCCCGGGGCGGCGTCAGTTGGCGTCCTGCCCGGCTCACGGCCGGGCGTCGCCGCTCAGTAGGGGTACCGCTGCTCGTCGTACCCCGGCTGGTGCGGGGGCGGGTAGGCCGGCTGCTCCGCCGGATGGCCGGTGTCGCGCTGCTGCGGCACCCAGACGCCGTCGGGCGGGGTCTGCGGCGGGTGGTACTCCTGTCCGTAGCCCTGCCCTTGGTCCTGTCCGTAGTACTGCCCGTAGCCCTGTCCGGGGTCCTGCCCGTAGCCCTGTCCGGGGTCCTGCCCGTAGTGCGGTGCGGGCTGTCCGCCGAGGTCGTCGTAGTGCTGCCCGGCCTGGTACGGCGCCCGGCCGAACGGATCCGGCTCCTCGTACGGGTCGTGGTGCGCGGCGTACTGCTGGGTGCCGATGTACGGGTCGGAGTAGGGCGCCTGCCCGCCCTGGTAGGCGCCGTCGTCGTAGGCGGGATAGGGGTCGGCGTAGCCGCCCTGGCCGGCCGTCGGACCGTATCCGTCGCCGTACCCCTGGCCGTGGCCGTCGCCGTCCGGGGTGACGTTGCCGAAGACGTCGTACGAGGCGGGGGCGACCATCGGGTCGGGGCGGGCGTCGAAGCTGTAGACGCCGTAGGCCCCGGTCTCGTCCGGCAGCGGCTGCGGGGCGTAGACGGTGGGGGCGTCCGCCTGGGCGTAGGCGAAGAAGTCCTGGTGGGCGGGCGGTTCGCCGGGGCCGGGCGGGTCCGGCACCGGCTGGTAGGGGTCCGGGTTCCCGAGGCCGTCGGCGCCGTGGCCGACCGGCGCGGCCTCCCCAGCCGCGTCGGCGGCCACCGGGGCGGTCTCCTCGGCCAGTTGGGAGACCTGGAGGTTCGGCCCGTCGGCGGGGCCGCGGGAGGAGCGGGCGCGGCGCCGGCGCTTCGGCTTGGGCCGCCCGCCGATCGTCCAGCCCTCCGTGAACCCGCGGCGTACGGAGAGCGTCACGTAGGTCTGCCCGAGCGCGAAGGCGATGGCGCCCAGGGCGATCACGATGACCGACGGGATGGCCACGCCGGCCACGACGCCGAGGAAGCCGCCCAGGGCCAACGCCCGCCAGCGCAGCGGCGCCTTGTTCTGGAACAGCACCTCGCCGAGCAGCCACAGGGCGACCAGGGCGAACGCGATGTAGAGGATCGTCCAGCCCATATGCGCCCCTCTTCCGCCGGATGCCGGCCGCCGTGGTCAGGGCCGCTGGTGCAGCCCCAGGTTCTCGTAGATTTCCAGGGTCGCCGTGGAGTGGTTCAGGGTGATGAAGTGCAACCCGGGCACGTCCTCGGCCATCAAGCGCGCGCACAGGTCCGTCGCGTACTCGATGCCAATGGAGCGTACCGCCGCCGGGTCGTCCTTGACCGCGAGGATGCGCGCAGCGAGCTCGGGCGGGAAGGCGGCGTTGCTGAGCTGCGCGAAGCGCTCGATCTGACGCACGTTGGTGACCGGCATGATCTCCGGAATGATCGGCGTCGAGCAACCCGCGGCGTGCACCCGGTCCCGCAGCCGGAAGTAGTCCTCCGGGTAGAAGAACATCTGCGTGATCGCGAAGTCGGCGCCGGCGCGGCACTTGTCGACGAAGTGCCGGACGTCGGTGTCCCAGTCCGTGGAGCGCGGGTGCATCTCGGGGAAGGCGGCCACGCCGACGCAGAAGTCGCCGGACTCCTTGATCAGCTGGACCAGCTCGGCGGCGTAGCCGATGCCCTCGGGGTGCCGGATCCAGTCGCCCATGGGGTCGCCCGGCGGGTCGCCGCGCAGCGCGAGCATGTTGCGGATCCCGGCGTCGGCGTACTGGCCGATGATGTTGCGCAGCTCGGCGGTGGAGTGGTTGACCGCGGTCAGGTGGGCGACCGGGGTGAGGGTGGTGTCGGTGGCGATCCGCTCGGTGGCACGGACCGTGCCGTCGCGGGAGGTGCCACCGGCCCCGTAGGTCACGGAGACGAAGGTCGGGGCGACGGCCTCGATGCGGCGGATGGCGTTCCACAACGTCCGCTCGCCCTTCTCCGTCTTCGGGGCGGCGAACTCGAACGAGAAGGATCGCTTGCCGGAAGCAAGCAGGTCGCGCACAGTGCGTGCGCGATCAGTCCTGGTGGAAGCTGTACCTAGGGCCATACGGGCAGGTTAACCACAGGTCGGACGGACACCAACCGGCATCGACGTAATGCCTGGTTGGTGCAGTTCCTGTCCACTAGGTGGACATCCCGTGGCCATCCGGTGCTCTCCGGCCGGCGCCGACCGGAGAGCGTCAGGCGGACCAGCTCCGGACCCGCTTGGCCAGCTCGGCGGTGGCCGCGCCCGGATCGTCGGCCTCGGTGATCGCGCGGACCACCACCACTCGACGGGCGCCGGCCGCCAGCACCTCGTCGAGGTTGCCGGCGTCGATCCCGCCGATGGCGAACCAGGGGCGCTCGGGGTTCCGCGCGGCGGTGTAGCGGACGAGGTCCAGGCCGGGGGCGTGCCGGCCGGGCTTGGTCGGGGTCGGCCAGCAGGGGCCGGTGCAGAAGTAGTCCACGCCGGGCTCGGTGAGGGCGGCGTCCACCTCGGCCTCGGCGTGCGTGGAGCGGCCGATCAGCGGCTCCGGTCCGAGCAGGGCGCGGGCGGCGGGGACCGGCAGGTCGCCCTGGCCGAGGTGGAGCACCCCGGCGCCCGCGGCGTGGGCGACGTCCGCGCGGTCGTTGACCGCGAGCAGCGTGCCGTGCCGTCGGCAGGCGTCCGCGAAGACCTCCAGGTGGCGCAGCTCCGCGCCGGCCTCCATGCCCTTGTCGCGCAGCTGCACGATGTCCACGCCCGAGGAGAGCACCGCGTCCAGGAACTGCGGGAGGTCGCCCTGCCGGGTGCGCGCGTCGGTGCACAGGTAGAGCCGGGCGTCGGACAGGGCCTGTCGAACGGTGGTCATCGGGCGGCTTCCCCCTCGTCGGCGGCGTACGGACCGGCCGGAACCGGTCCGTACGCCGCGTGGATGCGGTTGCGGATGCGTGGTGCGGTTGCTGCGGGACGCGGCTGCGTCAGACGGCCAGCGCCTGGGCCCGGCGCTTGACCTCCGTGCCGCGATTCTCGCGCAGCGCCTGCGCCGGGGTACCGGGCAGGGTGTCATCGGCGGTGAAGAGCCACTCCAGCATCTCCTCGTCGGCGAAGCCGTCGTCCCGCAGGAGCGTCAGCGTCCCGACGAGTCCCTTGACGACCTTGCCGTCCTGGATGAATTCGGCGGGCACCTGAAGCACACGGTTCTCCCCGCGGCGCACCGCGATCAGCTGGCCCTCCTTCACCAGCTGCCGCACGCGGGTCACCTCGACGTCGAGTTCTTCGGCGATGTCGGGGAGGGTGAGCCAGGCGGGAACGAGTCCATCGATCTTTGCGTCAATCTCGGTCACAGGACAAGCCTGCCACCTCCCACTGACAGCCGGTACCCGGGCATCGCCGCCGGGCAACGCGTGTCCCCCGCCGGGTGGGCGGCGGGGGGCCGCGCAGCGGGTCAGCGGACCGCCGACTTCAGCGGAACGGCAGCGTCCGCCGCCCGCTCCCGGTCGAGCAGGGCGCCCCGCTCGATGAGCCGGCGCCCCTGGGCCAGATCCCGCGGGCGCCCCACGGCCAGCAGCGCGACCAGCCGTCCCGCTCCGCCGGCGCCGTCGCCGCGGAGCCAGAGGACCGACCAGGCGGCGCCGGTGGGATCACCGCGCCAGACCAGTTCGTCGGCGTCCCCGTGGTGGCCGGCGTACTGCACGAACCGGCCGAACTGCTCGGACCAGAAGTACGGCACCGGGTCGTAGACCACGCCCTCGGCTGCGCCGCGGGCGATGTTCTCGGCCACCGTGCGGGGCCCCTGGAGGGCGTTGTCCCAGTGGTGGACCAGCAGCCGGGTGTCGTAACGGGCCGACGGGAAGGAGGCGCAGTCGCCGACCGCGTAGACGTCGGGAACGGAGGTGCGCAGCCGCTCGTCGGCCTGCACCGAGCCGTCCGCGGGCGAGAGGGCGACGCCGGAACCGGCCAGCCAGCCGGTGGCGGGCCGGGCGCCGATGCCGACGACGACGGCGTCGGCGGGCAGGGCGGTGCCGTCGGCGAGGGTCACCGCGCCGGGCGCGACGGAGTCGACCCGCACGCCGGTGCGCAGATCGGCCCCGGCGTCCGCGTACCAGCCGGTCATGTGCCCGGCGACCTCGGCGGGCAGGGCGCCGGCCAGCGGGTGGTCGGCGGCCTCGACGACGGTGACCTCGCAGCCCGCCTCACGGGCGGCGGTGGCGAACTCCGCACCGATCCAGCCGGCCCCCACCACCACGATCCGGTGCTGGGCGGCGAGCACCGGGCGCAGCCGCTCGGCGTCGTCCAGGGTGCGCAGCAGGTGCACGTCGGGGCGGCCCTCGCTGCCGGGCAGCCGGATCGGTTCGGCGCCGGTCGCCAGGACCGCGTAGTCGTAGCGGACCGGGCCCCGGTCGGTCTCGACGAGGTGCTCCTCGGGGCGCAGTGCGGTGACCCGGCGGCCGAGGTGGAGGTCGATGCCGAGACTGGCGAAGTCGATGTCGAACGCGGAGCCGTCGGCCTTGCCGAGCAGCACCGCCTTGGACAGCGGGGGCCGGTCGTAGGGCTGGTGCGGCTCGTCGCCGAGGAGCGCGATCGCTCCTCGCCAGCCTTGTTCGCGCAGGGCCACGGCGGTCTGCACACCTGCCATCCCGGCGCCGACGATCACCACGCGCGGCGTGCGGTCAGGGTCCTGGGGAGACTTGCTCTGCTCGCTCACCCGCTCACTCTAGGACGGCACCCGACGCGGCCCGCAGCAGCGCGCAAGGAGATCTCTGACACAGCGTCACGCCCCGTGACGGCCGGCCCCGCTCCCCGGGCGCTCCCTTACGACGCGTCGCGACCCGTATTAGGGTGGCGGATGCACGCACTCGCGGGAGCCCGGACGGACCGGGCTGAGAGGGAGGCTGGCCGGCCTCCGACCGTACGAACCTGATCCGGGTCATGCCGGCGAAGGGAGGGGCTGGACGCCCATGCATCCATCCACCACACCAACGGACCCGTCGCGGCCCGCGGACCGGCACCCCGACGTGCTGGTCATCGGCGGCGGCATCATCGGACTGGTGACCGCCTGGCGGGCGGCCGGCCGCGGACTGCGGGTCGCGCTGGCGGACCCCGCGCCCGGCGGCGGCGCGGCGTTCGTCGCGGGCGGCATGCTGGCCGCGGTCACCGAGCTCCACTACGGCGAGGAGACCCTGCTGGGCCTCAACCTGGCCTCGGCACAGCGGTATCCGCGCTTCGCGGAAGAGCTGGAGGAGGCCAGCGGGCAGCGGATCGGCTACCGCCGGTGCGGCACCCTGGCCGTCGCGCTGGACGCCGACGACCGCGCCCACCTGAGGGAGTTGCACGCCCTCCAGGTCCGCTCGGGCCTGGACTCGCAGTGGCTGACCGGACGCGAGTGCCGGCGCCTGGAGCCGATGCTCGCCCCGGGGGTGCGCGGCGGCCTCCGGGTGGACGGTGACCATCAGGTCGATCCGCGGCGGCTGGCGGGCGCCCTGCTGGCCGCCTGCGAACGGGCCGGGGTGGTCTTCCACCGAACGGCGGCGGAGCGCCTGACGACCGCCCGGGGACGCGCCACGGGCGCCGAACTCGCCGACGGGACGCGGCTGGCGGCCGGTCAGGTCGTACTGGCCGGGGGCAGTCGCAGCGGGCTGCTGGCCGGCGTCCCGGAGGCCGTGCGGCCGCCGGTGCGGCCCGTCAAGGGGCAAGTGCTGCGGCTGCGGCTGCCGGACCGGCTCCCGGGCGGCCAGGCGTTCCTCTCCCGCACCGTGCGGGCCGTGGTCCGCGGCAACCCGCTCTACCTGGTGCCCCGGGAGAGCGGCGAACTGGTCCTCGGCGCCACCAGCGAGGAGTTGGGCTGGGACACCACGGTGACCGCGGGCGGCGTCTACGAACTGCTGCGGGACGCCCACGAACTTCTCCCGGGCCTCACCGAACTGCCGCTGGTCGAGAGCCTCGCCGGGCTGCGTCCCGGCTCCCCCGACAACGCACCGCTGCTCGGCCCGACCGGGCTGCCCGGCCTCCACCTGGCCACCGGCCACTTCCGCAACGGCGTGCTGCTGACGCCGGTCACCGGTGACGTGCTGGCCGAGGTGCTGGCCACCGGAACCGTCCCGGAAGAGGCCCGCCCCTTCTCCCCCACGCGCTTCTCCCCCACCACCGTGGGGACCGAGCGCGTCCGTGCCCTTGAGGAGCAGCCCGTATGAGCGCCCCCGGTACGCCCGGTACTCCTGCCGGCCCCGTCGCCCCCGATGCCCCTACCGGCCCCACGGTGTCCGTCTCCGTCAACGGGGAGGCCCGCCGGATCCCGGGCGGGCTGACCCTGGACCGGCTGGTCGCCACGCTGTCCCGGGCGTCGGCCGGGGTGGCCGCCGCGGTCAACGAGACCGTCGTGCCGCGCACCCAGTGGTCCACCACCGCGCTCGGCGACGGCGACCGCGTCGAAGTGCTCACCGCCGTGCAGGGAGGCTGATCACGGTCATGACCGACACCGCAGTGGAACCGGCGGACGCCGTCGCGGCGCCCGCCCCCGACGCCGACCCGCTCACCATCGCCGGCACCACGTTCCGGTCCCGGCTCATCATGGGCACCGGCGGCGCGCCCAGCCTCGGCGTCCTGGAGCGCGCCCTGCTGGCCTCCGGCACGGAGCTGACGACGGTCGCCATGCGGCGGCTGGACCCGACCGTGCAGGGCTCGGTGCTGTCCGTGCTCCAGCGCAACGGGATCCGGGTGCTGCCGAACACCGCCGGCTGCTTCACGGCGGGCGAGGCGGTGCTCACCGCCCGGCTCGCCCGGGAGGCGCTCGGCACCGACTGGGTCAAGCTGGAGGTCGTCGCCGACGAGCGGACCCTGCTGCCCGACCCGGTGGAGCTGCTGGACGCCGCCGAGACCCTCGTGGACGACGGTTTCGTCGTCCTGCCGTACACCAACGACGACCCCGTCGTCGCCCGGAAGCTGGAGGACGTGGGCTGTGCGGCGATCATGCCGCTCGGTTCGCCGATCGGTTCCGGCCTCGGCATCCGCAATCCGCACAACTTCCAGCTGATCACCGAGCGTGCGGGCGTCCCGGTCGTCCTGGACGCCGGCGCGGGCACCGCCTCGGACGCGGCGCTCGCCATGGAGCTGGGCTGTGCGGCGGTGATGCTGGCGTCGGCGGTGACCCGCGCGCAGGAGCCGGAGCTGATGGCGGCGGCGATGCGGCACGCGGTGGAGGCGGGCCGGCTGGCGCACCGCGCCGGTCGGATCCCGCGCCGCCACTTCGCGTTGGCGTCCTCGCCCACCGACGGCGTCGCGGAGCTGGACCCGGAGCGGCCGGCGTTCTAGGGCGTGTCCGCGGGCCCGGCCGCCCCGGCGGGCTGGGCCGTCAGCTCCGGCGGGGCCGCGGTGATCACCTCGTCGAGGAGGTTCCGGGAGGCCATCAGGGCGTCGATGGAGCCGGTGAGCCGGGCCCGCTCCCGATGGAGCTCGCCGACCAGCTGCGGGCAGGTGGGCACCAGCCGGCCGTCGTCGTCGCGCAGACAGGGCAGCACCTGGGCGATGGTGGCGGTGTTCAGCCCGGAGGTCAGCAGCGTCCGGATGCGACGGACCTGGTCGACGTCGGCCTCCTGGTAGACGCGGTATCCGGCGGCGGTCCGCGCGGGGCTGAGCAGCCCCTGTTCCTCGTAGTAGCGCAGCAACCGCTCGGTGGTGCCGGTCCGCCGGGCCAGCGCCCCGATCTGCAGCGTCGTCATCGGATCCCCCTGTGGTGCGGTGTGGCGTCGGGGCCGCGGGCGCCACCCCTTCGGGTGCGACCACGGCCGGGTCCGGATTATTCCGTGCCGGACCGGTTCCGGCCGCCCCCTTGTCACGGTTCCGCTGCGTTCCCCGTCGGCGGCGGCCGGGACGTCGGGGCTGTCGGCGCGGGCTCGTAGACTCGTCTGCCGTGGATACGACGTTGCAGGACCCCCTCGTGGGCCAGCTGCTCGACGGTCGCTATCGCGTCGAGGGGCGCATCGCCGCCGGAGGCATGGCCACCGTCTACCGGGCCGTGGACACCCGGCTGGACCGCGTGCTCGCGCTGAAGGTGATGCACCCGAGCCTGGCCGTGGACGGGGCGTTCGTCGACCGCTTCATCCGGGAGGCCAAGTCCGTCGCCCGGCTCTCGCACCCGAACGTGGTCGGCGTCTTCGACCAGGGCACCGACGGCACCTACGTCTACCTGGCGATGGAGTACGTCGCCGGCTGCACCCTGCGCGACGTGCTGCGCGAGCGCGGCGCCCTCCAGCCGCGGGCCGCGTTGGACATCCTGGAGCCGATCCTGGCGGCGCTGGGGGCCGCGCACCGCGCCGGCCTGGTGCACCGCGACATGAAGCCGGAGAACGTCCTGATCGGCGACGACGGCCGGGTCAAGGTCGCCGACTTCGGGCTGGTGCGCGCGGTCGACACGCACACCACCGCCTCCACCGGCTCGGTCCTGGGCACGGTCTCCTACCTCGCCCCCGAGCAGATGGAGCACGGCACCGCGGACGCCCGGGTCGACGTCTACGCCTGCGGCGTGGTGCTCTACGAGATGCTCACCGGCAGCAAGCCGCACACCGGCGGCTCCGCGGCGCAGATCCTCTACAGCCACCTGCACGACGACGTCACCCCGCCCTCCGAGCTGGTGCCGGGCCTGGCGCCCGAGCTGGACGAGCTGGTCGCGGCGGCCACCGCCCGCGCCCCCGAGCAGCGCCCGCAGGACGCGGTGGCGCTGCTCGCCCGGGCCCGCTCGGCCCGCGCCCGGCTGACCGACGCCCAGCTCGACGTGGTCCCGCCGCAGGCCAGGGAGGCGGCGGCGAGCGACGACGAGCGGACCGACGTGATACCGCGCCCGGCGGGCGTCCAGCTCGCGCTGCCGGTCGAGGCCGGGGCGGAGCTGAACCGCACCAGTCGGCTGGAGGTGCCGCCGGCGGACGCCGCACCGGACGGCCGGACCACCCGGCTGCGGCCCCCGCCCGCACCGCACGCGGCACCGACCGGCGGGCGGCTGCGGCACCGGCGGATCGCCACCATCGTGGCGGCGGTGCTGCTGGTCCTGGGCGTCGGTGGCGGCCTCTGGTACATCAACGTCGGCCAGTTCACCCACGTCCCGGCGGTGCTGGACATGACACAGGCCGAGGCGCAGAAGTCGGTGCAGGACGCGGGGCTGCGGATCAAGGTGGAGCGCGGTTTCAGCGCCAACGTCCGACGCGGCCACGTGATGGCGACGAAGCCCGGCACCGGACAGCGGATCCGCGGCAACGGCACGGTCACCCTGGTCGTCTCGCGCGGCCCGGACAAGGTCGCCGTCCCCGATCTGGCCGGCACCCCGCTCGCGGACGCCCGGCGCAAGCTGCGCGATCTGGGCCTGGTGCCGGGCACCGAGACCCGGACGTTCAGCGACGAGGTCGCCAAGGGCTCGGTGATCCGCACGGACCCGGCGGCGGGCAGCACCCGGCGGCCGGACACCGCGGTGGCGCTCACCGTCAGCCGGGGCGCGCCGGTGGACGTGCCGAACGTGGTCGGTTCGGCGCGGGAGGACGCCGCGGCGAGCCTGCGGCAGGCCGGCTTCCGGGTCCAGTTCGCCGACCAGCCGGTCTTCTCGCCGCAGGACAAGGACGCGGTGGCCCGCCAGTCGCCCGGCGCGGGCACGACGCTGGGCAAGGGCGACACGGTCACCCTGACGCTCTCCAAGGGCCCGGAGATGGTCACCGTCCCGGACGTCGGCGGCAAGAACACCGCGGACGCCACCAAGGCGCTGACCGCCCTCGGCTTCAAGGTCGAGGTGGACAAGCCGTTCCTGTTCCCGCAGGACAGCGTCGCGTCCCAGTCGGTCGCGGCCGGTGACCAGGCCGCCAAGGGCAGCACGATCACCATCCGGCTCAAGGGAGCGCTGTAGGGCCGGCTCCGCGCAGGTGCCCTGCGGACGGTCGCGGGGCACCTGGCACCCTGGGAGGGTGAGTACTCCCCTGTCCCCCGAGGGCGCCGCGCAGCGCGCCCGCGCACGCAATCCGGTCGGCGGCCACGTGCCGGTGGCCGGCGGCCTGGCCAAGGTGGGCCTGTCGTACGCCCGGCAGATCGACTGCGAGGCCGTCCAGGTCTTCGTCGCCAATCCGCGCGGCTGGGCCACGCCGCCCGGCAATCCCGAGCAGGACGCCGCGTTCCGCGAGCGCTGCGCCGAGGAGGGCGTCCCGGCCTACGTGCACGCCCCCTACCTGATCAACTTCGGCTCGCACACCACGGCGACGGTCGAGAAGTCCGTGGAGTCGCTGCGCCACTCGCTGCGCCGCGGCCGGGAGATCGGTGCGCTCGGGGTGGTCGTGCACACCGGGTCGGCGACCGGAGGCCGCGCCAGGGAGACCGCGTTGGCGCAGGTCAGGGCGGAGATGCTGCCGTTGTTGGACGAGCTGACGCGGGACGACGACCCGTGGCTGCTGCTGGAGCCCACGGCCGGGCAGGGCGCCTCGCTGTGCTCGCTGGCGGAAGACCTCGGCCCGTACTTCGACGCGCTGGACCGCCATCCGCGGCTCGGGATCTGCCTCGACACCTGCCACGCCTTCGCGGCCGGGCACGACATGGCGGCGCCGGGCGGCACGAAGGCGCTGCTGGACGAGCTGGTGGAGGTCACCGGCGAGGGCCGGCTGAAGTTGATCCACGCCAACGACTCCAAGGACGTGGTCGGCGCGCACAAGGACCGGCACGCGAACATCGGCGCCGGCCACATCGGCGCGGGGCCCTTCGCCGACTTGTTCGCGCACCCCGCGACCGACGGCGTTCCGCTGGTGATCGAGACGCCGGGCGGCGAGGAGGGCCACGCCGCGGACGTGGCGCGGTTGAAGGAGCTGCGGGCGTCCTGAGCGGACGCCGCACACCGGCCGGGCGGGCCGGCCCGGGCGCCTAGAGCTCCGGGCCCTCGCCCGGCCCCTCCTGGTAGGAGTAGCGCTGTTCCTGCCAGGGGTCGCCGAGGTTGTGGTAGCCGCGCTCCTCCCAGAAGCCGCGGCGGTCGGCCGTCATGTACTCGATGCCGCGGACCCACTTGGGGCCCTTCCACGCGTAGAGGTGCGGGACGACCAGCCGGACCGGGAAGCCGTGCTCGGCGGTGAGCAGCTCGCCGGAGCGGTGGGTGGCGAAGACGCATCCCGGGGCGTCGAAGTCGGCGAGCCGGAGGTTGGAGCTGAAGCCGTACTCGGCCCAGACCATCACGTGGGTGACGTCTGGCGCGGGCGGTGCGAGCTGAAGGATCGTCCGGGTCAGCACGCCGCCCCATTCGGCGCCGAGCATGCTGAATTTGGTGACGCAGTGCATGTCGGCGACGACGGTGCTGTACGGCAGGGCCGTGAACTCCTCGTGCGTCCAGCAGTGCTTGGCGCCGTCGGCGGTCGCGCCGAAGACCCGGAACTCCCAGCGCTCGGAGCGGAACTTCGGCACCGGGCCGTAGTGCGTGACGGGCCAGCCCCGCTGGAGCCGCTGTCCCGGAGGCAGCACGGGCTCCTCTTCGCGACTCTCCGGCTGACCCATGCCCCCATGGTGTCAGACCCCGGACGGTGCGGATGACCAGGGCGGTACGGAATCGGGCAACTCGTACTAAGTGTGAACTTACTGGACGGCCCGCGCGGCGCGGTGCGAGGATGCGCGGCACCTGCCCAGAACTCGCGTGAAAGGGGCCCGCAGCCATGCAGGGCGACCCCGAGGTCATCGAATTCCTCAACGAGCAGCTGACCGCCGAGCTGACCGCGATCAACCAGTACTTCCTGCACGCAAAGATGCAGGAGAACTTCGGCTGGACGAAGCTCGCCAAGTACACCCGCGCCGAGTCCTTCGACGAGATGAAGCACGCGGAGGTACTGACCGACCGCATCCTCTTCCTCGAAGGGCTGCCGAACTACCAGCGGCTGTTCCACGTCCGCGTCGGCCAGACCGTCACCGAGATGTTCCAGGCCGACCGGCAGGTGGAGGTGGAGGCCATCGACCGGCTCAAGCGCGGCATCGAGATCATGCGCGCCAAGGGCGACATCACCTCGGCCAACATCTTCGAGGAGATCCTGGCCGACGAGGAGCACCACATCGACTACCTCGACACCCAGCTGGAGCTGGTCGAGAAGCTCGGCGAGGCGCTCTACATCGCCCAGGTGATCGAGCAGCCGAGCTGACGGCGCGCCGCGGTGCGCACCGACCGGGCACCCCTGGGCGCTACGCGGCCGCCCGGAGGCCCGCGGGCCCCGTTGCGGCCACCTCCGCGGCCAGCGGTTCGGACGGCACGGCGGGCGCCGGGCTCCACGGCTCGGACTCCGACCGCAGCACGTCGGGCGCACCCCGGTCGATCAGCTCGCGCCGGGGGCACGCACCGCGGCCCAGCAGCGCCTGGATGCGGCGGACGCAGCTCCCGCAGTCGGTGCCGGCCTTGCAGGCGGAGGCGACCTGCCGGGGCGTGCAGGCGCCCCGGTCCGCGTGCTCGCGGACCTGCTGCTCGGTGATGCCGAAGCAGGAGCAGACGTACACGCGGGTTCACCTCCGTCGGGGCGCCTCGTCCGATCCGGATGATCGTCAGTGAGGTAACCCTTACCTTACCCGCGCCGGTGGGCGGGGAACAATGCGGGGCAACGCAGTGGGGCGCGGATCACAGGATCCGCGCCCCACTCGTCATGCCGTCGCCGTCACTGGTCGCGGTACA
Source organism: Streptomyces sp. x-19 (assembly GCF_046549115.1). Lineage (NCBI taxonomy): Bacteria > Bacillati > Actinomycetota > Actinomycetes > Kitasatosporales > Streptomycetaceae > Streptomyces > Streptomyces sp. x-19. The sequence goes on along the minus strand of NZ_JAJPWK010000001.1, from coordinate 715,544 downwards.
TCTCCGCCACCAGGAAGGCCAGGTCCAGCGACTGGCTGCGGTTCAGCCGCGGGTCGCAGGCCGTCTCGTAGCGCTGGTGCAGGTCGTCGACGAAGATCTCGTCGCCGCCGCCCACGCACTCGGTGACGTCGTCACCGGTCAGCTCCACGTGGATGCCGCCCGGGTGGGTGCCGAGGGCCTTGTGGACCTCGAAGAAGCCCTTGACCTCGTCCAGCACGTCGTCGAAGCGACGGGTCTTGTGACCCGAGGCCGCCTCGAAGGTGTTGCCGTGCATCGGGTCGCAGATCCACACGACCTGCGCACCGGAGGCGGTGACCTTCTCCACCAGGTCGGGCAGCTTCTCGCGGATCTTGTCCGCGCCCATCCGGGTGATGAAGGTCAGGCGGCCCGGCTCGCGGTTCGGGTCGAGCCGGTCGATCAGGGTGAGCGCGTCCTCCACGGTCGTCGTGGGGCCGAGCTTGACGCCGATCGGGTTGCGGATGCGGGACGCGAACTCGATGTGCGCGCCGTCCAGTTGGCGGGTGCGCTCGCCGATCCAGACCATGTGGCCCGAGACGTCGTAGAGGTTCCCGGTGCGGGAGTCGACGCGGGTCAGCGCCGACTCGTAGTCCAGGATCAGCGCCTCGTGCGAGGAGTAGAACTCCACGGTCCGGAACTCCTCCGGGTCCACCCCGCAGGCGTTCATGAAGTTCATCGCCCGGTCGATCTCGCGCGCCAGCGCCTCGTACCGCTGGCCGGAGGGCGAGGACTTCACGAAGTCCTGGTTCCAGGCGTGCACCTGGCGCAGGTCGGCGTAGCCGCCGGTGGTGAAGGCGCGCACCAGGTTGAGGGTCGCGGCGGAGGCGTTGTACATCCGCTTCAGCCGCTCCGGATCGGGGATCCGGGCCGCCTCGGTGAACTCGAAGCCGTTGACGGAGTCGCCGCGGTAGGTCGGCAGGGTCACCCCGTCGCGGGTCTCGGTCGGCTTGGAACGCGGCTTGCTGTACTGGCCGGCGATCCGACCGACCTTGACCACCGGGACGGACCCGGCGTAGGTCAGCACGGCGCCCATCTGGAGGAGCGTCTTGAGCTTGTTGCGGATGTGCTCGGCGGAGACGGCGTCGAAGGCCTCCGCGCAGTCGCCGCCCTGCAGCAGGAACGCCTCGCCTCGGGCGACCGCGCCCAGACGCTCGCGCAGCTGGTCGCACTCGCCCGCGAAGACGAGCGGCGGATAGGACTCGAGCTCCGCGATCACATCGCGCAGAGCCTCTTGGTCCGGCCAGTCAGGCTGCTGCGCCGCGGGCAGGTCTCGCCAGGTGTTGCCACCGGCGTGGGTTTCAGCGTTCACGGTCACATCCCCCACATTACGGGGTCCCGCAGGGGTGTCCGTCCGGCATCCGGACTGTGAGACGCGTCGTGGACAGGAGATCCGGTAGGGTGCGCGGCATGCAGACGCGACCGATCTTGAGCACGAACTGGTGGTGGACCGCCCGACCGGCGGCCCACTGATTCGCGTACGCATCCCACAGACCGCGAAGGCCGCCCGAGGGGCGGCCTTCGGTGTTCCCGCGGCCGTTCCCTCCGACCGGAAGTCCCCCGGAAGGAACCGCCATGCACCCCGAGCCCCAGCCCCCGTCCGACGCCGCCGCGCTGGTCCGCCGGCTGCTCGACCCCGCCTGCCCGCCGTTCGCCCTGCTCCGCCGGCGCTCACCCGGCCGGGACGGCAACACCGTCGAGGTGTTGATCGGCGAGGTGACCGAGGTCGAGCGCCTGGCCGACGTCCCGCTCGGCTCGGAGGTGCCGGACGCCCCGGTGACCGACGCGCTGGCGCTGATCCCGTTCCGGCAGATCCGCGAGCGCGGCTTCCGGGCGCACGACGACGGCACCCCGTTGGCCGTACTGCGCCCCACCGCCTGCCACGAGCTGCCGCTGGCGGAGCTGCTGGCCGCGCTCCCGACGCACGACGTGCGGGTGCGAAACGGCGCCTTCGACGTGACCGACGCGGAGTACGCGGAGGTCGTCGACCGGGTGGTGCGCGAGGAGATCGGCACCGGCGAGGGCGCCAACTTCGTCATCCGCCGGACGTTCGAGGGCGAGATCACGGACTTCTCGGCGGCCGACGCGCTGGCGCTGTTCCGGCGGCTGCTGGCCGGCGAGCGCGGGGCGTACTGGACGTTCGTGGTGCACCGGCCCGGGGTGCGCACGCTGGTCGGCGCCAGCCCGGAGGTGCACGTGCGGATGACCGGCGGCACCGTCGTGATGAACCCCATCAGCGGCACCTACCGCTACCCCGTGGAGGGGCCCACCGCAGCGGGCCTGCTGGCCTTCCTCGACGACCGCAAGGAGGTCGAGGAGCTGTCCATGGTGGTGGACGAGGAACTGAAGATGATGTGCACCGTCGGTGACCAGGGCGGGGTGGTGGTCGGCCCCCGGCTCAAGGAGATGGCGCACCTCGCGCACACCGAGTACGAGCTGCGCGGCCGCTCCACCCTGGACGTGCGGGAGGTCCTCAAGGAGACGATGTTCGCGGCGACGGTCACCGGGTCGCCGGTGCAGAACGCCTGCCGGGTGATCGAGCGGCACGAGCCGGTCGGCCCGGACGGGCGCGGCCGCGGCTACTACGCGGGGGCGCTGGCGCTGATCGGCCGGGCCCCCGGTCCCGGCCGGGAGGCCGGCGCCGCGGCGCAGACGCTGGACTCCCCGATCCTCATCCGCACCGCGGACATCGCGGCCGACGGCCGGCTGCGGGTGCCGGTCGGCGCCACCCTGGTGCGCGCCTCCGACCCGCACGGCGAGGTCGCCGAGACGCACGCCAAGGCCGCCGGGGTGCTCACCGCGCTGGGGGTGCGACCGGCGCCCGCGCGGGCCGCGGCCGGGCCCGCGCCGCGGCTGGCCGACGACCCGCGGGTGCGGGCCGCGCTGGACGCCCGCCGCGCCGACCTGGCCCCGTTCTGGCTGCGGATGCAGACCACCGCGCCGGTCGCCGGACTGCACGGCCACGCCCTGGTCGTCGACGCCGAGGACACCTTCACCGCGATGCTGGCCCACCTGCTGCGCACCTCGGGGCTGACCGTCTCGGTCCGCCGCTACGACGAGCCGGGGCTGCGGGCGGCCGCCCTGGCGCACCGGGGGCCGGTGGTGCTGGGTCCCGGGCCGGGCGACCCGTCCGACACCGCCGATCCCAAGATGCGCTTCCTGCGCGCGCTCACCGCGGAGCTGGTGGCGGGCCACCGCCACGGCCTGCTCGGGGTCTGCCTCGGCCACGAACTCCTCGCCGCGGAGCTGGGGTTGGAGATCGTCCGCAAGGACGTCCCGTTCCAGGGCGCCCAGGAGCGGATCGACTTCTTCGGCCGGACCGAGACGGTGGGCTTCTACAACACGTTCACGGCCCGCTGCGACGACCGGACCGCGGCCGAACTCGCCATGCACCGCGTCGAACTGAGCCGGGACGAGGCCACCGGCGAGGTGCACGCGCTGCGCGGCCCGGGCTTCGCCGGGGTGCAGTTCCACCCCGAGTCGGTGCTGACCCTGGACGGCGCCGCGGTCACCGCACAGCTGCTGGCAGCTGTCCTCGTGTGACCAGCATGTGCCCGTTGGTGCGGCCGGCCAGATGGTCTTCCACGTTGACCACCGTGGTCTCGACGATCTGGCCGACCGCCTCGCGGGTGAAGTACGCCTGGTGCGAGGTGACCAGGACGTTGGCGAAGGTCATCAGCCGGGCCAGGGTGTCGTCGCTGATGACGTCCAGGGACTTGTCGTAGAAGAACAGCCCGGCCTCCTCCTCGTAGACGTCCAGGCCGACACCGGTGAGCCGGCCGGCCTTGAGCGCCGCGACCAGGGCGGCGGTGTCGATCAGCCCGCCGCGGCTGGAGTTCACCAGGATCGCGTCGTCCTTCATGGCGGCCAGCGCGGCGGCGTCCACCAGGTGCCGGGTGTCGTCGGTGAGCGGGACGTGCAGGCTGATCAGGTCGGCCTCGGCGAAGAGCCGTTCCCGGGGGACGTAGCGCATGCCCAGCGCCGCGCACTGCGGGTTCTCGACGAGGTCCCAGCCCAGCAGCTCCATCCCGAAGCCGTGGGCGATCCGGGCGAACGCGGTGCCGATCTTGCCGGTGCCGAGCACCCCGGCCGTCCGGCCGTGCAGATCGCGGCCCATCAGGCCGTCCAGCCGGAAGTCGAAGTTCCGGGTGCGGTTGGCGGCCGGCACCAGCCGCCGGTTCACCGCCAGCGCCAGCAGCCAGGCGAACTCCGCGACCGCGTACGGCGAGTACGCGGAGACCCGGCCGATGGTCAGGCCGAGGTCCGCCGCGGCCTCCAGGTCGATGTTGTTGAAGCCGGTGGAGCGCTGGGCGACCATCTTGGTGCCGCCGGCGGCGAGGGTCTGCAGCACCTCGGCGGTCAGCTCGTCGTTGACGCTGGTGGAGACGACCTCATAGCCGTGCGCGATGGGGGCGGTGTCGCGGTTGAGGAAGACGTCCAGGGCGCGGACCTGGTGGCGGCCGGCGAACGCCCGCTCCAGGATCGGCCGCTCGTCCGTCTGCACGCCGAAAGCGACGATCTCCACGTTCCCTCCCGGTTGTCCGTCGCCGGTGGCCGTCGCACGGCGGCGCCCGCCGGCGGCGCCGCGCAGAAGCAATGGGCCGGATATGTCGCGTCATGGCGAATATACGACCCATTGCGTGGCGGTGCCGCCCGGAGGACGGGCGGCACGGTTCAGCCGAAGAACACCCCGACCTCGGCGTAGAGCGCCGGATCGACGGTCTTCAGCTTGGCGGTCGCCTCGGAGAGCGGCACCCGGACGATGTCGGTGCCGCGCAGCGCGACCATCGTGCCGTAGTCGGCGTCCCGCACCGCGTCGATGGCGTGCAGCCCGAAGCGGGTGGCCAGCCAGCGGTCGAAGGCGCTGGGGGTGCCGCCGCGCTGGGTGTGGCCGAGGACGGTGGTCCGGGCCTCCTTGCCGGTGCGCCCCTCGATCTCCTTGGCCAGCCACTCGCCCACGCCGGACAGCCGGACGTGCCCGAAGGAGTCGGTGCTGCCGTCCTTGAGCACCATTTCGCCGTCCTTGGGCATGGCGCCCTCGGCGACCACCACGATCGGCGCGTAGCTGGCCTTGAAGCGGGACTCGATCCAACGGCAGACCTGGTCGACGTCGAAGCGCTGCTCCGGGATGAGGATGACGTTGGCGCCGCCGGCCAGGCCGGAGTGGAGCGCGATCCAGCCGGCGTGCCGGCCCATCACCTCGACGACCAGCACCCGCATGTGGGACTCGGCGGTGGTGTGCAGCCGGTCGATGGCCTCGGTGGCGACCCCGACCGCGGTGTCGAAGCCGAAGGTGTAGTCGGTGGCCGACAGGTCGTTGTCGATGGTCTTGGGCACGCCCACGCAGGGAATGCCGTACTCCGCGAAGAGCCGGGAGGCGACGCCGAGGGTGTCCTCGCCGCCGATCGCGACCAGCGCCTCGACCTCGTGCTTGGCGAGCGTCTCCTTGATCCGGCGGACCCCGTCCTGCTCCTTGAAGGGGTTGGTCCGCGACGAGCCGAGGATGGTGCCGCCGCGCGGCAGGATGCCGCGCACCGCCGGGATGTCCAGCCGCACACTGCGGCCCTCCAACGGGCCCCGCCAGCCGTCCCGGAAACCGACGAAGTCGTATCCGTACTCCTGGGTGCCCTTGCGGACGATGCCCCTGATCACCGCGTTCAGACCCGGGCAGTCGCCGCCGCCGGTCAGTACTCCGACCCGCATCGCTTCACCTTCATCCCGTCCGTGGCCGCGTAACGGCCGTGCGTGAGCGTAACGCCGGTCACGCTAATGGTGACCTGGGTCACTCCGGGATGGGGCGCGCACCGATCCCCGTCCCCCGCACGGGAGTTGACGCACGGCCTTCACCCGTACGAGCGGACGGGCAGGACGCCGACGGGACGGCGGACGGCTTCAGGCGCCGTCGAGGCCGCGCTCGATCGCGTACCGCACCAGCTCGACGCGGTTGTGCAACTGGAGCTTTCCGAGGGTGTTCTGGACGTGGTTCTGCACCGTGCGGTGCGAGATGACCAGCCGCTCGGCGATCTGCTTGTACGAAAGGCCCTTGGCGACCAGGCGCAGCACCTCGGTCTCGCGCTCCGTCAGCCGGGGGGCGCCGGGCTCGTCGGCGGTCGCCGGGGCCGGTTCGGTCGCCAGCCGGCGGTACTCGCCGAGGACCAGTCCGGCCAGGCCCGGGGTGAACACCGGCTCGCCGGCGGCGGTGCGCCGCACCGCGTCGAGCAGTTCCTCGGTGCTGGCCGACTTCAACAGGTAGCCGGTGGCACCGGACTTCACGGCCTCCAGGACGTCGACGTGCTCGCCGCTCGCGGAGAGCACCAGCACCCGCGGCGACGCGTCCGCGCCGACCAACTGCCGGCACACCTGCACGCCGGGCAGGCCGGGCAGGTTGAGGTCCAGCACCAGCACGTCGGGCGCCACGGCCTGGGCCCGGCGCACCGCCTGGAGTCCGTCCCCGGCCGTCGCCACCACGTCGAACCCGGCCTCCGTCAGGTCCCGGGCGACCGCGTCCCGCCACATCGGGTGGTCGTCGACCACCATCACCCGCAGGCCCGTCCCGTCACTCACGCGCGCGCTCTCCCCCGTCGTCCGCCCTCGGGCGCGGTGCCCTTGGGAACCTTCAGCTCCACTTCGGTGCCCTGGCCGGGGACCGAGATCCACTCGGCGCCGCCGCCCAACTCCCGCAGCCGGCCGCGGATCGACAGCGCCACCCCCAGGCGCCCCTCGCGCTCGGCCGCGGCCAACCGGCCCTCGGGGATGCCGGGGCCCTCGTCGCGCACCGTCACGAGCACCGCGTCCGGTTCGTCCTCCACCAGGATCCACGCGCGGGCGTCGGCCCCCACGTGCACCCGCACATTGTCCAGTGCCGCACCGACGGCGGCGACCAGTTCCGCCGCGGCGGCGGCCGGCAGCGCGACCGGGGAGCACGGTCCGGAGAGCGTCACCCCGGCGCCGACGTGCGGGGCGAGCAGCGCCATCAGGTCGCAGGGGCCGGCGGGCAGCGGCGGGTCGGAATCCGCCGGGCCGGCCGCGGGGGCGCCGTCGGTCGCGGCGGCCGGCACGGCCCGCTGCCGGGGCACCAACCCGCCGGCGACCAGCGTGCGCAGCGCCACCTCCTGCTCGCCCGCCATCCGGCCCAGTTCGGCGGCCTCGCCGCCGATCGCGGTGCCGCGCCGCTGCACCATGGCCAGCACCTGGAGCACGCTGTCGTGGATGTCGCGGGCCAGCCGCTCCCGTTCGCGGGTGGCGGCCTCGATCTGGAGGGCCCGGGCCAGGGTGCGCTCACTGGCCCGGGCCACCTCGACCACGTAGCCGATGGCGACGCTGGCCACCCACACCAGCACCACGTTGTGGACGGTGTCCCGGGCCAGCTCCTGGCGCTCGACGAGGTTGGCCACGGCCACGATGGTGGAGGCCACCGCGGCCCACCGCCAGCCGCCCTTGATGGCGAAGCCCAGGACGGCGCCGGCGGTCCAGATGGACGGCAGCGTCGCGGCGCCGTCCATGATCCGCGCCTGGGTGTCGATCACGGAGGTGAGCAGGATGCCGCCGACCGCGACGCCGAGGTCGGCGACCAGGAACCGCCGGGTGCAGCGCTCGGCGGACGCGGTGCGGCGCCAGGTCACCGCCGTCCAGGCGGTGAGCGCGACCATGTAGGCGGCGGCGCCCAGCGGATGCGCGTAGTGCGGATAGGCGACCACGAACAGGCCCAGCACGTAGACCAGGGTCAGGACCCGGTAGCCGGTGAGCGCCCGCCACAGCGGCAGCTCGACCGACATCCGCATCGCCTTCTGCCGCCCGCCGGGCGACGCGCCCCGGTCGTCGCGGGCCGCACCGTCCGTGCCGTCCGTGGTTCGTGCGTCGTCTCTGTCGGCATCCGTCATGCCGGCCCCACCCCTCACCGGGGATCGCCGCCCCGGTCTCGGCTCGTCCGTCCCGTCGCGTCCGGCGGTGCCCCGACCGGCCGGAGCCGGCCTGCGCCGGCCCGCGCCGTCCTACGCCTCTGCCTTCTTCTGCGCCTCCGCGGCCTTGGCCGCCTCGGCGATCTGCCGCTTGGCCGCGGTCGCGTAGATGTCGACGTACTCCTGGCCCGAGAGCTTCATGATCTCGTACATCACCTCGTCGGTGATCGAGCGCAGGATGTAGCGGTCGCCCTCCATGCCCTGGTAGCGGCTGAAGTCCAGCGGCTTGCCGATGCGGATGCCGGGCCGGACCATCTTCGGCAGGACCTTGCCGGGCGGCTGCACCTTCTCGGTGTCGATCATCGCCACCGGGATGACCGGGGCGCCGGTGGCCAGCGCCACCCGTGCCAGGCCGCCCGGCTTGCCGCGGTAGAGCCGGCCGTCCGGGGAGCGGGTGCCCTCCGGGTAGATGCCGAACAGCTCGCCGCGCTCCAGCACCTCGATGCCGCTCTTGATCGCCGCCTCGCCCGCGCCGCGGGCGCCCGAGCGGTCGACCGGGAGTTGCCCGACGCCCTTGAAGAACGCCGCGGTCAACTTGCCCTTCACGCCCGGGGAGGTGAAGTACTCGGCCTTCGCGATGAAGGTGACCTTGCGGTCCAGCACCGCGGGCAGGAAGAAGGAGTCCGAGAAGGACAGGTGGTTGCTCGCGAGGATCGCCGGGCCCTCGGCGGGGACGTTCTCGATGCCTTCCACCCAGGGACGGAACGCGAGCCTCAGCGGACCGCCGATGGAAAACTTCATTGCGCCGTAGATCAACCGACTGCCTCCTGTGTCTGACGCACTGACCTTAACCCCCGTGCGGCACGCCGGGGGCCCCGGCGGGCCACGAGACCGCGCGCGGGCCCGCCGCGGGCCGCGCACGGGTCCGGTCCGCGACGGTTCGCGCCCCCGCGCCGCCCCGGACGGCCGCGGCCCTACCCCGCCGCGGTCACTTTGCGTACCCTGAAGTAACTCGCCAGCCCACTCACCGATCGGAGTCCCCCGGTGCCGCTCCTCCCCGGAGCCGAGCCGTTCCGCCGTGACGGCGGAGACGTCGGCGTCCTCGTCTGCCACGGCTTCACCGGCTCCCCGCAGTCCGTCCGCCCCTGGGCCGAGCACCTCGCCGACCGGGGCCTGAGCGTCTCCGTTCCCCTGCTGCCCGGCCACGGCACGCGCTGGGAGGACATGCAGCTCACCACCTGGCAGGACTGGTACGCCGAAGTCGACCGCGAACTGCGTGCGCTGGCCGAGCGCTGCACCAAGGTCTTCGTCTGCGGCCTGTCCATGGGCGGCGCGCTGGCGCTGCGACTGGCCGCCCGGCACGGCGACGCGATCAGCGGCGTGGCCGTGGTCAACCCCGGCAACAAGGTCCACGACGCCGCCGCGCCGCTGCTGCCCGTGCTCCGGCACGTCGTCCGCTCGACCAAGGGCATCGCCAGCGACATCGCCAGGCCCGGTGCCGTCGAGGTGGGCTACGACCGGGTGCCGCTGCACGCCGCGCACTCGCTGCGGCGGTTCTTCCAACTGGTCGACGACGAACTCCCGCGCGTCACGCAGCCGTTGCTGGTGCTGACCAGCCGGCAGGACCACGTCGTCCCGCCCGTCGACTCCGAGCGGATCCTCAGCCGGGTCTCGTCCACCGACGTCCGGCAGGTGCCGCTGGAGCGCAGCTACCACGTCGCCACCCTCGACCACGACGCCCCGCTGATCTTCGAGGACAGCTACGCCTTCATCACCCGGCTCGCCCCGGAGGCCCGACCGGACGCGGTCCAGGAGGGAACGGCGGCCAGTGGCGGAGCGTAGCCCCCGCGACCCCCGGGACCCGCTCGACGAGGAAGCCGCCTGGGCCGAGATCGTCGCGGGCTACGGCGAGCGGCCGGAGTTCCCGTCCACCGCCGACCGGCCGGACCGGGCCCCGGCACCCGACGCTGCGGCGGCCGACGGCGCGCGCACGGACGGCACCGTGCAGGACGGCGCGCGGACGGACGGCGCGGCGAAGGACGGCGCGGCGAAGGACGGTGACGCCCCGGACTCCGGCGCACCCGGGCCGGCCGACGCCGTGCCCGGCGACGGCTCCCCGGCCCGCCCCGGCAGCTTCGTGGTCTTCGCACCCGGTGTGGGTCCGCGCAACTGGACCCCCGCCGAGCCCTCCGACGACGACTTCGACGAGACCGACGAGGGCCATTTCACGCCGCCCGAGCCGCCGCCGCTGCCGAGCGCCGACACCACCGCCAAGTTCGCCTGGATCGCGGTGCTCGGCGGCCCGTTGCTGCTGCTCGTCACGGTCATCCTCCAGCAGCCGGTCACCTGGTGGATCACGGTGCTGGGGATCGGCGGCTTCGTGGGCGGACTGGGCACCCTCTTCGCCCGGATGGGCAACGACCGGGAGGACGACGAGGAGCCGCCGGGCGGCGGCGCGGTGGTCTAGCGCGTGGCGGCCGGCGGTCAGCCGTCGGCCGGCACCCGCAGTGCGCTGAGGACGGGCAGGTGGTCCGAAGCCGCCCGCAGGTCCTCCGCGCGCACGCCCGGCAGCCCCTGCGGCACCCCGCAGCCGAGGAACTCCACGCCCCCCGTGCCGAACACCGCGTCGATCCGCTGCCGCGGCCGGTGCGGCGTGGAGGTGAACTCGCCGCCCCACGGCGCGACCGCCCAGCCGTCGTCGAGGGTCGCCGCGATCCGGCGGAAACTGCGGCCGTCCGGCCGGTCGTTGAGGTCACCGCCGACCACCGCGTGCGGCACGCCCAGGGCCGCGACCCGCTCCAACAGCAGCCCGGCCTGGCCGTAGCGCTCCCGCGGGTCGAGGCTGAGGTGGCAGCTGACCACGCCGAGGCGGGCCGAGGCGAAGCGCACCACGGCGGTGGCCAGCCCGCGCTGGTGCAGCCCGGGGGTGCGGGGCAGCAGGACGTCCTCGGTGCGCTCCACGTGCGCGCGGAGGTGGGCGAGGACCAGCGGGCCGGCGGTGGTGGCTCCGCCGGTGACGTACACCAGGCCGCTGGCCCGGGCGAGGCGCTCGGCGGCCTTGCGCCAGCGGAAGAACCGCGGCGCCTCCTGGACGAGGACGAGATCGGGGGCGCAGGCCCGGATGACCCGGGCCAGCGCCGCCTGATCGTCGCGCATCGAGCGGATGTTGTAGCTGAGCACCCTGACGACCGCGGAGCCGTCCGCCTCGGTGGCGGAGGCCGGGAGTCCGGTGGTCGCCGCGCCGGGGCCGCCGGCCGGGACCACGGTGTCGGACACGGGTCGTCCCGCGCGCTCGGCCGCCATCCGCGTCAGCCCTGGCGCGCCAGGTCGGCCGCGCCGACCAGTCCGGCCTCGCCGCCGAGTTGGGCGCCGAGCACCTGGGCGTGCGGGCGCCACTGGCTGCCGACCAGCCAGCGGCGGAACGACTTGCGGATCGGGTCGAGGACCAGCTCGCCCTCGTCCGAGACCCCGCCGCCGACGATGAACGCGGACGGGTCGAAGAGCGAGGCCAGGTCGGCGAGGCCGGCGCCGGCCCAGCGGGCCAGTTCGCGGAACGAGTCGACGGCGACCGGGTCGCCCTGGCGGGCCGCCGCGCTGATGTGCTTGCCCTGGATCCCCTCGGGGGTGCCGTCGCCGAGCGAGAGCAGCACCGTGGCGTTCTCGGGGGTGGCGAAGGCGCGCTGCCGGGCGTAGCGCAGCAGGGCGCGGCCGGAGGCGTACTGCTCCCAGCAGCCCTGGCTGCCGCAGCCGCACAGCAGACCGTCCGGGACGACCCGGATGTGGCCGAACTCGGCGGCGACACCGAACCGGCCGCGGCGCAGCTTGTTGCCGATGATGATGCCGCCGCCCAGGCCGGTGCCGAGGGTGATGCAGATGACGTCGCTGTGGCCCTGGCCGGCGCCGAAGCGGTACTCGCCCCAGGCCGCGGCGTTGGCGTCGTTCTCGACCACGACGGGCAGGCCGACGCGCTGTTCGACCTTGTCCTTGAGCGGCTCGTGGCGCCAGTCGATGTTCGGGGCGAAGAGGACCGTGGCCCGCTTCTCGTCGACGTAGCCGGCGGCGCCGATGCCGACGGCCTCGACGTGGTGGCCGGCGCCGACCGTGCGGACGGCGTCCGCGATCGCCTCGGTCAGCGCGTCGGTGGCCCGCGGGGTCGGCACCTTGCACGTTTCGAGGATCGACCCCTCCTCGTCCACCACGCCGGCCGCGATCTTCGTGCCGCCGATGTCGACGCCGATGGTGAGTCCCATGTGTCCCTCAGTTTCCGCTCGAACCCCGCCGAGATCCACCGTACCGGAGGCAGGGGCGGCGTTCCCGCCGCTCACGGCGGCGGAGGTGGGGTCGTTCGCCCGCCGGGCGGCGGCGGGCGGGGATCAGTCGAGGTCGATCCGCTCGGGGCCGGCGGGACCGTCGTCGCGCGGGTCGCCGGACGGGCCCTGGGCGTGGTCGTCGGCGGTGGCGTCGCGGGTCCAGCGGGTCTCGCTGCCCTCCACCACCGAGCGGTAGGCGGCGAGGAGTTCGGAGCCGGCCGCCGCGAGGTGGTCGAAGACGTCGGGGTTGCGCTCGATGACCGGCTCCACGGCGGCCTTGGCCTGCTTCAGCAGCTGGTTCACCGCGCTGCTGGCGGCCATCCCGCCCAGCGCACCGGGCAGCTGGATGGCGGAGAGCCGGTCGGTCACCGCCTCGGCGAGCCGGCGCAGTTCCTCGGCCGCGCTGCCCGGCTGGGGGCCGTACTCGGTCCGGCGGCGGGACTGCTCCGCGGCGAGGTCCTCGGCGCAGGCCGTCTCCCAGGCGTCGGCGTCGGGCTCGACGCGGCGGTCGGCGGGGCGCTCGGTGGCATCACTCATGGCGGACTCCGTGGACTCCTGCGGGCGGTACGGACCGGACGGTGCCGCCGCGCGGTGCCGCCCGGCACGGCGGCCGGACACCTGCACGGCGGTGGCGTCCTACGTCTTACGACGTTACCCGAACGGGGGTGTCCGGATCAGTCGCTCGGCGCGGTCCTCGGCCACAGTCCCGGATCCGGGGTGAAGCGGATCTCCAGGGCGCCGTCGCGCAGTGCGGCACCGGAGACGGTGCAGCGGCGCAGCGCCGAGGGCAGGGTGCGGATCCGCCGGAAGCGGCCGACGGTCACCACGATCTCGTCGCCGCGGCGCACCAGCCCGAGGCCGTCCCGTTGGGCACCGGGCAGCGGCACCCGCCAGACGAGGATGCCGTCGGACGCCAGGTGGTCCTCGACGGTCCAGGGGTCGGCGGCGGGCGGTTGCGGTGCGGTCAGCACGGCGGTGGGGCCGTCGAGCAGCGCGCCGAGGTCGTCGATGCCCTGGGGGTCGCGGCCCAGGTGCGCCACTTCGTGCACGGGGAGGTCGGGGCAGTCCGCGCGCAGCGCCTTCAGGGCGGCCTGTTGGCTGCCGGAGAGCCCGGCCAGGAAGGGGTCGGCGGAGCCGGTCGGCAGCAGCCGGTTGACCAGCACGGCGTCGGTGCGGCGGCCGTGCAGGGCGAGGCCGGCGCGCAGGGTGCGCAAGGAGGCGCCCGCGACCGGTCCGGCGTCGGTGACCAGCAGCACGGAGGTGTCGGGGGCGTCCACCACCCGCTGGACGGCGGCGAGTTCGCGCTCCCAGCCCTCGGCGGCCTCGTACAGCTTCTGGGCCGGCATGGGGACGCCGGCGAGTTGGGCGAGCACCGGGCGCAGCGCGCGGGCCGCCTGGCGCTCGGGCGGCAGCAGGCGACGCAGGTAGCGGCGGACCTGGGCGGGCAGGGCGAGCAACCGGATCGTTTCGGCAGCCGGTGGCATGTCGACGACCAGCAGGTCCCAGGTGTTCGCGGCGTGTGCGGCGCGCAGCGCGTGGAGCAGCGCGAAGGACTCGGAGCCGGGGAGTTCGGTGAGTTCGTCCTCGTCGAGGGGGGCCGCACCGAGCAGGTCGAAGGCGGCGCCGGCGCGCTCCTGGAAGGCGAGGAACTCCCGGCGGAACCGGTCGGCGGGGTCGATCCGGCGCACGTGCAGGCCGGGGGCCGCGGCTATCGCGGAGGGTTGGGCGACGCCGGGGCGGACGCCGAGGACCGCCTCCGGGGCGCTGCCCTGGGTCGTGAGCAGCAGGGTCCGGGCGCCCTGCCGGGCACCGGCCAGGGCGGTCGCGGCGGCGAGCGTGGTGCGGCCCGCGCCGCCGGGGCCGGTGACGAGGACGGTGCGCACGGTCAGTGCTTCTCGGCCTCGTCGGAGGGGGTGCCCGCGGCGCCGGACGCCGTGGGGCCGCCCTCGACCCGCTTCTTCAACCCGGCCAGTGCCCGGTCGATGATGACCTTCTCGGCCTTGCGCTTGATCATCCCGAGCATCGGGATCTTCACGTCGACGGTGAGCCGGTAGGTGACCTCGGTGCGGACGCCGCCGTCCAGCGAGGCGAGCCGGTACGAGCCGTCCAGGACGCGCAGCATCTGCGACTTGACCAGCGACCAGCTGACCTCGTCCTCGCCGGTCCAGGTGTAGGCGAGGGTGTGGTCGTCCTTGATGGCGCCGGCGTCCAGCACCAGGCGCACCTTCTCCGCGCGGCCGCGGTCGTCGGTGGCCAGGATCTCGGCCTCCTTGACCTCTCCGGTCCACTCCGGATAGCGGGCGAAGTCGGCGATCACTCCCATCACCTCGGCCGGTGCCGCCTCGATCGTGATGTTCGAGCTGGTGTGTTCGGCCATCGCCGTGACTCCTCCATGCCGATTCGTGCCGGTCCGCCGACCCTTCCCCAGCTCGCCACTCTGGTGGCGCGGGGGAGACCCCATGACGCGGTGTCTGTGCTGCTGAAGGCTACCGCGCGGGGGAACCCGGACCGACACCAGCGGGCCCGCCGGACGGCCCGGCCGCCCGGCGGCCGCCGGCCTCACCACTCCAGCACGTAGGGCCGGCCGGTCGCGTTGAAGTGCCCGACATTGACGCATTCCGTGCCGCCGATCCGGACCCGGCGGACCAGCGGCTGGTGGACGTGTCCGAAGAGGGCGTAGCGCGGCCGGGTGGTGCGGATGGCGTGCAGCAGGGCGGCGCTGCCCCGTTCGAAGCGGCGGGCGACGGTGTCGTAGCAGAGGTCGGGGACGTCCGGCGGGATGTGGCTGCACAGCACGTCCACGTCGCCGAGCGCCTCGACCTTGGCGGCGTACTCGTCGTCGCTGATCTCGTACGGCGTCTTCATCGGGGTGGTCAGGCCGCCGCCGACGAAGCCGAAGACCCGGCCGCCGATCTCGATCCGCTGTCCGTCGAGGACGGTGGTGCCGGCCCCGGCGTACTCGGGCCACAACCGCGGCATGTCGACGTTGCCGTAGGTGGCGTAGGTGGGGGTGGGGAAGGCGGCGAAGAGGTCGGCGTACTGGCGGCGGACCGCGGCCTCGATGACCGCCTCCCGGCTGACGCCGGTGCGGTCGAGCTCGGCCCAGAGCCGGCGGCCCAGCGCGCGGGCCTCGTCGTAGCGGCGGGCGGTGCGCAGCTCGACGAGGGCGTCGGCGTTGGCGACGCCGAAGAGGTCGGGGAAGATGCCGCGCGAGTGGTCCGCGTAATCGAGGAAGAGGACGAGGTCGCCGAGGCAGACCAGGGCGTCGGCCCCGTCCCCGGCCGCCGCCAGGTCCCGGCTGTTGCCATGGACGTCACTGACCACATGCACGCGCATGGCGTCACCCTAGATCGCTGCGGGCGGCGGCGGGAGGCCCGTTGGTTACTTTCGGGTCACCTCGGCGCTGGTCTAGTCTGCGCGTGCAGTCCCCATGACGTGTCCGCAGCATGTGACGCATCGAACATCTGGCCGCAACCCCCTATCCCAATAGCAATACCGATGGGTAACGTCCGGCCCGTCCAATCCCCCCGCATGATCATGGACCGCAGCCGGTGCGCACACAGCGTCGTGGTGCCGGCGCTTTCGAGGAGCAGCAGTCTTGCGCGAGTTCAGCCTTCCGGCCCTGTACGAGGTCCCCGCGGACGGCAATCTGACGGACCTGATCCGCCGCAACGCCGCACAGTACCCGGACGTCGCGGTCCTGGGACGGAAGGTGAACGGCACCTGGCAGGACGTCACCGCCGCGACCTTCCTCGCCGAGGTCCGGGCCGCCGCCAAGGGGCTGATGGCCGCCGGGATCCAGCCGGGCGACCGGGTCGGTCTGATGTCGCGCACCCGTTACGAGTGGACGCTGCTGGACTTCGCCATCTGGAGCGCGGGCGCGATCACCGTCCCCGTCTACGAGACCAGCTCCGCCGAGCAGATCCAGTGGATCCTCGGCGACTCCGGCGCGGTGGCCGTCCTGGTGGAGAGCCCCGCCCACGAGGCGACGGTGGAGTCGGTCCGCGACCGGCTGCCGGACCTGGCGAACATCTGGCAGATCGAGCGGGACGCGATCGCCCGGCTGCGCGCGGCCGGTGACGACATCACCGACAAGGCGGTCGACGAGCGCAGCGCGCTGGCCGACGCGGACTCCCCCGCCACCATCGTCTACACCTCCGGCACCACCGGCCGCCCCAAGGGCTGCGTGCTCAGCCACCGCAGCTTCTTCGCCGAGTGCGGCAACGTCGTCGAGCGACTGCGCCCGCTGTTCCGCACCGGTGACTCCTCGGTCCTGCTCTTCCTGCCGGTGGCGCACGTCTTCGGCCGGCTGGTGGAGGTCGCCTCGGTGATGGCGCCCATCAAGCTGGGCCACGCGCCGGACATCAAGAACCTCACCGACGACCTGGCCTCCTTCCGGCCGACGATGATCCTGGGCGTCCCCCGGGTCTTCGAGAAGGTCTACAACTCCGCGCGGGCCAAGGCGCAGGCCGACGGCAAGGGCAAGATCTTCGACAAGGCGGCGGAGACCGCGATCGCCTACAGCCGGGCGCTCGACGCCCCCGGCGGGCCGTCCTTCGGGCTGAAGCTCAAGTACAAGGTCTTCGACCGGCTGGTCTACGGCAAGCTGCGGGCGGTGCTCGGCGGCCGGGCCACGCACGCCATCTCCGGCGGCGCCCCGCTCGGCGAGCGGCTGGGCCACTTCTACCGCGGCATCGGCTTCACCGCCCTGGAGGGCTACGGCCTGACCGAGTCCTGTGCGGCCACCGCGTTCAACCCCTGGGACCGGCAGAAGATCGGCACGGTCGGGCAGCCGCTGCCCGGCTCGGTGGTCCGGATCGCCGACGACGGCGAGGTGCTGCTGCACGGCGAGCACCTGTTCACGGAGTACTGGAACAACCCGACGGCCACCGCGGAGGCGCTCTCCGACGGCTGGTTCCACACCGGTGACCTCGGCACCCTCGACGAGGACGGCTACCTGGCCATCACCGGCCGCAAGAAGGAGATACTCGTCACCGCGGGCGGCAAGAACGTCGCGCCTGCCGTCATCGAGGACCGGATCCGCGCGCACGCGCTGATCGCGGAGTGCATGGTGGTCGGCGACGGCCGCCCCTTCATCGGCGCGCTGATCACCCTCGACGAGGAGTTCCTGCCCCGCTGGGCCGAGGAGCACGGCCACCCGGCCGACGTGACGCCCGCCCGGCTCGCCGCCGACCCCGAGCTGTTGGCCGCCGTCCAGCGCGCGGTCGACGACGGCAACGCGGCGGTCTCCAAGGCCGAGTCGGTCCGCAAGTTCCGCATCCTGCCGACCCAGTTCACCGAGGAGTCGGGGCACGTGACGCCGTCGCTGAAGCTCAAGCGGAACGTGGTCGCCAAGGACTTCGCCGAGGAGATCGAGGCGCTCTACCGCGGCTGACGGCGCACCCGCCGGCCGGTGCCCCGCACACCGTCAAGGGGTGCGGGGCACCGTACTTGCGGCCCGGGGGAAGAGCTCACCGCACGGGGCCTACAGCAACTCCCGCAGCCGCTCCGCCAACAGGTCCCAGCGCCACTTCTCCTCCACCCAGGCGCGGCCCCGCGCGCCCATGGTGCGGCGCAGCTCGGGATCCTTGAGCAGGGCGACGATGCGCTCCGCGGCGGCCGTCGGGGACCCCCCGGGGACCACCCAGCCGGTCTCGCCGTCCAGGACCGCGTCGGGCGCACCGCCCGAATCCCCGGCCACCACCGGCAGTCCGGTCGCCGACGCCTCCAGGTAGACGATGCCCAGGCCCTCGACGTCCAGCCCACCGCGGCGGGTGCGGCAGGGCATCGCGAAGACGTCACCGGCGCCGTAGTGGGCGGGCAGTTCCTCCCACGGGACGGCACCGGTGAAGCGGACCGCGTCGGCGACGCCCTTCTCCATGGCCAGCGCGTGCAGGTGCTCCTCGTACGGCCCGCCGCCGACCACCAGCAGCACCGCGTCCGGCACCGCCGCCCGGATCGCCGGCATCGCCTCGATGAGGGTGTCCTGCCCCTTGCGCGGGACGAGCCGGGAGACGCAGACCACGACCGGGCGGTCGGCGAGCCCGAGCCGGGCCCGTACCGCCGCGCCGCCCGAACCCGGGTGGAAGGTCTTCTCGTCGACGCCGGGCGGCAGTTGGACCATCCGGGCGGCGGCGTCCGGGGTGAGCGCGGCGGCGATCCGCGAGCGGGTGTACTCGCCGAGGTAGGTGAGGGTGTCGGTGCCCTCGCCGATCCGGCGCAGCAGCTGCCGGGCCGCGGGCAGCTGCGCCCAACCGGCCTCGTGGCCGTGGGTGGTCGCCACGATCCGGCGGGCGCCCGCCGCGCGGAGCGCCGGCCCCATCAGCCCCAGCGGCGCGGCGGCCCCGAACCACACCGAGGAGCAGTCGTGTTCGCGCAGCAGGGAGACCGCCCGCCGGGTCACCCGCGGTGTCGGCAGCAGCATCGTGGTGGCGTCCCGGACCACCGGGAACGGCTGCTCGGCGTCGAACGCGGCGGTGGCCGCGCGGCCCTCCGCGCTCCGCTTCCAGGTGGAGGCGTAGACGACGACCCGGTCCGGGTCCAGCCGCAGCGCCATGCTGTGCAGGAACGCCTGGATTCCACCGGGCCGGGGCGGGAAGTCGTTGGTGACGATGAGGGTCTTGTGCACGGTGGTCTCTCGGCGCTCGGTGGTCTCTCGATGGGCGCGCTCGCACGACGCACGCGGCGCGGAGCGGCCCGGGCGGTCCTGGGCCGACAGTACCGGGTGGCCGGACCGGACCGGGCGGGGCGCCCCGCCACGCCCGCACCGGGCTGCCCGACCGCGGCCCGGCCCGCCCGGCATCATGCAGGCACGACGACCGACGGGATGACGATGACCAGCACCGACAGCAGGACGGGCGGGGCAAAGGACGCCGCGCGGCACACCGCGGCGGGCCACCCCGCCCGGAGTTCCCGGGCCGCCCGCACCGCCCGGTCGACGGCGGCGGCCTGGGCGGTCTGGGCCACCACCCGGGCGCTGCTCCTGCTGTGCGTCTTCCGGGTGCTGGTGCTGCCCGGCCCGGACGTCACCACCGACGTCGCCGGGATCTACCGGGGCTGGGCGGAGGTCCTGCGGTCCGGCACCTTCCCCTTGGGCGACGTCACCTGGCAGTACCCGCCGGCCGCCGCACTGCCCGTCCTCGCCCCCGACCTGCTGCCGTTCCTCCCCTACGCCACCGCTTTCTTCGTCCTGGTGCTGGCCGTGGACGCGGCGGCGCTGGGCCTCTTCCTACGGGCCGGTCGCGCACCGGGGCACCGCCGGACCGGGGCCTGGGCGTGGATCGCCGGCGTCGCCCTGCTCGGCCCGACCTCCTACGCCCGCTACGACCTGATGGTGGCGGCGGTGGCCGCGGCCGCGCTGTTCGCGGCCGCCCGCCGGCCGCGCACCGCGGGCGCGCTGATCGCCTGCGGCGCGCTGCTGAAGGTCTGGCCGGTCCTGCTGCTGACCGGGGCACCCCTGCGCGGGAGCCGGGCCCGCGCCCTGTGGTCGCACGCGGCGGCCTGGGCCGCGGGGCTGACGCTGGTCGCGGTCCTGGCGGCGCCCGGCGCGCTCTCCTTCCTCACCTTCCAACGCGACCGCGGCACGGAGGTCGAGTCGCTCGGCGCCCTGGTCCTCCATGTCGCCCGGCACGCCGGCTGGCCCGGCGAGGTGCAACTCCACTACGGCTCGCTGGAGTTCCTCGGCCCCGGCGTCCCCCTGGTGAGCGCCCTGGCGCTGGCGCTGACCGGTGCCGCGCTGGCCTGGCTGGTCCACTGGCGGCTGCGCGCCGGCCCGCTCGCCCACGCCGGCCCCGCGGTGCTCTGCGACGCCGCCTTCACCGCCGTGCTGCTCTTCACCACCACCAGCCGGGTCATCAGCCCGCAGTACCTGCTGTGGCTGGTCGGGCTGGCCGCGGTCTGCCTGACCGTGCGGGCGAGCCGGCAGGGCCTCCCGGCCGTGCTGGTGCTGCTGGCCACCGGGGTGACCCTGCTGGAGTTCCCGGTCTCCTTCGCGGACGTGGTGGCCAGCAACGCCCGGGGCATCGCGCTGCTGGCGCTGCGCAACGGCCTGCTGGTGGCCGCCTGCCTGCTCGCCTGCCGCCGGCTGCGCACCGCCACCGGCCGCGGCCGGACCACGGGGCCGACCGGGCTGCCCGGCGCCCGCGCCTCGCTCAGCGCAGCTCGCGCCGCACGTACGCGCGCCACATCGCGGTGAACTCGCTCAGCCCGACGCCGAGTTGTTCGCGCATCGCGCGCTCGACCAGTCCGCTGCGCCCGGTCGACCGGGCGCTGCCGCCGCCCACCGTCGTCGGGGCCGGGGCGGTGGGGACCGCGGGAGCGGCGGTCCGGGCCTCCATCGGTGCCGTCACCGGGCCGGCCGCGGCGGAGCGCAGCCCGCGCCGCCCGGTGTCCCGGTAGAACGCGATCAGTCGGTCGTCGCCCCACTTCCCGGCGATCAACCGGCAGGCCAACCAGCCGCCCTCGTACGCCTTGGCCAGCCGCTCCGCACCGGCCCGGAAACCGAAGTCGGCGTCGCCCGGCAGCCGCGCGGGCAGTTGGCCGGCCGCGACCGCGCGGGAGAGTTCCGGCGCGGTGGTGGTCGGCCGGCGGTGCACCTCCCGATAGGCGACCCAGTCCGCGAACCCCTCGGAGAGCCACAGCGGGGTGGCGGGCGTGGTGAGCGCACGGGTGGCGACGTGGGTGGTCTCGTGGGTGAGGACGACCGTGCGGCCCAGGTCGTTGAGTTCCTCGTACGCGTCCGGATTGACGATCACCCGGTCCGCGGGGGCCGCGGTCGACGCGCCCGCCTCCCCGGTGGTGACCGCCGCGATCCCGGCATACCCGGACGGATCATCACCGCCCATCAACTGCGCCATCCCCTCGACGGTGTCGGGCGCCTCCACCACCACCTTCCCCGCCCACTTGCCCTTCCAGACCGCGGAGACCGCCGGCACCGCCGCGTCCACCCGCTTCGCCAGGTCGTGCAGCCGCGCCTGGTCCCCGGCCCCGCCCAGGACCAGGCTGTGCCGACCGCGGACCAGCCGGACCGGCCCCTGGTCCCACAGCTGACGGGTGCCGCCCTTGCCGTCGGCCGCACCGTCGGAGTCGGAGCTGACCAGCCAGCGCCCGTCGCGTTCGGTGAGGGTGAGGTACTGGAAGCTGGTGACCGGCGCGGTGTCGAAGCCCTTCAGGCGGTAGCGCAGCCGGACCTGCGCCGCCAGCCGCCGGCCGCCGCCCATCGGGAGCGGGAAGGCGCCGGTGGACACCAGGTCGTAGCGCCAGTCGGCGAGCGGCACGGCGGCCAGGTGGTCGAGGACCGCGCGCTGGCGGCTCCGGAAGCCGGTCGCCTGTGGGTCGACGGAGGCCAGGAAGGCCGCGGTGTCGTGCCGGCGGACGGCGTCGGCCCGCGCGTCGAGCATCTGCTGGGCACCCGGGTACTGGTCGGTGGGCCCGTCCGCCGGGGCGCAGCCGGTGAGCTGGACCAGCAGGGCCAACAGCGGCACCGCGCAGCCCGCCGCCCGTGCGGCCCGCCACGGCCGCCTGCCTCGCGCCCTGTGCTCCGCCATGCGGCCGATCGTAAGGGCGCCCCGGCCGGGGCAACACCGCAGGGGGCGCGGCTCAGGGGCGGGTGATCGCCGAGATCGGCATCATGCCGACCGGGTCGTAGCGCACCCGGGCGCCCGGATAGGGCGCGTGCACGACCTGCCCGTTGCCGACGTACATCCCGACGTGACTGGCGTCCGAGCGGTAGATGACCAGGTCGCCGGGGCGGGCCTCGGACAGCGGGATGCGGGCGCCGGCGCCGCGCTGCGCCTGGGAGGTGCGCGGCAGCGAGACCCCGGCCTGGTTGTAGGCCCATTGGGTGAGCCCGGAGCAGTCGAAGGCCGAGGGGCCGGTGCTGCCCCAGGCGTAGGGGGCGCCGACCGCGGCGCGCGCCGCGGCGACCGCCGCCGCGGCCCGGCCCGAGCCCGCCAGGACCCCGGACAGGTCGGGGATGATCTCGTCCCGACCGTCGCTGCGGGAGGCCCGCTCGTAGGCGGACCGGGCGCCCGAGGGCAGGGCGTTGAGCAGCCGCCGGGCGGTCGCCAGCTTCCGCTGGACGTCCTTCTTGTGGTGGGCCACCTCGGCCCGGCCGATCTCCAACTGGGCCAGCTTGCGGGCCGCCTCCCGGCGCTGCTGCTCCAGCTCCCGGGTCGCGGCCTGGAGCCGGTGCAGTTCGTGCGCCTGGGCGCCGCTCAGCCGGTCCAGCGCGGACGCCTTCTCCAGGTAGCCCTCGGGCCGCTCGGAGAGCAGCAACCGGACGGTCGGGTCGAGCCCGCCGGACCGGTACTGGGCGGCGGCCACCGCACCGAGCCGGGCCCGCAGCCGGTTGACCCACTCCTGGGTGCGGGCCGCGCGGTCCTGGAGGGCCGACACCTGGTCGCGCAGCTCCTTGGTGCGGGCGTTGGCCCCGTTGAACTTCTCGGTGGCCCGCTCGGCCTCCTCGTAGAGCTTGCCGACCCGGGCGGTCGCGCCCTCCCGGTCGGTCGCGTCGGCGCTGTGCCCGGCGACGGCCGCTCCGGTGGCGCCGGCGCGGGCTCCGGACGGGTCGGCGCTGGCCGGCTGGGCCGACAGCGCTGCGGCCGCGGTCGCCAGGGCGGCGGACAGCACGGTGACCGAGGCGAGGGTGGTCTGGCCGCGCTGCGAGGTACGGCGATGGGACACCACGAGGGCCGCAACTCCTTCCGTGTGCAGCCCCTGTCCGTCCGGGCGGGACGGTCGGTGATCCGGCAGCTGCGAGGGCAGACAGTAACCGCGCCGCGGCACCCCGGCCAAAGCCCGGTTCGGGCCCGCAAAAAGCCGCTCCGCCGGTGACTTCGCAGGTCACCGGCGGAGCGGCAGGTCAGCGGCACAGGCCGCAATTCGCCCGATCGGGCGGCAGGTTGCAGGTGTTGTGAGGCTTGTCAGACCCGCACGCCGAACTGGAACGGCATGTTGTTGATCGACTCGTAGCGCACCGCGGCACCCGGCTTCGGGGCGTGCAGCACGGTGCCGTTGCCGGCGTAGAGGCCGATGTGGTGCAGGTCGCCGTAGAAGAGCACGAGGTCGCCCGGCTTGAGGCCGCTCTCCGAGTAGATGCGGCTACCGGCGTTGGCCTGCTCCTGCGAGGTGCGCGGCAGCGACTGGCCGGCCTGCGCGTACGCCCAGGACGTCAGGCCCGAGCAGTCGAAGGAGGACGGGCCGGTCGCGCCCCAGACGTACGGGGACCCTATCTTCGACTGGGCGGCGGACAGGGCGGCCGCACCGCGCTGCGAGGCGGGCACGTCGTCGCCGAGGTTGACCCGGTCGTTGCTGCGGTTGGCCCGGTCGTCCGCGGCCTGCATGGCCGCGCGCTCCTTGGCGGTGAGCGTGTTGAGCAGCTCCTGCGCCTTGGCGAGCTTGCCCTTGATCTCGTCCTTCTTGTCCCCGAGCGACTTGCGGGTCTCGGAGAGGTCCTGGATCTTGCTCGCGGCCTCGGCGCGCTCCTGGGCGAGCTGGCGCTGCTTGTCCGCGATGGTCTTGAGCTGCTCGGCCTGCTTGCCGCTCAACTGGTCGAGGGTGGCGGCCTTCTCAAGGTACGTGTCCGGGTCGCCGGAGAGGAACAGCTGGACCGACGGGTCGATGCTGCCGCTGCGGTACTGGCCGGAGGCGATCGCGCCCAGGCCCTTGCGGAGCTGGTTCAGGTCGCCCTGGCCGCGGGCGACCTTGTCCTGGAGGTCGTCGACCTCTTTTTGGAGCTTGTTCTGCTGCTCCTTGACGCCGTTGTACTTCTCGGTGGCCTGCTCCGCCTCGTTGTAGAGCTTGTCGACCTCGGACTTGACGTCCTTCTTCGACTGGCTCGGGTCGGCGTGCGCCGCCTGGGACGAGAGGGCGACGGCCGCGGCTGCGGTCGCGGTGAGCACGGTCACGCGAGTACGGCTCGGCTGCTTGGGTCGACGGTGGGACGCCACGGGGGCGAGCTCCTTCTTCCTCCAGCCGCCTACCGGGAGTGGGGGGAGCTAAGGCCCCGGCTCCGCGCGAACACCACGGACTCGGCGGTACCTCCACTGACCATCCCGGTTGGATAATCACCTGTATGAAGGTTCGAGGCCCGACCTTAGTAACCGAGTTGTGATCGCTTCAAATCCTCCCGGGGAAAAACTGCACCGGGAGCCCCATCTTTTACCAACATCACACGGCCTGTAAGCGGCATTTGACGCTCCGATACGAAGCGCAACCGGTTTCCCCGGACGCCATTCCGGTCAACGGTGGAAATGTCAGGTTCGCGCAAGTCGCTTGAGCAGCAGCACCGATGCGACCGGCCGGGCACCGGCCTTGGCGACCCCGTCGGCCACCTCCCGATCCGAGGAGACCACCACCACCGGGCGGCCCGACGGCTCCGCGCGAACCAGCTGACGAATCAACTCGTCGGCCGTCACGCCCGCCTTGCTGAACAGCACCCGCACCCCGCGCGGCGGCGCCAACAGCACCGGCGCGGCCAACTCCGCCCCGTCGAAGACGCAGGTCATCTCCGCACCGGTCTGGGCCGCCAGCACCGCCAACCCGCCCAGCAGCCGCAGCCGCTGCTTCTCCAGAGGCATCGTCGGGTAACCGGTCTTGGTGACGTTGTAGCCGTCCACCACCATGTGCGCCTGCGGCAGCGCCAACAACTGGTCCAACAGCGCCGGATCG
Source organism: Streptomyces sp. x-19 (assembly GCF_046549115.1). NCBI lineage: Bacteria > Bacillati > Actinomycetota > Actinomycetes > Kitasatosporales > Streptomycetaceae > Streptomyces > Streptomyces sp. x-19. The sequence goes on along the minus strand of NZ_JAJPWK010000001.1, from coordinate 690,652 downwards.
GTCTCCGACAGCGCACGGGTCGCGATGTCCTTGGGCGTCATCCGGCCCGGCGCGACCGCGTCCACGGTGTCCGCCGGCCGGCCCGCGGCGGGCGGCAGCGCCAACTCGCGACGCAGCCCCTGGGCCGCGTCCAGCACGGTGTCCAACAGCAACCGCAGGCGCATGTCCTCGACGCTGCGGCCCTCGCGGGAAGACCGGCGACTGGCCTCCAGGGCCGCCTCGACCTCCGCGATCCGCGCCTTGAGCCGGCGCAGTTCACTGTCGGCCGCGGCCTTCTCGACCACCGCCCGCTCCCGGACCTCGCCCAACGCCGCCTCGGCCTTGCGGACCGCCGCCTCCCCGCGCCGCACGTCGCTGAGGGCGCTGCGCAGCTTCCGCTGGAGCGACTCGGTCTCCCTGCGGGACGCCTCCAGGTCCGCCCGGACCCGGTCCGCCTCCGTACGGGCCTCGCCGCGCGCCTGCGCCAACTCCTCGCGCAGCCGAGCCAACTCCCGCTCGGCCTCCTGGCCGGCCCGCTCGGCGCGCGCCCGCTGCGCCTCCTCGCCGGCCGCCGCCACCAACTTGACCCAGCCCTCGGGACGCAGCACGTACGCCGCGGCCGCCACGTCCAGCGGATCGGCCGCCGCCGGCGGGGTCCCCTGCTCCAGCGCCTCGGCCAGCTCCGGCTGGGCCTCCCGGAACTTGCCCGCGATCCGCTGCCGGAAAAGCGCGTCGCCCTCCAGCGCCGCGGCCATCGCGTTCCCCGCGAACTTGGCCCGACGGGTCGGGGTGAAACGGGCGTACTGCCGCAGCGGAGGCGGCAGTTCGGCGACCGTCAACGCCCCGAACCACTCCGCGGTGAGCGCCACCACACGGCGCCGCACGCCCTCGGGCAGTGGCTGGTCGAGCACCTCGTCGGCCACCCCTCCGGGCGCGTCCGCACGCTCCGCCCCCGGATCCCCTTCTGGACGTTCCACCACGGCTGCATCGCTCCGATCTCAGGCGCTCGCGCCCGGACGGTCCACCAGCTCGATCTGGTCAACCGCGTTGCACCAGCGGCAGCGCACCGACTCGACGGTCTCGCTGACGACCTCGCGCTCCTCCACCGACGGCTCACCGGCCAGATCCAGGTGCACGTACTCCACCACCTTGGACCGGCGGGTCACGTCGAACCGGGTGAGGTTGCCACAGAGCGTGCAGCGCCACCGGGTCGTCGCAGTCGGCAGGGGAACAGCCATCGTGTCGTCCTCTTTCGTGCTCGTCGTGCTCGTCGTGCTCGGCCAGCGGTGCGGTTCACGCGGTACGCCGTCGGACTGCGGAAATACGCAACGTACTGCCTGTAACCCTACGGCCTGACAGCGGGCCGGCGCGGGCCCGCCCGACTGCCGGGACGCGGCGAGGCGCTCTGTCCCGTGTGCCCGCATTGCGCCATGATCACTTCATGACGGCGCCGGCCCACCCCGCCCGCTCGCTACGCGCGGTGTTCTCACGGATGACGAACGTGCTGATCGGACTGTGCTGCGCACTCTTCGTGCTCGGCCCGGTCTCCGGCCTGAACCACACGTACGGCACCGGAGACGCACTGCTCCACGCCCAGAACAGCTACTTCGCGCACTGGGGCGTGATTCCGCTCGATCTGTGGAGCGGCGCACCGCGGGCCCTGCTCACCCCGCTCACCGCACTGTTCGTGCACGGCAGCTGGCTGCACCTGCTCGGCAACGTCCTGTTCCTGTACGTCTTCGGCAGCATGACCGAAGCCCGAATGGGACGCCTGCCCTTCACCACCTTCTACCTGACCGTCGGCTACCTCGCGCTGCTGGGCTACGCGGCCGCGCACGCCAGCTCCGACCAGACCCTGGTCGGCGCCTCCGGATCGATCTCCGGCGTGCTCGGCGCCTTCCTCTTCCTCTTCCCCCGGGCCCGCGTCACCAGCCTCTTCCCGTTCCTGTTCTTCCTGCCGCTGCGCTTCCCGGCCTGGATCGTCCTGCTGTTCTGGTTCTCCCTCCAGTGGCACGCCGCCCGCCACGACCCGGCCGGCCCGGGCGTCGCCTACCTCGCCCACGTCGTCGGCTTCGCCCTCGGCTTCCTCTACGCATGGGCCCGCTACGGGCGGGATACTGTGGGTGCCACCAGGGACAACGGAGTGTCGGCCGAGGGAGAGAGCCAGCCGTGATCACGTCGATCGTGCTCATCAAGACCAGCGTGGACCAGATCCCGGAGATCGCCGAGCAGATCGCCGCACTGGAAGGCGTCAGCGAGGTCTACTCCGTCACCGGCCAGCACGACCTGATCGCGATGGTGCGCGTCGCCAACCACGACGACCTCGCCGACGTCATCCCCGGCCGAATCAGCAAGGTCCCCGGCGTCGCCTCCACCGAAACGCACATCGCGTTCCGCACATACTCCCAGCACGACCTGGAAGCGGCGTTCTCTATTGGCCTCGATGCGTAGGCGCTGCGCTGGGCTTCGTCGAACGTAGTCGGCGTGCCCGCCGTGGGGGTTGTTGTTTGCGCCTGCGGCGCGGGGCGTTGTCCGCTGCGCGGGGCGTTGTCCGCTGCGCGGGGCGTTGTCCGCTGCGCGGGGCTTGTGTGGTGCGGTGCCGGGTTGGCGGGTGGTGGGGTGCCCGGACTGCTGCGCTTTACGTCCGGGCACCCCACCACCCGCCAACCCGTCCCCTCCCGTGAGTGGGTGGAAAGGGGTGGGTTGGGGCTTGTGTTGGTGGGTTGCTGCGGCTTCGTGGGTGGATTCACATGCATGGGCGTACCCAGGGGTTTCACGTGTGTGAGCGTGTCCAGGGTGGTGGCCAGCACTGACCCGCCGGGCCTCGGCCCCGCACCCACCCGTCTTTTAACCCACCCTCAACGGGAGGGGGCGGGCCGGAGGGGGTGGTGTGCAGGACGTAAAGCGCAGCAGTCCTGCACACCACCCCCGCAGGCCCGTCACCGGCACCCAACAGCCCCGCGCAGCGGACAACGCCCGCGCCGCAGGCGCAACGGCGAGACGCCCCACGGCGGGAAAGCCGACAACGTGGGAAGAAGCCCCGCGCAGCGGACAACGCGCCGCAGGCGCAACGGCGAAAACCCCCACGGCGGGAACGCCGACAACGCCCGCGCCGCCAGGCGCAAACGGCAACCCCCACGGCGGGACAGCCGACAACGCACGACGAAGCCCGCCGCAGGCGACAACGTGGGGGGAATCAACCCCCCGTCGGCGAGAAGCCGTCGATGGACTGGGGGCTGCGGGCCGCAGGCCCCACGTAGCGGGCGGAGGGGCGGACCAGGCGTCCGGTTCGCTTCTGTTCGAGGATGTGGGCGCTCCAGCCGGCGGTGCGGGCGCAGGTGAACATGGACGTGAACATGTGCGCCGGGACCTCCGCGAAGTCCAGCACGATGGCGGCCCAGAACTCGACGTTGGTGGCCAGGACCCGGTCGGGGCGGCGGTTGTGGAGTTCTTCCAGGGCGGCCTTCTCCAGGGCCTCGGCGACCTCGAAGCGGGGCGCGGCGAGTTCCTTGGCGGTGCGTCGCAGGACGCGTGCCCGCGGGTCCTCGGCGCGGTACACGCGGTGGCCGAAGCCCATCAGCCGTTCGCCGCGGTCCAGGGCCTGTCGGACGTAGGCGCCGGCGTCCCCGGTGCGCTCGATCTCCTCGATCATGCCGAGGACGCGGGAGGGCGCGCCGCCGTGCAGGGGGCCGGACATGGCGCCGACCGCGCCGGAGAGCGCCGCGGCGACGTCGGCGCCGGTGGAGGCGATGACGCGGGCGGTGAAGGTGGAGGCGTTCATGCCGTGTTCGGCGGCCGAGGTCCAGTAGGCGTCGACGGCCTTGACGTGCTTGGGGTCGGGTTCTCCGCGCCAGCGCTTCATGAAGCGTTCGACGACCGTCTCGGCCTTGTCGATCTCCTTCTGCGGCACCATCGGCAGGCCCTGCCCGCGCGCCGACTGGGCGACGTAGGACAGTGCCATCACGGCGGCCCGGGCGAGGTTGTCGCGGGCGGTCCGCTCGTCGATGTCGAGCAGGGGTTTCAGGCCCCATACGGGCGCCAGCATGGCGAGCGCGGACTGCACGTCGACTCGGATGTCACCCGAGTGCACCGGGATCGGGAACGGCTCGGCGGGCGGCAGGCCCGGCTTGAACGCGCCGTCGACCAGCAGCCCCCAGACGTTCTCGAAGGAGACGTGTCCGACGAGGTCCTCGATGTCCACCCCGCGGTAGCGGAGCGCGCCGCCTTCTTTGTCGGGTTCGGCGATCTCCGTCTCGAACGCGACGACTCCCTCAAGCCCGGGAACGAAGTCGGACATCAGGCGGCTCCTCAAGATGGGGACGGCAGCCGGCCGGTGACCGGTCGCCGTGCGGTCGAGTCAGTTGCGGTGCCGGTGCGGTTACGCGGCTGCGCCGGGCAGCTCGCGGTCCGTACCGGTCACCCCGGTGATGCCCCGCCGTGGCAGGGGCCACGCGGCGGTTCCGCCCGCAAGTGGTCGGCCCGCGGGCGCGGGCCGCCACGCGTGGTGCTCCGCGGCGGCCTGAAGACGGACACGATAGCTTCCGGTGTCCGAGGCCCACAGTGGGCCGGGCCATGATTTTGGCGGGTTCATCAGCAGCGGGGAAGCGTGACGTCCGGCACACTGGGCGATTTGCCGACGGGAGGGTTACGTCCTGGCGACGGGGGGCAGACTTCCGGCCCACCGGGCTGCCCGGTGCGGGGGCGATGCTGCAAGATGAGGCCGTGCATCCCGCCGATATGCCTTCCGCCGAGACCCCCGACCCTTCGTCCATGCGCGCGCATTACCGTGCCGAGGGAATCGCCGAGTCCGACCTTGCCGCGAGCCCCTACGACCAGTTCGGACGCTGGTTCAAGGACGCGGCGGTGGCCGGTCTGCACGAGCCGAACGCGATGGTCGTCTCGACGGCGGACGCCGCCGGCCGGCCCAGTTCAAGGACTGTGCTGCTGAAGGCATTCGACGAGCGCGGGTTCGTGTTCTTCACCAACTACTCCAGCCGCAAGGGCCGCGACCTGGCGGAGAACCCGCACGTCTCGCTGCTCTTCCCCTGGCACCCGTTGGCCCGTCAGGTCATCGTGGCCGGCACCGCCGAGCGCATCGGCCGGGACGAGACCGCCGCGTACTTCCGCACCCGCCCGCACGGCTCCCAGTTGGGTGCCTGGGCCAGCGACCAGTCCGCGCCGATCGGCTCCCGCGAGGAACTGGAGCGTTCCTACGCGGAGTTGGCGGCCCGTTATCCGGAGGGTGAGCAGGTGCCGGCGCCTCCGCACTGGGGCGGTTACCGCATCACGGCGGAGGCGGTCGAGTTCTGGCAGGGCCGGCTCAACCGCCTGCACGACCGGCTGCGGTACGTCCGCGAGGGCGCGGCCGGGGCCGGCCGGTGGCGGGTGGAGCGGCTGGCGCCCTGACGCCGCGGGGCGCACGGGGCGGCGGTGCGGGGGCCGCGCACGCAGACGACCCGCGGGCCTTCTCCTTCGCGCCGGTGGCGCGAAGGGCCGGTCGGACGAACCGGCAGCCCGCGGGTCGGGTGACTGCTTGGGATTGGGCCGGCTGCGCATCTGCAGTATGCGCGGATCCGGCGCTGCACTTCGGTGAAGCGACGGGCTGCTAGCCCGCAGCCACCTCACGCGTCCGGTGCGAAATCATCTGCCGAACCACCTCCCTTCTCGTGTACCCCACACGTTAGGAAGCGGCCCGGCGCCGCACAACCGGTTTTTCCCGGAGCCCGGACCCACCCGTGGGGGATTTCGGCGAATCGGGTGTGTTCCACGTCACGTTCCAGTTGAATGACCCCACGTGGAGCACGTGCGGCCGCGTTCGTAAGGGGTGCCAGTGACTGCCTCGTCAGCTTCTTCTGCCTCGTCGGCCTCGTCGTCGCAGCAGCCTGCCTCCGCCGGCCCGGCCAACGGGCCCGGAGCGGCGGCCTCCGGGGCCCCGCCGACGCCCGCGGGCGATCCCGACCGCCCTCCGGACACCGACGACTCCGGACTGCTCGCCGCCCTCCTGGACGGCATGGACGCCGCCCTGATGGCCTTCGCCGCGGACGGGACGGTCACGCACTGGAACCACGAGGCCGAACGCATCCTGGGCTGGACCGCCGAGGAAGCGGTCGGCCGCCGCGGCCTGACCGGCTGGGCGGTCCGCACCGAGGACGCCGAGGGCGTGCAGTCCGCCGTGGTGGCCGCGATGCGCGCCCCGGGCCGCCAGGTGCACGACTTCGCGCTGCTGGCCAAGGACGGCCACCGCGTCCTGGTCCGCACCCAGTCCTCCGCGGTCCGCACCCCCGACGGGCGGGTCGCCGGGGCCTACTGCGCCTTCGGCGAGTCGCACACCCAGCTCGACCTGGAACGGGCGGTGGCGCTCAGCGAGGCGCTCTTCGAGGACGCCACCTGGGGCGTGGTGCTGATCGACGCCGACCTGCGGCCCGCGGTGGTCAACGCGCACGCCGCCCGGACCTTCGGGACGAGCCGCACCGCGCTGCTGGGCCGCCCGCTGGGCGACCTCCTGGGGCAGGGCGTCGAGGAGTTGGAGGGCGCCCTCCAGCACGTCCTGGCCGAGGGCCCGCCGCCGACCGTCGGCGAACTGTGGGTGACGCCGCGGGACGGGGAGGCCGAACTCCCGCGCCGGTGCTGGCGCAGCGGCTTCGTCCGGCTGGCCTCGCCGCTCGCGGAGGAACCCGTTCCGCTCGGTGTCGCCTGGCTGTTCCAGGACGTCACCGACGCCAAGCGGGCCGAACAGGACGGCTCCCTGCTGCGCTTCAGGGCGCACCAGCTGCACCGGGCCGGCCGGGCCGCCGCCGAGTGCCCGGACCCGGCCGAGGCCGCCGCCGTCCACCTCGACTTCGCCCTGGCGGGCTTCGCCGACCACGCCCTGGTGGACCTCGCCGGCACCCCGGCCCCGGCCCCCTACGGTGCGGTGGACGCGGACGCCGAGTGGGACGCGGATCCGACGCCCCCCGGCGACGGGGCCGGCGCACCGGCCCGGGCGCCCCGCCTGGTGCGGGCGCTGGCCTCCCCGGCGGGCGTGCCCGGCCCCTCGGAGGCGGTGCCGGCGACCGGCATCCCGGTGGCCTACGCACCGGGCCACCCGGCGCTCCAGGCGTACGCGCGGCGCGGCTCGGTGCGGGCCAGCGCCGGCCAGGCCCCCGCCGGGGGCTGGGCGGCCGCCCGGAACTGGCCGGACGGCACGGTGCACGGGCTGTGCGTGGTGCTGCGCAGCCGGGGCCGCACCCTCGGGGTCCTCACCTTCCTGCGGACGCCGGCCCGCCGCCCCTTCGACCGGGCGGACGCCGACTACGCCGAGGAGGTCGCCGCCCGGATCGCCGCCGCCCTCGACCTCGCGGGCGCGGCCGGGGCGTGAACCGGCGCGGGGCGGTCCGGCGGGCGGGGCCCCGGCCCCGTCGCGCCGTCGGGCGCGCCCGCTCAGTGCCGGTAGAAGATCCGGTCCGCGTACTCCCGCATCACCCGGCCGTTCCACTCGTGCCCGCCGTCCACGTTGCCCGAGCGCAGCAGCGGCGGCTGCGACCCCCGCTCGGCGAGCGCACCGGCCGCCGTCGCCACGACGGCCTGCATGACGGCGCTGGTGACGACCGTCGAGGCGGGCGCGAACGGGGCCTCGATGCCGGGCAGCGTCAGCTCCGCGTCGCCGACCGGGATCCGGCTGTCCAGCACGATGTCGCAGTGGTCCTTGAGGTACGTCCCGGAGCTGTGCCGGGACTTGGTCGCGTCCGCGTAGGCCACCGAGGTCAGGCCGATGACCTTGATGCCGAGCGCCCGCGCGTTGATGGCCATCTCCACCGGCAGGGCGTTGCGCCCGGAGAGCGAGATGATCACCAGCACGTCACCGCGCTCCAGCGGGCTGGTGTCCAGCACCGCCCCGGCCAGCCCGTCGACCCGCTCCAGTGCGCTGCCGAGCGTCGCCGGCCGGACGTCCACCCCGACGACCCCGGGGACGGCCAGCAGGTTCATGATCGCCAGGCCGCCGGCCCGGTACACGGTGTCCTGCGCCGGCAACGAGGAGTGCCCGGCCCCGAAGGAGAAGACCCGGCCGCCGGCCTCGACGGTGTCCGCGATCAGCTGCCCGGCTGCGGTGATCCGGTCCCCCTCCGCATCGCGGACCTGCCGCAGCAGGTCGATCGCGGCGTCGAAGTACCGTCCGGCCAGCCCCTCGCTCCGGTCGCTCTCAGCCATTGCCGCGGGCCCCTCTCATCGCGTCTGGGTGGGATCGGCGGCGGGCCGACGACGGTGCGTCGGCGCCCGGCGGCCGCCGGGTGGATCAGTGGCCCGGATCACGTTGCGGTCTGGACCAGTGCGCTGTCAATACGCCGGTCAACGCACCCGTTGAACCGGCCGCGGGCGTCCGCTGCGCGGACGACGACGCACCGTTGTCGGTGGGATGCGTCAGAATTGAATCCAGGGCCACCGCACGACACATCGAGGGGCACGCATGTCCGGACTGATCGACACCACGGAGATGTATCTCCGCACCATCCTCGAACTGGAAGAGGAGGGTGTGGTCCCCATGCGCGCCCGCATCGCGGAGCGGCTCGAACAGAGCGGCCCGACGGTCAGCCAGACCGTGGCGCGCATGGAGCGAGACGGCCTGCTGACGGTGGCCGGCGACCGGCACCTGGAGATGACGGAGGAGGGCCGCCGGCTGGCGACGCGGGTGATGCGCAAGCACCGCCTCGCCGAGTGCCTGCTCGTCGACGTCATCGGCCTGGAGTGGGAGCAGGTGCACGCCGAGGCGTGCCGCTGGGAGCACGTGATGAGCGAGGCGGTCGAGCGCCGCGTCGTGGAGCTGCTGCGCCATCCCACCGAGTCCCCGTACGGCAACCCCATCCCGGGCCTGGAGGAGCTGGGGGAGAAGGCCGAGGCCGACCCGTTCCTGGACGCCGGCATGGTGAGCCTGATGGACCTGGACGCCGGCTCCGACGGCAAGACGGCGGTGGTGCGCCGGATCGGCGAGCCCATCCAGGCCGACGCCCAGCTGATGTACACGCTGCGGCGGGCCGGGGTGCAGCCGGGCGCGGTGGTCAGCGTGACCGAGTCCCCGGCCGGCGTACTGGTCGGCAGCAGCGGTGAGGCCGCCGAGTTGGACGCCGAGATCGCCAGTCACGTCTTCGTCGCCAAGCGCTGAGCCGCGGCGCGGTGGACGACGCGCCGTCGGCACGGCGCTGACCGCCGCCCGCCCTCCCTCCCCGTAGAAACCCCTCACGAGCCCGTTGAGCTGCGCCGATGCGCAAGCCGACGGGCTCGTCAACTTTCGGTGTGATGAACGGTCTTGTGCGAATCCGTGCGGATCGGCCGGTCTCGTGTCACTCTGGCGCTGACGCATGGCCATGCGTCGTCACTCCCGCGTGATGCGCTGACGGCCTAGGGGGCTCGGATGCGTCCACTGACTCGGATCGAGGACGGTCAGGGCCCCGGCGCTGCGAGCTGCCGGGGCCCTGCCTCCCCATGTCCCCCCACCACGACCCGGAGCCCCGAGCTCTCAGGGTCGTTCCCCACGGGCCCCCTTCCCGGTGGAGCCCGCCTCCCGGCAGATGTCTCCCCGTGGTGGGCGTGGCCAATCCCGCCACAAGGTCACTCGAAAGTGGGGTGTTGGGCGCGGCAGCGATCCATTCGAATACAAGTTCGATAATGTGGGGCGTGCGGGGCCGGTCAGGGGACGATTGGGGGTGCCAGGGCACATGGTGCGGCGTATCGATGTGACGGGATCCGGCGGCGTGCGGCTCGCGGCCTGGGAATTCACCGACCCGCCCAAGCGCGGCGGCGGGGCGGGTGACGGCGGGCGGCGGCCCGGGGTGCTGTTGCTCCACGGGCTGATGGGGCGCGCCTCCCACTGGGCGGACACCGCCCGTCGGCTGAGCGGGGTGCACCGCCCGATCGCCCTCGACCAGCGCGGTCACGGCCGCAGCGAGAAGCCCGCCGAGGGGCCGCTCGACCGCGCCGCGTACGTCGAGGACGCCATCGCCGCCATCGAGCAGTTGGAGCTGGCCCCGGCCGCCCTCGTCGGGCACGCGATGGGTGCGCTGACGGCCTGGCAGGTGGCGGCCCGGCGCCCGGACCTGGTCAGTGCGCTGGTGATCTGCGACATGCGGGCGTCGGCGCTCGGGTCGGCCTCGCAGCGTGAGTGGACGGAGTGGTTCCGTTCCTGGCCGGTGCCGTTCGCCACCCTGGCGGACGTCCGCAAGTGGTTCGGGGAGGACGATCCGACCCTGGAGCGCCCCCGGCCGGCCCGCGGGGAGTTCTTCGCCGAGGTGATGGCCGAGCGCGCCGACGGCTGGCGCCCGGTCTTCTCCCGCCGTCAGATGCTCAGCGCCCGCGAGACCTGGGTGCACGACGCCCACTGGGAGGAGCTCGCCCAGGTCGACTGCCCCGCCCTCGTCGTCCGTGGCCTCGACGCCGAACTCGGCCGCGCCGAGGCCCAGGAGATGGTCCGGGTGCTGCCCCGCGGCACCTACGCCGAGATTCCCGACGCCGGCCACCTGCTGCCCTGGGAGCAGCCCGACGCCTGGTGCCGGGTCATCGAGCCGTTCCTCGGCGCACTGGCCGCCCACACCTGACGCCGCCGCACCGCCCCGGACCGCGCGACGCCTCCAGTGGAGCGCCGCGCGGAGACCGGATTTCCGGCAATGTGGCGGAGCGGGAGTCAAAGTGACGGTATGTCAGTTGAGTTTGGTGAGGGAGCACCTCGGCGCGGCGCATGGTCGGACGGGTGCGGCTGTTGTGGTGCGCCTCAGCCGGTGGGGGTGAACTTCCAGACGAGCGGGGCGGCGGCGCCGTCGGCGGTCCACCGCACCTCCAGGGACTTGGCGCCCTTCGGGATCATGTACGTCTGGCAGATGACATGGCTCTCGCCGACCCGCCAGTCGTCGATGTCGACCGGGTCCTCGCAGCCGGGGAGGTTCCCCGGCGTGCCGATGAGGAGGCCGCCGCGTTGGCCGTCCGCGTAGAACGCGGCGCCGTTGGCCACCTTCGCCAGGCCCGTGACGACGCCGGGGCCCTTGTTCGTGTACTTCACGTATGCGGTCGCCGCGACCAGGCCATTGGCGTTCTTGGGGTCCTGGACCATTTCCTCCGCATCGGCCTCGGTGCCGACGCGGACCTTCTGCGCGGCGACCTCGTAGGTTATTTTCCCGGATTCTTCCCGGTACGGTCCGGTGCCGCTCTGGCCGGACGCCAACGCACCGTCGCCGCCCTCCGGTCCGGTCGGCTCCGCCCCGGTCTTCGCCGCGGCCTCCGCGGAGGTCCGCTCGCCGTCCGTTGCGGAACCGGTGGTGGAGACCGCGGCGTCTTGCTTCGGGCCGCAGGCGGTCAGCGAAAGCGCCAGTACGGCGACCGGTGCGGCGGCGCGCAGCCATGGGGTCCTCGTGTGCAGCAAAACGTTCTCCCGGTCCTTGCTCTCCCCCGTCGCACAACACCGTTGCCCAGTGCGCGCGAACGGCCGTGCAGGGGAGCATAGGAGCGCGCTTTCACCCGTGTCGAAACGCGGAATGCACGCGTCCGACGCCTTCCGTTCGGGCGTGGTGGGAGCGACCCCGGTCGAGGTACCGCAATTCCTGCAAAGCGGCCGGCGGATTCCGGCGCCACCGCTGCCCAATTCTGGCTGAATTCAGCGACATTGCCGTCCCGCCGGCCTCGCCGGGTAATGCCCGGACAAAATCTGTCCGGGCATGCGCGGCGGGCGGACGGGCCGACCTGCGCCGATGCGGTGGACGGCGGGCGCCCCGACGGTCCGCGCCGCAGCGCCGACGGTGCCGGACGACGTCAGACTGCGGGCACGACGGGTCGGTGGCGACGCCCCTATCAGGCCAACGTGCGGGTGAAGTCGCCCCGTTGCACCCGCCCGGCGAGCGAGTCGCCGGCCAGCAGCGAGCCGTAGCCGGTGGCGGCCCAGAGGCTCTGGTCGGCCGGGACCTCGAAGTACGGGACGGGACGGCCGTCCAGACGGTCCGTGAGGACCTCCGGTGCACGGCGGGCGCGGACCGCACGGATGCAGGTGTCGCAGGCGGCGATCCGCAGTTGCTCCCGGCGGCCCACCGGGCGCCAGGGGACGCGGCGGGCGGCGGGGCCGTGCAGCGGGTGGAAGAAGCACAGCGGCAGCGTGGCCGGAGCGGGGGACAGTGCCGCCCGTCCCTCGGCCACCAGCGCGAACACGCCGGCCAGGTCCGGTACGCCGCGTGCGCGGTCCAGCACCGTGCCGGCCGCGGCGTAGGCGTCCAGGGCGCGCTCGATGGCCGCCGGGTCCCCGGTGGCGGCACGTGCCTCCTCGCCGAGCCGGACCACCTCCGCACCGGCCCGCTCGCGCACCCCGTCCTCGTTGGCCCGGTGCGCGGCGGCGAACACGGACCGGGGCATCGCGAACGGCGTCCCGAAGTCCCGCAGCCGCGAGCGGCGCCGCAGCAGCAGCCAGGCCGCGCCGAGCACCAGCACCGGGCCGGCGACCAGCGCCACGCTCCGCGCGACCGGGGAGGACGCCCGCCCCGCGGGCTCCTTCGGCTTGCTGCCGCCCGAGGTGTCGAGGTGGGCGGTGAGGCTTTGGTAGACCTCGTCGCCGTCGCCTGCCTTGATGATGTCGATCGCCCGGGATATGCGCTTGGTGAGCCCGGCGCCCTTCATCGAATCGTCGAAGAAGACCGAGGCGGTGGCGTTCTCCGCCTGGTGGGAGTGGGTGGGCCAGGCGTGGGCCTCGATGTTGTCGGGGTAGTCCCCGGGGGTGATGAGGATGGCCGGGCCGCCGCCCATCCGGTCGTGCACCACGTCGCTGAGCTGCTCGGGCTTCCCGCCCCAGTCGTCCCCCTCCACCAGCGGCACCAGCACCACCCGGATCGGCAGTTGGGACTGCCGGATCTGCTGCACCAGGGCGCGCTGGTCGTCCGGTCCGACCGCGGACGCGAGAGAGGGATCGACGTACACCGGCGAGGTGCGCAGTGCGTCGGCGATCTTCTGCCCGGGGCTCGGCGCGGCGGTGGCGGACCCCGCAGCGGCACCGAGCAGTGCGATGGAGGCCGCGCCCACGGCGAGGACGGACCGCAGCGAACGGCGGCGACGAAGGTCAGTTGACACCGAAGGACTCCCGTACCTCGCGGGTGAGTTGATCTATGCCGGTCCCCTTGGCGAGCGTCGCCAACGGACCGGGGTGCCCCGGGTAGGGGCTGTGGCCCCGGCGCCCGGACGCGTCCGGCCCCGGGAGCCGCAGCATCTCGCCGGGTGTCTCCCGGCATGCCGCGCACACCGGCCGCGGCGCCGCTCCGCGAACACCGGCCGGACGCTTGCCCGCCGGGCCGGTGGCCGCGCCGTGCAGCGGATTGCGGTGGCAGACGTGGGTCGCGGCGGACGGCTCCCCGGCCGCGGTCCGGCCGACCCGCGCCAGCACGATCGCACAGGCGAGGCTGGCGGGGGTGGCGTCGTCGTCGATCAGGCCGTCGCTGTCGCCGTCGATCAGGAGCGCGGCGGCGTCCAGACACTCCCACGCCCGGCGACGCGCCGCCTCCGACAGCCCCGTGGCCGGCTCCAACGCGACCGTCAGGGCGGCCAGTTCTTCCCGTGCGGTGCGCCGCAGCCACGCCGGTCGGGGTTCGACCGGTGCCGCCGCGGCAGCCGCGGCCCGGGCGCCCCGCCGGCCCAGTGCCCGCAGGATCGCTCCCACGGCCACCACCAGCCCGAAGAGCAACAGCGCCGCGAGCGCGCCGATGAACAGCCCGGGGTGGAAGTCCCCGGTGAACAGGCCGGGCAGCTTCCGCTGGGCGACCGGGTCCTCCACGGGGGACGGCGGGAGCGGCGCGCCGGCCGTCTCGGTCTTCGGGGCCTTGGCGACGGAGGCGAGGAGTTTGTCCAGGCGCGGGCCGAGGGTGCTGAGGTCGCGCCCGCCGGCCGCGGGATCGCGGGACGCGTCGTAGAGCGCGCTGGTGTCCACGTGGGTGCCGTAGTTGGCGACCGAGACGTAGCCGCTGGGCAGCTCGGCCGTCACGAACAGGGCGTCGCGGTGCAGCCGGTCGTGCAGGGCCGCGGCCAGCCGGTCCTGGTCGCCGCCGGACTCGTCGTCCATCGAACTGGGCAGGGCGACGACCAGGACCGGGACGGGCAGGGCCGCCAGCCGCTCGCGCAACTCGGCGCGCTCGGCGGCGCCCAGGGGCGACGGGCTCTCGGGGTCGACGTACAGCGGGTCGTGCCGCAGTCCCGCGCTGACCCGGTCGATCCGGGCCCGCAGGTCGGCGGCGGTCGGCACCGAGCCGTCCCCCGTGCTGGTGTCGGAGAAGACCTGCGAGGCGGCCAGGGCCAGCAGTCCGGCCAGCACCACCGCACCGATCGGCAGCGGCCAACCGCGGCGCAGGACGGACCCGGGGCGGCGCCGGCGCCGGCCCCGCGTGTGGTGCGTGATCAGCAGTGCGCTCAGCGGCACCCCGGCCACGAGGGTGCCGGTGAGGAAGCTCTGGTTCTCCCGGTCGGTCTGCGTGGTGTGCAGCGCGGGCGGTTCGTGGCTGTTGTCCGCACCGCCGTACGCGGCGCGGGCGGCCTCGGCGCGCTGGTGGGCCTGCCCGGAGGTGAGCAGGTCGACGAAGTGCCGGAACACCTCGCGGGGCGTGGCGTCGTAGGGCAGTTCGTACAGCGTCGCGGTCTTCGCGTCAGCGGCGCCCGGGACGCTCACGCCGTAGCTCTGCACCTCGGACAGGCCCGTCTCGGAGACGGCGACGTAGAGCCCCTTGCGCCCCAGGTGGTCGTGGATCGCGGCGAGCAGGCCGGAGCCCGAACCGGAGGAGGTGAACGGCAGGACGACGACGTACGTCGGGACGCGCAGCCGCTTCGCCTCCGCGGCGAAGGCGGGGGCCGTCGACCGCGGCACCACGCGCGGCATCTGATCGCTGACGTAGACCGGGGCGTGCCGGAGCTGCTCGGCGAGATAGGCGGGCTGGCTCGGGGTGTCCGCTGCCGCGGGCGCGGCCCGCACCGCACCGGCGGTGAACAGCACCGCCAACCACCCCAGTACCAGCACGATTCCGGCGCGCCGCACCACTGCCACCACCCCCCGTTCGCTCTCGACGCCATGACGCTACCGCTCCGGCGGGCCGGTCGGGGAAGCCTGTGGATAACGTCCCGGCAAAGCCGTTGGGGGTGGTGATCTGGGGTTTTGCCGGGTGGGGCGGCCTCGTTGCGGCGCGTTCGTCGTAGCGGCCCGGGCGGCGGACGGCGGGCAGGGGAACTCCTGGGGGAGAAACGCGTCGGGGCGTCGACCGGTGCACCGGTCGACACCCCGCGAGGTCGGGCCCGAGGGCCGTCGCGTCACCCCTTGCTGACCGCCGCCAGGATCTCCGGCAGCCGGGCCGCCACCCGGGGAGCCGCCAGCCTCAGCCCCAGCGTCGCGATGCCCAGCGCGTACGCCGCGCCGACCGGCAGCAGCACCCACAACAGGCCCTGGAGGCCCGCCACATGGAGCCAGACGGTCAGCGCCAGCAGCGGCGAGGCCAGCACCGAGGCCACCAGGAACCCGCCGAACAGGCTGATCCAGGCGATCCCCGCCTGACCGGGCGCCACGCTCTTGTTGCCGTCCGACGGGATGGAGTACGGGAACAGCGCCGACGCCATCGCCCCGGTGGCGAACAGCCCGCCCAGCAGGCCCAGCGAGAGCCCGTAGACCTGGAAGAAGTCCGACCACGGGCCGATGAACGCCGCGGTGCCGACGACGACCAGCGTCACGTACGGCACGGCCACCAGCGCCAGGGTCAGCGCCCGGGCCCGCAACTCCTCGAAGGCGTCCCGGGGGGTGGCGATCGTCGAGGCCACCATCCAGAACGCCGAGGTGTCCTGGCCGAACTGGTTGTACATCTGCAGGCCGAGCAGCGCCGACGCGGAGAGCGAGGTGTAGATGCTGCCGTTGCCCTGCGCGGCGTAGAGGATCGGCACCAGCAGGCCGAAGCCCAGGGACATCGCCCAGGACATCTTCGACTTCGGGTCGCGCCAGGCGTAGCGCAGCGTCCGCAGCATGACCGTGCCCGTCCGCCCGCCGGGCAGCAGCCGGGCGAGCCCGCGCTCCTCGCCGCCGGCCCGGCGCGCGCTGTCCTTCTCCACGGCCTGGAGGGTGGAGGAGTCCGGCGCGGTCATCAGGGTGGTCAGGGTCCGCTGCCACCACCACAGGAGCAGCCCTAGGGCCAGTGCCGTCAGCGCCAGGCCGGCCGCCGCGCGCCCGTAGGCGCCGTGCCCGACGTCGTCGACGGCGCCCAGGGCGGCGGCCGGCGGCACCCAGCGCAGCACCCCGCCCATCGGCTCCAGCACGGACAGGCCGTCGGGGCCGCCCAGCCGCTGCGCGACGATGTTGATGCCCTGGAAGCCGAGGGCGACGAAGAGGCCGCCCAGCACGGCGAGGTCGCGGCCCCGGCGGCTGGTCAGCAGCCGGACCGAGGCGGTGGCCACGGCCCGCGCCAGGGCGACGCACACCAGCACCACCAGGACGACGGCCAGGACGCCGACGAGCGCGGCCGCCGTCCCGTCCGCGACGGCGACCACCGCACCGGTCACCACGGCGAGCGTGCCGAGCGGGCCGACGCCCACCAGCGACGTCGCCAGCAGCGCGCCGATCAGCGGGCGGGGCCGCAACGGCAGCATCACCAGCCGGGTCGGGTCGAGGGTCTCGTCGCCGCTGGGGAAGAACAGCGGCATCACCGCCCACCCCAGGGTGAGGAGCGCGGTCAGGATGACGGTGAGCGCGCCGGCGTGCGCAGTGCCGCGCAGCGCCACCAGGCCGAGGACGACGCCGGCGGTGAAGAGCAGGCCGAAGACGGCCGAGACGACGTAGGCCACGGTGCGCCCGGTGGACTGGCGCAGGCCGTTGCGCAGCAGCGTCAGCTTCAGCCGGACGAAGACCGGGACCAGCGAGGGGGGAGCGGCGGCGGTGGCGTGGGTGCTCATCGGGCGCCGCCGCCCAGCCAGTCGAGGTTCTGCCCGGCGGCGCGGCCGCGCGCGCCGACCAGTCCGAGGAACGCGTCCTGGAGGGAGGGGGCCTCGCCGCGCACCTCGGCGAGCGGGCCCTGCGCGCGGATCCGGCCGGCGGCCATCACCGCGACCCAGTCGCAGAGCGACTCGACCAGCTCCATCACGTGACTGGAGAAGATCACCGTCGCCCCGGAGGAGGTGTAGCGCTCCAGGACGCCGCGGATGGTCTGCGCGGACACCGGGTCGACGCCCTCGAAGGGCTCGTCCAGGAAGAGGATCTCCGGGTTGTGCAGCAGCGCGGCGGCCAGGCCGATCTTCTTGCGCATGCCCGTGGAGTAGTCCACGACGAGCTTGTGCTGCGAGCCGGCCAGGTCCAGCACGTCCAGCAGCTGGGCGGCGCGCTTGTCCACCTCGGCGCCGGGCAGGCCCCGCAACCGGCCTATGTAGGCGAGGAGTTCGCGCCCGGAGAGCCGCTCGAACAGCCGCAGGCCCTCGGGAAGCACCCCGATCCGGGACTTGACCGCCACCGGGTCCCGCCAGACGTCGTGCCCGCCGATCTCTACCAGCCCGGAGTCCGGCCGCAGCAGGCCCGTCACCATGGACAGGGTGGTGGTCTTGCCCGCGCCGTTGGGGCCGACCAGCCCGATGAAGTGGCCCGCGGGCAGCGTCAGATCGATGCCGTGGACCGCGGTCTGCTCGCCGAACCGCTTCCACAGGCCCTCGATGCGGACCGCGGGCGGGCCGGTGACGGCACCGCCCGGGGTCGCGGACGACCCTTCCTGCTCTTGCTTCTCTACCGGTTCGCTGGCCACGGCCTGCCCTTCGACGTCCCCGCAGGGGCCTGGTCCCGGCCCCCGTCCAGGCGTCCCACGATACGGGCAGGCGCTGACAAACCGGCTCGGCCGCGCGTCAGCGGGCGCGCAGCGCCGCCGCGTCGCGCGCGCAGGCGTACGCCAGCGGGCTGATCAGCTCCTCCGCGTCCGGCAGCCAGCGGTTGCTCGCGGTGGGGCGGCGCGCCCACTGCACCGCGCCGTGCGGGCCCACCCGGGTCGGCGGTGCGGCGATGTACTCGCCCTCGCCGCGGCAGATCAGGTCGAGTGCGGCCGGGGCCCAGCCCAGGGTGCGCACCAGGTCCGGGACCTTCGCGGCGGCGCCGGGGAGGACGAGGAAGAGCATCCGGCGGTCGGGGGTGCGGGTGACCGGGCCGAGCGTCACGTCCAGTCGCTCCATCCGGGCCAGCGCCAGGCAGCCCGCCGTCTCGGGGACGTCGAGCGCCTCGAAGGTCCGACCGGTCGGCAGCAGGATCGAGGCCCGCGGGTGCTTGCCCCACATCCGACGGAGCGCCGTGGCGCTGCCGGTGGCCGTGCCCGCCCAGCCCGGTGCGGTCGGATGGGCGCCCGGCGACGGGCAGTTGACGGCGCTGCACGAACAGCGCGGGCGGTCGCCGTCGTGCTCCAGCCATGCGCCGGGGAACACCTCCCAATGGCGTTCCTCGGCGTAACGCACCGCAGTGTCGATGAGCTGCTCGCCGCGCTGTTTGGGGATCTGCGGGGCTCCTGTGACTCCGATGGTCTCTTCCACGCAGAGGACAACTCCCCTTGTCACCAAGGGTTACGGCCGAACGGGTGACAGCCCCGGCGCATCGTTCCGGCACGTGGGGCGCATGGATGCACCAGTGGGGGCGCGTGTGCGGATGGGGCCCGGGGAGCGGGTAGCCACCTGCGTGACGGGCGGAGAGGCCGCCCGACGGTCGGCCGCGGAGCACCAGGGGAGCCCTGCGCCGCGGCGCCGTGACCGGTGCACGGACACCGCACGCCCCCTTCTCGTGAACCAGCCCTTCGCGGTGCGGACTTCGGGACGCCGCGCCCCGCACGACGATGCACGGGCATCGGGCACATCGCACGCATCCCGGGCATCCACTGCGAAGCGCGTCCCTCACTCCGTACCACGCATATCCGGGATTTCTCGGATATCCGGGATATGTACGGGGAATTGATCGCGGGGACGGCGTTCGCCGGTGAACGTGCAGCAGCAGTACAGGGGGTACCACCATGGCCGCCAGGCCACTCGTCGCGCGCCAGCCCAACGAACGGCTGCAAGCGCTCATCCAGGAAGCCGGCTGCTCCAACGCGGGGCTGGCCCGCCGCGTCAACATGTGCGGCGCGGAACACGGACTCGACCTGCGCTACGACAAGACCTCCGTGGCGCGCTGGCTGCGCGGGCAGCAGCCACGGGGCCGCGCGCCGGCCATCATCGCCGAGGCGCTGGGCCGCAAGCTCGGCCGCACGGTCACCATCGACGAGATCGGGATGGCCGACGGCAAGAACCTCGCCTCCGGGGTGGGGCTGCAGTTCTCGCCTACCGTCCTGGGCGCCATCGAGCAGGTCTGCGAGCTGTGGCGCAGCGACGTGGGGCGGCGGGACTTCCTCAGCGGGTCCACGGTCGCCGCCTCCGCGCTGGTCGAGCCCAGCCGGGACTGGTTGATCACCGGCGCGGACAGCCAGGTGTCCCGCAACGCCGGTGCCAGGGTCGGCGTTTCGGACGTCGCGGCCGTACGGGCGATGACCTCGGCGCTCAGTGAACTGGATCACCGGTTCGGCGCCGGGCACGTCCGGCCGGTCGTCGTGCACTACCTCAACAGCGTCGTCTCGGGCCTGCTGGCGGGGTCGTACCGCGAGGCGGTCGGCCGGGAACTCTTCGCCGCGGTGGCCCGGTTGACCGAACTGGGCGGTTACATGGCCGTCGACACCGGCCAACCGGGCCTGGCGCAGCGCTACTACATCCAGGCGCTGCGGCTGGCGCAGGCGGCCGGCGACCGCGGGTACGGCGGTTACGTGCTCGCCGCCAGCATGAGCCACCTGGCCGCCTCCCTGGGCAATCCGCGGGAGATCGCGCAGCTCGCCCGGGCCGCCCAGGAGGGTGCGCGGGGGCAGGTCACGCCCCGGGCGGAGGCGATGTTCTTCGCCGCTGAGGCGCGCGGTCACGCCCTGTTGGGCGACGCCCGGGCCTTCCAGACGGTGGCGGGCCGGGCGGTCTCCGCGATGGAGCGTGCCGAGGCGGCGGCCGACACCGGTGACGACCCGGACTGGATCGGTCATTTCGACCCGGCCTACCTGGCCGACGAACTCGCGCACTGCCATCGCGATTTGGGCCAGTCGGCGCCGGCCGCCCAGCGGGCGCAGGAGGCGTTGGACGGCCATCCGGCGGGCCGGGCGCGGCGCCGCGCCATCGGGCTGGTGCTGCTGGCCAGCGCCCAGGTGCAGCAGCGGGAGGTCGAGTTGGCCTGCCACACGGGCACGCGGGCGATCGAGCTGTTGGGTGGTCTGCGTTCGGACCGCGGTGCGGAATACCTGGAGGACTTCCGGCAACGCCTGGAGCCGTATCAGGACGAACCCGTCGTAAGGGAATTCACCGCACGGATGGAACTCCGCGCCGCAGCGTGAGCAATGCCTCAACCGACGCCTCAAGGGGCATGCCGACGGTGTCCGCCGGTGGGGGAAAGGGGGAACGGGCCGAGGTGCGTTCGGCCCTGTGGCGCCGGGGCGGGCCGGGTTTCCGGCCCGCCTCCCGCGCGTTCGGCGGCGCCGACGGCGCTCGGTGTCCGGGGCCGGCGCGGTGACCTGGACACATGGTCGAACGTTGCTGCGAACCGGTAGCGTGCAGCCGACGATTCCGTAGGTCTGCACGATGGTAGGAGTCCCGGTGACGCAGAGCGGACAGGGTCACGACCCGCAGAATTCTGCGGCCGGACCGGCCAGGGAGGGCATAGTGCTGCCCGCCGGCGGCGGTGACGCATGGGCGCCCGACCAGCAGGCCGCGCCGCCCGCCGGGCAGCCGTGGGGCCAGCCCTGGGGGCCGGGCCAGCAGCTGCCCGCGCAGCAGCCCGGCGCCGCGCCCGGCGGGCCGCAGACCTACGGACAGGGAGCGGGCTACCCGGCCGCGCAGTCGCCGGCCCCGCAGGGCCCCGCCCCGTTCCAGCAGCCCGCCGCGCCGCAGCCGCTGCCCCCGCAGGACCAGGGCTTCCCACCACAGGACCAAGGCTTCCCACCACCGGCGCAGGGCTTCCCGACGCCGGCCCACGGGCAGCCGCCGATGCCGGCCGCGCCGCCCTCGATGCCGCCGCAGGCGCCCCAGCCGGGCGCGCCGGCCGCCGGGCCGCTGCCGCCGATCGCCACGGCCCCCGAGGCGCCCACCGGCCTTCCCTTCGGCGGCCAGCCGGGCCAGCCGGGCCAGCACGGTCAGCCCGCGCCCGGCGCCCTGCCGCCCCAGCAGACCCCCTACGCCGAGCAGCCCACGGGCCCGTCCGGCGAACTGGTCCGCGCGACCCCGCAGACCGGCGCGCCGCTGCCGCCGGTCGCGAACGCCTCGGAGGCGACCACGGTCCTGCCGCCGGTCTCCGGGGGTGCCGCCCCGCCGGTCGGTGACGCGGCCACCCAGATGCTGCGGCCGATCAAGGCCCACCAGGGGCCGCCGCGGCCCGGCCAGCCCCTGCCGCAGCAGTCCCAGCCGATGCCCGGGGCCGACGGTTCCGAGGCCACCCAGCTGATACCGCCGGTCGGCGGTGCCGCGGGCGCCGGGATGCCCACGCCGCCGCCCGGCGGGCCGTTCGGCGGTCCGCCCGGGGCGCCCGCCGACAGGCCGACGCCCGCCGAGTTCGACGGGCTGTTCCGCGACGGGCCGGGCGTCCCCGGTGCCGTCCCGGCGCCCGACGCCACCGCCCAACTGCCGCGCTTCGACGACCAGGCCCGTCCGCCGTACGGCGGGCAGCCCGGCCCCGGTGGCCCGTTCGCCCCCGCCGGCGGGCAGGACCAGTACGCCTCCTACGACGACGGCGGCGGCCGTCGCAAGCTGCCCCCCGCCGCGATCATCGGGGGGATCGTGGTCGTGCTGGCCGGTGTCGGACTCGGCGTCGGCTGGGCGCTCAGCGGCGGCAGCGACGACGGCGGGCAGAAGAAGGACGCCGGCACCAGTGCCGCCAAGTCGGCCAAGGACGGCACCTCCAAGCCGGCCGGCAACCCGGCGGGCGACCCGGCCGAGGGCCAGGCCAAGGGGCTGGACGCGTTGCTCGCCGACAGCAACAACAGCCGCTCGGCGGTCATCGGCGCGGTGCAGAACATCAAGACCTGCACCAACCTCGACGGCGCCGCCAAGGACCTGCGGTCCGCCGCGGGGCAGCGCAACGACCTGATCAAGCGGCTCCAGCAGCTGCCCGTGGACCAGATACCCAACAACGCCCAGTTGACCGCCGCGCTGACCAAGGCGTGGCAGTCCTCGGCCGCCGCCGACAACCACTACGCGGCCTGGGCCGACAAGACCGCCGGCAAGGGCGGCTGCGACAAGGGCCACGCCAAGGGCGGCAAGGAGCCCGCCCAGGGGAACGCGGCCAGCGGCGCGGCCACCCAGGCCAAGCAGCAGGCGGCCGCCCTGTGGAACCCCCTCGCGCAGAAGTACCACCTCCGGGAGCACCAGCCCGAGCAGCTGTGACCGCCGCCGGCGGCGGTGCGGGCGTCACTCGTCGTCGGTGCGCCGCCGTTCCAGCGTCGTGGTGACGTCGACGAACCCCTCCTGGGCGGCGACCAGTTCGCCGTGCCGGACGACCTGGTACGTCACGTCCGCGTTGACGATCCGCGGGAAGTCCGCGACGGCCAGCATGTCGTCGTCGCGCCAGCGCAGCTTGGGCGTGAGGCCGCCGGTGTCGATGGCCTGGTCGCCGCGGTCCAGGGCGGCCTGAAGGGCGTGCGCGGTGACGTCGGTCACGCCGGCGTCGGCCAGTTGCTGCACCACCGCGTGCAGCACGGTGTAGGCGATCCAGGTCGTCTGGACGCCCTGGTCGGCCGGGTCGAGGCGGGCGTCGTCGAACGCCTCCTGGGTGATCACCTGGCGCATCGGCCGCCACCGCGGATCGCTGGCCACCGGGTACCAGCCGGTGACGTCCGCGCCCTCCAGCGGGCCGGAGGCCCCGCCGCTGCGGTTGACCATCGACTGGTCGACGCTGCCCAGGACGGACCCCAGCTGCACCCTGGGGCGGGACTCCTGGAGGCGCCGGAACGCGTCGAAGAAGGTGTCGGTGCCGTCGCCGAGCGAGGCCGCCACACAGGAGCCGGTCGCCTGCCCGCCGGTCCTCGCCGTCCCGTAGGCGGCGGGATCCGCGCCCACCGCGTCGAGGGCGGCGGCGACCTGCGGCGAGTAGTCGGTGCTGACCTCGGGCGCCTTGACGTCGGCGGCGCCCTTCCGGCCCCCGCCGTTGAGCCCGGCGTCGAGCAGCCCGGTCATCTGGTCGCCCTGGATGGTGTCCGGACGGACCAGCGCGACCCGCCGGCAGTCCGCCGCCAACTGGCGGCCGTTCCCGGCCAGGAGCGCGGCCTGGCCGCCGTTGACCGGGTAGGAGAGCGGGCTGGCGAACTCCTCGGCGGAGGCGCCGTACCCGCCGATGAACGGGATGCCGGCCACCTCCAGCGGGGACATGAACGAGCGGCCCCACTGGCTGTACGAGCCGACCACCGCGACCGCCCCGGCGTCCACCGCGCGCTGGGCGCACTTGGTGGCCTCCGCCGAGTCGTTGTGCTCGTTGCAGGTGAGGACCTTCAGGGGGTGGCCGGCGAGGCCGCCGCGGGAGTTGACCCAGCGGGCGTACGCCTGCGCCATGGCCGGCATCCCCGGCATGTTGGTCGTGCGGGTGCCCTCCGGGGCCCACGTCATCACCGTGATCGGCTCCTGCCCCCCGGCGCCCGCGCCGGGGAGGGAGCCGCAGCCGGACAGCAGCGACGCGAGGACCGCCGTGCACGCCGCCGCGGCGGTCGCGGAAGCGCGTGGGAAGGGGCGGGGGGAGGAGCGTCGCCGTCCGGTCATGGCCCCGCAGCCTTCCGCTGCGGCCGGAACGGGTGCGTGACGGGGGGACAACGGATGGTGACGTCGCGGTGAACTCCGGGGGGCCGATCGAGATCAATCGGGAGGAACGTACGATCGCTTGCTGTGCAAGGTTCGGAGAAGTCTTCCCGTCGCGGCCGCCGCTCGACCACCATGGACGGCATGCCGTTCTCTGACATGCCGTGGTGGCGCTGGCGCAGCAACGTGCGCTCCGCGCTGCACATGCTCTCCGACCCCGCCTTCCAGCAGCACACCTGGCTGACCGGCCGGCCCGGGTACGGGGACGTCACCGACGCCGTCTACCGGCTCGTCGAGGACACCTGGTTGGACAACTGGTCCGCCGAGAAGTACGTCGGCACGATCTTCCGCGACGCCCAGGAGGCCCAGCTGGTGGACCTCGCCGTCCTCCGGGTGCTGCGCATCATGCACCAGGTGGGGGCGGACGCGCCGGTCACCGCCTATATGGCGCACCCGGGGTGGCCGGACGCCGTGCGGGCCGCCCGCGAGGCGCACGTCCACCTGGCCACCGCCGACGGCGAGGACCCGGACACCGCCCCGCACTCCCTCGACGCGCTGGCCGCCCTGACCGGGGGACCGTCGGCCCCGGCGTGAGCGCGCCCGGGGGCCGCCCTGGTCCGACCTGCCCGGCGGATATGGGACCCTATGAGGTCATGAGCGAGTCGCAGCCCACCCAGCCCGATCAGCGCGATCGGAACGATCAGTACGTCCTCACCCTGTCCTGCCCGGACAAGAAGGGCATCGTGCACGCGGTGTCCAGTTACCTCTTCATGACCGGCTGCAACATCGAGGACAGCCAGCAGTTCGGCGACCGGGACACCGGCCTGTTCTTCATGCGGGTCCACTTCACCGCGGAACCGCAGGTCGACGTCGAGAAGCTGCGGGCCAGCTTCGCGGCGGTGGGCGACTCCTTCGGCATGGACTGGCAGATCCACCGGGCCGACGAGAAGATGCGCGTCGTGCTGATGGTGTCCAGGTTCGGGCACTGCCTCAACGACCTGCTCTTCCGCTCCCGGATCGGCGCGCTGCCGGTCGAGATCGCGGCCGTGGTGTCCAACCACACCGACTTCGCCGAGCTGGTCGGGTCCTACAACGTCCCGTTCCACCACATCCCGGTCACCCGCGACACCAAGGAGCAGGCCGAGGCGCAGCTGCTGGAGCTGGTGGAGAAGGAGCACGTCGAGCTGGTGGTGCTCGCCCGCTACATGCAGGTCCTCTCCGACGACCTCTGCAAGGCGCTGGCCGGCCGGGTCATCAACATCCACCACTCCTTCCTGCCGAGCTTCAAGGGCGCCCGCCCCTACCACCAGGCGCACGCCCGCGGTGTGAAGCTCATCGGCGCCACCGCGCACTACGTGACCGCGGACCTCGACGAGGGCCCGATCATCGAGCAGGAGGTCGAGCGGGTCGGCCACGACGTCACCCCGGACCAGCTCGTGGCGATCGGCCGCGACGTGGAGTGCCAGGCACTGGCGCGGGCCGTGAAGTGGCACAGCGAGCGCCGGGTGCTGCTCAACGGCACCCGCACGGTCATCTTCGCCTGACGCGGGCGACCGCGTACGGCCGCGGCGCGGGGCGCCGCGGCCGGCCCGGCGGCGTCCCGTCTCACAGCCGGGACAGCGCCGCCGTGGCGAACAGCACCTCGCGGATCGCCTCGCGCTCGCCGGTCTGACCCGCCGCGGTCTCCTCCGGGGAGATGTGCCCGGCGGCCAGCTGGCAGAACTCGTCGCTGTCCAGCGCGATGTGGGCGACGGTGTACTCCGGCGAGCCGACCGCCGCCGGCGAGTCCAGGGCTATGTACCAGTCCCCGCCGCCGCTGCCCTCGACCTCCAGGTGCAGCGAGCGGCCCGGTGCGCCGGCGGCGACCAGCCCGTGTGCGGGTGCGGCCAGCCCGGCCTGCCGGCGCTGGGCGAGCGTGCTCGGCAGCAGCCGGGCGGCCAGGTCCACGAGCCGGTGGAGGTGGCCGGCGGCGGGCGGTCGGTACGGGTAGTCCACCGCTTCGGCGATGTCCCCGGCGTGCACCCACGTCTCGAAGGCGCGGTCCAGGAACGCGTCGCGCAGCGAGAGGCTGAACCTGCCGTAGGGGACGGAGAGTTCGGCCACCCCGCCGCCGGCGAACGACGCCGTCCTGATCAGTGCCTGACCCTGCTCGCGCCACGGGTCGTGCGGTGCGTGCGGGTCCGCGTCCTCGCCCACGGCCTGCCAGTACGCCTCGGTGCGGCGGCGCGGACCGGGGTGTTCCGGGGCGGCGGTGCCCAGCGGGTCGGGCAGCCCGAGGGCCGTCGCGGCCATGCCGTCCACCGCCATCAGATGGCCGATCACCCCGGCGACCGTGGTCGGGTGCTCGACCGGCTCCCGGCCGTCGAACCAGCGCAGCCGCACCGGGGCCCGCCACTCCGCCTCGCCCATGTCGCGCAGCAGGGCGTCCAACTTGGCGGTCTCGGCGTCGTACGGCGTCACCCAGTCCGGCACCGGGATGCGCGCCGGCCGGCGGCCCAGGCACCCCTCCAACACCCGCGACCGCAGCAGCGGATCGAGGTCGAGGCTGTCGGCGGGGTGCAGCAGGCCCACCGCGTCGCGCAGTCGCAGCGCCTCGTCGGCGCAGGCGGCACAGTCCGTCAGGTGCTCCTCGACGGCGGCGGTCTCCTCCGGCGAGCACGCGGACAGCGCCCAGGCACCCAGCAGCGACTTGAGCACCTTGTGGGACGGGGCGGCCGGTGCCGGGTGGCGCCGGCCGGTGTCGTCGCCGGTCACGGGGGCGTCATTGCTTTCGTACTCCGCGGGGACGTGGTGGGGCGGGGCGGGATCCGGGACGGTGCCGGGCGGGTCGGTGCGGACGCGGGCGGCGGACGGGAGGTCCGGGAGCGGGCCGTGGTCCTCCGCGGCGGGGCGCGGGCCCGGTATCCGGGGGCGCTCGCCGGAGCCGCCGGGGCGCCCGCGGTCGTCCCACTCGTCGGGGCCCCTCACAGCGACCGTCCGTGGCCCGGGCCGGGCGGGGCGGAGTGCGGCGGTCGCGGGGCGTGCGGCCCCCGGGCGGCGCGGCGCATGGGGACCGCCGGGAGGGCCTGGTGGTTGTGGGCGGTGGACAGCAGTTGGAGGCCCAGGCGGAGCCGGCGGCGCGCCTCGTCCTCGGTGACACCGAGGTCGGCGGCGGTCTGGCGGTAGTCCCGGCGCTGGAAGTACGCCAGCTCCAGGGCCTCGCGCAGCGGGGCGGGCATGGAGGTGACGATGTAGTCGGCGCGGGCTGCGGTGGACGCCTCGTGGATCTTCCGCTCCAGCGCGCGCTCCGACTCGGCGGTCGCGGGGCCGTCCGTGCCGTGGTCGCGGGCGGAGTCGGACTCGGTCTGGCGCAGCCGCTGGACGGCCTGGTGGCGGGTGATCCCGGCCACCCAGGAGCGCAGCGAACCCTGCTTGGGGTCGTAGGAGTCCGGGTGCTCCCAGACGTAGGCGAACACCTCGCGGGTGATGCGGTCGGCGGCGTGCTCGTCCTCCAGGACGCGGTAGGCGAGGCTGTGCACGAGCGAGGCGAACCGGTCGTAGAGCTCACCGAGCGCGGCCGCCTCGCCGCGGGCGAGCCGCTGCTGCATCCGCCTGTCCCAGCGCGGTGGTGCGTCGTGTGCCATGGGACCCCCATCCCTGCCCGTCGCGGCCGGGCTCACACCTCGGCCGGCGCTCTGCCGGGACCCCGGCCGCGCGTCGTACGACGGCCCCGGTCCCTCCGGGGCCGCGCTCGGTCGGGCCCCGTGCTGTCACTCCCGCCCACTCTCGTACCCTTCCGTACCCCTCCGCTCACGATCGCCGGGCCGTCACTCGATCCGGCGGTCGCCGTGCGGACGGTGTGACGCCGGACGTGCGCACGCCGTGACGGGCGCCGTGTTCTCGAATGTAGTGGGCGGGTCCGACAACACAGGCACCTTTGCGGCAAAGCTGGTCGGAACGGTGTTGCGGATGGTAAGGGCGGCATGACGTTGTGGCGGATCTGGTGACGCTTCCCGCTCGAAGTGGACCGGTGCGGACCGTTCGTGCCTGTATCGACGCATGCGTTATGCGGGTGTGACCGGTTGCGGGCGAAAACTCGCCGCGCTCTGGGCATAGCCTTGGGGAGGGTTGGCCCGCCGCGCCATGGAATCGAAAGCGTTTCACGGGGGAGAGGCCGGGCAGTCGAGCCGGGAAGGGTGGGTTCCGTATTGCAACCGGGACACATCCGGTCCGAAAGCGAGCGAAAGGCTTCGAGCGCGTGTCGTTGAAGGTGGCAGAGGACGAAAAGGGCCCCTGGGCCGTACTCCAGGTCTCCGGAGAAATGGACCTGGTCACATCGCCCGCGGTGCGCCAGCACGTGCACGACGCGGTGGCCGACGGCCGGCGGTCCCTGGTGCTGGACCTGTCCGAGGTCCGGTTCTGCGATTCCAGCGGGGTGGGCGTGCTGATCGCCGCCCGCCGCCTGATGCGTTCCTGTCAGGGGCGGCTGAGACTGATCCTGCCCGCCCAGGGCGCCGTCGACGGCTCGCACGTCAACCGCGTGCTCGCCGCCCTGGGCGTGCGCCGGCTCTTCGAGGTCTACCCGGACCTGTCCACCGCGGTGGACGAGGCGGCAGCGCCCCTGTCGGCCTGAGGCGGCCGGCGCCGGCCGGTCGCGCGGTGCGCGGGCCCACCCCGGCCCCCCGCAGCGGTGCCCCGCCCTCACCCCGCCCCGTACGGCAACTCCGCCCGTACGACGAAGCCCCCTTCGGACGTGGGGCGCGCCTCCAGCGTCCCGCCGAGGCTCTGCGCCCGTTCGCGCAGCCCCACCAGCCCGTGCCCGCCGCCGGGCAGTCCCGGTACCGTCGCCGTCGCGTCCGGCGGCCCGTTGCGGATCTCCACCCGTAGCCCCTCCCGGGCCCGCTCCGCCGCGTCCGCGCCGGCCGGTGCGCCCAGTTCCACCGCGTCGACCCGGACCCGCACCCGCGCGCCCGGCGCGTGCTTGCGGACGTTGGTGAGCGCCTCCTGGACGGTGCGGAACGCGGCCCGCTCGACCGTCCTGGCGCCGCGCGACCGGCCCGCGCCGGACCCGCCGTCGTGCGCCGCGGCGAGCCCCTCGTACGTCACGTCCAGCGCGCTCATCTCGATCAGCCGGGGCAGTTCGTCCAGGTCGGGCTGCGGGGCCAGTTCGCCTGCCACCCGGGCGTCGCCGCCGGCCGCGCGCAGGACGCCGACCATGTGCCGCAGCTCCTCCAGGGTGCGGACGGACAGCTCCCGGATGGTCCGGGCCCCGTTGCGCGCCGCCTCGTCCTCGGTGCTGACCTGCACCGCCCCGGCCTGCAGGCTGATGAGGCTGACCTGGTGGGCCACCACGTCGTGCATCTCGCGGGCCAGCCGGGCCCGTTCGGTGGCCTTCACCCGCTCCGCCAGCAGCCGGTCCTCGCGCCGCATGCTGCGGGTCAAGTCCTCGACGCGGGAGGCGAGTTCGCGACGGGTGCGGACCAGCAGGCCGAGCGCGATCGGCGCCGCGGAGGTGACGCAGGCGTCGATCAGGACCAGGGTGTTCTCGCGGTACGCGGTCGGCTCGAAGTCCGAGATCGGGTACGGCAGGAAGTGCGCGGCGACCAGCAGCAGCGCACAGACCCCGAGCCGGGCCGGACCGGGGGCGCACCGCCACCGCACCGGTCCGGCGGCGGGGGAAGCGGCGAGGGTGTACAGGGCGATCATCGGCGCGAACCAGATGTAGCCGATGTAGAGCCCCGGCAGGGTCACCAGGAACACCAGCAGCGGCCAACGGCGCCGCAGCAGCAGGGCGGTCGCCGCGACCACCGAGACGCCCAGCTCCAACGCCATTTCCAGGCCGTTGACCAGCAGCGCGTCGGCGATCGCCAGCAGCACCGGCACCACCACCGGGACGATCCGGCGCAGCCGGCCGGCCAGCGGCGTGCGCAGCAGCCGGCGGACGCCCCGGCCCGGCCGCGACCGGGCGGCGGCCCGGCCGGGGTCCGTCGCGTCCCGTGCCGCGCCGCCCGGGCCCGCCTCGCCGTCGGATCTCACCCGGTCCCCCGCGGGGCCCCGGCCACCAGGCCCGCCCGGTCGGCGACGATCGCCGCCTGCACCCGGTTGATCCCGCCCAACTTGGCCAGGAGCGCCCGCACGTGGTCCTTCACCGTGCTGGGCGCCAATCCCATCCGCTCCGCGATCTGCGCGTTGCCCAGCCCCTCGCCCAGCAGCGCCAGCACCTGCGACTCGCGCGGCGTCAGCCCGCTCACCGCCCGGGCCGCCGCGGCCTGGTCCTCGGCCGTCAGGTAGCCGCCGATCACGGCTCGGGTGACGCCGGGGTCCAGGACGCTGCCGCCCGCCGCCAGCGTCCGCACCGCCCGCACGAGTTGTTCCGGGTCGGAGTCCTTGAGCAGGAAGCCGGCCGCGCCCTCCCGCAGCGCCGCCGTCAGGTACTCCTGGGCATCGAAGGTGGTGAGCATCGCCACGGCCGGCGGCTCGGGCGCGGCGCGCAGCTGGCGCAGCACGGTCAGCCCGTCCACGTCCGGCATCCGGATGTCGAGCAGGACGACCTCGGCCGCGCACCCCCGTACGGTCTCCGCGGCCTCCGCGCCACCGCAGTCCGCCACCATCTCGATGTCCGGGGCGGTCCCCAGGATCATCCGCAGTCCGGACCTGACGAGCCGCTCGTCATCCACCACAGCGACACGGATCACCGGCCGCCCCTTTCTTCCACACACCGTCCGAGCCCGGAACCGCCCGGCGCTGCGCGACTCCGTTCCCCTGCCGCCGGGTCCCCCTCCAGAGGGTCCCGCACCCCCGCCGACCGGCGGGGGTCCTCGCCCGACCTGCGGACGATGGTGCGGGGCGGACCCCGCGGGCAGAGTGGTTCTCATGCTGCACCACTGAAGAGGCCACAAGCCCGAGAGGCGTTGCAGTTCACATCGACGGCCGCCGCGGCCCCCACACGCGGCGGACGTCCCCGGCGTGCGGGGGCGGCCCGGCGGGAGACCTCTCCCGGCCGGTCGCGGGGGCCTACGAGGCCCCGTCGCTGCCGCCCTCGCCGCCGTCCTTCCGCCCCGCCGGCCCGTCCGCGTGCCCGGCCCCCTCGGTCACCTCGACCGTCTCCGTGCCCTCCGCGCCGTCGCGCCACCGGTACTCCGCCAGCAGGTCCCCGCGGGACTCCGCGACCCGTACGGCGTCCCGCAGCGCCGTGCTGAGCTGCGCCGACAGGAACCGCAGCTGTCCCGCGTCGGCCGCCGGATCGTCGATCAACGGCTCGGCGTGTTCCAGCAGCCCGAGGCCCATCGCCAAGTGCACCTCCTCCACCTGGTCGGCGTGGCGGGACACGCGCCCGGCGCCCGCGCGGTCGGTGAGCAGGTAACAGGTCTGGCCGTCGGGCCCGGTCCAGGGCAACAGCCGGGCGACGGGGCGGTCGGAGAGGTGCGACACGTGGCCTGCCTTCGTGGGGTGGGGTGGGAGCGGCCGGGGCCGGGGCCGTCGTCCTGACGGGCCAACACGCTAGGCGGCTGCGGACCGCGCGGACAGGGACGTCCCGTGCCACTTCGCCCCGGGGGTAGGACGCCGCGTCCCACCCCCTGAGCGGGGCTACGCGTCGAGGTCGAGGCGGTCGGCGAGCTCCGCCAGCGGTGAGGTCCGCCGCCGTTCCCGCCCGCGGAGTTCGGACACCAGGCGCAGGCTGGTGGAGTGGTACCGCATCCACTCCGGGGCGGTCCGCTCGGCTGTCAGCAGGGCCGTCACCGCCGCGTCGTCCTGGTTCAGGTCGGCGTGGGCCAGGGCCCGGTCGACGTGGAACCGGGCACGCCAGGTGGGCGGCAGCGCCCGCAGCTCCGGTACGGTCCGCGCGGTGCGCAGGGCCTGCGCGCTGTCCGCCATCTCCACCAGGAAGTTGACCTTCGCCACGCCCACGTTGGTGGGGCCGAACGGCGTGGCGTAGTCGATCCGGTCCGCCCCGAGGCCGGCCGCCGCCGCATCCGTCAGCGTGAGCAACTGCCGCACGGTGTCGTGGCGCTCCCTCCGGACGGCCGCCGTCGCCGCGCGGAGCAGCAGGATTCCCCACAGGGCCAGTTCCACCGGCGGGGAGCGGAAGCCGGGCTCGATGCGCTCCGCGGTGCCGAGCGCGACCCGTTCGGCGTCGGCCAACCGGCCCTGCTTGGTCAGGACCCAGGCGAGGCTGGCGAAGCCCACCGTCTCCAAGTGCGGGTCGTCCCCTTTGGCCGCGGCCGTTCGCGCCCGTTCGAGCGCGGTGAACGCGGCGTCCTCCTTGCCCAGCGCGGCCAGTGTCGTCGCGGCGATCTGGTACGCCTCGGCCAGCACGGACTGGGCGGCGGACGCCGTGTCGCCGGTGGAGGCGTGCGCCACCGCCTTGGCGTCGCGGATCAACTGCGGGAGCAGCGTGCCGATTTCCGCCATGCGGCCTTCCCGACGGATGCGCTCCGTCGAGTGCAGGGAGGCCCGCAGCGACGCGAGGTCCGGCGGCTCCTCGGGGTCGGGTTCGTCCCCGAGGAGTTCGGACACCGGAGCAACGGCCTGACGCAGCGCCAGTACGGACGGCTGCTCGCCGTCGCTGCGCACCTCGAAGGTGGCCGGCTTGCCGACCAGCGTGGACGTCTCCACGTCCAGCGCGGCGGCCAGGGCGTTGAGCGTGCTCAGCCGCGCCGTCCGGCGCACGCCCTGTTCGAGTTTGCGCACGATGTCGACGGACAGCCCGGCCCGCTCGGCGAGCCCTTCCTGCGTCAGCCGGCGCCGTGCGCGCAGCCGGGCGATGCGCTCCCCGATATCGGGCTCCTCGTGGAACAACTCCATGGCCACCCCCGCGAGACGGACGTATCGACCACGCTACGCCTGTGGGCGAACGGGCGCGGCATCACGGAGCACGGTCGTCGGCGGGGACGTCGTCGCCCCGCCCCGCCCCCGTCCCCATCACCAACACCACCGCCGACGTCATCGTGGCCAGTTCGAAGGCCGTGGTGGCCATGGAGAGCGCGCCCTCGGGGGTTTCGAAGGACTGGTTGAAGAAGTCGGTGACGGTCAGCCAGACCACGGTGCGGACGGTGAGGTACAGCTCGACCGACGCGAAGACCAGCAGCGCGCCGCGGACGTCGCGGCGGGCGCGGAAGGCCAGCACGCCCAGCACGAGGAAGCCCAGCACCGAGCCCAGGGTGGTGAACTCCGTGGACGCGGCCAGGTTGAGGGTGCCCAGCACCGAGCCGTCGACCGCGCCGCGGAGGTAGCGGGCGGTGTCCATGCCCGCCGTCGTCAGGTCGCGGACGGTCCAGGCGAGCCGGGCCAGCCCCATGACGAGGAAGAGGACGCCGCAGATGCGGGACAGCCGCCGGTCCCGGGCGCACGGCGCGGGGTGGGGCGCGGCGGGGGCGGACTCCGCGCGCCGGCGCCGGCGGTGCTCGGCCGCCGGGAACATCGTGGTCAGCACGGCCACCGCCACCACCAGGCCCAGCACCCGGGTGGCCAGTGCCCACCCGCCGAGCGGGTCGGTGGCGTACTGGTCGCGGTAGGCCGCGTCGAACAGGCCGACCGCCTCGCGCAGCGAGACGGCCAGCAGGAAGCACCCGGAGAAGAGCGCGGCGCTGCGGGCCGCGCGCCGGTGGGCGACGGCGAGTCCGGCGGTCGCGAGGAACGCGGCGGCGAAGGCCCACTCGTAGGGGCCGACCAGTTGGGAGGCGGGGGAGGCGCCGGGGTTGAAGAGTCCCTCGACGAAGTCCCAGAGGGAGCCGTCCCCCTGGACGATGCCGTAGACCGTCCAGGCGGCGAGCGCGGACGCGTAGAGCGTCAGGAAGAACGCGGTGGTGTGGTACGCGCCGTGGTCCTCGGGGGCGGCGCGGGAGGGGGCGCCGCCCGGACGGACGTCCAGCACGTCGCCGTCCCGCATGACCATGCCCGATCCCCGTTTCCGTGCCGCTCGTCGCCGTGGCGGAGTCGTCGCCGGTGCCGCCGCCTCACTGTGTCAAGGACGGGTCCGGGGGCGGGGGAGGTTCCGCTCCGTGTGTCGCGAGTTGATCAAGATCCGTGCGGGGGCTCACGGTACGCGGTGCGGCGGGGCGTGGATCCGTTCCGGGCGGGCCGCGGTCACCGCACGCGGCGGGCGGTGACCGCCACGAAGTCGCGGATGCCGCGGCGGGTGGCGTCCCGCAGGGTGGTGAAGGCGGCGAGGTCCGGGGCCCAGTGGATCTCCGTCACCTGCTCCAGGATCTGTTCGCTGCATTCGAGGACGGCCGGGTCGTCGGAGACCATCTGGGCGCGGAACATGGCTTCTTGGGCCGCGCACCGGGCCTTGTAGACCTCCTCGCGCAGCTCCACGGTGTCCTCGCCGCAGCGGCCCTCCTCGTGCCGCACGAACCAGCGGTGGACCAGGACCCGCCGGTACTCCAGGAGCGCCGCCGCGTACGCGCAGTACGCGTCCATCCGCTCCTGGCGGAGCCGTTGCGCGCGGGCGAACTGCTCGCTGCGGTCGGCGGACCGCCGCTGGAAGTGGTGGGTGGTGGCGGAACCCAGCAGGGTCCCGAAGACCGCGACGACGCTCGCTATGACTGCCTCCATGACAGCCAGTGGATCACAGGGGAGGGCGGTTCCCGGCCGATTTCGCCGCCGGCGCAGGTGGGGCGGGGGATGCGCCCACATGGTGGTAACGCGCGCTGACAGGTGCGGAGTTGGGGCGTGCGCGGGGCGGGAGCCGCCCCCGTCCGCCCGGTGGCCGTGCGGCAGGATGTGGCCATGGGGATCTTCGGGGGAGAAGGCCGACTGATCGGTGACCGGTACCGGCTGGAGATACGTCTGGGCCGCGGCGGCATGGGCACGGTCTGGCGGGCCACCGACGAACTGCTGGGCCGTCACGTGGCGGTCAAGGAACTCAACGTGGACGACCTGGTGGCGGAGCCCGAGGCGCGGGTGCAGCGCGACCGGGCGATGCGGGAGGCACGCACGGTCGCCCAGGTCAAGCATCCGCACGTGATCGTGGTGCACGACGTGGTCGAGCAGGACGGGCGGCCGTGGATCGTGATGGAGCTGGTGGAGGGCCCGTCGCTGGCCGAC
Source organism: Streptomyces sp. x-19 (assembly GCF_046549115.1). NCBI lineage: Bacteria > Bacillati > Actinomycetota > Actinomycetes > Kitasatosporales > Streptomycetaceae > Streptomyces > Streptomyces sp. x-19. The sequence goes on along the minus strand of NZ_JAJPWK010000001.1, from coordinate 655,831 downwards.
CGGCTGGCGTCCGGCGGACCGCTCCCGCCGGCCGAGGCGGCCCGGATCGGGCTGGCGCTGCTGGGCGCGCTGCGGGCCGCGCACGTCCGGGGCGTGCTGCACCGCGACGTCAAACCGGCCAACGTGCTGCTGGAGCGCGGCACGGAACGGGTGGTGCTCACCGACTTCGGGATCGCCCAGGTGCCCGGCGTGACGACGTTGACCGATGCCGGCGGCTTCGTCGGCTCGCCCGAGTACACCGCCCCGGAGCGGATGTCCGGACGCGGCGCCGGCCCGGAGGCCGACCTGTGGTCCCTGGGAGTGCTGCTGTGCGCCGTCCTCAGTGGCGCGACGCCGTTCCGCCGGGACTCGATGGCCGGGGTGCTGCACGCCGTGGTCTACGAGGACATCGAACTCCCGCCGACCGTCGACCCGTTGGCGGACGTCGTGCGGGGCCTGCTGGAGCGCGATCCGCGGCGGCGGCTGGACGTCGACGCGACGGAGCGGCTGCTCGGCGGTGCCCCGCCGGTGGCCGGGGCCGGGCCGGTGGCGGCGCCCCGCTCCGCCGAGGGCGACCCCTTCCGGCCCGCCAGCACGCCGGTGGTGCCGACGCCGGGCGCCGGAGCGGGGACCGGCACCCCCGGGGTTCCGGCAGCCCCTGGTGCCGCAGGCGCCGCAGGTGCCCCGGGCCGTCCCGTCCCCGACCGTCCCGCGTCCGCCGGTGCCCCCGCCGACCGGGCGCCGGGCGCCGCCCGCCCCCAGGCCCGCCGTACCCGCCTCGCCCTGATGGTGGCCGCCGCCGCGGTCGTCCTCGCAGGGGCCGCGGCGGGCACGGCCGCCTACCTGGCCGACGGGAACGGTGCGGGCACCACCGACGCGTCGACCGCCCCGCACCGCGGCGCCTCCGAGCAGGCCGGCGCCCACAAGGGCAAGAAGGGGCAGCGCGACCCCCAGGGACCGGCGGACCCGCAGGGCAGCGCCCCGGACGGCCCCGCCCCCACGGTCACCGTCACCACGTCGATCGCCCCGGGCGGCGACGGATCCGCACCGCCCGGATACCGGACCGTCCACGACCCGGCCGGCTTCAGCATGGCGGTCCCGACCGGCTTCACCCGCTCCTACGAGAACGACCGGGTCTACTACTACTCCGAGGGCAAGCGCTTCCGGATCGGCGTGCAGCTCCAACAGCCGGTGCCCGAGGGCCCGATCGGCGCGATGCGCACGGCGGACGCCAAGGGGCCCACCACCTACGACGGCTACCGCGACGGGCGGGTCGTCGAGACCACCCACAACGGACACCGAGCCGGTCGCTGGGAGTTCGTTTGGGACGGCAGCGCCCAGGACGGCGACGCGCGCTACACCTACGACCTGAGCTGGAACGAGGGCGGCCGGATGATGGACGTCTGGATCTCCTCCCCGGTCGCCTCCCGGACCGAGGCCGAGCGGCAGTTCGACGCCGCGATCGCGTCCTTCCGGCTCGCCGGGCGGTGACCGCCCGACGCTCGGCGCTCCCCGACGTGCCGCGGCCGTCGAGGGCGGCCCGTTCCCGGCCCATCCCCCCAGACCAGCCCGGTTGCGGCCAGCAAACGCTGGCGCGATTGTGCGTAGCCCGTGAAAACCTGTTACTCCCGGGTACACAAAGCGGTCCCGGGCGCATACGCTCGCCCGCATGACGGACTCGCAGGACACCGGTACCGCCTCCGCCACCGACGAGGCCCCCCAGGACGCCCCGGAATCCCCGGCGGCCCCTCAGGCCGCAGCCGGGGACACCTCCGGCCCGGGCGCAGACGAGCGCGCGGGAGGCAACCCGGTGGTGCGCGCCGCGCCCGGCACCCGCACCGCCGCCGACGTGGTCCCCCCGGAGGTGGCCGCCCGCCTCACCCGGTGCGTGGTGGCTGGGGGAGGGCGCACCGCCAACCACACCCCGTTCACCGGGGAGAAGCTGGCGGACCTGCCCGAGTCCAACCCCGAGGACGTCGCCACCGCCTTCGAGCGGGCCCGCGCCGCGCAGGAGCGCTGGGCGAAGGTCCCGGTCCGGCAGCGCGCCGCGGTCCTGCTCCGCTTCCACGACCTGGTCCTGCGCCGCCAGGCCGAGGTCCTCGACCTGATCCAGCTGGAGACCGGCAAGGCGCGGCTGCACGCCCACGAGGAGGTGCAGGCGGTCGCCGTCGCCGCCCGCCACTACGGCCGCAAGGCCCCCGCCTACCTCCGCCCCAAGGGCCACACCGGCGTCGTACCGACCCTGACCAAGGTCACCGAACTCCGCCAGCCGCGCGGCGTGGTGGGGCAGATCGCCCCCTGGAACTACCCCTTCGAGCTGACCGTCGGCGACGCCCTGCCGGCCTTCGTCGCCGGCAACGCCGTGGTCATGAAGCCCGACACGGAGACCGCGCTGACCGCCCTGTGGGCCCGGGAGCAGCTGATCGAGGCCGGGCTGCCGGAGGACGTCTGGCAGGTCGTGATCGGCGAGGGCCCGGTCGTCGGCCCGGAGGTCGTCAAGCACGCCGACTACGTCTCGTTCACCGGCTCCACCCGCACCGGCCGCGAGGTCGCCCAGGGCGCCGCCGCCCGGCTGGTCGGGGTCTCCCTCGAACTCGGCGGCAAGAACGCCATGGTGGTGCTGCACGACGCCGACCTCGACAAGGCCGCCGCCGGCGCCGTCCGCGGCTGCTTCTCCTCCGCGGGCCAGCTGTGCATCTCCATCGAGCGGCTCTACGTCCACGAGTCGATCGCGGACGCCTTCGTCGAGCGGTTCGCCGCCCGGACCAAGGCGATGCGGCTGGGCAACGCCCTCGCCTACGGCGCCGACATGGGGTCGCTGGTCGGCGAACGCCAGTTGGAGACCGTCACCCGGCACGTCGAGGAGGCCGTCGCCAAGGGCGCCCGGGTGGTCGCCGGCGGCCGGCCCCGCCCCGACGTCGGCCCGCTGTTCTACGAGCCGACGATCCTCGAAGACGTCGAGGCGCCGATGGCGGTCTGCGGCGAGGAGACCTTCGGCCCGGTCGTCTCGATCTACCGCTTCCGCGACGAGGACGAGGTGGTGACCCGCGCCAACGCCACCCCGTACGGCCTGAATTCGAGCGTCTGGACCAAGGACGGCCGCCGCGGCCGGGCGATCGCGGCCCGCCTGCGCACCGGCACCGTCAACGTCAACGAGGCGTACGCCGCCGGCTACGGCAGCGTCCAGTCCCCGATGGGCGGGATGGGCGACTCGGGCCTGGGCCGCCGGCACGGCTCCGAGGGCATCCTGAAGTACACCGAGGCGCAGACCGTCGCCCAGCAGCGGCTGATGCCGCTGGGGCCGGCCTTCGGGATGGACGACGAGAAGTACGCGGCGTTCATGACCCGCAGCCTGCGCGTGATGAAGGCGTTCCGCCTGCGCTGAGCCGCACGACGCAGCCGTCCCGGGGACCGGTGGCCCCCGGGACGGCGAACAGCCAGCCCCTCCGGCGTTTTTGAGGAGCGGGGTCCGGGGCGGCGCCCCGAACACGGATACGGAGGTACCGGTGCCACAGGAGAACTCTGCCCACCACCACGCCCCGACCGAGGAGAGCGGCATCCCCGACGCGACCGCCCCCGACGGCACCGCGGCCGACGCGACCGCCCCCGACGACGCCGGCTACGACTACGACGTCCTCGTCATCGGCTCCGGCTTCGGCGGCGCGGTCTCGGCCCTGCGGCTGACCGAGAAGGGCTACCGCGTCGGCGTCCTCGAAGCCGGTCGGCGGTTCACCCGCGAGACCCTGCCCAAGAACTCCTGGGACCTGAAGAACTACCTGTGGGCCCCGGCGCTCGGCCTCTACGGCATCCAGCGCATCCACCTGCTGGGCAACGTGATGGTGCTGGCCGGCGCCGGGGTCGGCGGCGGCTCGCTCAACTACGCCAACACCCTCTACGTCCCGCCCAAGGCGTTCTTCGACGACCCCCAGTGGCGCGGGATCACCGACTGGCAGCAGGAGTTGACGCCGTACTACGACCAGGCCCGGCGGATGCTCGGGGTCCGGCTCAACCCGACGATGACCCCGTCCGACGTCCACCTGAAGGCGACCGCACGGGCCATGGGCGTCGGCGACTCCTTCCACATGGCACCGGTCGGGGTGTTCTTCGGGGACGGCAGGGACGCGATCGCCGACGGCGCGGCCGGCGCGGCCGGTACGGACGGCCGGGACACCGAGGACGCCGCCGCGGGGGCCGCCCGGCCGGTGACGGCGCCGCCCGGCGGTGAGGTCCCCGACCCGTACTTCGGCGGCGCCGGCCCGTCCCGCCGGGCGTGCACCGAATGCGGTGAGTGCATGACCGGCTGCCGGCACGGTGCCAAGAACACCCTCAACGAGAACTACCTCCACCTCGCCGAGCGGGCCGGCGCGGTGATCCACCCGATGACCTCCGTCGTCGCCGTCACCGAGGACTCCCGCGGCGGCTTCGCGGTCCGCACGCTGCCCACCGACAACAAGAAGAAGGGCGCGGGCCGGACCTTCACCGCCCGCCGGGTCGTCCTCGCCGCCGGCACCTACGGCACCCAGACCCTGCTGCACCGCATGAAGGACAGCGGTCTGCTGCCGTACCTCTCGGCCCGGCTCGGCACCCTGACCCGCACCAACTCCGAGGCCCTGGTGGGCGCCCAGACCACCGGCCGGCGCTACCGCAAGGCCCACGGCACCGACCGGGTCGACTTCACCAAGGGCGTCGCGATCACCTCGTCGATCCACCCGGACGAGAACACCCACATCGAGCCGGTCCGTTACGGCCGGGGCTCCAACTCCATGGGGAGCCTGACGATCCTCCAGGTCCCGTACCGCCCGGCCGGCCGGGTCCTGGGCTGGGCCGGCAACATGGTCCGCCACCCGGTGCTGGCGCTCCGCTCGCTCTCCAACCGCCGCTGGTCCGAGCGCACCATCATCGGCCTGGTGATGCAGTCCCTCGACAACTCCCTGACCACGTACCGCAAACCGGGCGGCCTGGGGAAGGGCCTGCTCACCGCCCGGCAGGGCCACGGCGCCCCCAACCCCAACCAGATCCCCGAGGCCACCGAGGCGGCCACCCTGCTCGCCCAGGAGATCAACGGCTTCCCGGGCAGCAACGTCGGCGAGCTGATGGGCACCCCGCTCACCGCGCACTTCCTCGGCGGCTGCCCGATCGGCGCGGACGCCGACCACGGCGTCATCGACCCCTACCACCGGCTCTACGGCCACCCGGGCATCTCGGTCGTCGACGGCGCCGCGGTCTCCGCCAACCTCGGCGTCAACCCGTCCCTGACGATCACCGCCCAGGCCGAGCGCGCCATGTCCCTGTGGCCCAACAAGGGCGAGGCGGACCCGCGCCCGGCCCCCGGGCGGCCCTACGCGCGGGTGGCGCCGGTCGCGCCGGTCCGCCCGGCCGTCCCCGCCTCGGCGTTCGGCGCGCTCACCCTGCCGCTGCTGGCCGTGCCGGAGGTCCCGCCCAAGAAGTAGCCGCGGACGCGCTGGAGGGCCGCCCCAGGGGGACGGCCCCCGCCGTCAGCGCGGGAGCGCGTCAGACGTCCCGCGGCCCGTTACGCGGCGATGCCGCCGGTGGCCTTGCGCCGCCGGACGACGAAGATCGCCCCGGCGCCCACGGCCATCGCCACGCCGCCCACCAGGCCGATCGTCGGCAGCGCGGAGGAGGCACCGGTCTCGGCGAGGTTGCCGGTCACCGGCAGCTTGTCCAGGCCCTCCTTGGGCTTGCCGGTGGGGACCGGCTTGGCGGTGCCCTGCGGCCCCGGCTTGTTGCCGGGCTTGCCGGGCTTGGCCGGCGGGACCTCACCCGGCTTGCTGCCGGCCGGAAGGATCGCGAAGTCGTACCAGTTCTCCTTGGACGAGCCGCAGGACCCGTCCCCGTTGAAGTAGTCGCCGGCGATCAGCGCGAACCCGTCACCGGGCTTGGCCGTCTTGTCGGCGCGGATCCGCAGCGTCAACTCGGCGGTCTGGTGCGCGTCCAGCTCGAACCAGCCGAAGTAGTCGCCGTCGGACCACTCGCCGAACGTCGTCCACTTGCCGGTGTCCGGGTCCCGGTACTCCAGGTGCAGTTGGGACTCGGGGCGGGTGTCGTCGTCCTCCAGCGACACCGCCAGGATGAACGGGTAGACCTCGTCCAGCTTCTTGTCGGTGGTGTTGCGCAGCTTCACGCTGAACCGCGACCAGTCGGCGCCGGCGACCAGCTTGGAGGGCAGGCCGGCCACGCTGACGTCGAGCGCCGCGTCGTCCAGGGTGCAGTCGCCGTCGTAGGAGGTGGTGGGAGTCGGGGTGCCGGGCGCGGTCGGGGTGCCCGACGCGGTGGGCCCGGGCTTGCCGGTGCTGTCCGCGGTGGCCGGGGCGGTCGGGGTGGCGCTGCCCCCGCTGCCGGTCTTGGGACCGGTGTCCTCGGCGGGCGCGGTCTCGCCGCCGGACGCGCCCGCACCGTCGACGGCGGTGGGCTCGGCCGACGGGGTGGCGTCGGCGCCCTGCTCCGGGCCGGTGGCGGCCGGCGTCGGCTCGGCGCTCGCGGTGGCCGCGGTGTCGGAACCGGTCGCCTGCGCGGCGGGTGCCGCCAGGAGGGCGGCGGGGGCTATGACGGCCGTCGCGGCGACGGACGTCAGGGCACGGCGAAGCTTCATCCAGAAGACCTCTCGGGGTCCAAAGTGCCGCGGCGCGGCGCTTCGTGGTGGTGCTGGCCGTCGCGGTGGGGCGCGGTATGGCCGTGCGATGTCAGGTACGTGACACCGGTTGGCCGAAAAAGGTTGTCCACTCCTCCGAGAAGATCGTCGTGATCTCACTCACAGATGTCACAGCATTCACACAGGCACCACATGGCCGGCGCACAGCGAAGGGCCCCGGGAAATCCTCCGCGAGGGGGGAACGCGGAGGCCACGGGGCCCTTGGCTTTCGGTGCCGGCGTCAGGGCAGCGCCGGCACCGACGGGCGGCGCTGGGGGGGGGGGGTAGCGCCGCTGGCTCATCGGGGTGGTGCGGGATGGTGCGCGGTGCGTCTTTCCCCTGCCGGTCTGGACCAATGACGTGCACGGTAAAGGTCCGTACCGGAAGCGGTCGACGGTTCGTCAAGCATCGTCCTGGATGCGCCTCACCTGGCGCAACCGTTTCGACGGATGCGGTCGGTCCCGGGCGTCCCCAGGACCGACCACCCCATCGGTGTGACCGGGCTGCTGTCCCCTGCTGACCGGTCACGGCCCGGAACGAGGTCCCACGACGCGGGCCGCTGCCAGCGGCCGGCGTCTCATCGCTCCGGCTTTCCGCCCACGGGGCGGCGTCTACGCGTAGTCCTGCAGGCCGCGCCTGGCTGGCGTGGCACCGGGAACAACGACCCCTCTCCGGGGGCGGTCACGCGCCGTACGGGTGAGTCGGCACCCGAACTCAGATCCAGCCGGTTCCCCGCGCGGAACCGGCGCCCCCGGCGATCGGATCCGGCCGCGGACGCCCGCCCGCGCCGGCCTCAGGCCCGGCCCCGGGACAGCTCCAGCAGCGTCATCGCCAGCGCCGTGCCCGGGCGGCCGAGCTGCTCGCGGTAGTGGGCCAGCACCTCCATCTCGCGGGAGAGGCTCAGTCGGCGCCCGCCGGAGGCGATCCGCTCGCGCTGGATGACCGCCGAGACGGCCATCCGTTCCTGCACGAGCCCGATGATCCGGCCGTCGAGATCATCGATCCGGCGCCGGGCGTCCCGGATCGTCCCGGCCGCCTCGGGGGTGCTGGCGCCGGTGTCCGGAACGGTGGTGGGGGCGGACGGCGACGTCGTCGATGCGGTGTTGCTGGTCATGGTCGTTTTCCGTTTCTCCGAGGGGCGGGTGGGCCCCGGGAGCCGCGGAAGCCGCTGACGGTCCCGGACAGACACAGGCGCCCCGGACCGTTGTCGGCCCGGGGCGCCTGGGGAAGTCGCGTGTCAGTTGATCAAGCAGCACGACCATGGCAGCCGGACGGGCCGGTGCCATAGGTAAAGGTGAAGCTGTACTGCTGGAACATGGTGTTCAGTATGGGCCCGTTAGAATCGAAAGTCCAACCCCGCTCCACACCGCCGGAAGGCCGCCGAAGTGCCATCAGCGCCCCCTGCCGCCGCACCGGACGTCGTCCTCGTTGTCGACTTCGGCGCACAGTACGCCCAGCTCATCGCCCGTCGGGTCCGTGAGGCCCGGGTCTACAGCGAGATCGTGCCGTCCACCATGCCGGTGGCCGAGATGCTCGCCAAGAACCCCAAGGCGATCATCCTCTCCGGCGGTCCGTCGTCGGTCTACGCCGAAGGTGCCCCCAGCCTCGACCGTGCCCTGTTCGAAGCCGGTGTCCCGGTCTTCGGCATGTGCTACGGCTTCCAGCTGATGGCGATCACCCTCGGCGGCACGGTCGACAACAACGGTGCCCGTGAGTACGGCCGCACCGCACTGACCGTCAGCAAGCCCGGCTCCACCCTCTTCGAGGGGACGCCGGCCGAGCAGTCCGTGTGGATGTCGCACGGCGACGCCTGCTCCGCCGCCCCCGAGGGCTTCGCCGTCACCGCGTCCACCGACCTGGTGCCGGTCGCGGCGTTCGAGAACGACGAGAAGAAGCTCTACGGCGTCCAGTACCACCCCGAGGTGCTGCACTCCACGCACGGTCAGCAGGTGCTGGAGCACTTCCTGTACCGCGGTGCGGGCATCGAGCCGACCTGGACGACCACCAGCGTGGTCGAGGAGCAGGTCGCCGCGATCCGCGCGCAGGTCGGCAGCAAGCGGGCGATCTGCGGGCTGTCCGGCGGCGTGGACTCCGCGGTGGCCGCCGCCCTGGTCCAGAAGGCCATCGGCGACCAGCTGACCTGCGTCTACGTCGACCACGGCCTGATGCGCAAGGGCGAGACCGAGCAGGTCGAGAAGGACTTCGTGGCGGCGACGGGCGTGCAGCTCAAGGTCGTCGACGCCGCCGAGCGCTTCCTGAACGCGCTCAAGGGCGTCTCCGACCCGGAGCAGAAGCGCAAGATCATCGGCCGGGAGTTCATCCGGGTCTTCGAGCAGGCCCAGGCGGAACTCGTCGCCGAGGCCGGCGCCGAGGGCGAGGAAGTGGCCTTCCTGGTCCAGGGCACGCTCTACCCGGACATCGTCGAGTCCGGCGGCGGCACCGGCACCGCGAACATCAAGTCGCACCACAACGTCGGCGGCCTCCCCGACGACATCGAGTTCGAGCTCGTCGAGCCGCTGCGCCAGCTGTTCAAGGACGAGGTCCGGATGGTCGGCTCCGAGCTGGGCCTGCCGGAGGAGATCGTCCACCGCCAGCCGTTCCCCGGCCCCGGCCTGGGCATCCGGATCGTCGGCGAGGTCACCCAGGAGCGCCTGGACCTGCTGCGCGAGGCCGACGCCATCGCCCGCGAGGAGCTGACCGCGGCCGGTCTGGACCGCGAGATCTGGCAGTGCCCGGTGGTCCTGCTCGCCGACGTGCGCTCGGTCGGCGTCCAGGGCGACGGCCGCACCTACGGTCACCCGATCGTGCTGCGCCCGGTCTCCTCCGAGGACGCCATGACCGCGGACTGGACGCGCATGCCGTACGAGGCCCTGGCCCGCATCTCCACCCGGATCACCAACGAGGTCGCGGACGTCAACCGCGTCGTCCTGGACGTCACCAGCAAGCCGCCGGGCACCATCGAGTGGGAGTGACCTCCCGCTGATGCCCGACGGCGACGCCGCCGCCCCTGTTCGGGGGCGGCGGCGTCGCCGTTTGTGGGCGTTTCGCGAGGGGGCCGCGCTGTGGGGGGTGGTTGACGACCGGCGGGCGGGCGCGGAAGATGGTTTCCGTATTACGGCAATCAAAATCCGCGATGTGGAAGTGAGTGGGTCGCGCGCTATGAGCACCATCGGTTTCCTCGGCCTCGGCATCATGGGCAGTCCCATGGCGGTGAACCTCGCGAAGGCCGGGCACGCCGTGCTCGGCTGGAACCGCAGCCCCGGCAAGGCCGACGCCCTTCTCGCCGCGGGCGGCCGGGAGGCGTCGTCGATCGCCGAGGCGGTCCGCGACGCGGACGTCGTCATCACCATGGTCCCGGCGTCCCCGCAGGTCGAGGCCCTCGCCTACGGCCCCGACGGGATCCTGGCCCACGCCAAGCCCGGCACCCTGCTGATCGACATGTCGTCGATCACCCCGCAGACCTCCATCGACCTCGCGAAGAAGGCCGCCGAGCGGGGTGTCCGGGTCCTCGACGCCCCGGTTTCGGGCGGTGAGGCCGGCGCCGTCGAGGGCGTGCTGTCGATCATGGTCGGCGGTGAGCGGGCCGACTTCGAGGCCGCCCGGCCCGTCCTTCAGGCCGTCGGCACGACCCTGGTGCACTGCGGTCCGCACGGCTCCGGCCAGACCGTCAAGGCCGCCAACCAGCTGATCGTGGCGGTCAACCTCCAAGCCGTCGCCGAGGCCGTGGTCTTCCTGGAGAAGTCCGGGGTCGACCTCGCCGCGGCCCTCGACGTCCTGGGCGGCGGGCTGGCCGGCTCCGCCGTCCTGGCCCGCAAGAAGGACAACTTCCTCCAGCGCGCCTACGCCCCCGGCTTCAAGCTCGAACTCCACCACAAGGACATGGGCATCGTCACCGACGCCGCCCGCACCGTCGGCGCCCCCCTCCCGGTCGGCGCCACCGCGGCCCAGCTCATCGCCTCCGCGGTGGCCCGCGGCGACGGGGAGCTCGACCACTCCGCGCTGCTCCGCGGCGTGGAACTGCTCAGCGGCCGCGCGCCGGAGCAGTAGGCCCGGTCCGCCGGGGCGCGGGTGCGGGGCCCGGCCCGGGCCCCGCGAGGGCGCCGCGGTGCGGTTCGTGGCGGCGCGGGCCTGGCCTTGGCGGGATACGGCGGGTAGCTTCCGCCCGAGCGCCGTGAGCCGTGCGCGCCAGGAGGAGGACCGCGATGCCCGAACCGACGCCGATACCCACCGAGCACCTGCAGTTCGCGATGCCGCCGACGCACGCCGGCGTCGAGGAGGAGCGGCGCCACCGCAAGGAACGCCTGGTGGCGGCGTTGCGGCTGTTCGGACGGTACGGGTTCGAAGAGGGCGTCTCGGGCCACGTCACCGTGCGGGACCCGGAGTTCACCGACTGCTTCTGGGTCAACCCCTTCGGGATGTCGTTCGCGCTGCTGACCGTCAGCGACCTGGTCCTGGTCAACGGCGACGGGAAGGTCGTCGAGGGCCGCCACCACGTCAACCAGGCGGCGTTCACCATCCACGCGCAGGTCCACCGGGCCCGCCCGGACGTCGTCGCCGCCGCCCACTGCCACTCCACCTACGGCCGCGCGCTCTCCGCCCTAGGGGAGCTCCTGGACCCGATCACCCAGGACGTCTGCGCGTTCTACGAGGACCACGCCCTCTACGACGCCTACACGGGCGTGGTGGTGGACGAGGAGGAGGGCCGCCGGATCGCCGCCGCGCTCGGCCCGCACAAGGCCGTGATCCTGCGCAACCACGGCCTGTTGACGGTCGGCGACTCGGTCGACGCGGCGGCCTGGTGGTTCCTCACCATGGAGCGCTGCTGCCAGGTGCAGCTGACGGCGAAGGCGGCCGGCAAACCGGTGCTGATCTCCCCTCAGGACGCCGTGCGCACCCGGGAACAGCTGGGCACCGACCTGGTCGCGTGGATCAACTACCAGTCGCTGTACCAGCAGATCGCGCGCAGCGAACCGGAGATGTTCGGCTGACCGGTCGGCCAACGGGCAAGGGCGGAGCAGCGACGGGGGCGGTGCCGTGCGGACCACCGGGCCCGCACGGCGCCGTCCCCGTCCGTCACTTCTGCGGGAACAGCGCCAAGAACGGGTCGGCGGCCGCCGCCAGCCCCCGGCTGAACGGCGCGTCGAAGTCCCAGACCAGGAAGAGCAGGAAGGCGATCAGCGCGCTGAACACGCCGGCCATCAGCATCTCCCGCCCCGAACGCCGGATCTGGAGCGTGTACATCACGCCGATGGAGATCACGCCCCCGGCGATCAATCCGAACCACACCACGCCCGGCAGCGTCGAGTCGGCCGCGTCCGCCCGCGCCATCCGGGCGCTGTCCGCGGCCGCGACCTGGTCGACGAGCGGCTGGTAGGACTCCCGCTCGAAGTCGTCCCGGGGGTGGTAGTCGGTGACGTCGGCGCGGACCTTCTGCAGCAGGTCGGCGCCGTGCTGGGTGAGTTCGCCGTGTTCGGCCATCACCGGCCACTCCTTGTGGACGACGTAGCTGACGTAGGAGTCGACGTCCGCGCGGATGGTGTCCCGTACGGGCGCCTGCCAGGCCCGGGCGCGCTCGCTGACCTCGTGCAGCGCCTGCGCCTCGGCCCGCACGGTGTCCTCGGCGGTGCTCCTGGCCTCCCAGACTCCGGCGATGGCCAGGCCCAGCACGATCGCGTAGACCACCCCCACCATCATCGTCAGGTACTCGATCACGTCGGGCGTCTCGGACGGGTCGTCGTCCTCGCCGATCCGGCGTTCCTTGAGGACGGTGATGGTCAGGACGACGCCGCAGACCGCGGCCATGGCGATGGTCAGAACCAGCCATTGCGACATGGGGACCTCCTACGAGGAACTGCGCCCGCTGGAACGGGACGTGGAGCGCGAACGGGGACGGAGGGCGACGCCGGCCAGGACCGCCGGGGTGGTGATCAACAGCGTCCTGGTCACCACGGAAGGTCCATGGGACGGCTGGTGGCGGGTCGCGGTGTAGTGGAAGGGACGCGCCGGCGTCGGGCGCGCCAGGGGCCGCGCGGGCTGCGGGGCGGGCGGTGGCGGTGGCGGCGGCGGTGGGGTGCGGCGGACCGGCGGGGCCGGCGGCGACGGCCGGGGCGCGGGGGCGCGCTCCGGGGCGTGCGTCGGATGGGGGCGCGGCGCCGCGGTCCGCGGGGGCGGCGGGGCGGGCGTCGGCGTGGGACGGGGCGGCGGCGTGGGGGTGGTGCAGGGGATGTGCCAGCCGGGTGGGACGGGGAAGTCGGTGGGCAGGTGGACGGGGGGAGTGGTGCCGGCGTAGGCGCAGTTGTCGCCGGACGGCCGGTTCAGGAGCCCGGGGCGGGCAGCCGCGGACGGGGACGTGACCAGGGCCAGCGCGGCCGCCAGCGTCGCGGTCGCGGCCGCGGCCAGCGCCGCGGCCCGGACCGCGGTGGCGAACGGCCACCGGGTCCGGCGCCGGCCGGTGCCGCTCTCGTTTCGGGGAGGTCCGTGTATCTCGCGCACGGCGGGAAGCTTGCGCCGCGCCCGGGCCGTACAGCCGCCGACCGGGGGCGATTCGCCCGAACGGGGGAAGCGGGCGCCGCTCCGTCCGGACGCCGTGCGGATCGCCGGATCGCCGGGCGCACAGGTGAGCGTCAACCTGCCGCCACCGAAAGGGACTTCCGTGACCTGGACGATTACCGGCCGGGCCGGGGGTCTGAGGCACAATTCCCGTCTGAAGACGAGAAGTTGATACGAGTGGCGGCGGGGCGGTACGGACGTGTCGGTGGAGTCGGCGAGCACAGTGGCCGGAAGGGGCGAGCCGGGTGGCGGCAAGAAGCCCGGTGACGGCGGCGCGTGCGGGTGCGGACGGTGCCCGCACGGGGCCCGTGAGGGGCACCGGCAGGCGCTCGCCGCGTTCGTCGCGCTCCGGGAGGACTTCGCCGTCGGGCGCGGGGTGCCGGCCGGACTGGCGCACTCCGCCGGGGCCGCCCGGCAATGGGTGTCCGACGAACTGACCCTGTCCGCGCGGATACTGGCCGAGCGCGGCGCGGCCGAGGGCGCCTCCTGGACGGTGACGGTCCGTCGGCGCACGGTGGTGGCGGTGTGGGCCGCGGTGCTGGCGCTGCTCCTCGGACAGGCGTTGACCGCCGTCGGGGCGGGCTGGTCGGTGGGCCGCACCGCCGCGCTGACCGCGGCCGTCGTGCTGGCCCTCGGGACGACGGCGACGGCCTGGCTCCACCGCGAGCAGGGCGGCGCGCTCGGCCCGTTGATCGGCGAGGACCGCCGACTGTCCACCTCCCGGGCGGTGGCCGCGGCCTGGGTGGCGGCGGTGCTCTACGCGGTCCTGACGCTCGCCGTCCACCTGGCCGTCGGCGGCGGCCCGGACGCCCGGCGGCGGCTGCTCTCCGGTCTCGGCCTGGTCCCCTCCGGCGGACTGCTGGCCATACTGGCCATCGGCTGCGGGGTGGCGGTGCTGGCCTACGGGATGACCGCCGGGCGGGTCCGGGCCGGGCGGGTGCAGAAGATCCCCGCCGACCGTCCCCGGGCGACCGACCTGCTGGCGGACGACGGCGGCCGCGGCAGCTTCACCGACGCGCAGTACGCGCTGGTGAACGCGGCCCTGCTGGCCTTCGCGCTGGTGCGGCTGGCCACCGACCCGGCCCGACTGCCGGCGCTGCCCTGGGTGTTGGTCGTCCTGGCGGCGCTCTCCGGCGTCACGTACCTGGCGGGCAAGGCCGTCGCCGGCGGCCGGCCGGTCATCCTCTCCGTCGTGCGCTCCCGGGAACTGGGCGACCTCGCCGCGCCCATCCGCACCGGCGACGACATCGAGATCCGCGGCACCGGCTTCGTCCCGCCCGGCGCGGCGACCCCGGACCGGCTGGCCCGCACCGTCGTGCGGATCGGCGGGGTGCACGTGCCGGTGCCGCTGATCCCGGTGCCGGGCGGTTTCGCCAACCCGACGGACGGGGTGCTGACCGTGCCGGTGCCCGTCGACGTGGAGCCCGGTCCCGTGGAGGTCCGGGTGATCACCGCGGCCGGGGCGGAGACGCGGGGCTACCGCATCGAGGTCCAGGACTGAGGCCGCCGCGCGGGGCGACCCGCGCGGCGCCGGCCACCAAACACCCCGGACGGCACGTCAATTGGGCGCGAACCGGGCAGCGGTCCGCACTGCGGGTGATCCGGTGGTCGGCGTGCGGGGGAATCTCGCGCGCACCCGCGTACGCATCTCGCCAAGCCGTGCGGGCGGCGGCACAATCGTTCGCTCCCGGTGGCAACGGAGAGGCGGACGTCATGGCTCACGCACAGCGCACACGCCCGGTCGACGTGGGCGGTGCCCGGGCCGGCGGAGTCCGGGGCGGGCTGGCGCGCCACGCGCTGCTCCCGCTGCGGCTCTTCCTCGGCGGCACCTTCCTCTACGCGGGACTCCAGAAACTCACCGACCCCGCCTTCCCCGCCGCCAGCGGGAAGGGGTCGCTGGGCGAACTGCTGGGGCAGGTCCACGACACCGCCGCGCTGCCGCAGCTGGTGGGGTTGGCCCAGCACGGCCCGGTGGGCTTCGCCTACGCCCTCGCGGGCGGTCAGGTACTGGTCGGGATCGGGACGCTGCTGGGGCTGCTGGGGCGGCTGGCGGCCTTCGGCGGCGCACTGATCTCGCTGAGCCTGTGGCTCACCGTGAGCTGGCCCGCCAGCCCCTACTACTACGGCAACGACCTCGCATACCTGCTGGCCTGGACGCCGCTGGTGCTGGCCGGCACCGCCACCTTCTCGCTGGACGCGGCGCTGGCCAACCGCCGGGAGCGGCACGGGACGCAGCTCTACGGCTGACCCCGCACACGGGCCCACCGGCGCCGCCACCGGCCGTTCACGACGGGGGCGGTGGGGCGTCCCGTTGGTGGTGGCGGCGGACCGTGGCCCAGACGGCGGTGGTGATCCCGGCGAGCAACAGGCCGGCCGGGAGGGTGAAGAACAACCAGGGGCCGGGGGCGCGCCAGAGGCCGAGGGCGTCGAGGCCGTAGCCGACGCCGACGACGAGGGCGGCGACACCGGTGATCAGCCGGCCGGGTTCGAAGGGGTGGCGCGTCACTGCGGGGCTCCCTGGGGGGTCGGGGCCGGAGAGGGGGCGGACGGGGGGACCGGAGCGGCCCGCCGGACGTCGATCTGGCCGGCGCCGACCTTCAGGTCCAACTCCAGCGCGCCGTGCGGACGCTCGCCCTTCTTCAACCCCTCGGCCGGCAGGGTGATCTGCCGCTCGCGATGGCCCGCGACGACCTCCACGTCGTTGGCCGCATCACCGGGCAACTGGATGTCGCCCACGCCGAGCGAGAGGCGGAGGGTGGCGGTGGTCCCCTGCGGCAGCGTCACCTGGAGCCGTCCGGCACCGACGTCGGCGCCGGTGCGGACCGTGCTGCCGGGCTTCAGGGGGAGCCGGGTGAGGTCCAACCTGCCCTCGCCGGAGCCGACGGCGTAGTGCGGTCGGACGTCGGCGACGGTGGTCGGGGCCCAGGTGCGGCGCTGCCAGTCGGCGGTGATGCCGGCCGGCAGCACCGTCGCGCCGGCCAGCAGCGCGGCCGTCAGTACCATCAGGAAGACCGTGCCGCCGCCGGTGCGGCCCAGCCAGGCGCTCAGCACCAGGCCCAGGCCGAACACGGCCAGCGCGCAGGCCAGGCCGGCCTGGAGGGACGGGGCCAGCGCGGCGTGCCGGGAGACGGCGAGCGCGGTGCCGGCGCCGGCCAGCGCGGCCAGCAGGAACGTGCGGCCGCCGATGCCCCGGCCGCGGTCGGGCGGCCGGACGTCGGCGACGGCGGGGCGCGGGGCGTCCGCGCGGGCGGCGCCGACGGGCGGGCGCGGTTGCTCGGGCGCCCCGTGGGTGGGTTCGTAGCCGATGTCGAGCCGGGTGTCCTCCGGGCCCCAGAGGTAGGCCCGCTGGAGCAGTGGCTCGGTGCGCGGACCGCGCCACCAGGACGGGGTGTTGGGCGCCGGCGGCGCGGTGGTCTCCGGCGGGGCGTCGGCGACCGCCTGGGCGGTGGCGGCGTCCACCGATTCCGGGCCCCCGGACTGGGCGCGGCGGCGCTGCTGCGACCAGTAGGCGGCGCCGGCCACGGCCAGCGTCACCATGATCGCGAAGGACATCATGCTGCCCTTGCCCAGCGTGGTCAGGAACAGGGCGCACCCGGCCAACGCGCACAGCAGGGCGGTCAGCGCCGAACCGTCGACGCGGCCGGAGAGCAGCCGGCGGCCCTCGTTCTCCTCCTCGCCGTCGAGGGGGACGAGGAGCCAGGCGAAGCCGTAGAAGATCAGGCCGAGGCCGCCGATGGACAGCACGGCGAGCACGACCCGGAAGATCACCGGATCGATGTCCCACTGCCGGCCCAGACCGCCGCACACCCCCGCGACGACCTTGTGCCGCCGGCTGCGGCGCAGCGCGGAGTGCGGCGGGGTGGGGCCGGCGGGGCCGGAGTCCGCCGGCTCCGCGGCGGTGGGCGCATCGTTCATGGAGCCATGGTGACAAGCGCGGCGGGGTCGCGGTATCGGTGACAACCCTGGCTGATCCCTGAGATCCCCCGAAGCGACCCTGAGGGTCCCCGCCCCGATGCGCCGCCGGCCAGCCGACACCGGGAACGGGGCCGGACCGCACCGGGGCGGCGGCCTGAGGCGGTCCCGGTCCGCCGGTCAGGGCTTCCGGGCCGTTGTCGGGGTGGCACAAAAGCGGCACTGTGCGGCGCGCGGCGGTGTCATGTGCCCCGGGAACGGGCCGCGAACGCCCGGCGCGCAGTGGTTCATAAACGAAAAAGACCCGTTGCGGCGGTGGCCGGCGGTCTCTTCGGCCCTGCTGAAGACTATCGTTGCGACCTGAATACGTACGGGTTTCCGGAGGGGCGTGCGGTGGCGGAAGCGGCGTCGGTAGAAGAGGGGCGACTGGTCGCCGGGCGATATCGCCTGGTTGAGCGGATAGGCCAAGGGGGCATGGGCACCGTCTGGCGGGCCAGGGACGAGGTGCTCGGGCGTCAGGTGGCGGTCAAACGCCTGCACGTTTCGCCCCAACTGGGCGCGGACGAACTCGCCACCCGTCACGAGCGCACGACCCGGGAGGCACAGGCCGCCGCGCGCATCAACCACCCCAACGTCGTCGGCGTCCACGACGTCGTGGACGACGAGGGGCTGCCGTGCATCGTCATGGAGTACGTCCCCTCCGCGACGCTCGGCGACGCCATCAAGGAGGCCAACCGGTCCGGCACTTACCTCACGCCGCGGGAGACCGCCCGGATCGGCCGCGGCATGATCGCCGCGTTGCGCGCCGCACACTCCGCCGGTGTGCTGCACCGCGACGTCAAGCCGGGCAACGTCCTGCTCGGTGAGGACGGCCGGGTGGTCCTCACCGACTTCGGGATCGCCGTCGCCACCGGCACCTCCACCCTCACCAAGACCGGCGAACTCGTCGGCTCCATCGACTACCTGGCGCCCGAGCGGGTCAAGGGCGCCACACCGGGACCCGCCTCCGACCTGTGGGCGCTGGGCGCGACGCTCTATCAAGCCGTCGAGGGCAAGCCCCCGTTCCGCAAGAACACCGCGGTGGAGACGGCCTACGCGATCGCCGTCGACCCGCTGGAGGCACCGCGCAACGCCGGTCAGCTCGCCGCACTCATCGAGGCGCTGCTCGCCAAGGAGCCGAACGACCGGCCCACCGCCGAGGTCGTCGAGCGGGCACTGCGAGCCGCCGAGGCCGAGGCGGACACCGCGCTGATGGGCTGGCCCACGCTGGCCCTGGGGACGGTCAGCCGCGGCCGGCCCGCGACGGGCGAGTCCGCCGGGGCGACCACCCGTCCCGTGGCGCACTCCGGCGCGCCACCGGCCACCGGCAGTGACACCGGGACCAGCCGCGCGACCGGCCCCACCGCCGGCGCCGACGCGGGCAGCCCGACGATCACCGGAACCGTGCCCAAGAGCCAGACGGGCCACGGCTCGGTCACCGCGAGCACCGTCGGGGCCGGCGCCACCGGAGCGGTGGCCGCGGCCGCCCCGGCCACCCACCTGCCCGCCGTCCCGGCCGAGGCCACCGGCCCGGTGCCGATGGCCGGCGCGGCCTCGGGAGCGTCCACCGACGCGCGCACGGACGTGCTGACCTCCGGCCCGCGCCCCAAGCGGCGCCGCGGCCGGATCGTGCTCTGGAGCGTCGTCGGCGTCCTCGTCGCCGGCGGCGGCGGAGGCACGGCCTGGTACCTCAACCACCGCGGCGACACGTCCTCGCTCGGCAACGGGCCCAGCGACAACACCTCGGTCACGCCCAGCGAGCCCAGCCCCAACGTCGGCCCGCCGCCATCGACGCCCACGGGCTACCGCCGGGTCCAGGAGAAGGACCTCGGAGTGTCCTTCCCGGTGCCGTCGGACTGGAAGCGGCAGGTCCTCGACGGCGGCCGCCAGATCGTCTACTACTCGGACCCGGAACTGGCCAGGCTGACCCTCAACGTCCTGGACTTCGCCTCCGCCGACCAGGTGGAGCACTTCAAGAGCGTCGAATCGGACCTCAAGGTCCAGTACCCCAGCTACAAGCGGCTCCGCCTCCAGGACACCATCTTCCAGGGCGACCCGGCCGCCATCTGGGAGTTCTCCTTCCAGGGCCGGGCTCGCGAGTACCGCGGCATCGACCTGGGCTTCGGCCGCGAGGGCGACAAGGAGTACGCCATCTACGTCTCCGCCCCTTCGGCGAACTGGACGAAGTTCGAGCAGATCTTCTCGAATGTGAAGGACGGCTTCCGCAAGGACGGGTCGGCGGGCTGAGCGAACACCGCGGCCGTCGGCTCGATGCCGGCATGGAGACGGCCCTTTGCCCTTCCCCGTGGAGGCCCGGACGGTTCCTGGAGGATTCAGGGCAAGGTGCTTACGCGCAACTGCGCACCTGGGGAGGGACTGGCCCCCGTCCTGGGTGGTGAACGGAGCTTCCTGCGCTGATGACGGGCGAGGTCGCGTTCCTGGCGGGGCAGCGGCCCGAGGCTGGCTGTCGAACGCACTCCCTGATGCCGGCCAACCCTGAGGAACGAGAAGTGGCGTACTGAGCTTCAATGCCGCCTATGCCGAGAACCGGGCGTTTCCCTCTTCTGCTGCACCGGTTTCCGTGGGGTAGCCGTGAGGATGCCGGAGTTCTCAAGAGCCTGTGCTTATTAGTGGCTGGACTGCCTCTCGCTTGAACTCCCATGGTCGCCAATTACGCACCCCACCCCAGGCGCTTGTTCTCTTTTGCGTCGCATTTTGTCCGAAAATGAATCGGCCCTGGATCGGCATCCCGGTGTCTCGTAGTGTTTTGGCGGTGTCTGCGATGCGCGCGGACTCTCCACATGGAATGAGGTTCCGGCAGTGAGTGGGATGAGGCGTCGTCTGGCAGTTGTCATGGGGGTTCTCACGGCGGCGAGCGCCCTCCCGATGGTTCTGGCGGGCCCCGCCCAGGCGGACAGGCTCGACTGCATGAACTACCTCAAGAGCAAGGGGTATGTCGTGGGGCCCAAGGTGGTGGATGCCTGTGGGCAGACCGAAGGCGGCTGCCTTTTTGCGCTTCCCCAGATCAAGGTGAAGGGGCCGGACGCCATTGAGGCGTGCTACCGGATCAACCGGTAGCGTCCCTCTACCGCTGGCATTCCCGGCATGGGGCCACGACGTGACCGATGCTCCATGTGGTTTTGTGTGCTCCCTTTCCGAAACTCCAGGCGGTTAAGGAATTTACGCCAAGTGTGAGGAGCGGGGCGTCACACGTCGCTGCACGCGGTTTCGGTGACGAAAAGGGCAGACGCAATCCGAAGAACGTGCAGCTATAGAGACCACTTCGCGGCGTCCGCTGCGAACGATCGCGTCGGGCAAGTGGGATGTTCGGCCGTACTGAAGGCATCCCTGGCTGCGACGTGGATCGAGGCGCGCGCTGCCGCTGGCTCAGGGACAGCTCAGGGTCCTCCCTGATGTCCCCGGGCCCCCGCGCGTGTGACGATCTGAGGCATGACCACAGCGCCGCCCCGCGCCGAGACGATCCACGCCTCGGCGTCGGACCCCGACGATCCGCCCGTGCGCAAGCTCTACCGCAGCGCCGAGGGGCGGCTGCTCGGTGGTGTCGCGCGGGGGCTGGCCGGGCACCTCGGGTTGCCGGTCACGTGGGTGCGGATCGTCTTCGTGGCGCTCTTCATGGCCGAGGGCATGGGCGCCCTGCTCTACGCCGCCTTCTGGTTCTTCGTGCCGCTGGGCGTCGGTGGCGTGGAGACCCGGCAGCCCGTCGCGGGGGAGGAACGGCGGCGCCTGCTGGGCCGCAAGCCGGACAAGGGGCAGCTCCTCGCGCTGGTCGCGCTCCTGGTGGGGGCGTCGATCGTGGCCTCCCGATTCCAGCCCGGCCGGGCCAACGCCTACCTCTGGCCGGTGCTGCTCATCGGTGCCGGCGTCGCGCTGGTCTGGCGCCAGGCGGACAACGCCCGCCGCGCCCAGTGGCTGGAGCTGGGCCGCCGCAAGGGCCTGCTGCCGATGGTGCGCGGCGCCGCCGGCGTGCTGCTGGTGGGCGCCGGGGTCACCGGCATCGTCGTGCTCCAGGGCTCCGTGCAGAACCTCGGCTCGGTGCTCCAGGCCGCGCTCGCCGTCGTCGTCGGCATTGCCCTGCTGGCCGGCCCCTACCTCGTCCGGATCACCCAGGACCTCTCCGAGGAGCGGCTGATGCGCATCCGGGCCCAGGAGCGCGCCGAGGTCGCCGCGCACGTCCACGACTCCGTCCTGCACACCCTCACCCTGATCCAGCGCAACGCCGACGACCCCCGGGAAGTGGCGCGGCTGGCCCGGGCCCAGGAGCGCGAGCTGCGCGCCTGGCTCTACAAGCCCGAGGGCCGCGGCAAGGACGAGGACGAGGAGCCGACGACGCTGGCCGAGGCGGTGCGGGCGGCCGCCGCGGAGGTCGAGGACCACCACGGGGTGCCCATCGAGGTCGTGGTGGTCGGGGACTGCCCGCTCGACGAGGCGCTCGGTGCCCAGATGCAAGCCGCGCGCGAGGCGATGGTCAACGCCGCCAAGTACGGTGGCGAGGGCGGGGCGGTGCAGGTGTTCGCCGAGGTGGAGGGCCGCACGGTCTTCGTCTCGGTGCGCGATCACGGCCCCGGCTTCGACCTGGACGCGGTCCCCGCGGACCGGATGGGGGTGCGGGAATCCATCATCGGCCGGATGGAGCGCCACGGCGGCACGGCCCGGCTGCGCGCCGCGCCCGACGGCGGCACGGTCGTCGAGCTGGAGATGGAGCGGTCCGAGGAGCGCGGGCCCGGCGAGCGGCGGGCCGGCGGGGCGGGGAAGCCGGAATGAGCGCGGCGGCTCCGGCGGCCGGCCCGGAGCGCACCAGGGGCGGCGGACCGGTGGCACCGGGGGCCGGGGCAGGGATCATGACGGGGCAGACACCGAAGGACGGACGGACGAGATGAGCAGCGACGACGCACAGCAGGCCGAGACCGGCGGCGAGGACGGGGGCCGCACCGTACGGGTCGTGCTGGTCGACGACCACCGGATGTTCCGGGCCGGTGTCCAGGCCGAGATCGGCCGGACCGAGGTCACCCGGGTCGAGGTGGTCGGCGAGGCGGCCGACGTCGACCAGGCGGTCACGGTGATCACCGCCACCCGCCCCGAGGTCGTCCTCCTGGACGTGCACCTTCCCGGGGGCGGCGGCGTCGAGGTGCTGCGCCGCAGCGCCGCGATGATGGCCGACGGCGAGCGGCCGGTGCGGTTCCTGGCGCTCTCCGTCTCCGACGCGGCCGAGGACGTCATCGGGGTCATCCGCGGCGGCGCCCGCGGCTACGTCACCAAGACGATCACCGGTGCCGACCTGGTCGACGCGGTGTTCCGGGTGGCCGACGGCGACGCGGTCTTCTCGCCGCGGCTGGCCGGGTTCGTGCTCGACGCCTTCGCCTCGACGGACGCCCCGCCGGTGGACGAGGACATGGACCGCCTCACCCAGCGTGAGCGCGAGGTGCTCCGGCTGATCGCCCGCGGGTACGCGTACAAGGAGATCGCCAAGCAGTTGTTCATCTCCGTGAAGACGGTTGAGTCACACGTCTCGGCCGTCCTGCGCAAGCTCCAGCTCTCCAACCGCCATGAGCTGACCCGCTGGGCGGCCGCGCGACGCCTGGTCTGACCTGCGGTTTCGTCGGGATCGGGGGGCACGGGGGCGGATGATCGGGTTCCGCCCCCGCTGCGGGGGGCGTGCAGGGGGCGCGTAAAGAAGGGCCCAAGACGGGCAACCGGGATCGCGTGGATCGCCATCTAAGGGCGCGGAGAGGCTCGCTGCCCGAAGGCGGGGCCGGAACCACGCCCACGCCCTGCGCGCATACGTCCTGGAAACGAGATCCCGATGAGCCTGACGGGTACGCCCTTCTTCCTCTTCTCGATCCTGCTGCTGATCGTCGCCCTCGTGCTGCCGTTCGCGCTGTGGGGTCGAGTGGCCGGACCGGCCCTGATACGTGGTCTGGCACGGCTGTTGATGTTGTTGTTCGCCCAGGTGATGGCCATCACCGTGGTCTTCGTCATGGTCAACAACGCCAACAACCTCTACGACAGTTGGGGCGACCTGCTCGGTACCGGCAACCACATCGACCAGGCCCGCAACCTCGGCCCGGACGGCCTGGGCGGCAAGAACCTCAACGACGAGCCCAAGGTCCACCAGCAGTTCCGGCCCGCCGACGACCCGGTGATGGGCCCCGGCGTCCAGATGACCGACCTCAAGGGCCAGGTCTCGGGCGTCAACGGCGAGGTGTACGTGTGGCTGCCGCCGCAGTACAACGACCCCGCCTACCAGCACAAGAAGTTCCCGGTGGTCGAGCTGCTGCCGGGCTACCCCGGGTCCGCCAAGTCCTGGTTCGGCTCGCTCAAGGTCAACGAGCAGCTGGGGTCGTTGATGCAGAGCGGAGCGATCAAGCCGTTCATCCTGGTGGCGCCGCGGACCAACGTCCTGCCCAACGCCGACAGCGGGTGCGTCAACATCCCCGGCACGGTCAACGCCGACAGCTGGCTGACCGTCGACGTCCGCCAGATGATCGTCGACAACTTCCGGGCCGGCGACAAGCCCGACTCCTGGGGCCTGGCCGGCTACTCGGCGGGCGCGCACTGCGCCACCAAGCTGGCGCTGGCCCACCCGGACCGGTACCGCGCCGCGGTCGGCATGTCCGGCTACAACGACCCGGCGATAGAGCGCGATTCGCTCGCCGGCAAGGACCCCAAGCTGCGCGTCGAGACCAACCCGCTGCATCTCCTCAAGGCCGCCAACGCGGCCGGCAAGCCGCCCCGCACCGCGCTGTACATCTCGGGCGCGAACGGCGACGGCTACCAGGCCGGGATCGGTCTCAAGCAGCTCGCCAAGAACCCGACGACGGTGACGGTCCAGCAGATCTCGTCCGGTGCGGGCGGTCACACGGTGCCGGTGTGGAAGCACCAAGTGCCGGAGATCTTCCGGTGGTTCGGGCTGTTCCTGCGGGGATAGCCGGCCGGGCGACCGGCGGAGTTCACCGTTCGGGTGAACCTCCGCCGGAACCTGCGGAAGCGGGCACAGAGCCGCGCCCGGGAGCGTTGTGCGAGTGACGGAGATCGCGCACGACGGAATCGGGGGTGGCGGATGCGGAACGACGACGGTGGGCGCCGCGGCGGAGCGTCGACGCCGAGGGGCCGCAACTCGCCCCGGGCGGGCCGAAGACGGCCGGGCGGCCGGCGCCCGTGACCGCGGAAGCGTTTCGGCGGGAGCGGCCCGGCGCTCCTATCCCGGACGGGTCGCGCCCGCGAAGGGCAGTCGGTCGATCGGGGCGATCTCGACGGGGGTGCCGGCGTGCGGGGCGTGGATCATCTCGCCGCCGCCGATGTAGAGGCCCACGTGGCTGATGCCGGCGTGGAAGAACACCAGGTCCCCGGGGCGGAGCCGGGGCCAGTCGACGCGGGTGCCGGAGGTGATCTGCGTGTAGGTCGTCCGGGGCAGGGTGACGCCGCCGGCCCGCCACGCGGCCAGGGTCAGCCCGGAGCAGTCGTACGCGGCCGGCCCCGTCGCGCCCCAGGCATAGGGCTTGCCGAGGGCGGCATGGGCGAAGGCCACCGCGCGGGCGGCCCGGTCGTCCACGGGCGGGACGGGGGCCGCGGGCACGCCGGGTACCAGCGGCGCGGTGCCGGCGGCGGGCGTGGGCGGTGCCAGGTGCTCCGGGGCGCGTTCCAGGGGGGTGGCGGCCTCGGGGGCCGGGGAGCGTTCCGCGGCGGTCGCGGGACGGCTGCCGACACGGCGGACGCTGCCGAGGCGGCGGGCCCAGCCGGTCACCGCGGTCGCCTGGTGGCTGCCGGTGCGCTCCAGCACCGTGGCGCCGTCCAGGTAGCGCTGCGGGTCCGCGGCGAGCAGCAGCCCGCCGCGGGTGCTGCGGGCGGGGTGGGTCCGGGCCGGCGGGGGTGCGAGCGGCGGCCGCTCTGTGGCCGTGTGGTGCGACGCCATGGCGGCCGTCACTTCCTTCCCTGCGGGGCGAATGCGACCGGTGGGGTGCGGGTCCGGTCGTCTGCAGGAGGAAGCTAGGCCCGGGGTCACGGCGTCGAACCCCCTTGCCCGGCATTGTCCGTTTCCGAGCGGCCGCCGCGCGGGGATGACCGATCGACGGTCGGCGGGAGGCCGGGAGCGGTGGGCCCTGACCGAAGCCGGCATCACGGGCGCCCTGCCGGAAAGGGCGTGCTATGGGGCGGATACGATCCAGCACTATGGACGTAGTAATCAATGTCTTCGTCGCCCTGCACATCATCGGCATCGCCTCCCTGCTGGGTGGCTTCCTGACCCAGATGAAGGCCATGGGCGCGGGCACCGCCCGCTTCGTGCCGGCCATGCTGCACGGCGCGCTCACGATGCTGGTCACCGGCATCGTGCTGGTCGGTCTGAACCAGATGCAGGACCACTCGCTCAACAACATCAAGATCGGCATCAAGATGGCCGTCCTGGTGGTGATCCTGGCGCTGGTCTACGTCAAGCGCGACGAGGAGAAGCTCCCCAAGCCGCTCTTCGGCGCGGTCGGCGGGCTCACCATGCTCAACATCTTCATCGCGGTGCTCTGGACCTGAGCACCCCGGCGCCCCGGCCCCGGCCCGACGGCCCCGGCCCCGGCACCCGCCCGGCGGCCCCGGCGCCGCACCGCCGCATCAACGGCTCACCGCGCGGTCATCCCGCTCCGTACTTCCGGAGGCGGCGGATGACCGCGCGGTGGCGTGTGGGGGGTGGCTGTGGGGGGTGGGTCCGTCGCGGACGCGCGGTGCGCGCCCGTCCACCGGCTAAGCGGGCCGGACGCTGCCGTAGATCGGCATGCCGTAGATCGACTCCACCCGGACGCTGGCGCCCGGGTGCGGGGCGTGGATCATCTCGCCGCCGCCGATGTACATCCCGACGTGGCTGATGTCGTTGAAGAAGAACACCAGGTCGCCGGGTTGGAGATCGCTGCTGGAGACCCGGGTGCCGACCTTGACCTGGTCCCAGGTCGTCCGCGGCAGGTCGACCCCGGCCGCCCGCCACGCGGCCTGCGTCAGCCCCGAGCAGTCGTAGGAGCTGGGCCCGGTGGCGCCCCAGACGTACGGCTTGCCGATCTGGGCGCGGGCGAAGGCGATCGCCTTGCCGGCCTTGGTGGAGTACGAGCCGCCGTCGGACGTGCCGCCGCCGGAGCCCTGCCCGGAGCCGCCGCCACCGGGCTGCTGCTGCCGCTGCTGGGCCTCCTTGCGGGCCTGCTCGGCGGCCTTGCGCTGGGCCTCGGCCTCCTTCTGGCGCTCCAGTTCGGCCAGCCGCGCCTTCTCCTGGGCGGTCAACCGGGACAGCAGCTGGCGCGCCTCGGCCAGCTTGGCCTGAACGTTTCTCTTGTTCTCCTTCAGGGACGTCTGCGACTGCTGGAGGCTCTCCAGGCTGCTGGTGGCCTGGGCCCGCTGGCGGGTGGCGGCCGCGGCCTGTGCCTGGTAGTCGGTGATCGCCTGCTTCTGCTGGGCGGTCAACTGCTCCATCAGGTGGTTGCGGTCGACGAACTGCTGCGGGTCCTTGGCGAGCATCAGCTGGGCGGTCGGGTTGATCCCCCCGCTCTGGTACTGCGCCGAGGCGAACGCGCCCAGCCGGCGCCGGGACTCGTTCATCTTGTCCGCGCGCCGGGCCGCCTCATCGAGCAGACGGTTGACCGTGCGTTGTTGGCCGTCGGCCTTCACCTTGGCGCCGTTGTACTTCTGGGTGGCGACCTCGGCCTGCTGGTAGAGGTCGTCGACCTTCGTCTTGACCTCTTCGATGGAGGGCTGGGGCGCCTTGGGGGCCGCGTTCGCGGTCTGCGAGAGCAGGGTGACCGAGGCGAGGGCGGCGGTGGTGAGCCCGGTCGCCGTACGACGGCCGCCGGGGGTGGCGAGTATGGGGGTGCGCGGCTTGCGATGGGACGCCAAGGCCGGCGACTCCTTCCGTGGACCGCCTACCGGGTTAGCTGTCGGGTTCGGGCGGTCTGCTGACGGAAGGCTTGCCCTACGGCTGCTGCGTCCGCCTGGCGGCGGGCGCACCGGTCGATTCACCCCGGTGGTGCTGGTGGGTCCCCGGCTCCGGGTGCCTCGCGGCGGGACCGGACTCGGCGGGGGCGGCCCGTGCGAACGCTGTCGTCCGCGGGGACTGCGGGCTGCCCGAGCGAGACCGTAGCCAACTCGTGTGGCCCCTGTGAAGGCTGGTGTTCGATATGCCCGAAACCTTTTCGTGACCTGAACGCGAGCGGTGCCGGTTTGCGGGCAGAACGGACACGGTAGCGCCCGCGGCGGAGCGGTGCCGGCCAATCCGGCACTCCGGGACCGGTTGTCAGTGCGGCGGCCTAGACTCGGTGGGCGATGAGCAGCCTCTTTGACGACAGCTTCCTGGCGGATCTCGGCCCCCCGGACGAGGAGCCCCCGCCGCCGCCCGAGGACGAGCCCGGCCCGGCCCCGGAGGAGGTCCCCGCCGACCTCTTCGGCGGGCGGTTCGACGCGCCCGTCTCCAGGGAGTCGTACTACCGCGACGGCGCCGCCCGCCCGGCCATCGACCCGGCGGCGCTCCTGGAAGGGCTCAACGACCAGCAGAAGGCCGCTGTGGCGCACAGCGGCGGCCCGCTGCTGATCGTCGCCGGCGCCGGCTCCGGCAAGACCCGGGTGCTCACCCACCGCATCGCCCACCTGCTCGCCGAGCGCCACGTCCACCCCGGCCAGATCCTCGCGATCACCTTCACCAACAAGGCCGCGGGCGAGATGAAGGAGCGCGTCGAGGAGCTGGTCGGCCCGCGGGCCAACGCCATGTGGGTCTCCACGTTCCACAGCGCCTGCGTGCGGATCCTGCGCCGGGAGTCCAAGCGGCTCGGCTTCACGTCGTCCTTCTCGATCTACGACGCGGCCGACTCCAAGCGCCTGATGGCCCTGGTCTGCCGCGATCTGGACCTGGACCCCAAGCGCTTCCCGCCCAAGTCCTTCAGCGCGAAGGTCTCCAACCTCAAGAACGAGCTCATCGACGAGGAGAGCTTCGCGGGGACGGCCGCCGACGGCTTCGAGAAGACCCTGTCCCAGGCGTACGCGATGTACCAGGCGCGGCTGCGCGAGGCCAACGCCCTGGACTTCGACGACATCATCATGACGACGGTCCACCTGCTCCAGGCGTTCCCGGACGTCGCCGAGCACTACCGCCGCCGCTTCCGCCACGTCCTCGTCGACGAGTACCAGGACACCAACCACGCCCAGTACACCCTCGTCCGCGAGCTGGTCGGCCCCTCCCCCACGCTCGGCTCCGCTCGCGCGGGGGGACCCCCATCGGTCGACATCCCCGCCGCCGAGCTGTGCGTGGTCGGTGACGCCGACCAGTCGATCTACGCCTTCCGCGGCGCCACGATCCGCAACATCCTCCAGTTCGAGGAGGACTACCCGGACGCCACCACGATCCTGCTGGAGCAGAACTACCGCTCCTCGCAGACCATCCTCTCCGCGGCCAACGCCGTCATCGAGCGCAACGAGAACCGCCGCCCGAAGAACCTCTGGACGGACGCCGGCGCCGGCCCCAAGATCACCGGCTATGTCGCCGACACCGAGCACGACGAGGCCCAGTTCGTCGCCGACGAGATCGACCGGCTCACCGACGCCGGCGACGCCAAGGCCGGCGACGTCGCGGTCTTCTACCGCACCAACGCCCAGTCCCGGGTCTTCGAGGAGATCTTCATCCGGGTCGGGCTGCCCTACAAGGTCGTCGGCGGCGTGCGCTTCTACGAGCGCAAGGAGGTCCGCGACATCCTCGCCTACCTCCGGGTGCTCGCCAACCCCGAGGACGCCGTCCCGCTGCGCCGCATCCTCAACGTCCCCAAGCGTGGCATCGGCGACCGCGCCGAGGCGATGATCGAGGCCCTGGCGCTGCGCGAGAAGATCACCTTCCCGCAGGCGCTGCGCCGCGTCGACGAGGCCTACGGCATGGCCGCCCGTTCCGCCAACGCCGTCAAGCGGTTCAACGCCCTGATGGAGGAGCTGCGCACGATCGTGGAGTCCGGGGCCGGCCCGGCCACGATCCTGGAGGCCGTCCTGGAGCGCACCGGCTACCTCGCCGAGCTCCAGTCCTCCACCGACCCCCAGGACGAGACCCGGATCGAGAACCTCCAGGAACTCGCCTCCGTGGCCCTGGAGTTCGAGCAGGAGCGCGGCGAGGGCGCGGCGCCGGCGGCCGACGCCGGTGCGGCCGACGCCGAGGTGACCGACGTCGATGCGGTCGCCGCGGGCCCCGGCACGCTCGCCGAGTTCCTGGAGCAGGTCGCCCTGGTCGCCGACTCCGACCAGATCCCGGACGAGGACGAGGAGGGCGCCGGCGTCATCACGCTGATGACCCTGCACACCGCCAAGGGCCTGGAGTTCCCGGTGGTCTTCCTGACCGGCATGGAGGACGGCGTCTTCCCGCACATGCGGGCGCTCGGCCAGACCAAGGAGCTGGAGGAGGAGCGCCGGCTCGCCTACGTCGGCATCACCCGCGCCCGCGAGCGGCTCTACGTCACCCGCTCCACGATGCGCAGCGCCTGGGGTCAGCCCTCGTACAACCCGGCCTCGCGCTTCCTGGAGGAGATCCCGGACGCGTTCCTGGACTGGAAGCGCACCGGCCCCGCGACGCCGTCGGCGTCCATGGGCGGGCTGTCGTCGGGCGGTTCCTCGGGCGGCGGCTTCGGCGGCGGCATCGGGGCGTCGTTGTCGTCGACGCGGTCCAAGGGGCCGAGCGGCTTCGCGACCCGGCGCACCGCCGACCGCCCGGTGGTCTCGCTGGCCGTCGGCGACCGCGTCACCCACGACAGCTTCGGCCTGGGCACGGTCGTCGGCGTCAAGGGCAGTGGCGACAACGCCGAGGCCACCATCGACTTCGGCGGCGAGAAGCCCAAGCGGCTGCTGCTGCGGTACGCGCCGGTCGAGAAGCTCTGAGCCGTGGGAGGCCCCGGCGCCCGCCCGGGGCCTCCTTCTGGAGCGACGACGAAAGGACGACGAAAGGAGCCCGCCGCGGTGTGCGGCGGGCTCCTTTTCCGGTGTGCGTGTGGCGCGGGGTTCAGTTGGGGTTGAGGCCGTGGGCGCGCAACCACGGCAGCGGGTCGATCGCCGCACCGCCGCCGGGCCGCACCTCGAAGTGCAGGTGCGGGCCGGTGGAGTTGCCGGAGTTGCCGGAGTAGGCGATGGTGTCGCCCGCCTTCACCGAACCGGAGCGGATCTTGGTGCTGCTCAGGTGGCAGTACCAGGTCTCGGTGCCGTCGGGTGCGGTGAGGATCGCCATGTTGCCGTAGGCGGAGTTCCACTGGGTGCGCATGGTGCCGTCGGTGGCGGCCACGACCGTGGTGCCGTAGCTGACCGGGAAGTCGATGCCGGTGTGCACCGACATCCAGTTGACCCCGGCCTGGCCGAAGAGCGCGCTCAGGCCGTGCTGGGTGACCGGCAGGACGAACTTGGGGCGCAGCGCCTCCTTGCGGGCGGCCTCTTCCTCCTTGCGCTTGCGCTCGTCGGCCTGCCGCTGCTTGAGGTCCAGCCGTTCCTGGGTGCGGCTGGCCCGTTCGCGGAAGTCCTGGGCGCTGGCGCTGAGTCCGGCGAGTTGGCTGTCCAGCTTCTTGTTGGCGGCCGTCGTCCGCTTCGTGACACCGGCGTCCGGCGCGGCCTGGGTCGTCTTGCCGTCCTGGTCGTCCCCGCCGAACTGGCTGACCGAGGCCGCGGCCGCCGCGCAGACGCCCATCGCGGCGACCGAGGGCACCGCGACGGTCAGCAGCGCCGAGCGCTTGGCCTGGCGGCGCCGGCCGCGGTTGCCGCCGCGGACCGCCTTGCCCGCCGGGGGACCGCTCACCCGCCGGCCGGTGGGGGCGTCGTCGTCCGGGACGACGGTGACGGGCATCGCCTGGGTCATCGCGTCGGCGATCGCCGCCGAACCGCTCGCCGCGGCACGGGTGTCGGGCGCGCTGTCGGGGTCGTCGACGCCGTCGGTCTCCGTGGTGTGCGCGACGAGGGGGGCGTCCCACAGGAGGGTGTCCTCCGCGGGCGGGCCCGCCTGGGCCGGGATGCCGGGTGCCGGGTCGGGCGTCGGGTCGGTGTAGTCGGCGTAGTCCGTGGTGGACCAGACCGCGGTGGCCTCGTGGCCGACGGGTTCCTGGACGGCGGTGGCGGCGGCCGCGAAGGCGGCGGAGTCGTAGCCCGCGGCCCCGTAGCCGGTGTCGTACCCCGCGGTGTCGTGCCCGGTCGTGGCGTAACTGCCGGTGGCGTAACCACCGGTGAGGCCGTCCACCGTGCCGTACGTGGCGCCGGGGTCGTAGCCGCCGCCGTACGCATCGCCGCCGTAGCCGTCGGTGGCGAAGCCCCCGGTGGGGTAGCCGGCGGTGGCGTAGGAGCCGGTGTCGTAGGTGTCGCCCGCGTACGCGGCGGGGGCGTGGATGCCGGTGTCGTAAGTGCCGGGGTCGTACGCGGTGCCGCTGTGGTGGGCCGCGGCGTCGTAGCCCCCGCCGGGCCCGTAGGCCGCGCTGTCGTAGCCGCTGCCGTAACCGGAGTTGTCGTACCCGGTGGCGCCGGTGTCGTGGCCGGGGGCGTCGTACCCGGTGTGGGCGTACGGGTCGTAGCCGGTGCTGCCGTAGCCGGTGTCGTACCCGGCGTTGTCATACCCGGTGGTGGGGTAACTGCCGGTCGGGTAGGCGTCGGTGGGGTGGCCGCCGGGGGCGTAGGCGCCGTGCTCGTAGCCGCCGGGGTGCGCGCCGAAGAGGGGGTCGTCGTCGCCGTATGCCGAGGGTGCGTAGGAGGCATCGGAAGCGGGGGCGGTCGGAAGCTGAGCCCCCGACGGGTGACGGTCGTCCACCAACTTCTCTTTCGCCTCGGCTGCAGGAGAATTAGCGGCGACTGTACCCGGCGGTACGCGACGGCGACAATCTTCCCGAGGTTTCGGGCTCGGCGGGGCCGGGCAATTGGCCCGCTTTCGGCAACGGCCATGCGCGTTCTTGGCGCCCCGTTCGAGGGTCGTTCGACGAGGCGGCCGGCACCCGGCGCCCAGGGGACGCTCGGGCGTCGGGAACGTTGCCGTCCGGGGGACCGGTCGCGACCCGGCCCGGGCCCGTGGGCACTTCGCCGCTCAGGCCACCGACACCGCGCCCCGGGCGGCCCCGTCCGCCGCCGTGGTGGCCAGCGCCGCCCGGATGCCGGCCACGACGGTGGCGTCGACCGGCAGCGCGAGGTGGCCGACGCCGATCACGCGGACGTTCTCCGCCCACAGGTCCGGGTGCTCGATCCGGGCGGTGGCGGCCGGCACCATCACCTGGTCCTGCTGGCTCCAGAAGGCCACGAAGCGCGTCCGACACCGCGGTGCCGGCAACGCCAACTCGGCCACTACCGCGGAGTCCGGACGCATCTGCCGGACGATCGGATGCGCCGACATGAGCGGCGCGACGCGGGTGCCGGCGTGCGGGGTGCCGAGCGTGACCAGCGTCCGGACGCGGGCGTCGCCGCCGCACCGCTGTACGTAGTAGCGGGCGATCAGGCCGCCGAGGCTGTGGCCGACGACGTCCACCCGGCGGTGTCCGGTCCGGGCGCAGACCTCCTCCACGTGGCGGCCCAGCAACTCGGCGGC
Source organism: Streptomyces sp. x-19 (assembly GCF_046549115.1). NCBI lineage: Bacteria > Bacillati > Actinomycetota > Actinomycetes > Kitasatosporales > Streptomycetaceae > Streptomyces > Streptomyces sp. x-19. Next base: position 623,153 of record NZ_JAJPWK010000001.1, on the reverse strand, counting down.
CCGCCGCAGATCGCAGGTCAGCGGGGAGTAGTTGAGCGCTTCGACGTGGCGCCAGCCGTGGCGGTGCAGGGAGCGGCGCAGGGGGACGAAGACCGAGCGGTTGTCGACGAAGCCGTGCAGCAGGAGCACCGGCGGGTGCGCGCGGCCCTCGGTGGGCAGGCGGGCCGCGGAACCGTCGGCACCGGTCCCGGCCGGCGCCGGCAGCGGTCGTTCCTGGGCCATCCCGGTGGGATAGCGGAGGAGGTGGGTGACGAGCACGCCCAGCTCCACGAGCGTGCTGCGCAGGAGAAGGGGTGCGGAGAGAACAGGCAGGGCCCCCATGGCCGACCTCCCGAACGGCATGCGGAAGGCGGCGACGACCCCCGAATGCCCTTGTGGGGAAGCCGTGCACGGCGGCGGCGCTGCGGCGGCTCGCGCGCCGGCCCGGCTGCGGCTCCCCGGGCGCCCGGCCCGCGCGCCTCGCCGGCCGTCCCTGGCGGCGGTGCGGCACGCGGGACGCGGCGCGTGGCGAATGTGTCCCAGGTGCAGGTGTCCCGTGTGTGATTTCCCCCTCGCCGGATGTCACGAAACGGTTGGGTACGGGATGCTGTAGATAACGTTCGTTCACGCTCGTGGCCGCCGGATCGCGGTGGCGCGACCGGATGTCGGCTCGGCGGCCCCGCCCTGGCGGTGCCGCGCATGGCTTGGAGGTAGTGATGAGTGTGGCGCGGCAAGACGGGGTGCAGGCGGAGGGGCGGGACGCGGGCCGGTCGGGTCCGATCCGGGTCGTCGTCGCCAAGCCGGGGCTGGACGGACACGACCGGGGCGCCAAGGTCATCGCCCGGGCGCTGCGCGACGCCGGCATGGAGGTGATCTACACCGGGCTGCACCAGACGCCGGAGCAGATCGTGGACACCGCCATCCAGGAGGACGCCGACGCGATCGGGCTGTCCATCCTCTCCGGGGCGCACAACACCCTCTTCGCGAAGGTGCTCGCCCTGCTGGAGGAACGGGACGCGGCGGACATCAAGGTCTTCGGCGGCGGGATCATCCCGGAGGCCGACATCGCTCCGCTGAAGGAGCAGGGCGTCGCGGAGATCTTCACGCCGGGGGCGACCACCGCCTCGATCGTGGAGTGGGTCAACGCGAACGTCCGCCCGCTGGCCGTCTGAACCCTCCGGCCATCGGGCGTCGGACGTCCGCGGCGCGCGCCGGCCCGGGGCTGCGGGCCGGCTGCCGTGCGTCATGACGGCGCTCCGGTCCGCAGCTCGGCGTGCAGGGTGGCGCGCAGGCGGAGCGTGCCGACCAGGCGCAGGAACGCCTCGGACCAGTAGCCGCTGGAGCCCGGGGAGGCGCCCTCGGGCTCGTCGGTGACGGCCGTCAACATGTCCAGCCGGCCGGCTTCCGCCGGGTCCAGGCAGCGCTCGGCCAGGCCCATCACGCCGCTGAAGCTCCACGGGTAGCTGCCGGCGTCGCGGGCGATGTCCAGCGCGTCGACCACCGCCCGGCCCAGCGGCGCGGGCCAGGGGACCGCGCAGACGCCCAGCATCCGGAACGCGTCCGAGAGGCCGTGGACGGCGATGAACTCGGCCACCCACAGGGCCCGTTCGTCATGCGGGAGCACGGTCAGCAGCTTCGTCAGGTCCCGGGCGGAGCCGGCCGGCGCCATCTCCGGCGCGGCCAGGACCGGGTCGCCGGGCGCGCCCAGCAGTGCCCGTGCCCACTGCGGGTGCCGCTGGCGGACCGCGGCCCGGCACCAGGCGTCGTGCAACTCCGTCCGCCAGTCGCCGGCCACCGGGAGCGCGACGATCTCCGCCGGGGTGCGGCCGTCGAACCGTCCGATCCAGCGGTCCAGCGGTGTGGCCTCCACCAACTGGCCCAGCCACCACGCCCGTTCCCCACGCCCCGAGGGGGGCTTGGCGGTGACGCCGTCCCGCTGCATCCCGGCGTCGCAGGCACGCGGCGGGTCGACGGCCAGCATTTCGTGGTGTCCGGCGCCCTCGGCGGCCGGGGCCAGCCGGACGCAGACCAGGCTGCGCCCGGCCATCCGTGCCGCGAGCGCGGAGCCGGGCAGGGCGGAGAGCAGCTCCGCGGCGGTGCTGCGGACGGTGCGGCTGCGGTCGGTCAGGGCCCCTTCCAGGAACGGTTCGTCGGTCGGTGCGAGGGCCTCGCCGAGGGAGTCCACGAACATCAGGCGGTCCTCGGCGCGTTCGGTCGCCCAGGTGGTCGTCAGCAGCTCCAGTCCGGCCTGCGGATCGCGGCGGCGCACCGCGGTCAACAGCGCCACCCGTTCCGCGAACAGGCCCTCCGCCCACCGTCGGCGGATCGCCTCGGGGGCGTCGTCGCCCGGCAGGGCCAGCGGGCCGCCGACGCCCCGGAGCGCGAACCGCCAGGAGTCGTTCAGCCGCGCCAACCACAGGCCGCGGGGGCCCGCCAGGGCGAGCGCGGCGGACCGCAGGTCCGTGCGCGACCGGGCGGCGTCCAGGAGTGCGGGGAGCAACGCCTCCGGGGCGCGGTAGCCCTGCTCGCCGGCGGCCGCCAACCACTGGGGCAACAGCTCGGTGAGGTCGGGGTCGGTGCCGCGCCGGCCGGTGGAGCCGGGGCCGCGGTCGGCCAGCAGGAGCGCGAGCCGGCGCCGGGCGGCCGGCGGCAGCGGGGGGCGGGGATCGGCGGGGGCCGGGGCGGGACGCTCGCCGGCCGGGGCGGGGCGCAGCGCGGCGCGCCGCCGCACGGTGCTCACCGCCGCCGCGTCCAGCAGCGCCGCGGCGGGGCTCTGCCCGGCCCGGACGGCCACCGGCGGGGTGCGCCGCCCGGTCCCGAGGAGCGCGGCGCCGACCAGGTCGGGCCAGGGCGCGGGGGCGGCGGCCGGGGTGACGGGGGTGGTGGAGGTGGTCTGGGGGGTGGGGGTGCTCGGCATGCCCTGCCTCCGGTGGTGGGTGGTGCACGGACGACGGGCCGCGCGCGGGGCGGGACCGGGGGTGGACGAGGGGAACGGGGCGGACGGGGCGGACGGTGGGGTGGTTCGGTGCGGTGGTGGCACGTCACCGGGGCGGCGGGGCACCGCGGCGGCGGTTATCGGGACGGCGGTCATCGGGGTGGCGGGGCGTCGCACCGGCCGGCCACCGGGGCGCGGGGCGTCAGGGGGGTGCGGCATGGGGTGCGTCATGGGGACAGGGACACCGGGGCGGGGTCCCAGAGGGTCAGGGGCAGGAAGCCGCGGTGGCCGCATTCGCCGAAGACCGTGAGCGGCCCGCCGCCCGAGACGGCCGCCAGCTGCCACTGCGCCGTGCGCCCCAGGCAGCGCGGGTCCAGCGGGAGGGCGGATTCGCCGTCCGCGTCGGCCAGTTGCCAGTCGCCGCGGGACCGGCCCGGTATCGGGGTGACGTCGGCGAGGACCACCGGCCAGGCGTCCAGCCAGGGGTCGTCGCGCAGCGCGCGGCCGTACGCGGCCAGGGCGGCGTCGATCCCGCAGCCGGACGGGACCGGGCCGGGGATCGCGGGGGAGTGCCGCTCCCCGAGGGCGACCCGCAGCGGCCGGGCTCCCGGGTAGTAGGCCAGGTCGGCGTCGAGCAGGAGGCCCGGCGGCAGGGCCACGTCCAAGGGGCGGTGGGGGCCGCCGAAGGAGAGGTGCAGCGCCATCCGGCCGGTCCGCTCGCCCCGGAGGAAGATCCGGCGGGAGGTCAACGCGCCCTCCGTGCCGTCGTGTTGGGCAAGGACCAGCCAGCGGTCCCGGAGCGTCACGGTGTCCGGGCCGGAGAGGACGTCCGCGGCCTCCGTGGTCACCCCGACGCGGGTGCGGACCGTCGCGGCGAGTGGTGCCGGCAAGGCCTCGACGCCCAGGAAGCCCTGACCGAGGAGGTGCAGCAGGGCGCACTCCTCCAGCAGTCGGGAGGGCCAGTCCGCACCGGTCGACGGGAGTGCGCCCAACTCCCGTACCCGGGCCGCGAGTCCCGGTGCTTGGGCGTCGACCATGCGGGCGGCAGTCTCGTCCCAGGAGTGCTGGTCGCCGGTCGGGGGCCTGCCCGGGCCGGCGGGTGAGGAGGGGGAGAAGGGGGTGAGGGGGGAGAGGGGGGCCTCGGAGGGGCCGATCGTCGTGAGGCCGGCGTGCAGCAGGTCCTGCAACCGCTGCTCCAACTCCGCGGCGCCGGACCCGATCCGCTGCGAGCGGCGCTCCGCCCGCCGCCGGGCCGCCGCCGGATCGGCCGGTGCGCGGGAGGGCGCACCGGTCGCCGGTCCACCGGCCCCCGCCTCCTCCGTCCGGCCGCCGCCGGGCCGCTCCCGGCGCTCCGCCAGCCACTCGGCCGCCCACGACGGTGGCGGACCCTCCGACCGATCCCCTTGCGCGGCCCCCTCGGTGACGGGGACGGCGGGAGCGGCGGTGGCGACCCACCGCAGCAGCAGCCCGAGCGCGTGCTTGCAGGGGGACTTCCGACTCGGACAACTGCACTCGAACGCCGGGCCGTTGAGATCGACGACGGTCTGGTACTGCTGCGCTTCGTGCGCGGTGGCGCCGCTGGCCCCGCACACCCCCCACACCGCGTCCCCGGCCGCGCCGACGGCCGACCAGCGGCCGGTGCGGGCGAGCCGTGCGGCCGCCGCGTGCGACGCCGCGTCGGGCGCCAGGGCGCGCACCCGGTCCGTCGTCCAGCGTTCCCCTCGCGGATTCATCCGACCCCCCTGCGGATTCCCGTCGAACCCCTGCGGATTCGTCGCCTTCGACGCTACGGCGCACCACTGACAATCGCCCCGAACCTCGGCAACTCCGCAGGTGGGAAGCGGTTTTCGGGGCATTGTCAGTGGTCTGGTGCAGGCTGGGAACCGCAAGCGGCCGGCGGGTTTTCCGCGGGGTGCCGGCCGCGCATCGTGCGACGAGGGGGAAGCATGTCCGAGAACGCCATCACGACGGCGGGCGAGGCCCGCGGCGCGGCCGGGGAAGCGCTGCGGCCGCACGTCGAAGTCGCCTTCGCGCAGGAGCTGTCGGCGCTCGCCGCGGCCGACGACCGACCCCGCCCCGAGCGCTGGCGGCTCTCCCCGTGGGCGGTCGCCACGTACCTGCTCGGCGGCACACTCGGCGACGGCACGGTCATCACGCCGAAGTACGTCGGCCCACGGCGCATCGTCGAGGTCGCCGTGACGACCCTCGCCACCGATCGCGCGCTCCTGCTGCTCGGCGTGCCCGGCACCGCCAAGACCTGGGTGTCGGAGCATCTCGCGGCGGCGGTCAGCGGCGACTCCACCCTGCTGGTGCAGGGCACGGCCGGCACACCGGAGGAAGCGCTCCGCTACGGCTGGAACTACGCCCAGTTGCTCGCCAACGGGCCCAGTCGGGACGCCCTGGTGCCCAGCCCCGTGATGCGGGCCATGGCGCAGGGCATGACCGCGCGGATCGAGGAGCTGACCCGGATGCCGGCCGACGTCCAGGACGCCCTCATCACCCTCCTGTCCGAGAAGACCCTGCCCGTACCGGAGCTGGGGCAGGAGGTGCAGGCCGTCCGCGGCTTCAACCTGATCGCCACCGCCAACGACCGCGACCGCGGGGTGAACGACCTCTCCAGCGCCCTGCGCCGCCGCTTCAACACCGTCGTCCTGCCGCTGCCCGCCACTCCCGAGGACGAGGTGGACATCGTCGCGCGGCGCGTGGCGCAGATCGGCCGACCGCTGCAACTCCCGCCCGTGCCCGAGGGGACGGACGAGATCCGTCGGGTGGTGACGGTCTTCCGCGAACTGCGCGCCGGCGTCACCGCCGACGGCCGCACCAAGCTGAAGTCACCGACCGGGACGCTCTCGACGGCCGAGGCCATCTCCGTGGTGACCAACGGCCTCGCCCTGGCCACCCACTTCGGCGACGGCGTGCTGCGCGCCGGTGACCTGGCCGCCGGCGTCCTCGGCGCGGTGATCCGTGATCCGGCGACCGACCGCGTGGTGTGGCAGGAGTACCTGGAGACCGTGGTGCGCGAGCGCGAGGGCTGGCAGGACTTCTACCGTGCCTGCCGGGAGGTGGGCGCATGACCGGCGGGAGCGGGGGCGGGCCGGTGTTGCTGGGGGTGCGGCACCACGGCCCGGGGTCGGCGCGGGCGGTGCGGGCCGCGCTGGAGCAGTGCGCGCCCCGCGCGGTGCTGATCGAGGGGCCGCCCGAGGCCGACGACCTGGTGGCGCTGGCCGCCCACCCGGAGATGCGGCCCCCGGTCGCCCTGCTCGCCCACGCGGTGGACGACCCCGGGCGCGCGGCGTTCTGGCCGCTGGCCGCCTTCTCCCCGGAGTGGGTGGCGTTGCGTTGGGCGCTCACGCGCGGTGTTCCGGTGCGCTTCGTCGACCTGCCGGCGGCACACGCCCTGGCCCTGCCGGACGAGGAGCCGGGTGAGGACCCGGGCGCGGGGGCGGACGGGGAGCCGGCGGGGATGGCCGCGGCGGACGCCGTGCGGCTGGACCCGCTCCGGGCGCTCGCCGAGGCCGCCGGCCACGACGACCCCGAACGGTGGTGGGAGGACGTCGTCGAGCACCGTCGGGCGCCCCACGGCGGGGCGGACGCGCTGGCCCCGTTCGCGGCGCTCGCGGAGGCCATGGCGGAGCTGCGCACCGCGTACGGCGCCGGCGGCCACCCCCGCGACCTGCTGCGGGAGGCCCATATGCGACTCCGACTGCGGGCGGCGCAGAAGGAGTTCGGGGACCCGGTCGCCGTCGTCTGCGGGGCCTGGCACGTCCCCGCGCTGGACCTCCCGCGCACCCGCTCCCGTACGGGAGCGCACCCCACCGCGGCCGCCGACCGACGGCTCCTCACGGGCCTCCCGAAGGTGAAGACCGCGCTGACCTGGGTGCCGTGGACCCACCGGAGGCTGGCCCGGCACAGCGGCTACGGCGCCGGCATCGCCTCGCCCGGTTGGTACGGCCACCTCTTCGAGGCCCCCGACCGCCCCGTCGAGCGCTGGCTGACCAAGGCCGCCCGGCTGCTCCGCGAGGCGGACTACCCGGTGTCGTCCGCGCACGTCATCGAGGCGGTGCGGCTCGCCGAAGGGCTCGCCGCGGTCCGCGGTCGCCCGCTGGCCGGCCTCGCCGAACTCGACGACGCGGTGCGGGCCGTCATGGCCGAAGGCTCCGACGTGCCGGCCGCCCTGATCCGCGACCGGTTGGTGGTCGGCGAGGTGCTGGGCCGGGTGCCCGAGGACGCCCCGGCCGTCCCGCTCCAACGCGACCTCGCCCGCTGCCAGCGGGCGTTGCGGCTCAAGCCCGAGCCGGCGGAGCGGGACGTGGAGCTGGACCTGCGCAAGGAGACCGACGCCGGCCGCAGCCGGCTGCTGCACCGGCTGCGGCTGCTCGGCGTCCCCTGGGGCGAGCCCGTCCGCTCCCGGGGCGGCACCGGCACCTTCCGGGAGACCTGGCGGCTGCGGTGGGAACCCGAACTGTCGGTGCGGGTCGCGGAGGCCGGCGTCTGGGGCACCACGGTGCTCGCCGCGGCCACCGCCAAGGCCCGCGCGGACGCCGCGGAGGCCACCGTGCTCGCCGAGGTCACCGCGCTCGCCGAGCGCTGCCTGCTCGCCGCGCTGCCCGAGGCCCTCCCGGTGGTGCTGCGGGCGCTCGCGGACCGCGCCGCCCTCGACGCGGACGTCGGCCACCTCGCCCGGGCCCTGCCCGCCCTCGTCCGGTCGGTGCGCTACGGGGACGTCCGCGGCACCGACGCCGGGGCGCTGCACGACGTGGCGCTGGGCCTGGCCGGGCGGATCTTCGTCGGGTTGCCGCCGGCCTGCACGGGCCTGGGCGCGGACGGCGCGGCCGAGATGCGCGGCCACCTCGACGCCACCCACCGGGCCGTCGGCCTCCTCGGGCAGGTACCGGCCGGAACCGGCACGCCGGCCGGAACCGGCACGCCGGCCGGCGGGGCCGGTGGGGCCAGTGGGTCTGATGGGTTCGGTGGGGTCGCGGCGGTGTCCCTGCGGGCGCGCTGGTCGACGGTCCTGCGGACCCTCACCGAACGGGACGCCGTCCCCGGGCTGCTCCGCGGCCGGGCCGCCCGGCTGCTGCTGGACGACGGACAGCTGCCCGACGACGGGGCGGAGCGGCTGATGGCGCTCGCCCTCTCGCCCGGTACCCCGCCCGCCGACGCCGCCGGCTGGATCGAGGGCTTCGTCGGTGGCCGGGACGGCGGCCTGCTGCTGCTCCACGACGCACGGCTGTGGGCGCTGGTGGACGGCTGGTTGACGCGGGTCCCGGACGCCGCGTTCACCGACGTCCTGCCGCTGCTGCGGCGCACCTTCGCCGGGTACGACACTGGGGTCCGCCGCACCCTCGGCGAACTCGTCCGCCGCGGCCCCACCGACGGTCCGGGCCGTGCGTCCTTCGGCGCGGGCGACGCGGCGGCGCCCGGCTTCGGCCCCGGCCTGGACCGCGACCGCGCCGCCGCCGTCCTGCCCACCCTCCGACTCCTGCTCGGCGCACCCCGGCACGGCCCCGCGGACGACGGGGACGGCGCCGACGACGGGGACGGCGCCGACGACGGGGACGGCGCCGACGACGGGGACGGCACGGACGACGGGGGCGCGGACGGCGCCGGTGGAGGCGCCGGTCCGGGTGAGCGGGGTGCGGAGCGCGCAGGCGGGCCCGGAGCGGCCTGGCGGCGGGCCAACGAGCTGACGGGGGCGGGCAGATGACGACGGTGAACGATCCGGCTGCGGAGCGGTTGCGCCGCTGGCGGCTGGTGCTGGGCGGAGGTGACGCGGACGGCACCGGCTGCGCGCTGCACGGCCAGGACGCCGCGGTGGACGGGGCGTTGGAGTCGCTCTACGGACAGCGGCAGCACCCGCGGCAGCACCAGCGATCGGGCCACGGGGGGCGCGACGGCGGTGGTCCGCGGGCGGCCGGGCTCGGCGCCTCGGCACCCCAGGTGGCCCGCTGGTTGGGCGATGTCCGGCGGTACTTCCCGTCCTCCGTGGTGCAGGTGATGCAGCGCGACGCCATCGACCGACTGGGCCTGTCGGCGCTGTTGCTGGAGCCCGAGATGCTGGCGGCCGTCGAGCCCGACGTCCACCTGGTCGGCACGCTGCTGTCGTTGAACAAGGTGCTGCCCGAGACGACGAAGGAGACCGCCCGCCGGGTCGTCCGCGCGGTCGTCGAGGAGTTGGCGGAGCGGCTGGCCACCCGTACCCGGGCCGCGTTGACCGGCGCGCTGGACCGTGCCGCCCGCACCAGTCGCCCGCGGCACCGCGCCATCGACTGGAACCGCACCCTCCGCGCCAACCTCCAGCACTACCTCCCGGAGCACGGCACCGTCGTCCCCGAACGGCTGATCGGGTACGGCCGGGCGGCGCGGGCGGCCACGAAGGACGTGGTGCTCTGCGTCGACCAGTCCGGTTCGATGGCCGCGTCCGTGGTGTACGCCTCGGTGTTCGGGGCGGTGCTCGCCTCGATGCGGGCCCTCGACACCCGGCTGGTCGTCTTCGACACCGCCGTGGTGGACCTGACGGACCACCTGGACGACCCGGTGGAGCTGCTGTTCGGCACCCAGCTCGGCGGCGGCACGGACATCAACCGCGCCCTGGCCTACTGCCAGTCGCGGATCCGGCGGCCCGCCGACACCGTGGTCGTCCTCATCAGCGACCTCTACGAGGGCGGCATCCGCGACGAGATGCTCCGGCGGGTCGCCGCGATGAAGGCGTCCGGAGTGCAGTTCGTGACGCTGCTCGCGCTCTCCGACGAGGGGGCGCCCGCCTACGACCGGGCGCACGCGGCGGCCCTGGCGGCCCTGGGCGCACCCGCGTTCGCCTGCACGCCCGAGCTGTTCCCGGAGGTGATGGCCGCCGCACTGGAGAAAAGACCGCTGCCCATACCGGACATGGCGGAGCAACGGTGACAGGAATCCCGGGGGGACTTGCGTGCCACCTGGCGTGTCGTGCAAGGATCAGGGCATCGCTCGATCACCCGTGACGGGTGCGACACCGAGGCGCTGCGCCCGGCTGTCCCCGTCCGTTTGGGAAGGTCCCCTCCTTGTCTGCTGTGTTCGTCACGCCTGCCGCCGTGCGCCTGCCGCGCACGGTGGCCGTGCGGCGCGCACTGCTGGCGGGGCTCTTCCTGATCGGGTTCGTCCTCCTCGGCGTCGCCTACGGTTCCGGCGCACACGCCGCCGACCGCACGCCCGTCGACGGCTTCCCGGCCGCGACGGCCCTGTCCGGGGCCCCGGCCCCGGGCCACGTCACCGCCTCCCGGCGCACCGGCCGACTGCCCGATTCCGGGGCGGCGTTGGCGCACCAGGAGACGGCGGACGGCGCCGCGCTCGCCCGCCGTACGGACACCGCGACGGCCGAGGTCGAGGGCGCGGTGCGCCCCGCCGAGCAGGCCGCCGCACCGGTCGCCGACCGGCTCGACGGCCCGGTGACCGGCGCGGTCGAGGGGATCGGCGGGATCGGGGAGCGGGTCGGCGGTGCGCTGCCCGTCCACCTGCCCGTCGGCGGTGGTCCGGGACGGTCCGGCGACGGCGGTGGCCCCGCGCACGGCGGGGTGCCCGGTGGCGCCGCGCCCGGTCAGGGTGCCGCGCACGCCGGCCACGGCCCGTCCGCGCCGCACCTGTTCCGCCCGGCGCACTGCGCCTACGCGGCGCCCCACCCGGCCGTCGACCGGTCCCGTCCCGCCGCCCCTGAGCAGCGGGACGCCGGCCACCACGGCCTGCCGGGCCAGGGCCAGCAGGGCCCGGCCGCACCGCCCGCACACAGCGCGGGTGACGGCCACGGTCCTCGTGGTGGGGACCAGCACGCCGCCGTTCCGGCGGACTCCCCGCGCTTCCGGCTGCTGCCGGGTGGCGTCCGTACGGCCGACGGCGCCCCGACGCGCCGACGGGCCGAAGACATCCTCGAATTCCCCGGCTAGGGCAGACCCGCTCCGCGTCTGAAGAGACCTGCCGCGCGGGGGCGGCACAGGTCTGCCCGTTGAACCCCCTGAATTCGAAGGACATCACCACCATGCGCTCCAACATCCGCCGTTCCATCGCCGTCGCCGCCACCGCCACCGGCCTGTGGGCCCTGGGCACCGTCGCCGCCAACGCCGCCGAACTGCCCGCCACCGGGGACCTGCCGGCCGTCGGTTCGGTCACCGGTGCCGCGGGGCAGCTGCCCACCGGCGCCGTCACCGGCACCGTCCAGAAGGCCGCCGGCACGGCCACCAAGACCGTGCGCGGCGCGGCCGACAAGGCGACCGGGGTCCTCGGCGGCGGTGTGTCCGCCGACGAGCTGCCCACCGGTCGGCTGCCGCAGGCCGGCGGCGTGGTGGACGGCGTCCGTCGGCTCGTCGGCGGTGGGCTGCCGGCGCTGAACACCGGTGGCGTCCAGAAGGCCGTCGACGTCCAGCGGGTCGCCAAGGTCGCCGACGCCGGCAAGCAGCTCGGCAAGGTCACCGACGGCGTCAAGGCCGCCGACCTGGGCAAGGCCGGTTCGCTGGTGAACGGCCAGCTGCCGGCCGTTCCGGGCGTGCCCGCCGCCGAGCTGCCGGGCGGCCTGCCCAAGGGCCTCCCCGGCGTGCCGGCGCTGCCCAAGATCCCTGCCCTGCCCAAGACCCCCGCGCTGCCCAAGGCGCCGGGCTCGGCCGACAACCTGCTGGCCGGTCTCGCGGGCGCCGGGCTGCGTCCCGAGCAGCTGACCAAGCAGGCCCAGGGCGCCCTGGCCACCGCGCGTCCGGTCGTGGACCGCACCTCCGCCGACGTGCTGCCGCCGGTCGCCGGCCGGGCGGTCGCCAAGGTCCTCCCGGTCGCCCAGGGCGCGGTCGGCAACGTCGGTGCGCTCGCCGGTGACGCCGCGGGCCAGGCCACCCCGTTCGCGACCGCCGTCGGCGGCCGTGCCCAGGTCTTCGCGCAGCACGTGCAGGGCGCGGCGGTGCCGTTCGCGCAGGGCGTCGGCGGCGAGGCCACCGTGCTGGTCCAGGGCGTCGGCGGCGACGCCGTGCCGTTCGCCCGGGGCCTGGTGACCGTCGTGGTGACGGACGCCAAGGGCACCGCGACCACCACCGTCGCCGGCGCCAAGGGCCTGACCCCGGCCGTGCCCGCCAACCTGGCCGACCTGACCAACGCCGCCAACGTGCCGGCGCTGCCCGCACTCCCCGTGCAGGGCCTCTGACCGTCCGGCGGACCGCGAGGGGTGCAACGGTGGACCGGCCGCGGCGGCGGTCGGGAAGCCGGGGCACCCGGAGCGCCGGATGAGGCGGACGGGGTGATGGCGACATCGCCTCGCGCCGTGTGAAAGACGCCGGGTGGCCCTCTGTGGGGGAGGGCCACTCGGCCTTTTTCATGCCGTGAGCTGGGTATTCGTCCGCGACCTGGTGACTCAATCGGGTTTGTCCGCAGGGTGGTTGGGGTCGTCGGGATGGCTGTTACGGTCCGCCGCTGCACCGTATTAGTCGTCCGTTAGTGGAACGCCAACACGCTCTTCGAAGCTGGTTGTCGTCCGGGAGCGAGACGACAGAACCAGAGCAACGGGAGTACCGATGAACACCGCCACCGTCACCAACCGACTCCGCGGCCGCGCCGGCCGCCGCGTCGCCGCCGCCCTCGTCGCCGCAGCAGCACTGGGCCTCGGGGCCACGGCCTGCGGGCCGGAGGACGGGTCGACGGGTGCCGCCGGCTCCTCCACCTCCTCGCCCGCCTCCGACGGCCAGGGCGCCTCGGGCCAGTCCTCGGCCGGCAACTCCGGTGCGCAGGGCCAGAACGGCGGCGCGTCGGCGGGGCACTCCACCGGCGGCGGCGCGGGCACCGGCACGCACTCCGCGACCGGTGGTTCCGGCTCCACCGGCGGCTCCGGCTCCACCGGTGGTTCCGGCTCCACCGGCGGTTCCGAGGCCACCGGGGGCGGCTCCGCCCACGCGGGCAACGAGGAACTGATCGTCGGCAAGATGACGTACGTCGCGCCCGGCAAGCTGATGGTCAGGCCCGAGGGTGGCGGCAAGGGGCAGCAGTTCCTGGTCGCCAACGCCACGAGGATCCTCGGCGCGGCCGCGATCTGCGGCGACGCCTCGGGCAACGTCATGATCGGCAAGGACGGCTACGGCACCAAGAGGTGCTCCGTGGACCAGCTGGAGAAGGCCGCGAAGACCGGCGCCGTGACCGTCCGCGTCTCCATGGACCGCGTGTCCCAGGGCGCCGACACCGTCGAGGAGAAGTACCACCCGTAAGTCACCGCATCCCGGCGCGCGCCCGGTGGGCTTCCTGCCCCCGGGCGCGCCGGCGTTTTCGGCCGCGGGCCGGCTACGCGTCGCCCGCCGCCCGGGTGTTGGGGACGTGGAGGCGGTCCCAGGTCACGCGGCCCGGGACGCCGTCGGCGTCCTTGCCGTGGAAGCCGAGCTTGCGCTGCCAGGAGGCGTAGGACTTGCGGTGGGCCTCGTTCCATTCCGGGGCGGGGCCGTGGCGGTAGTGGTCGCAGCCCTCGGCGATGAGTCGCTGCGCCATCGCCGCGAGCACCGGGCTGCGGGCGCCGGAGCGGAAGAACTCGGCGCCGGGGAAGGGCTCGTAGGGCGGGTGCTGCGGCATGGGCGGCACGGGTGGGGTTCGGGCGTCGTCGCCACCGGCACCGGCACCGGCACCGCCACCGGCTCCGTCGCCCGGCGGGCCCGTCCCGTCTCCGATGCCGTCGGGCCGCCCCTGGGCGTCCGGGGACGCCGGGCCCTCCGGGGGGCGGGACAGTCGGGCCGCGATGCGGTCGCGCAGCGCGTCCATCGTGAAGCCGAGCGGGTCGATCTTCCCCGGCTGCCACTCCAGGTGCCCGATCACCGACCGCTGGCCCCAGCCGTGCGCCCGGCAGATCGCCGCCGAGGCCCGCTCCACCGCAAGTAACTGCGGCTCGGGCCAGGGGTCTTGGCCGTCGCCGAGGTTGATGCACTCGAAGCCGTAGAAGTGGCGGTTGCCGTCGGTGTCGGCGAGCTCGTCCTTCGGGAGCTCCTCCTCGTCGATGACCGCCTGGAGGACGTTGCGGTCGCCGAGCCCGGCGTGGTTGGCGCGGCCGTTGCCGACCAGGTGCACCTCACCGGCCTTGTCGATCACGCCGTGGCAGAGCGGCCCCGGCAGGTCCGGGCGCCCGTCGTAGCAGACGTCCACCGAGGCGTCGGTGCCCTCGGTGGCGGTGTGGTGCACGACCACGCCGTGCATCGGGCCCCAGGGGCCCTTGGTGTTGCGGTTGTGCCGGCGCCAGTCGCGGACCTCGTGGACGACCAACCCCTCCGCGCGCAGCGCCGCCAGCAGCTGGCTTCCGGTCAGGGGGGTCGCCATCAGCCCGCCTCCCCGGCCTCGTCCACCTGCGCCTCGGCCTCCGCGGTGGTCTGCGACCGGGACCGCGCCGGGCCGGCGCCGCCGCTCCCGGTCGACAGCGTCCCGGGAGCGTCCGCGCCGGCGGCGTCCGCGGCGCCTGCGGCGTTCGGGGCCGCGTCGCCCGCCGCCGGGATGCCGGCCGCCAGCGGGCGGAAGGCCAACCGCAGGTCGGGCACGGCCTGTTCGCCGTGCACCCAGGCCAGCGGCGCGTAGTGCACGACGACGCCCAACGGGTGCTGGAGCAGCGGGCGGCGCGCCGGGTCGGTGGGCCACTCGACGCCGCCGGTGGCGGTGCGGGCCGGGATCAGCCAGAAGTCGCCGGTGCGGTAGGTGCCGCCGGCCTCGAAGTAGACCTCCACGCCGTCCTCCAGCGGCAGCCAGCCGCCCTCCTCGACCGGCACCGCGCCGTGCCGCAGCCGCCCCGGGCGGTCGCCGCGCCGCACCGTCTTCCGCCCGGCCTCCTGGTGGTCCCAGCGGCGCAGGAACGGATGGAGCTCGGGTCGCCGGCCCACGCCGGGCGCCGGTTCGTCGGAGAGCCGCACCCGGCGGCCGGGCAGGTCGACCTCCTCCACCCGCAGCAGCGGGGCCGCCTCGCCCCGGCTGGCGTAGCCGGTGTCCACGCACTCGACCAGGTCGCCGACCTGGAGCGACAGCGCGTCGTCACCGCCCAGGGAGGCCAACTCCGCCCAGGTGCCGTCGAGGTCGTCGATGGCGAAGGTGACCGAGCCGTTCTCCCGGGACCACTTGAACGTGGCGTCCTTCGCGGCGCCGCCGTCGTGCACCTCGACGCGGTACAGCTGGTTCTCGGGGCCGCGGTAGCGGGCCTCGGGGGCGACCAGGCAGGGATCGTCGTCGGCGTGGTCGGGGCGTTCGCTGCGCGCCGCCAGCCGGCAGGCCGGGGCGGCGGCCTGCTGCGCCCACCGGCCGAACGCGGCGCGGATGTCGTCGGCCGGCGGGTTGTCGCCGTCCAGGCCCAGCGCGGACGCCGGCAGCGGCAGCACCTGCCACACCACCTTCGTACGGGCCGCGGTGTCCGGCAGCGCGGCGCCCAGCGCCACCTCGCGCAGCGCCGGGTCCTCGGCAGCGGTGACCAGCCGCTCCCACACCTTCAGGTAGACCAGGTAGGGGAACTGGGAGGGCAGCCGGTCGCCGGGGCGTTCCGGGTCGCGGAAGGCGTCCGGCTGGTCCCAGTACGTCCACGTCGCGGCGGCGGGCTCGGCCGGGGCGTCCGCGGCGTCCGGGTCGGCCGGCTCCGCGCCCTCCTTGTGGCCGGCGGCCGGTACCGGTGTGCCGGGTTGCGGGCGGGTGGCGTCGCACCCGATGCCGTCGACGTAGTAGCGGCCGCCGCCGATGACCAGGTCGTCCAACTCGTGCGGGCCGCCGCGCAGTTCGATCTTGAATCCGGTGGCGCCGTGCGGTCCGCCGTGCGGCCCGATCAGGTCGGCGGCCAGGGTACGGGCCTGGAACAGCTGGATCGCGGCCTGCTCGTTGGCGTCGGCGTCCAGCTGGACCCGGCCCTGCTGCGCCACCACGGCGGAGTAGTGGCGCTCCGGCCGGTAGGTGATGCGGGAGAGGTCAGCGTGCATGGAAGGGGTCCCCCTCGTACGGAAGCTCGGGCGGTCGGTGGTGGGCGGTGGTGGTGCGCGACGGGCGCGCCCCGGGCGGGCGGCCGGACGGCGGGCTGGCTGGTCGGCGGCTCACGTCACGCACACGATCCCCGCGTCGGTGCCCGCCGGGGTGTACTCCGCGAGCCGGGCCCGCAGGCTGTCGGTGCGCTGCGGCAGGTAGCGGTCGTGGTACGCGCCCAGCTCCGCGCCGTCCTCCGCGCCGCGGACCAGCTCCGCGGCGCAGCCCGCCGCCAACTGCCCGTACCACGGCGTCCCGTAGCGTTCGCTGCGCAGCAGGGGCCGCACCCGGGCGGCTCCCCCACTCTCGGCTCCGCTCAAGCGGGAGGTACCCCCACCGGGGCCCACCAGGTCAGGTTGGCAGCGGTACCGGCGCGGGGTCCGCGAGCCGGGCGGCAGGTAGCTGAACCGCACGCATCCCACCCCGCGCCGGGCCACCCGCACCCGCCCGGTGAAGAGGCTGTTCTCGGCGAGCCGCACCGCGTGCACGTGCACCTCGCCGAGGACGGTGGAGCGGTGCACCGACAGCACCGCGTGCGCGTGGCGGCAGTCGGGCGCCGACAGGGCGGCGCGGTCGGGGCCGGTGGCGTCCAGGATGCTGTCGCGCAGGTGGATCGCCAGCGGGTCGGTGCCGACCTCGTCGCCGATCACCTCGATGGTGCCCAGGATCGTCCGGTCGATCTCGACGCAGGCCGTGGTGCGGTCCAGGACCAGGCTGGGTTCCTCGGGGGAGGCCGGGTGGCACGCCGGCTCCAGCGACCAGCCCGGTACGAGGGTGCAGTGCCGCAGCACCAGGGAGCCGAGCGGGCCGCTGACGTGGAGGCCGCGGCCGGCGACCAGCAGCCCGTCCAGCACCATGCGGGGCCGTTCGCCCGGTGCGCACTCCGCCGCCACGGCCCGGACGTTGAGGGCGTCCGGCCGGTTGCTGTACCAGTCCAGCAGTCGGATGACCGGACGGGTGCCCTCGGCGGCGCGCAGTTGGAGCCGGTCGCCCGGCTCCAGGTCGAAGTCCAACTGCTCCTGGTAGGCGCCGCTGTGGACGATCTCGATGATGCCGTCGGGCCCGCACCGGCCGGCCCGCCGGTCGTGCTGCCAGGCCGTGTAGGCGTCCATGATCCGCCGGTACGGGCCGTCGGGGCCGACCCGGTAGACGGCGGCGTCCGGTGGGGTGTCCCGCGCCCCGCCGTCGGCCGGGGGACGGCCCGGTTCGCTGCGCTCGCGGACGTACTCGCCGCCGCCCAGGTCGTCCCCGAAGCCGTAGTGGTAGTCCACCCACACGCCCTGCCGCGGCGCGGACCGGGCGCCGAACGCGATCCGTCCCCGCTCCGGGTCGACGGCGACCTGCCCGCGCTTGGGCCGGTAGCGCCACTCGCCGAGGTCGGCGACGACGACGTCGGCGAGCGGGACCGGACGGTCCGCGCCGTCCGTACGGATCACGAAGCTCTTGCCCGGCCCGTAGTAGTCCGCGAGGCGGTCGTGCAGCTGCCGGCGGGTGATCAGCGCGGGGACGTTGTCGACCGTGGCGAGGTGGGTCGCCGACGGCTCCGGCTCCGGGCGGGTCAGCAGCGGGGTGTCGTTGCCCAGGATGGAGAAGGTGTAGAGGTTGCGGGCCCGGTCGATGCAGTACGCCGGCGCCCGGGTCACGGAGTACGGCTTGAGCCGCCAGACGAACAGGCCCACCCCGGCCGGCGCGCAGCCGCCCTGCGCGCGGCGGGACGCGGCCCGGCGCACGTCGACCGAGCGGGCGAGGGTGCCGAACGGCCCGCCGGCCAGGTCCAGCGCCGCGCCGTCCCGGACGTCCACCAGCCGGCCGCGCCCGCGTCGCAGCGCGTCGGCGGCCTCGGTGGCCGCCCCGTAGAGCCGCACCGGCTGGTGGTGCGCGACCAGCCGGGAGAGCTCCACCGCCCGCGCCGGCCAGCCCGCCACACCCTCGGACAGCTCCTCCAGCAGCGCCAGGGTGCCCTTGCGCCGCCGGTTGGCGACGGTGGCGGCCACGTCGCGGCGCGGCGCCAGCGCCTCGGCCAGCCGCCGCCGCGAGGAGTCCGGCAGCCCGCCGTCGCGCAGGCCGGTGGCGAGCACCCGCTCGTACCCCGGCAGCGGCCGGTAGCCCACCAGGTCGCCCAGGTAGGGCAGGACCCACGCGGCGGCGGTCTCCACGAACCAGTCGTCGTACTGCTGGGCGACGCCGTCCCGGACCCGGTCCACCTGCTCGGCGATCACCGCCAGCAGTGCCCGCAGGGGCTCGCCGCGCGCGGGGTCCTCGGCGTCCCGCAGCCGGTGCCAGTGCGGGAGCAGCTCCGCGAGCCCGTCCGGCTCCCTGTTGGTGGTCATCGGATCTCCTCGGTCAGGATCAGCGTGTCCGCGACCCGCGGCGAGAACAGCGCGAGCTGGGCCGGCCGGATGCCGCGGAAGACGCAGACCGCGCGGCCCTCGGGCAGCGGCCGGGTGTCGGTGAGGTCGGGGTTGAGGCGCAGGAGTTCGGCCAGCGGGATGCCGTACCGGGCGGCGACGGCGGTCAGGGTCTCGCCGCCGTGCGCGGTGACCTCGTGGATCCGCTCGTCGAAGCGGGCGAGCCGGGCCGGCACCGACGTCCGCGGACCGTCGGTCAACTTCCGTGTCAGGTCGGCGAGTTCGGGGGTGGTGACGGAGGCCGGGACACCGGTGAAGGCGTCCACGTCCACGTAGTCCACGCCGGGCACCGCCTGCGCGGCGGCCAGCACCTCCGACAACCGGGCCGGCTGGCCCAGTTCCCGCCCGTCGTAGCCGAGGCGGGCCAGCAGCGCCTGCCGGACCCGCGGCTCCACCAGCGACCAGGCGTGGTCCGGGGCGACCTTCACCTTCGCCGCGCACAGCAGCAGCACCGGCTCCCGGACGTCCACCCGCACCGGCAGCCGGCCGTCCCCGTACTCCGCCAGCGACGCCCGCAGCGCCCGCAGCACCTCCGCGTCCGGTGCGAGGGGGATGTCGTCGACGCCGGCGACCGTCACGTGCAGCACCTGCCGCCGCCCGTCGAACACCTCGCGGGCCGCGGCCCGGCCGATGCCCGCCCGGGAGCGCGCGAAGTCCTCGTAGTCGGCCAGGGACACCAGCCGGTCCAGCGCGGAGACCGCCAGCGGGACGGTGCGCCGGGTCAGTGCCGGGCCGTCCGCGTCGGCGCCACCGGTGGCCGGCTGCGGGTTGGTGACGCCGGTGACGCCGAGCGGGCGGGTGACGGCCTGGGTGATCCGGTCCGCCGCTACGTTGGCGGCCCGGCCGGTCCCGAAGCGGTAGCGTGCCCGCACGTTGTCGTGGCCGGTCGGCAGCCGGGCGCCGTGCACCCCGTCGCCGAAGGTCACCGTCGTGCGGCCGGCGCCGCTCCCGGCGCCGCTCGAACCGGTGACGTAGACCCGCTCGTCGGGGCCGCGGCCGGCCAGGCTGTCCACCGGGTGCCAGCGCAGCCCGTCCACCCGGACCTCCAACTGTGGCACGGCCCCCAGGGGGTTGTCGGACGGCAGCCAGGTCAGCGGCGACTGCCAGAGCGCGAACGTCTGGTTGGCGCGCGCCGCGTCGCCGCTGCCGATCGCCTCGTCGCGGCTCTCGCCGTGCGACGCCGGGACGACGTTGCCCTGCACCCGCACCGCGTCCCGCCGGTAGCGGTGCGTCAGTGCACGGGTCAGGGTCAGCGTGGTGTGCACCCGGTCGCCGGGCAGCGCCGGGTCCAGCGTCTGCTCCACGCCCGCGATGACGGCCAGTTCGGTGCCCCGCACCCCCTCCACCCCGGGGATGTCGGTGCGTTCGCCGGAGACGATCAGGTAGCGGCCCGGCCGCAACCCGTCGTACAGCGCGGCGAGTTCCAGCCGGTCGCCGTGCACGTCCTCGCCGACCGGGTCGTCCGCCTGCGCCAGGTCCTGGCCGGCGGCGTGCACGGTGGTGTCCCGGATCGCGTCCAGGGTGACGTCGTGCTCGTCCAGCCACGGGTCGGCGAGGGTGAGGACGGTGCCCCGGCCGGTGATGCCGTACTGGGTGTGTACCGCGGTGCGGACCGCGGTGACCCGGGTGGTGACGAACGCCAGCTTCTTGTCGCCGGGGATGCCGTCCGGGCCGTCCGCGCCCTTGCGGGGCCGCTCGACGGCGACCCAACTGCCCAACGTGATCCCGTCGTACACCGCGTCCAGCGCCAGCACCCGCCGGTCGGCCGGCTTCGGGACCGTCGCGATCCCGAGCTCCACGCCCGGCGGTTCGCCGCCGGCCGCCACCCGCACCCGCACCTCGTAGCCGTCCTGCGTGACCTGTCGGTGCTCGCCGGGCGCCAACTGCCACGACTGCGCGTTGCCGTCGTCGACCGAGACGTGGACCCGGCCGTCCTCCGCCGGACGCGAGACGAACACCGTCCGCTCCGGCAGTCCGGCCAGGAGCCGGGCGGTGACCCCCGGCTCCTGAGAGTCCACCGGGCGGCGACCCAGCCAGCTCAGGTCGTGGTCCTGGCCGGTGCGGGTGTGCAGTTCGACCCGGCCGGGGCCGAGCGCGAAGGCGGTGTCGGCGGGCAGGTTCTCCGCCCGCTGGTCCGTGCTGCCGGTCTCGGCATGCTGGAACTCCGCCCGCACCGGGGTCTTCCCCGCGGTGTCGAACACCACCCGCACCGTGGTCAGCGCGGCCCCCGTCAGCGGCCAGTCCGCGGTCCGGATGACCCGCCCCCGGTCGTCCTGCACCGACTTCAGCGGCGCCGTGGCACCGAACGGGGTGGCGGTGACCCGCATGGTGAGGACGGCGCGCAGCAGCGGCTGGGCGGGAACGGCGGAGCCGCCGTCGCCGGCCGGGGCGGCCGCCCGCCGCCACGCCGGGTAGAGGCCGTCGCCGACCCGCGGGTCCAGGGCGGCCAGCAGCCGCGCGCCCAGGTCCGCACCGGCACCGAACGCCCGCTGCGGGTCGCCGGCCGCGTCCCGGTCGGCGGTCGGCGGGCGGACCACCCGGGTGCGCAGCGCCGGCAGCACGGCGGCGAGGGCCGAGAGGGCGGTGGGCACCGCGGTGCCCCGGTCGGTGGCCGCCGGGTCCCCGGCGGCGGTCGGTTGCGCGGCGGGCGCCGGCTCTCCCGGTGCCGGCTCCTCGGGCGACTCCCATCCCAACTGGTCGGCCCGCCGCGCCAGTTCGCCGACGACCGCCTGGAGCTCCTCGAACCACGCGACGACCTCCGGATAGCCGGCCGCCACCGCCTGCGCCTCCGCCAGCCGCTCGTGCGGGCCGGCCAGCCGCGCGGTGAACGCGGCCGGGTCGGCGATGCCGTCCAGGTCCTTGCGCAGCGGCGCCAGCACCTGCGCGTCGAAGTCGGCGACGAACCGGCTGACGGGCCTGGGGTTGGGAGCCTGCGGGGTGGCCGGCGGCGGGTAGTCCGGGTCGTCCGGGTCCACCGACGCGGGGGGTTCGGTGATCCACGCCCGCAGTTCGGTGACCAGCTCCGGCAGCGACGCCGGTGCCGCCTTGGGCAGCCCCAGCGCGGTGACGTCCTGGGTGCGGTCCGGCCGCACCGACGCCACCGGCAGCAGCACCCGCTGCGCACCGAAGTCGAACAGCAGCCGGTCGCCGACGGCCACCCCGGTGGACGTGCCCGCGACCAGCAGTTCCGGGCGGGTCCGCAGGGCGTCCGCGGTCAGCAGCGCCGGCCGGCGGTGCCGCACCGCGAGTTCGTTCCACGCCGAGCGCGCGGTCAGGTCCTCGTCGGTCTCGAAGGTCTGCGACTCCTCGTCCGAGCCGGCCGGCACGCTGTGGCTGCGTGCCCCGCGCGGGATGACCACCGGCAGGTCGCCGGCGCGCGGGTCGCGGTCCAGGGTGTAGGCGAGGTGGGTGTCGGCGGCGACCCCCGGCCGCGGCTGATGCCCCACCAGCCGGCCCAGCAGCGCCAGCGACCGGTGCTCGTTGGCGGTCCGCAGGTACCCCTCGTCGGCGATCCGCTCGCCGTGGAACGTCAGCAGGTCGCCGAGGACCGCCCAGGCGTCCAGCAGCCCGACGGACGGGTCGTCGGGGGTGCGGACGGTCAGCCCGCGCAGCGCCGGGTAGGCCGGTGAGGCCAGCCGGTCCAGCATCGCGGCCAGGAACGAACCGTGGTCGCCGACCCGGTAGTCGAGGGCGCGGCGGCCCGGCGGGTTGTAGGGCGCGGGGTCGGCGCGGCGCTCGTCGTGCCCGCCGCCCGCCGCGTCCGTCCCCGTGCAGCCGCAGCCGCAGCCCGTCGTCTGGTGCTCCGTCATCGCCCACCCCCGAGCTCGATGACCAGCCGGCCGTTCTCGGGCCGGTCCGGGTCGTTGTCGCAGCGGGCGATCTCCAGCGGCCCCAGCCGCAGCACCCCCGCCTGTCGTTCGTCCCGGTCCGCGTGGAACATCCGCTGCAACCGGGTCACCGCCACGCTGCGGACGCCCGGCACCGCCGCGGCCAGGGCCACCAGCCGGCTCAGCCGGACCGGCTCCCCGAACGTCAGCGCGTCCGGGTGGAAGAAGCCCAGCCGGCCACCGGACAGTGCCCGGTCGCCCAGCACCCGGTACAACTCGGCCAGGATCTGCCCGTGTTGGTGACCGGGCTCGGCGCAGACCTCCAGCGCCACGTCCAGCGGCACCCGGCGCGCCGGCCGCACCACCAGGTCGTGCCCGATCCGGCGGTAGACCTCCAGCGCGTGGCCGACCGCGTCCAGCAGGGCCGGCGAAGGATCCTCGGTGCCGTACGCGTCGATGGCGACGTGCGCCTCCTGGACGCTGCCGGTCCACCGGATCTCCGCCGCCGCCCGCTGCACGCCCGGCAGCCCGCCGGCCAGCGCCGCGTAGTCCTGGGCGGTGACCGCCCGCAGCCGGCTCCGCCGCAGGTCCAGCGGCGCCAACTGCCGTACCTGCTCCAGCGGTTCGGGCTCCACGCCGCCCACCGCGGGCAGCGGGTTGCGGACCCCGGCCACCGGCGGCGGCGCCGCGGCCTCCGACTCCTGCGGGTCACGCCGCAGCACCAGGTGGCCGATCGCCTCGGCACCGACGTTCCCGGCCGTGCCGCCGCCGATCCGGTAGTGGACGGCGAGCCGGCTGCCCGGCGTCGGCCGGGCCCCGTGGTGCCCGTCGCCGAACCGCAGCGCCAGCCGCCCGTCGTCCTCCAGCTCCCCCACGACGTGCCGGTCGCGGGCGCCGCTGCCCAACAGGTCGCGGCGCGGGCGCCAGGTGGCCCCGGACTCCGCGCCGGCGCCGTCGGGGCCGCCGTCGGGGGCCTCCGTGAGCTCCCGGAGGCGGAGCGCCGGCAGGGCCTCGCGCGGGTCCTGGAGGACGGCGGCGGCCGGGCCGTGCAGCACCGGCTCGTCCGGGTGCAGCCCGGTCGCGTACGCCGGCCCCCAGGTCTGCGCGACCTCCCACGCCGTCCGCCCGTCCAGCACCGTCCCGGCCCGGGCGCGCGCCGTGAGCACCGCCAGCCGGCGCAGCTTGCCGTCCAGCAGGCGCGGGCTGCGGTGCAGCAGCTCCCGCAGCGCCCGCACCGGATGCCGGGCCAGCTCCAGCCGTTCCAGCACGTCGAGTCCGAACAGCACGGTCAGTTCGGCGGTCTCCGCCGCACTCAGCCCGTCCCGGTCCCGGGCGCTGCGCCACAGCTCCACCAGTCGCTCCCGCGCCCGCTCCGGGATCGCCGCGAGCCGTTCCGCCTGCCCGGCCGCGACGTGCCGCGGCTGCGGGAACGGCACCGCCTGGACGACCGGCGCGCGGCCCACCACAGGCCGGAAGCGCGGCACGATCCCCGGGTACACCGACTGCGCGAGCAGCGTCCGCAACGCCGCGGCCTGCGCGTACGCGGTCCCCGGCAGCACCCTTTCGGCGCGCAGTCCGGCGGACTCCAGCCCGATGCCGGCCCGCTCGGCGGCCTCCGCGCCGACCGCGGTGCACAGCCGTCGGACGTCGTCGGGGGACAGCTCCCGGCCGCCTTGGGCCCGGTCGATCAGGTCGTCGAGGAGCTGCGCGACCTCGTTGCCGCCGTGTCCGCCGTCCCAGCAGCCGAACGCCGGCGGGTCGCAGGACGCCAGCACGGCGGGCACGGGCGGCACGGTGACGGTCTCCGGCACGTGCCCGTCGCCCCCGTCCCCGTCCCCGTCCCCGTCCAGGGTCCGCCCGTGGTCCACCAGCACCACGTTGCCGCGCGCCACGCTCACGTCCGCCACGGGCGCGCAGTGGCGCCCGCCCCGCGTCGTCAGCCGCAACGGGAACGCCAGCGCGTCCTCGTCGGCCCAGGTGACCTCCAGGACCGGTTGCCCGACGAGCTCGTCGACGGCCGGGGTGACGGACGTCAGCCGCACCACCTGCCGGTGCGCGGGGTCCTGATCGCCGGGCGTCCCGGTCCGCGGCCCCTTGACCTCTTCGAGGAGCAGCAGGTCACCGGGGGCCAGTGCCAACTCCCGCCGCCCGCACTCCTCGTCGGCCCAGGCGTCGGTGAGGGTGGCGGCGGTGGCCCCCGCCGTCAGCCCGCAGACCTCCCCGCCCCACGTCCACAGCCGGATGGCGTGGTGCTGGGGGAGCAGTTCCAGCGGCGCCCGGCGCACCACCGGCTCGAACACCTCCAGCGACCCGCGCTCGGCCAGCACCGCCAGCTCCCGGTCGTCGATCACCGAGCCGAGCTCCGGCCGTTCCCGCGGCCCGTACGAGCGGTAGTCGACGGCGGCGAACCGGAAGGTCCCCGGCAGCAGCGTCAGCGGCGCCACCACCTGGACCGTCACGAACGCCCGGGCCGTGCAGCCGTCGTGCATCGGGTAGTCGATCAGCCGCACGTGGCGCCGGACCGACACCCGGCGCCGCGCGGTGTCCAGGTACGCCTCGGTGGCCACCGCGTCCTGCTGGTAGCTGATCTGGTCGGCGGTGTGGGCGAGCAACTCGACCAGCGTCGTGCCGAGGTCCGCCGGGTTGCGCTCCACCCACTGGGGCGTCGTCAGCCGCAACCGGTCCAGGACGACCTGCCGCAGGGTGTCGTAGTCCCGGGCGGTGTAGTCGATGACGGGCGCGGCGGCGCGGAAGGCGTCCGGCAGCCGCCGCCCTCCGCCCGCCCCGGCACCGTCGTCGTCCACGCAGTCGAACGGCGTCGGGCAGTTCGGCCGGAACGAGAACTCCGTCGAGAAGTACCGCTGGTCGAACCCGGGGAACGGCTCGGTGCCCGGCCGCCCGTAGGGATCGGTCTCCACCACCGACAACCGGTAGGACGAGAAGTCACCGGCCCGGTCCAGCAGCACCACCAGCCGGTCGTCCAGTTCGGGGTCCTCCTCCCGCTCGACCGTGGTCTCCAGCGCCTCGATGCCGGTGATCCGCCGCCCGCCGTCGATCCGGACGTTCTCCGGACGCAGCCCGTGCGGCGCCTTCCCCAGGAAGGTGACGGTCAGCGTCCGCCCGTCCTCGCCGACCTCCACCGCGTCCACGCCGTTGCGCCGCGCCTGCCGGATCCGCTCCCGCCGCCCGGTCCCGAACGTGCCGCCGACCGTCATTGTGCCCCCCGCCCCTCGAACACCTCGTCGCGGCGGCTGGCGGTGGCGCGCACCACGTACCGCAGCGACACCCGCACCACGTTCTCCTCGCTCGTCACGTCCAGCGACTCCACCTCGATCAGCTCGCCCAGCCAGCGCTGCAACGCCGCCTGCACGGAGAGCTCGATGGCGGAGGCCAACTCCGGGCTGTTCGGCGTGAAGACCAGGTCCAGCAGCCCGCAGCCGAAGTCGGGCCGCATCACCCGCTCGCCGGGACTGGTGAACAGCAACTGCTCGACCAGGTCCCGCACGTGCGCGTCGTACCGGGCGTGCGCGGTCCGCCCGCGCCGGTCCACGCGGTACGGAAAGGCGAGGTCCGTGCGCGACACGTGCCCGGTCCGCCCCGGTTGCGCCCTCACCGGCTCGTCACCCCCTCGGAGCCGCCCGGCCGACCCCCGCCGGCGGACGTCACCACCGGCGGCCCCTGCGGCACCACCGCGGCGCTGAAGCACAGCGCCGCGGTGGTGTCCAGCAGCACCGGCACCCCGTCGACGCACACGCCGCCGCCCCCGCCGTCCGGCGTCCACCGCACGCTGGTGCACGGCTGCGGGCGGCCCGCCACGACGTGCGCGCACCCGCTCACCACGAACAGGTCCGCGGCCGTCGCCACCGGCGCGCCGTCGATCAGCACGCCCGCCCCACCGCCGGCCGCAGCCGGCACCACCCGCCCGCCGTGCGGACAGCCGATGGTCATGCCACCGTGCACGAGATTCCCGCTCGCCATCTGCCCTGCCTCCCCCGCTCTCGTCAGCGCTTCTTCTGTACGGTCAACCGACCGTCGTTCAGGTCGACTTGCTCCCCGGTGAGGGAGACGGACGCCCCGAGCCCGTTGTTGAGGTGGACCCCCGTGGCGTCGATCCGCACGTACGCCCCGCCCGGGGCCTGGAGCAGGATGCCCTCGGTCGGCACGTCGGACAGCACGATCTTGTGCTTGCCCGGCGTCTGGATCACCACCGGATGCGCGATCGCCGGATCCCGCTGGGCGTCCTCCGGCAGCTCCTCCCGCCGCCCGTACCAACACCCCACCCACACCGGGAAACTGGGGTCCCCCTGCTCGAACTCCACCCACACGCCGGCCCCGACCGACGGCACCACCACCTGTCCGGCCTGCTCGCCGCTGAACGGGAAGCACGGCAGGGCCCAGGTCGACACCTCGTCGCCCAGCACGTCCGGGACCTGGACGCGCAACCGGCCCACTCCCATCGGGTCGTCGTTCGCCGCCACCCGGCCCCGGAACTTGCCGAGGAAGCGGTTGTTCGGTGCAGCAGCCATGTGCGGCTTCTCTCCTTACGGTCCCCGCGTACGGGCATCGGGTGCTGGTGCTGGTGCTGGTGCTGGTGCTGGTGCGGGTGATCGGGTGCCGGTGCGGCTAGGGCCGCACGGTGCCGCTGCGGGCGATCAGTCCCTCCCGCGACAGCGTGAAGTTCTGCAGGTACGAGCCGATCCGCAGGTTGTGCGTCACGGACTTCACGTAGTAGTCGCCGTCATAGGTGACCCCGGCGCCGCGCACGCCCACCAACTCCCGTGGGCGCAGCAGGTATCCGTGCCGGGTGACGTCCAACGACCCCGACCCCGAGATCGCGTCGGCACTGGTCGCGGCCCGCCCCAACGCCTCCGCCTTGGCCAGGCCCTCGTCCATCTTCGCCGTCCCGCTCAACGTCTTCCGCTTGAGCGCCGGCGACCCCCGCAGACCCAACGGCGGCCGCAACGGGCTGATGTCCGGCTGCGCCAACAACGGCGCCCGCCGCGTCACCGGGTCCTGCACGCGCGCCTGCGGCTCCTCCCGGGCCGTCCCGTCGTACGCGAACGTCAACTGGTCCACGGTGGAATTGGCGTCCATGTTCACGTTCAGGGCGTGCTGCCGCTGCCCGAGGCGCTGCTCCGGGCCCCAGAACGCCGTCGACCGCCCCGGCACCGGCCCCGGCTCCAGATAGAACGTGTACCCGTTGGCCCGCGCCAGGTCGTTGACGTAACTCAGGTCCGTGCCCGTCTGGTAGTCGACCCGCACCTGCTCCCGAGGCGGCTGCGGAATCTGCTCCCGGATGATCCGCGCGTCGATCCCGTAATCCGCGTACTTCCCCAGAATCCGCTCGACGCGCTGCGAGGGCGCCAGGTTCGGATAGCGGTCGGTCCGCTCCTCCAGGTCCATCAACAGCGTCAGGTCCTCCCCGGTCACCGTCAGGGTGCTCTGCCCGGGGTGGTTGCTGCTGCCCACCTCCTGCCGCACGATCACGCCGTCCAGCAACACCACCGGCGTCCCCTTGATCGTCACGGTGACGATGACCCGGGTCTTCGGATCGAAGAACCCCTCCGGCAGCAACCGCTGGACGAGGGCGCCCTTCTTCGTCAGGTCGAACGCCAACTGGAAGCCGCTGCGCTCACCCGCCGTACTGGTGATCTGCGCGGAGAGCAGTGCTTCCACCACCTCCTGCGGGACCAGCCGCGCCAACTTCGGCCCCATGTACAGCGAAACGTGCAGGGGCCCCCGCCCGATCGGCTCGTCCCCGTCAGCCATGCCGCACCCCCGGCCCGCCCAGCCCGCCGCTGAACCCGCCGGGCAACGGCACGGCGATCTCCACCCCCGGCTCCGCCGTCAACTCCCGCGGCTCCAGCACCGGATTGGCGTCCGCGATCCGCCACCACTGCCCCGGATCCCCGAAATACCGCTGCCCGAGCTGATCGACCCGCTCCCCACTGCCCACGACATGCGGCACGGCATCGTCGGCCGCCTCCGCGAGCGACGGCAACAACCGCCGCTTCGCATAGCGCACTTCGCTCCCATCGGCCCGCACGTGCACGCCGATCTCGACCCCCGCATACCGACTGCTCCGCGGATACGGATGCGCCCCCGGCACATCGTCCAACGCACTCTCATACGGCTCGATGCCCACGCCTCAGATCCCCCTCCCCAACCCCAACTGCGCGAACGTCCCGCCCCGGGCCCGCCGCGCCAACTGCTCCTTCTGCGCCAGATGCGCGAGGTACAACGCCGCCCCGGGGTGCCCGGCCGGCAGATCGCTCACCGTCAACACCTTCAACCCGATGCTCAGCGACGCCCGAATCGGATTGAGATTCACATCGAACGCCGACTCATTGACCGACAACTCCGTCAACCGCACCGGCATCACGCGCTTGCTGCCCCACGTGAACAACGTCAACGGCGTCTCGATGGGACTGATCTCGATCGTCCCCTTCTTGGTCAACTTCGACGCCGCCAACAACTGCGCGGTCGTCGGTTGCACCAACATCTCCAACACCGCCAACTCCGGATGAATCCCCTCCGGCGCCGCCACATCCAACTGATCCGTGGCATCGATCTCCGCAGTGAACTTCCACGTCTCCTGCGCCGGCCCCTTCAACCGCAACGCCTCATTCCGATCCCCACCACTCCCCCCACCACCGCCCCCGCTATCCCCCTCCCCACCAGCCGCCTGCGGCGCCACCTGCCGCTCCAACGTGTCCGGATTGAACTGCAACACAATGATCCGCTGCGGAATCCCAAGCTCGGGATCGACCACGACTATTCCGGAACGGATAGGTTTGGGGATGTCGGCGTAGCGGGTCATAAGTAGTCCTCACTCACGTTGCTGTTGGTATGGCCAGAAGACCTAACACTGCTCATTCGGTCGCGCCCTCTGCTCGCGCCGACCGCAGGGCGTCAAGAACAAGTGACCTTGGGTAGTCCGCATTCTCGGGCCAGGATGCGGTCATTTCCTCCACTACGGATCGATGAGTGGACATATGCCGGTTGGCAAGAATGATGACGACTTCCAGCTGGACCTTCTCGCTGTTCTGTGTTGCGGCTCGCTCGAGAACGTCGGCGGCTTTACGGTCGGTGACATTACTCAGGGCGACGATTCCTCGAACGCGAGACCAGACGTCCCGCTCCTCATCGAGAATCACCTCGCTCAACGCGTCGAGCAGATTCTGATCGAGCGGTTCAGAATCCGCTAGCAGCATTCCCGCGGTTCCCGTTGCAGCCTCTAGAGAGGCGGGCGTGGCTGCCTTGCGCACCGCAGAAGCCACAGCTTCCCGATCTTCGGGAGAGTCAGGGTCTGCGAGGTTTCCCATCACGTAAAGAGCACTGTCATGGTTCGCTCCGTCTTCGTGCCCACCTGTTTCGCTCCGTAGGCTGGCGGGCTCTTTGAGTATCCCTCTGGCCTTGGCTAAAACTTCGTCTTCGTAAGGCGCGTAGGGGTTATCGTCACCGAATCGCGTCATTGATTCAGCTTGATGGAAGTGATCGAGAGCCACCCCGACGGCCACCGTATGGCCACTTCTCAGGAGCATGAGGAAATCTACTCCGCTTGCTGTGCCTGAGGCGAGCCGGCTCCGTGCCTCGGTGAGCTCGACGTCGGCGATAGGTGCATCGATCCAATGGTAGGAGTCAAAACTCATTGCACTTCCTCTAGGGGTAGGCGACCTCTTCTATGGCGGCGGCGGGGATGGGTCCGACAACCAACACCTCCTGGGTGCGAATTACGTCCTGAAGAGCCTGTTTCTGTTTGGGAGTATTCGGTGATCCGAGCCCCCACTCTGTCTGGTTTTCTGCATTTGTTAGATCGAAGATCTGGCTGGCCGGAACCTTTAGCAGGTCGATTTTTGCACGCCCGTGTTCTCCGCCGAGGCTTTCCCCTTTGGCGTTCGTGAGATTCGCGAGATCCAGCTTCGTCGTGGAAATGAAGGCGGAGCGCTTTTTGGCCTTCCTTCCACCCTTGGGCCCTTGAACGTGTTCCGCGATGTACTCCGGAGAGGGTGAGGCGCCTGGGTCTGAGGCATCGATCCCTCTTGCGCCTTTTCTGGGCTTATCGAACTCGTTAAGATTCCGGTTCACGTAACGAGGCACCTTCGTCCCTCGCTGGCTGAGTACGTACTCGTTTCCGAGTGTATCCTCGTAAAGGGTTTGGCCACCCTCCGTGCCGACCTCCATGTATTCGTGAAGTTGTCGGAATTGCCCTAGTGCGACGCGTCCTATCTCTTGCTTGTTGCGTGTCGGTCGGTTGAAGTAGAGGAGTACTGAATCGGGGAACGACCTGGCTGACGTGCTCCTCAGGACGTTCTCCGGAGGTTCCCATTCGAGCTTCCCTTGAGCAGGTTTCTTGAACTTTGCGTTATCGCTGTCGGTCGTCGCCACGCGATCCTGCCTGTTGCGTTCGGTGATGCCCTTTCCGAGGACATCTTTCGAGATGTCGTCGCATACGTTCATGACGTGCCCCAGGCTGACCTCGGTCCTTCCGGAGAATTCTGCGGTGATCCTCCTGCGGATTTCATTGGTGACTTCATCCTCTGAGCCGAGAGGGAATGTTTCGAATTCGCCCTTTGTGACCTCTGCCTGTGGATTCAGTGAGGCGACGATGTTGAAGTGAGTATCCCCTGAAGCGGTGAGACCGGAGAGTCGGTGCCATGTTTGGAGGGCTCTGAGGACGATTCGCAATACCGGCTCCGGTACTCCTTTCCGTAGAATTTTGGTCAGTGTGGGACGTATGCGGCTGACGATCTTTTCGAGTCGTGCCTTTTTGGCCTCTGGTGACTTCTCTTTCTTCTTCTGCTTCTCGCGGTGTTGCTTCTTCTGTTCGGTGCGGTGCTTCCGGCGATCCCGGAAGTTCTCGCGCTTCTTCCTGAAGAAGTCGCGGGCCTTCTTGGCACTGTTCTTCAGGGCCTTGCCCAGCTTGGACTTGCGGAGTTTCTTGCCCAGGGACTTGCCGGCGTTGCGGACCTTCTTGAGGGCGGACTTGACCTTGCCCTTGATCTTTTTGAGGGCGCGGCCCAGCGGGGACGTGGGCTTGCGGGGCCTGGTGCGCTTGGGGGCCTCGGTTTCCTTTTTCTTCTTGGGGGTTTCGGGCTTCTTGTCGTGCTTGGGTTCGGGCTTGTGCTCCGGGGGCTTCTCCTCGTGTTCCTTCTTGGGGGTCTTGGTCCCCGGTTCCTCCTGGGTGGGCTTCTTCGGGGCGGGGGTGTGCTCGTTCTCCGGCGCCTTCGGGACCGGGTGCTTCTTCGGGTCCTCGGCGTCGCGTTCGCGTTTGGCGGTGTCTTCTTCGCGGCGGCGGGCGCGTTCGCGGTCGGGGGTGCGGCTGGTGGGGCGGTCGTGGGAGGTGGCGGGGCCCTTGGAGCCGGGGTGGGTGGTGGGGTGGTGTTCGGTGGAGGCGCCGGGACGGGTGGGGACCTTGGGGCCCTTCGGCTTGGTGGGGCCGGTGGGTTTGCGGAGGGCCTGGGTGGCCTTGCGGACGGCGCCGCGGGCGCGGTTGACGGCGTTGCCGGCGGCCTTGCGGGCTCCCTTGCCGGTCTTCTTCAGGCCCTTCATGATCTTTTGGGCGATGCCCTTGAGGCGGTTGCCGACGCCCTTCGCGGCCCGGCCGAGGCGGGCCAGGAGGAGGTTGGTGATGAGTTCCAGGAGGGCGACGACGCCGGCGGCGACGGCTTCGGCGAAGAGGCAGGCGGCCGGGCCGGACTTCACGGCCTTGAGGAAGGCGAAGAACTTGCCGAAGGCGGAGAGGATCGCGCTGATCGACTGCCACGCGGCCATCAGGCCCTGAACGATGGTGAGGATCGCACCGGCCGCCGGGATGATCATCGAGACGACCTTCTCGATGACGAGTTGGGCGATCATCATCGGGAGGGCGGCGATCACCGCGTCCCAGGCCATCTTGCCGATCTGCTTCAAGGACATGCAGCCCTTGATCAGGACGTTGATGACGGCCTTGCCGAGGCCGAGGATGCCCTCGACCTTGGTGTCGAACCACTGCTTGACCGCGGTCTTGATGGCGCCCCAGAGGTGTTCCTGGATGCCGGTCTTGGCGGCGCTGCCGGCCTTGGAGAGCCAGCCACCGGGGTCCGGGGCGATGTCCGCGACGAGGGCGGCGAATTGGCCGAGGGCCTGGATCGCGGCCTCGGCGAACTTGAGGGCGCCGACGATGGCGTCGCGGAAGATCTTGATGGCCGCTTTGAGGCCCGCTTCCAGGACGTTGAGGAGCGCGTTGAGGCCGGCGGCGAGTGCGTCGAGGAGGTCGTTGACGGCCTTCTTCAGGCCGTCGGCGAGCTTGTTGACGGTGGCGATCGCCTTGTCACGCAGGTCGTTGATGGCCTTGCGGAACTTGTCGCGGAGTTCCGGGAACGCGGCCAGCAGCACGTCGCCGATGGCGATGAGCGCGTCCGCGACCGCGTTGATGGCCTTGACGGCGAAGTCGCGGACCGCGTCGATCGCCTTGTTCGCCCACTCCTTGAAGGTGTCGATGACACTGTTGATCGCCTTGCGGGCCTCGTCGAAGATCTTGGTGACGGCGTCCAGGAGGTCCTTGAAGAAGTCGGCGACGGCATCGACGATCTTGCCGAAGAGGCTGTCGGAGTCCTTCTTCTTCTCGTCCTTCTTCTTCTTGGCGTCCTTGTCCGCCTCATCGGCCTTGGTGTTGATGTCCTTGTTGTCGCTGTTCTTTCGGTCGTCCACCTCCTTGTCCTTGGTGTCGCGTTCCTTGGTGATCTTGTCGTTGCCGTCCTTGTGCTCCTTCTCGGTGTCCTTGTCGGCGTTCTCGATCTTCTTGTCCTGCTCGTCGCGCCAGTTCTGACGCTCCGTCCTGGACT
Organism: Streptomyces sp. x-19; assembly: GCF_046549115.1. NCBI lineage: Bacteria > Bacillati > Actinomycetota > Actinomycetes > Kitasatosporales > Streptomycetaceae > Streptomyces > Streptomyces sp. x-19. Next base: position 590,218 of record NZ_JAJPWK010000001.1, on the reverse strand, counting down.
GGTCGGCCACCCGGCCGCGCTCCGCCGTCTGCTGCTCGGTGTTGCGCGTGACCTCGTTGTCGATCTGCTGCTGCTTCTCCTGCTTGGCCTTCTGCTCGCCCTGTTGCTGTTCCTTCTCCTTGGCGGCCACCTGGGTGCCGGCCTGGCCGGTGGCGCTCTTGATCTCGCCGCCGCGCTCCTGCTTGGCCACCGCCCCGGCGCCGGGCTTCGGTGCCCCACCGGCCGCCGCGCCTCCGCCGCCCCCCGCGCCGGCCCGGCCGCCCTGCGCCTTCCCCTGGAGTTCCTCCTGGGGAGCGTCGGGGTAGATCTTGTCCTCACCCAGCGACTTGGACGCGTCCGAGCGTCCGGTGTCCTGGATCTTGCCCTGCTTCTCCTTGAGCTTCTCCGCCTGCTTGTCCGTGCGCTGCGGGTCGCTGTCCCCCTCCAGTTTGATCTTGGGGGCCGGGCCGACGGTCTTGTTGTGCAGCTCGGGGTCGCTGGTCGGGACCTGGTCCGCGGCCGCCGCCACGCTCTTGGCGTCGTCCGACGTGAGCTTGCCGTCCTTCGAGGGCGGCACGTGCGGCGTCGGGATGTTGTCGGTCGGCTTGGCGCCCTCGGCCTTCTCGCTGCCCTTGGCCCGTTGCTTCTCGCCCTGCTCCTCCGGGCCGAGCCTCTCCAACTGGCCGGTGACCGGGGTCTCCGGGGCCTGTTCCGCCGGCTTCCCGTGCAGGGTCTGCGGTGCCCCGGAAGGCCGTTCCCGCTTCGGCGGATTGGCGTCGAGCCGCTGCTGCTCGTCGTTGACCTTCTTGTCCGCCGCGCCGCCCAGCCCGGGCAGTGCCTCCTGCGCCTGGTCCGGAGCGAGCTGACCGACGGTGTTCAGCGCCGCCTTGGGGTCCTGCGCCGAGACGTCCGGAGCCTTCTCCTTCTTCTCCTCGGCGGCCTTCGCACCCCCGCCGCCCCCGCCGCAGCCCCCGCCGCCGTCCTCCTTCTCGGCGGACGGTGCCGGTGGCGCACAGCCCCCGCCGTCCTTCTCCAACGAGGCGTCCGGTTGGGCCTTCGCGCCCTCGGGCGCGGGCGCGCCCATCTTGCCGGGACTGTCGGCCTGTTGGGACGCCGGACCGACCGCGGCCTGGGCGACGGAGGGTGCGCCGCCGGGGCCGGCGGCGGCCGACGGCGCATTGGCCGGCTCGGTGCCGCCCACCGCGCCGCCGGGCGCCGCACCGGGCCCCGACTCCTTCGGTACCGCGCTCTTGGCGCCCGGCGCGTCCCGTTCGGCCCGCACGGGCTCGGCTCCCCGGCGCGCAGCGGGGGACGGACGCCGGTCCTCGGCCGGCGTACGGTCGGTGTGCGCACCGGCGGGTGGGGCCGAAGAGGAGGCCGATGACGTGGACGAGTCCCCGCCCGCGCTCGCCGAGCCGTCCGACGGGACCCCGGCCGGCTTCCCGGCCGCCGCGCCCTCCGGTTGCTCCTGCGCCTGACGCTTCTCCTCCTGGGCGTCCTGCTCCTTCTTCTCCGTCTGCTCGTCCTGGGCCTCCTTGGCGTCCGGCGCCTCCTCGCCGGTGCCGCCCTCCGCGTCGCGGTCCGCGTCCTTGTCGTCGGCGTCCTGCTTGGCCTGGCGGGCGCCGTCCTCGTCCTTGTCCTGGGCCTGGTCCGGATCCCGTTTCTCCTCGGCCTCCGGCTCCTGGGCCTGCCGGTCCTCGGCCTCCGGGTCCGGCCCGACCTCCTGCTCGACCGGCATCGAGGGCTGGAGGTCCTTCTCGGTGCGGTCCCCGGCCTCCCCGGCGGGCCCGTGCTCCGGCTGCGGCGCCTCGCCCTCGACCGGGCCCAGCTCCGCACCCGGCGGTTTGGTCTCGGCCTCCGGCTCGTCCTCGTGCTCCTCGTCGTCCGCCGCGTTCTCGCGCTCCTGCTGGACCTGCTCGGCCTTGGTGGGCGGAGGAGTGGGGAACGTCGGCAGCGCGGCGTCGGGATGCTCGGCGGTCGGTACGGACGAGACGTCCAGGTCGGCGTCGGGGAGGAAGTCCTCCGGTTTCAGCGCGGCCTCGCCCGGGCCCGCGCCGCCCTTGGCCGCTGCGCCGGCGTCCCCGCTCGCGCCGATGTCCTTCTCGGCGCCCGCCTCCAGCCCGATCGGCTGTTCCTCCTCGCGGGGCGGGCCGTCCTCCTCGTCCTGTTCGTTCAGCCCGTGCTCGGACAGTGCGCTGTCCCGTTGGTCGGCCCGCTCGTCGACCTTCTCCGGGCGGACCGGCCCGGGCTGTTCCCGCTTCTTCTTCTCCAGCTCCTCCTGCTTCGAGCCGTCCGCGGGTTTCTTCGCGTCGTCGTTGCGTTTGCGTTTGTCGGCGCCGGGACGGTTGGCCTGTTCCGGGTCGGCCTCCTCACGCTCCCGCTGGGCCTTGCGCTCCTCCTTGGTGCGCTCGGCACCGTCCTTGGCCCGGTCCGCCTTGGTGGCATCGGCCTGATCGGCCTCCTGACGCTCCTGGCCCTGCTGTTCGTCGGCCTGCTGCTGCTCCTGCTTGGCGTCCGCGCCCTCGACGGCCCGTTCGTCCTCGTGCGCCTTGCGCTCGCCGGCCTCCTGGTCCTCCGCCGCCGCGTCGCGCTGCGCCCTGCTCTGGTCCTGGTCCTGCTTCTCCGCGCGCCCTTTGGCGTCCTTCTTCTCCTCGGTGACGTCCTCGGCGCGTTGTTTCTCCGCCCGTGCGGCGCCCTGGCCCTGCTGTTCCTGGCCCGCCCGCTCGTCGAGCACCTGGGCGAGGGCGTCGGGCACCGGCTCGGGGGTGGACGACGGCTGGAAGCCGGTCGGCAGCACCTCGGACTCCGTCACCAGTTCCAGCAGCCGGTCGAAGTCGGAACTGAGCAGCCGCACCTCCAGCCGGTCCAGCACCGACTCCTGCAATTCGGGTGCCATCCGGGCGATTTCGAGACGCACCCGCCCCGATCGATCCTCCGGATCCCCCCGTAACGACCGCAGCACCCCGTTCGCCAGGCGGTCCACGAGGGTCGCCGGGTCGATCAGTTCGCTGCGGTGGCGGTCGGCGTCCACCGTGGCGTAGCGGAGCCAGCCGGGTGTTTGTTGTCCCGGCTCGACGGTCGGGGTCGGGTGGTCCGGTCGTGTGGTGCCGAGCATGGCGGCGCGGACGGACTCCTGGGCCGCGTCCTCCGCCTCGCGTTCGATGGCCTCCTGGGGGAGGCTGACCGCGCCCAGGTCGCGGCCGGCGCGCAGGGCGCCGGGGCCGTGCGGGTCCTGGACGGTGTGCAGGAGTTCGTGGGCGAGGAGGCGTCGGCCGTCGGCGGTGCCGGGGCGGTAGGCGCCCTCGCGGAAGAAGACGTCCCGGCCGACGGCGAACGCGTCGGCGCCCATGAGGTCCGCGAGCCGTCCGGAGTCGCGGTCGGTGTGCAGGCGGACCTGGCTGAAGTCGTGGCCGAGCTGTTCCTCCAGTTCGCGGCGGACGCTGAGGTCGAGGGGCTGGCCGGCGCCGCTGACGATGTTCTTGGGCTCGGGGGCGGCGGACTTGGCGGACTGCTCCTTGCGCTTGCGGCGCCGTGCGTCGCGGGCGGCCCGGTCGTCCTGGGTGGCCGAGCGGTTCGTGCTGCTCATCGCGGCTCCCCCCGCCCGGTGAGGCCCGCGTGCACCGCGCGGGCCAGCGCCTCGCCCAGCCGTACGGGGTGGGTGGTGGCCGGTAGTGGCGGCAGGCCGGCGAGCCCGTCGAGCGCGAGGTCCGTGCCGCCGTCCGCCGCCAGCGGCACGCCCCGCTCGCGCACCAGGCGGCTCAACTCGGCCCGGAACGCGGCCGACACCCGGCTCGGGTCGATGCGGGCGTCGAAGCCGTCCAGCACCAGCTCGTCGATGTCGATGCGGAACGTGCCGGGGGAGCGGGACGCCCGCGGGTCCTCGTGTGCCGGCGCGGGTGCCGGCGTGCGGTGCGCGGCATGCGACGCCGGTGCGGGTGCCGGTGCCGGTGTCGTGGGGACGGGTCGGGCCGTCCGCGTGGCGTTCCTGCCGACCTCGTGCTTCAGACCCATCCGTGGACCTCCGACGGCGCCAGAGAACGTTCCAGCTTCAGGTACTCGGTGCGGGCCGCGGCCAGCATGTGGCGCATCTGGAGGCGGTCGCCCTCCTCCGCGGCGAGGAACGCGCCGGAGAGCGCGATGTTGCGGATCGAGCCGCCGGCGACGGTGAGTTGGGCCAGCAGCGCCGGGTCGACGCCCTTCGTCGGGGCCTCGGCCGGCAGCACCCGGCGCCAGATCTCCGCCCGCTCCCGTTCGGTGGGGAAGGGGAAGTCGACGACGAACCGGATCCGCCGCATGAAGGCCGAGTCCAGGGCCTTCTTCATGTTGGTGGTGAGGACGGCCAGGCCGCGGTACGCCTCCATGCGCATCAGCAGGTAGCTGACCTCCAGGTTGGCGTAGCGGTCGTGACTGTCCTTGACCTCGCTGCGCTTGCCGAACAGCGCGTCCGCCTCGTCGAAGAGGAGCAGCGCGCCGCCGCGCTCGGCCGCGTCGAAGACCCGGCTGAGGTTCTTCTCGGTCTCGCCGATGTACTTGCTGACGACCTGGGAGAGGTCGACGACGAAGAGGTCCAGGCCGAGTTCCTTGGCCATCACCTCGGCGGCCAGCGTCTTGCCGGTGCCGGAACCGCCGGCGAAGAGCGCGGTGACGCCCAGACCGCTGCGCAGCGACTTCGCGAAGCCCCAGTCCCGGTAGACGGTGCCGCGCTGGCGGACGTGCGCGACGACCTCCTGGAGGATGCGCAGCTGCCGGTCGGCGAGCACCAGGTCGTCCCAGCCGGCCCGCGGTTCGATCCGGCGGCCCAGTTCGTCCAGGCCCATCCGCGCCTCGGCGAGCCCGGCCCGCCAGGCCAGCTCTACGACGTCGACGGCATCGACGGCATCGACGGTGCCGGAGGACGGCAGGTCGCGGTGCACGCTGGCCGCCGCGGACCGCACCACGTGCGCAGGAAGCTGGAACTGGGCCACGAGGGACGCTAGATGGCGTTCCGTCACCTGGGGGAGGTCGGTGAAGGCGTCGCTCCAGAGGCCGAGTTGCTCCTCGTCGGAGAGTGCGGGGACGGTGACGCGGGCGCCGCGCGGGTGGCCGGTCTGCCGAGGCTCCTGGCCGGCGACGACCAGCGGGACGGCGCTGCCGGCGACGAAGGCGTCCGCGGCGGCCTGCTGCTCCCGGTCCAGCTCGCCGACCTCGACCAGCAGCGCGGCCGGCAGCAGGATCGCCTCCCGCTGCCAGAGCCGGGCCAGCCGGTCCCGTTCCGCGGGGTCGCTCGGGACGTCGGCGGCGCTCATCGCGTAGAGGCCGAGGCCGGAGCGGCGGGCCGCGGCGGCCGCGATCTCCCCCCGGGTCCGCAGGTCACCGCCGACCAGCTCGACCCGCAACGGGGCGCCGGGCCTGGCACCCGTCCAGCCCGCCGCCACCTGCCGGGCGGCCGTCTCGTGGGCGGGCGGCAGGGTCTCGGGCGGGACGGTGCGGCGCAGTTGGCCGTGCAGCCGGGCGTCCAGGTAGGGGGCGCCGGCGAGGAAGTGCAGGATGCGTTCGTCGAGCCGCAGGCGACTGGCGGTCAGCCGGGTCTCGTCCTCCAGCTCGACCAGTCGCCAGCGGCGCAGCGGGGCGACCGGCGTCAGGGCGCTCCAGTGGGGTGCGTCGAGCGCGGCCAGCGCGAGCGAGAACGTGGGGTGCGGGCGGGACGGGTCGCCGCAGGCGGCGGCGCAGCGGGCGCCGGTGGTCGGGTCCAGCTCGGCGGCCGCGGCGAGCAGGACGACCGCCCGCTCGAAGGGGGTCAGCCCGAAGCAGGCGGTGAGGGTGTCGAGGGCTTGGGGGGAGGGGGCGCCGGGCTTCGACGCGTCCTCCTCGCCGTCGGGGGTGGCGGCCGGGCCCGCCGTCCCGGCTGCGGTCGCGTCCCCGCCGGTGCCCGTGCGGGCGTTGCCGTGGGCCCGGGCGGCGTGTGCGTCCAGGCGCGCGAGCACGGCCCGGACGGCGCCGGCCAGCGCTGTGCCGTCCGCCTCGGTGTCCGCCTCGCCGGGCGCCGCCGCCCCGGGGTTGTTCCCGCCGTTGCCCGCCATGTCGCCCGCGTCCTCCTCCGCCCCCGTTCCCCGCACCGCGCCTCAGCCCTCCCCGCCGTCGTCGGTCCGGCCCGCGTCGTCGGTGCGGGCCGCCTGCCGCGGGCCGTCGCCGGGCGTCTTGCGGGGACGGGGGCGCGAGCCGTTCCCCGTGCGGTTACCGCCTGAACTCCCGTTCTGTGTGGTCGACTTGGTGGCCTTCCGGGGGCCGCCCGGCGTCTTCTTCGCGGGCCGTTTCGTGGGGGCGGGCGCCTCGGGTGCGCCTGTCGGCGCGTCGTCCGCCGACCGGCCGTCCGCCGCCGTGCTGCCCACCGACCGGCCGTCCGCTGCCGGGCCGTCCGCCGCACCGGGTACCGGGGCCGCGTCCCCCAGCGGCGCCGCCGCGTCCCCCAACGGCGCCTCCGGCGGCACCTCCGGCACCACCGTCACCTCCGGACGCTTGACCGGGCGGGCCGGCGCCGGCTTCTGGTGGCCGTCCAGCAGCACCAACGACGCCTGGTAGGCCACCGACAGGGAGTACGGCGTGTTGTTGAGCATTCCCCAGAGCTTGGAGGTCTCGTCCACGTCCATCTGGGTCGGCGTGAACCGGACCTTCTGCAGGGACTCGGCGAGGTCACTGCCCGCCAGGTAGGGGCGTTCGGCCGCCTCCTCGATCAACTCCCGGGGCAGCACCGGGATCTCGTGCAGGGTCCGCACCACGCTGCCGATCAGCCGCTGTCCGACCAGCTCCTGCTCCTCGCCGTACGCGCTGATCAGGAAGTGCAGGTCGATCGCGGCGGCGGGGCGCTTGAGCAGGGTGCCGTCGGAGGCCCGGGTGACCAGGTCGGAGTTGCGCATCGAGGGGTTGTGCGAGACCTGGTACAGGAACACGGTGATCGTCGGGTCGGTCGGGGGATCGGCCGGCGGCTTGCGGGTCTCCACCGAGACGGCCAGGTCGATCTCCGGATGCAGGTTGTGCTCGATCAGCAGCGCAAGGGCCTGGGTGACCGTCGCGAGGGCGAGTGCGTTGCTCATGTGGACCGTCCCCCTGAAGTCCGTTGCTGGGTGGCCAGGTAGTCCGCGAGGCTCAGCGCGGGCGCCCGCCGCTCGGGGCGCGCCGGACCGGTGCCGGCCGCGGACCGTTCGGCGCCGGCCGCACTGACCTCCAGCCGGCCGATCTGCACGTGCACCACCCGCTCGGCCGGGCCGCGCGGGCCCCGCCGGCCGGTCGCGGCACCGGCGCGGGGCGGCACCGGACGGCGCGGTGCCGGCAGGTCGTCGAGGCGCGGGCGCAGCACGCCGGTGGGCGTCGGGCCCACCGGCTCGGGTCCGCCCGGCGACGCCCCGCGGCCCGGCGCCGTCTCCTCGGTGCCGGCCGCCGTCCGTCCCCGGGGCCGGGCGCCCTCGGCGGCGGCCCGGGCCCCCGGCGCGGCCGTGGCGGCGGGCCGCAGCAACGCGCCCGGCCCCGGCTCCCGTTCGGCCGCCGCGCGGTCGGTCGCGCGGTCCGGCGCCGCCTCGGTGCGCACCACGGTTTCCCGCGCATGCTGCGTCCGGACCTCCGTCCACCGCTCGGTGCGCGGGGCGGCCGAGGCGAACGGTGCCGCGGCGGGTCGTCCGGTCGACCACGGGGACGACGGACCGTCGTCGCCCGGATCGTCGGCGGCCGGGCCACGCACCGCCTCCGCCCGCTCGAACGGGCCGGGCAGCCGCGGCCGGACGAGCGTGCGCGCCGCCGGGGCGTCGGCGCCGTCCGGCGCGCCGAAGGGATCGGGCGGCGGCGCGTGCCGGGCCAGCAGCCGGCCGAGGTAGTCGCCGGACGCGGCGGGCGTCCGCTCGGGCATCTCAGGCATCCGCGCACAGCTCCAGGTAGTAGCGGCGCCGCAGCGGGCTGAGCGCCAGGATCTCGGGCTCGCTCCAGCCGTAGGCGGAGGCGAGCAGGTGGACGTCGAGGAGCAGGTCCCGGGCCCAGGCGTCCAGTTCGGTCCACAGGTACGCGGCGATGTCCAGCTCCGCCGGGGTGGCCGCGCCGCACTCCGGGCAGGCGATCTCCAGGGTCAGTTCCGCGCCGGGGTCGGCGTCCTCGGCGGCCGCGGCGAACCGCTTGAGCACCGGGTCGGGCAGGGCGGCGACCTCCTCGGGGGTGGCCGGCCGGCCGGCTCGCCGGGCGGCGAGGGCGCAGCGGGCCGCGAGCAGCCGCCGGGCGGTGGTGCCGTCGGGGGCTCGGGCGGCGGCCACGGCGGCGAGGTCCGCGGGGTTGGGCAGCCGGAACCGGACCGTCCACTCGCCCTCGTCCACCCGCAGCCCGTCCTCCGGCGGTCGCGGTCGCGCGGCCGCCAACTCCCCGGCGTCCAACTCGCATTCCAGCGCGGCGCCGCAGCTGGGCACCGTGCAGGAGAGCGTGACCTCCATGCGGTCGCCGAACAGCGCCCGGCGCAGCGCGAAGAGGTCGGCCGCGCGCTCCCCGAGCGGCGCCGACGCAAGGGCGTTGGGCGCCGCGCCGGGCCGGGCCGCCCGGTGCAGCAGAAGGGCCCGGGCGGCGCCCCGCTCGGCCAGCCCGGCCTCCCAGGTGGCCAGCAGTTCCGCCGGCCCGGTGACCGTCATCCGTTACCCCGTCGCCCCACCACCCCCGGTGCCGCGGCTCAGGCCGGGTGGGTGAACGAGGGCTCCTCCGGCTCGGGCACCTCGTAGTCGCGTTCCCAGCCCTCGCATTCGAGCTTGAGGCTCTGGATGGCCACCGCGTTGGCGTTGGCGTCCATCTCGCCCAGGACCTGGTACTCGCTGGGCCAGGACCGGTAGATCTTGTGCGAGACGGCGACCTGCCCGGCCTCGTTGAGGACCTGGATGACGATGTCCTTGCGGAAGTCGGCGAGCGACACCTCCGAGCCGAGGCCGGCGCCGACCTGCCAGACCTTGTTGGCCCAGCGGTCGAACTCCGGGTCGTGGGTGACCCCGCGCTCCAGGGTGATGCCCTCGAACTCGGAGCGGCCCGGGGACTTCCGCGGGGAGCTGGGGTCGCCGCCGTTGCGGTGCTTGACGACCTCGGTGGTGCGCTTGAGCGGACTGATCTTGCTGACCCCGGCAACCGTCCGGCCGTCCCACAGGACCAGGAACTTGAAGTTCTTGTACGGGTCGAAGCGATGGGCGTTGATCTTGAACTCAGCCATCGGATTCCTTCACGTCGGATTCCTTGAACGTCGGCGTCGTGGGGCGCACGGGGGCCGGCCCGTCGGCCGGACCCGGCGCCCCGCGCCCTACAGGTCGAACTGGCCGGCCAACTGCTGGATCTTGACGATCACGAACTCGGCCGGTTTGACGGGCGCGATGCCGACCACGACGTTCACGATCCCGTTCTCGATGTCCGCCTCGGTCGTGGTGTCCTTGTCGCACTTGACGAAGTACGCCTGCCGCGGGGTGCCGCCCTGGAAGGCGCCCTTCTCGAAGAGGGAGTGCAGGTAGGCGGAGGCGTTGAGGCGGATCTGCTGCCACAGCTGCTCGTTGTTGGGTTCGAAGACCACCCACTGCAGACCGCGCAGCAGGCTCTCCTCGACGTGCAGGGCCAGCCGGCGCACCGGGACGTACTTCCACTCGCTGTCCAGGGCGTCCGAGCCCTGGAGCGTGCGGGCGCCCCACACCAGCGGGCCGACCATCGGGAAGGTCCGCAGGCAGTTGAGGCCGAGCGGGTTGAGCAGGCCGTTCTCGCGGTCGGTGAGCTTGACGGTCAGCCCGTGCACGCCGGCCAGCCGCGCCTCGGTGCCCGCCGGCGCCTTCCACACCCCGCGCTCGCCGTCGGTGCGGGCGATCACGCCGGCCAGCGCGCCGGACGGCGGGAAGGACCGCAGCCGGCCGGTGAGCGGGTCGGTGAGCTGAAGGTGCGGGAAGTACAGGGCCGCGTGGTCGTCGCGGACCGCGTCGAAGGCGCCGATCCCGGCCCGGGCGGCGTCCACGCTGCCCCACGCCGCGGGCGCGTCCACCAGGAGGAAGATCCGCCGCTCCCGGCACAGCCGCTGGGCCGCCGAGACCACCGTGAGCGCGTCGTCGACCGACGCGTACGAGGCCAGCTCGGGCAGCGCGAGCAGGTTGACGTCGGGGATGTCGCGCAGCGCCTGGAGGCCGCTCTTGCGGGCCTCGCTGCCGATGAGGTCGCGCGGTCCGGGCGGGTCGCCGTCCTCGCCGCCGCACAGCGGGAAGACCGGCGGATTGACCGACGCCTCCAGCCCCAGGTCGTTGGCGCACTCGCCGAGGAAGCGGACCACGTCGCCGGGGTCGGTGGAGCCGGCCACCACCTGGATGCGGCGTCCGAAGGAGATCACCTGGGCGCCCGCGAAGGCGTGCTTGCCGGGCGCGTCCGGCAGGGAGCGCAGCTTGTGCTCCAGCAGCAGCGCCAGCTCGGTGACGTCGCACGGCGGCTCGCCGTCGCAGTCCGGGTCGTAGAGCGTGAACTCCCGCTCCACCTCGCCGATCTTCACCGTCAACTCCACGGTCAGGTCCGGGAGTTCGTGGTGGAACGGCTTGGAGACGGTGCCGGAGGGGTCCGGGCGGTCCTCGCCCACGGCCGCCACGCGGATCAGCGACGAGCCGGCGTTGACGAGCGTCTCGACGAACCGGCCGCTGCCGGGGTCCATGGACAACCCGGTGAAGGACTCGCGGGCGGTGCCGTGCGCGTCGAGGACCTGGAGGTTGAAGGTCTCTTCCGGGCACGGGGTGTCGTGGTCCACGGCGATGCGCAGGCCGTCGCCCCAGATGCCCGGCTCCTTGGCGTGCACCTCCAGGACCGGGCACTGGCTGCGGCCCTCGGTGGACTCCAGGGTGACCTGGGCCTCCTTGCCGCTGCCGGCCTTGGCGACCCGGACGATCACCGCGACGGCGCCGCCGTTGCCGAAGAACTGGTGGACGGCGTAGGAGACCGGGCTGCGTGAGGTCAGGCCGCCGAAGCGGCGCTCGAAGTCGGCGAAGCTGGTGATCCGGACGGGCTGGTTGAGCGGGCCGCGCCGGGTGTGGCCGACGAACGCGGTCACCGAGGTCGTCACGGTGGTGATGCTGCGGATGCTGCTGGGAAGTTCTTCGACATAGACGCCGGGATAGGTCGTATGTGTCGGCATTCCCCCTCCAATCCCTTCAGGCACCGAGTGTGAGGACACCAAGAAATCGAGAAAACCGGGAGGGGTGGGCGGGGAGAAGGGGGAGGGACGGCAGGCGCGGAAGAGTCCGCGACCGCATCCAGCGGTGAGCGCGGTCGGGCATCCCCCCCACTACCCATCAAGTTCCCCCGTCTGCATCCGGCGCGAGGCGGTCCGTGTTCCGCGGTCCGACCCGCACGGGACCAAGCCCGGAAGTGCGCGACTCCGGCCTGTGACTCCTGATGCGTAAGTGCTCAACGCAGTGTCTTTCAGCGGGAGTTGGCGGGGCAAGGGCCTTTCCGGACACCGCCTGCGGAGGTCTTGTGCTGGCCCGTTGCGGAGTCTTCTCGAAGGGCTTCCCGCTTCCCCGCAACCGGAACCGGACGGGCCGGGTGCGCACGGGTGCACGGGGGCGCCGGCACCCGCCGCCCGAACGGCGCACGACGCCGGAGTGCACGGCGGACGGCGGCCCGGTCGCCCGCACGCCCGGTCGGCCCTGCGAAATACCTCCGGCGCGCCGAGGTGCCCCTGCGGAAAAGGGGCGGCGGAGCACGTTGGCCAAAAGATCTGTGACCGTAATCACCGCCGGAGTGTGATCTCTGATTTAGGGACGCATGTCCAGCGGAGATACCCTGCGAGACGGACATGCCGCGTATCCGGACACCGTGCATACGCCTCCCCAGTGACAGCGCCGTCACGTTGCCCTTCGCGGCACGCCCATCGCAGACGAACGAACCGCGATCACTACGGCGATTCTGAGAAGACAAGGGACGGACGCGCGTGGACCTGTTCGAGTACCAGGCGAGGGACCTCTTCGCCAAGCACGGTGTACCGGTGCTGGCCGGTGAAGTCATCGACACGCCTGAGGCGGCGCGCGCGGCGACCGAGCGCCTTGGCGGCAAGTCCGTCATCAAGGCGCAGGTGAAGGTCGGCGGCCGCGGCAAGGCCGGTGGCGTGAAGCTGGCCGCCACGCCGGACGAGGCCGTCGCCCGGGCGACGGACATCCTCGGCATGGACATCAAGGGCCACACGGTCCACAAGGTGATGATCGCCGAGACGGCTCCGGAGATCGCCGAGGAGTACTACGTCTCCTACCTCCTGGACCGCACCAACCGCACCTTCCTGGCCATGGCCTCGGTCGCGGGCGGCATGGACATCGAGGAGGTCGCCGCGACGACCCCCGAGAAGCTCGCCAAGGTCCCGGTCGACGCCAACGAGGGCGTCTCCATCGAGAAGGCCCGCGAGATCGTCGCCCTGGCGCAGTTCCCGGCCGAGGTCGCCGAGAAGGTCGCCGAGGTGATGGTCACGCTGTGGCAGACCTTCATCAAGGAGGACGCCCTCCTCGTCGAGGTCAACCCGCTGGCCAAGGTCGCCTCCGGTGAGGTCATCGCCCTCGACGGCAAGGTCTCCCTGGACGCCAACGCCGAGTTCCGCCAGCCGGAGCACGAGGCCCTGGAGGACAAGGCCGCGGCTAACCCGCTCGAAGCCGCGGCCAAGGCCAAGGGTCTGAACTACGTCAAGCTCGACGGCCAGGTCGGCATCATCGGCAACGGCGCGGGTCTCGTCATGAGCACCCTGGACGTCGTCGCCTACGCCGGCGAGAACCACGGCGGCGTCAAGCCCGCCAACTTCCTCGACATCGGCGGCGGCGCCTCCGCCGAGGTCATGGCGAACGGCCTGGAGATCATCCTGGGCGACCCGGACGTGAAGTCCGTGTTCGTCAACGTCTTCGGCGGCATCACCGCCTGCGACGAGGTCGCCAACGGCATCGTGCAGGCCCTGGAGCTCCTCAAGTCCAAGGGCGAGAACGTCAGCAAGCCGCTGGTCGTCCGCCTCGACGGCAACAACGCCGAGCTGGGTCGCAAGATCCTCTCGGACGCCAACCACCCGCTGGTGCAGCGCGTGGACACGATGGACGGTGCGGCCGACAAGGCCGCCGAGCTGGCCGCGGCCAAGTAAGGGACGAGGACTCCAAACACCATGGCTATCTTCCTCACCAAGGACAGCAAGGTCATCGTCCAGGGGATGACCGGCGCCACCGGCATGAAGCACACCAAGCTCATGCTCGGTGACGGCACCAACATCGTCGGTGGTGTCAACCCGCGCAAGGCCGGCACCAGCGTCGACTTCGACGGCACCGAGGTCCCGGTCTTCGGCTCCGTCAAGGAAGCGATGGAGGAGACGGGCGCCAACGTCTCCGTCCTCTTCGTCCCGCCGGCCTTCGCCAAGGCCGCCGTCGTCGAGGCCATCGACGCCGAGATCCCGCTGGCCGTCGTCATCACCGAGGGCATCGCGGTGCACGACTCCGCCGCCTTCTGGGCGTACGCCAAGGCCAAGGGCAACAAGACCCGGATCATCGGCCCGAACTGCCCCGGCCTGATCACCCCCGGCCAGTCCAACGCCGGCATCATCCCGGGCGACATCACCAAGCCGGGCCGCATCGGCCTGGTGTCGAAGTCCGGCACGCTGACCTACCAGATGATGTACGAGCTGCGGGACATCGGCTTCTCGTCGGCCGTCGGCATCGGTGGCGACCCGGTCATCGGCACCACCCACATCGACGCCCTGGAGGCGTTCGAGGCCGACCCCGACACCGACCTGATCGTGATGATCGGTGAGATCGGCGGCGACGCCGAGGAGCGGGCGGCCGACTTCATCAAGGCGAACGTCACCAAGCCGGTCGTCGGCTACGTGGCGGGCTTCACCGCGCCCGAGGGCAAGACGATGGGCCACGCCGGCGCCATCGTGTCCGGCTCGTCCGGCACCGCCCAGGCGAAGAAGGAGGCCCTGGAGGCCGCGGGCGTGAAGGTCGGCAAGACGCCGTCCGAGACCGCGCTCCTGGCCCGCGAGATCCTGGGCGGCTGACCCCGCCCCGTGCCTGACGGCCGTGGGCCCGCACCCCTCCGGGTGCGGGCCCACGGCCTCTCTGCGCTCACCCCGGCGCCCGCCGGGCTCACCGCGCGTCGGGGGAGAGCCGGGCACCCGACGGCAGTGCCCGGTGCGCCGCCGCCCCGTGGTGCGGCGCCCGGTGGTGCGGGCCCCGGTGCGCCTGTTGGGCCACCGGTGGCGCGCCCGCCCGCGCGGACGGCGGCACCACCGGGCCGGACGCCGCCACGACCGGCCGCGGTGGCCGGTAGCCGTCCGGCGCGGTGAACGACACCGCCAGCGCCGTCACCGCCAGCAGCCCGGCCGCCCCGAACCCCGCACGGGTGGTCAGCCGGGTCCAGCGCTCCGCGTCCGCCCGGACCTCCGGCGCGGGCGGCGGCACCACCGGGCGGGACGCCGCCAGCGCGGTCAGCCGGGACCGCAGCACCGCGCCCTGCGCGTCCGGCGACAACTCCGCGAGGCCCAGCTCCGGCAGCCGCTCGGCCAGGCACTCCCGGGCGTGCGTCAGCCGCCCGGTCGCCGCCGGCGTGCTCGCCTCCACTTCCAGTGCGGTCTCGTGCAGCCCCAGCCCGAGCCCGTCGTGCAGCAGCAGCGCCCGGCGGTACGGAACGGGCAGCGCCCGCACCGCCACCAGCAGCGCATGGTCCTGCGGGGCGGCCGGCGGCGGCGCGGGCGTGCCCGGCCCGGGACGTTCGGCCGACCGCAGCCCGGGGAGCGGCCGCCGCCACGGCGCCAGCGCGTAGTCGTGGGCGGCCGCCCGCACCCACCCCACCGGGTCCGGCGCCGCCGCCACCTCCGGCCAGCGCTGCCAGGCCGTCCGGAACGCCCGCTGCACGGCCCGCCGGGCGAGCCGGGCCCGTCCGGTGAGCACCAGCGCCTGCTGGATCAGCGGCCCGGCGTGCGCCCCGTACAGCGCGTCGAAGCGGGCCGACGGGCTGTCGTGGGGGTCGTTGCCAACGGTTTCTGATGCCGCGTCGGAACTCTGGTCGGGGTGTCGCCGGTCGTCCTCGCTCATACCGGCAGTCTGGAAACGTCCTGCGGAGGAACGCGCGCGACACGTCGGGCGCATGCCCGTTACGTGGCGGAATCAGGGGTTATTGGCAGCATGGCCGCGTGAGCCAGTCGACCGAACGCGGCACCACGTTGTCCTCCCACGGCCGGACCGCCGCGCGGCGGTCCTCCGCGATCGGCACCGCCGTGATCAGCGGGGTGACCGCCGCCGGCCTCGGCCTCGGCGCCCTCGCGGTCGCCGTCCTGCTGCTCTGGGTGGCCTCCCCGTACCCGGACAGCGGCCCTTCCCGGGCGCTGCACCTGGCCGCCGGACTCTGGTTCGCCGCACACGGCGGCGGCCTGGTCCGCGAGGTGACGTCGACCGGCAGCCCGGCGCCGGTCGGCACCGTCCCGCTGCTGCTCGCCGCGCTGCCCCTCTGGCTGCTGCACCGCGCCGCCCGGGACACCCTGGCCACCGCCGCCCTCCCGGAGTCCGACGGCGATCCCGAGGCCCCCGCCGCCGGCCCGGAGGTCGCCCCGCGCACCCTGCTCGGCGCCCTGCTCGCCGGATACCTGCTGGTCGCCGCCGGCGCCCTGCTCTACACCTCGACCGGCCGGCTGACCGCCGCCCCGCTCGCCGCGCTGCTCGCCGTCCCCGGCACCGCGCTCGCCACCGTCGCCGCCACCGCCTGGCACACCCTCGGGCCGGACGCCGCGGCCCTGTTGCCGGACCGCGTCACCCGGGCCCTGGACGCCCTGCCGGCCGCCCTGCGCGCCGCGCTCACCGGCCCGCGCCTCGTCACCGCCGTCAAGGCCGCGGCCGCCGCCACCCTCGCCCTGCTCGCCGCCGGCACCGCGCTCGCCCTGATCGGGCTGCTCCTGCACGCGGGCCGGTTCGGGGACGACCTGGGCCAGCTCGCCCCCGACTGGGCCGGCCGCAGCACGGTGCTGCTGCTCTGCCTCGCCCTGCTTCCCAACACGGCCGTCTGGGGCGCCGCCTACGGACTGGGGCCCGGCTTCGCCGTCGGCACGGGGACCGCGGTCGGCCCGCTGGGCACGTCACCGCGACCCGCCCTGCCGCACTTCCCGCTGCTCAGCGGCCTGCCGGAGCCGGGCCCCGGGGCCTGGCCGGTGGTGGTGCTGGCACTGGTGGTGCCGGCGGCCGCGGTGGTGCAGTTGGCCCGGTACGCGGCCGGGGACGGCCACCGGTCGTGGCGGCGGACCGCCGCCACGGCGGCGTTGGCGGCGGGCCTGTGCGCCCTGGCGATGACGGTGCTCGCGGGACTGGCCGGCGGCGCGCTGGGGGAGCGGGCACTGGCCTCGTTCGGCCCCAGTTGGTGGCTGACCGGCCTGGTGACGGCTGGCTGGACGGGCGTGGTCGCGGTGCCCGCAACGCTGGCGCTGCGCGCCTGGCGCCGGTCGTCCGTACGCCGGGCGGCACAGGGCCGCGCCCCCGGCCGTCACCTGCCCGACCTGCCGTTCCGCCGCCGGGCCCCGCACCGCACGCCGAAAGACGCGGCCTCGCCGCAGCCGCGTCCCGCTGCCGGCCGGGCGCCGGGCCCGGAGGAGGGCGGGGACCGGGGGAACCGCGAGGGGCGGGAGACCCGGGAGCCCGCCGCCTGAGGGTCCGCGCGCAGGCGCCCGAACGCCGGCCGTCGGCCCTTCCCGGACCGCTACTGCGGTTGCTGCTCCTGCTGGCTGAGCAGCGGTCGCAGCTGCGGCGGCAGGAGCTTCTCGCAGGACTTGCCCGCCGCCTGGGTCAGCGCGTCGTTCACGCAGCTGAAGTAGGAGCGGTAGACGATCTGGACGGTGAAGGTCGCGGCCACCATCATCAGCGCCAGCGACGCGGTCACCACACCGGCGATCGCGGCGGTGGTCTGCGGCCGGGTCCCCGGGCCCGCGGCGCCGCCCGGTCGGCCCGGCGGGGGCGGGGTGGCACCGGTGGCCGCGCGCCCCTCCGGGGCCGCGGTGGTGTCCTTCTTCGGGGTGGCCTTGCCGCGCAGCGCGCTGATGCCCCAGTAGAGGGAGAGCGCCCCCAGCAGCAGCGCCACCTCGGGCAGGCTGAAGAGGACGAAGAAGAACGCCCACATGCCGGCGAGGAGGGCGTACCGGGCACGCCGCTGCATCGGGTCGGTGGGGTCCCAGCGCAGCCCGCCGGGGCCGCTGCCGGAGCCGCCCGAACCGCCCGGTCCACCGGAACCGCCCTGGCCGCCGCCTTGGCCACCGCCTCGGCCCGGCCCGCTGCCGAAGTCGCCGCCCTGCCGGCCCGGTTGCCGGCTGCTCCACTGACTGCCCCACGCCGGGGGCTGCTCCTGCGGCTGCTGCTGCTCGTCGTCGCCGTCGCCGTCACCCGTGGCGCGCCCGTTGGACTGGGCCCGCGGGCGCCACTCCTGGTCGGGGGCGCCGGCCGGCGGCGGCGCGAACGGGTTGTCGTCCGGGCCCGGGCTGCCGGCGGACGGGGAATCCGGGGCGGACGACGACGTGCGCTCGCGCGGCAGGAGGACCGCCCCGGGGGAGGTGACGGGCGCGAGGCCCCACCCCGTGGTGGCTGGGATCGGGCGGAGGAGAGCCGCGCGGCGGCGTCGGTCCGGCATCTGGAGTGCGTCTTCCCCTTGTCGTGGGCGTTCGACCGGCGGGTGGGCCGGGCGGACGGTGACCATGAACTGCGTGCGTTCTCCCGCCTGACGCTACCTCCCGTGCTCGCCCCCGTCCCGTGGGGGCCGCAGGGTGTGCCGGTATCGTTGCTGACGGTCGGCGCGTTCGTAGGGTTCCCCGGATTCGTGAAACCCCTCGCTTTGTACGACCGCACAAAATCTCGACACAGCCCCCGCCCCGCACGACCCGGCGAGAAAGACCCCACCGTGGCCTCCTCTTCTCCTCCCGCCCGCTCCGCCCCGGCCCGCATCGTGGTACTCGTCTCCGGCTCGGGCACCAACCTCCAGGCGCTCCTCGACGCCATCGCCGACGAGGGCGCCGCGGCCTACGGGGCCGAGATCGTGGCCGTGGGCGCCGACCGCGCGGGGACCGTCGGCCTGGAGCGCGCCGAGCGGGCCGGACTACCGACGTTCGTGTGCCGGGTCAAGGACCACGAGGACCGGGCGGCCTGGGACGCGGCGCTCACCGAGGCGACCGCCGCGCACGCCCCCGACCTGGTGGTCTCCGCCGGTTTCATGAAGATCCTCGGCAAGGAGTTCCTGGCCCGGTTCGGCGGCCGGACGATCAACACCCACCCGGCGCTGCTGCCCAGTTTCCCCGGTGCCCACGGCGTCCGTGACGCGCTCGCGTACGGCGCGAAGGTCACCGGCTGCACCGTCCACTTCGTCGACGACGGCGTCGACACCGGCCCGATCATCGCCCAGGGCGTGGTCGAGGTCCGGGAGGAGGACGACGAATCCGCGCTGCATGAGCGCATCAAGGAAGTCGAGCGATCGCTGCTCGTCGAGGTCGTGGGGCGTCTGGCCCGTCACGGCTACCGCATAGAGGGACGAAAGGTACGTATCTCGTGACCGCCACCGAAGGTACGCAGCGGCCCATCCGCCGCGCGCTGGTCAGCGTCTACGACAAGTCCGGGCTGGAGGAGCTGGCCCAGGGGTTGCACGCGGCGGGCGTGCAGCTGGTCTCGACCGGGTCGACGGCCGGGAAGATCGCCGCGGCCGGGGTGCCGGTCACCAAGGTCGAGGAGCTCACCGGCTTCCCGGAGTGCCTCGACGGCCGGGTCAAGACCCTGCACCCCAAGGTGCACGCCGGCATCCTCGCCGACCTGCGCCTCGCGGACCACCGGCAGCAGCTCGCCGACCTCGGCGTCGAGCCGTTCGACCTGGTCGTCGTGAACCTCTACCCGTTCAAGGAGACCGTCGCCTCCGGCGCCACCCCCGACGAGTGCGTCGAGCAGATCGACATCGGCGGCCCCTCGATGGTCCGCGCCGCCGCCAAGAACCACCCCTCGGTCGCCGTGGTCACCAGCCCCGAGCGGTACGCCGACGTCCTCGCCGCGGTCAACGGCGGCGGCTTCGACCTGACCGCCCGCAAGCGGCTGGCCGCCGAGGCGTTCCAGCACACCGCCGCCTACGACGTGGCCGTCGCCTCCTGGATGACCAACGTCTACGCGCCGGAGGCGGACGAGGCCGCGCTGCCCGAGTTCCTCGGCGAGACCTGGGAGCGCCGCAGCACCCTGCGCTACGGCGAGAACCCGCACCAGGCCGCCGCCCTCTACGTCGACGGCCAGCCGGGCGGCATCGCCAACGCCGAGCAGCTGCACGGCAAGGAGATGTCCTTCAACAACTACGTGGACACCGAGGCCGCCCGCCGCGCCGCCCACGACCACGACGAGCCCTGCGTGGCGATCATCAAGCACGCCAACCCGTGCGGCATCGCGATCGGCGCGGACGTCGCCGAGGCGCACCGCAAGGCGCACGCCTGCGACCCGCTGTCCGCGTTCGGTGGCGTGATCGCGGTCAACCGCCCGGTGACCGTCGCGCTCGCCGAGCAGGTCGCGGAGATCTTCACCGAGGTCATCGCCGCCCCCGCCTACGAGGACGGCGCGGTCGAGATCCTCGCCCGCAAGAAGAACATCCGCGTCCTGAAGGTCGAGGGCACCCCGCACCAGCCCGGCGACCTCAAGCTGCTCTCGGGCGGCGCGGTGCTCCAGCACACCGACGTCTTCCAGGCCGAGGGCGACGACCCGGCCACCTGGACGCTGGCCACCGGCGAGGCGCTGTCCGCGGACGAGTTGGCCGAGCTCACGTTCGCCTGGAAGGCGTGCCGCGCGGTGAAGTCCAACGCGATCCTGCTCGCCAAGGACGGTGCGTCGGTGGGCGTCGGCATGGGCCAGGTCAACCGCGTCGACTCCTGCAAGCTCGCCGTGGAGCGGGCGGGCGAGGAGCGGGCGCGCGGCTCCTACGCCGCGTCGGACGCCTTCTTCCCGTTCCCCGACGGCCCGGAGATCCTGATCGCCGCCGGCGTCAAGGCGATCGTCCAGCCCGGCGGTTCGATCCGCGACGAACTGGTCGTCGAGGCCGCGAAGAAGGCCGGCGTGACGATGTACCTCACCGGCACCCGGCACTTCTTCCACTGAGGTCCGCGCAAGCGCCGGAGGGCCGCACCCCTTGCCCGGGGTGCGGCCCTCCGCCGTTTCGTGCGCCGCGTCGTCAGTAACGCGGCCGGTTGAACCAGGCGTTGCCCTCGTCCTTGGAGACGAGGACCAGCACCAGGATGCCCAGCACGGTGTGGATCAGGCCGACCGGGAAGGTGAACAGGCTCAGGATCATGCCGACGACGCAGGAGACGATGGTGGCGATGCGGACGCCCTTGCCACCGTTACCGAATTGGGCGGCCAGCGTGATCGCGGTCACCGTGAAGATCACGATGAGGACGATCACCGCGATCAGCACGCCCTTGCCGACGTTGAACGCCGACACGTCCGCGTACGGCGAGGACGAGGCTTCGTGCGACGCCTTGGTGACGCCACCCAGCCCCATCACCGCCAGCACCAGGCCGATGATGTTCAGGCCGGCGAGAACGAACAGCATCGCCCGGGCCGCCTTCACGCCGCCCGGCATCACCGTCGGGTACGGCATCTGCGCCGCGGGCATCGGACCGCCCGGGTACGGGCCGTACGAGGCCATCGGCTGCTGCGGTTGCTGTGGCTGCATGGGCTGTTGGTGATAGCCGTAGCCGGGCTGTTGGCCCGGCGGGGGGTCGTAGGGGCCGGGATTGGGGTAGCTCACGAGCGGTGCCCTTTCAGGCGAGGCGAAGCAGTATCGGCGAGTGCCACGAAGGCCCCCGGTCGCTGCTGCGAGGGGGCCTTCGTCGGCTGTTATGGGCGTCCGGGGGCCCGTTACGGCATTACTTGGGGGCCTGGATGACCACAGTGCCGACGATCTTGTCCGCGAACGTCTGGTTCTTCTCGTCCCAGAGCGGCCACAGCCAGCCGATGCCGCACAGCAGGCCGTTGAGGTAGCGGCAGAGGTAGCGCACGAAGGTCATACCGAAGCCCATGGGCTGGCCGGTGGCCTCCTTGATGACCCTGATGCCGAGCGCCTTCTTGCCCGGGGTCTGGCCGGTGCTGCCTTCCTTGGCGATGAGGAAGAACATTCCGGCCACGGCGATCAGCCACGCGAACGCGACGAGGACGAAGAAGATGGCCGGTGTGCTGGACGACGTCGCCGAGTTGTAGGCGTTCGAGACGCAGTTGTAGTCGCCCGTCGGGCAACTGGCGGCGGCCGAGCTGGCCGAGCTGCTGGCCGAGCTGGCCGAGCCGGCTGCCACGATGATGGCGATGACGTAGAGGATGCCCGGCAGCACGCCGATGATGAGGCCGTCGACCAGGAAGGCACCGAATCGCGCACCCCAGCTCGCGTAACCCGTCGGCATCCCCATGCCCGGCATACCCGGCTGCCCGTAGGGGGCCGCCGGCTGCTGCGGGTAGCCGTAGCCCGGCTGGCCCTGCGGCGGGACCTGGCCCTGCTGGGGGTAGCCGTACGGCTGCTGGGGCTGCTGCGGGGCGCCCTGCTGCGGGTAGCCGTAGCCCGGCTGGCCGCCCTGCGGCGGGACCGGCGGCTGCTGGCCGTACGGGCCCTGGGGGGCCTGCGGCGGCTGCTGGCCGTACGGGTTGTTCGGGTCACCAAAGCTCATGGTGCTGCTTTCCTCCGTTGGTGTCAGTGGGGGACGACGCGGCGTGACTCGGAGGAAAAACAGGTTGTTTCATGGCCCGCCCCCGACGATGCCTGCGGCACTGCGGCGTCAATCCTTCTAGGTGAGGATTCGCTCTGTCCAGTCAAGACGGTCAGCCTTTGTGCAACCGCAATGATCATTTCCGGACAACTGCCGCCCGCGCGCCCTGATTGGAACACAGGACCCCCCATCCGGGAGGATGGGGGGTATGACTGCCCAGATTCTGGATGGCAAGGCCACCGCCGCCGCGATCAAGTCCGAGCTCACCGCCCGCGTGGAGGCGCTGAAGGCCAAGGGTGTCACCCCCGGCCTGGGCACCCTGCTGGTCGGCGACGACCCCGGCAGCCGCTGGTACGTCAACGGCAAGCACCGGGACTGCGCCCAGGTGGGCATCGCGTCCCTCCAGCGCGAACTGCCGGAGACCGCCACCCAGGAGGAGATCGAGGACGTCGTCCGGGAGCTCAACGAGAACCCGGACTGCACCGGCTACATCGTCCAACTCCCGCTCCCCAAGGGCATCGACGCCAACCGCGTCCTGGAGCTGATGGATCCGGCCAAGGACGCCGACGGACTGCACCCGATGAGCCTGGGCCGCCTGGTCCTCGGCATCGACGGGCCGCTGCCCTGCACCCCGTACGGCATCGTCCAGTTGCTGCGCCGGCACGAGGTCGAGATCAAGGGCGCGCACGTGGTGGTCGTCGGCCGCGGCATCACCATCGGCCGCCCGATGCCGCTGGTGCTGACCCGCAAGTCGGAGAACGCCACGGTCACCCAGTGCCACACCGGCACCCGCGACCTGTCCGCGCACCTGAAGCAGGCCGACATCATCGTCGCCGCGGCCGGCGTGCCGCACATCATCAAGCCCGAGGACGTCAAGCCCGGCGCGGCCGTCCTGGACGTCGGCGTCAGCCGCGACGAGAACGGCAAGATCGTCGGCGATGTGCACCCGGGCGTCGCCGAGGTCGCCGGCTGGGTCGCCCCCAACCCGGGCGGCGTCGGCCCGATGACCCGCGCCCAGCTGCTGGTGAACGTCGTCGAGGCGGCCGAGCGCGCCGCCGGGATCACCGCCCCGCGCTAGCCGGCGGCGGGCCCGCACCCGCCCACCCACCGGCCGGGACGTGCGAGCCTGGAGGGGGCCGCACGGCTCGCCGGTCGCCGTCCCGCACGGCCGACGCCACACCGCACCGACCTCGCCACCGTCGTGGGCACCGCCCCCGACGACGAACTCGACGACGAACTCGACCCGGAAGGGGCTGACCGCCAGACATGGCTGCCGAAGCGCACTCGGAGGGTGCGTCCGAGCCGCAGCGCACCTCGCGCCGCTTTCCGCAGCTGACCCGCGACACCGCCCGCCCGGAGGGCGGCGGCCGGGCCGCTTCGGGCGACCATCCGGCGCCGGCCCGGCAGTGGCCGCTGCTCACCGTGCTGGGCGGGGTCGCCCTCGGGTTGCTGCTGGTCGCGCTCGACGCGTTCCGGATCGGCTCGATCGTGATCGGGCTGTCGCTGTTGGCCGGCGCGGCGCTGCGCTGGGCGCTGCCCTCGGTGGGGATGCTCGCCGTCCGCTCCCGCTTCACCGACATGATCACGTACGGCGGACTGGGCTTCGTGATCGTGATTCTGGCGATGATGGTGCAGCCCAGGCCGTGGATCCACCTGCCGTTGCTGGACGACATCGTCCACTTCACGGTCCGCTAGGACCGCCTCCCCGAGGCCGTTCCGGGGCCCTTGCGGCGCCGCGGCACACCGCGTACCGCGCCGCCGCGCGCGGCTCGGCGACGTTCGGGGGCCCCGACCACGAGCAGGACGGCCGCTTCGGGCCCCTTGCGGGAGGTCTACGGGCGAGGTCTTCAACGGCGAGTTCCGGACCGCTTTCGCGGGCCGCGCACCGACCCGTGCGCGCCGGCCCGCCGGCGTCGCGGTGACCACCGTCCCGACGTTGTCCGGCGGCCGCGCCGGTGCCCGCGTCGCTGCCCTGACCTGCGAGAACTCCGACGGAACCGGCCGGTCCCGGGACGCCGGGCCGCTCGACGCGACGGCGCCGGCCGGGCCCGCCACCGGACGGCCCGGCGACTGGCCGGGATTCACCCCCTGCGGAAGGCCGCCGCGGAAGAGGGGGGATTGCCCTCCCGGATCGCGGGCATGCGGACCACACCCCCCACGGGTGTGGCACAACCGCCGGCCGCCCGCGCTCCCCCTCCAGGTGCGGGCGGCCGGCGGCCCGACCGGACCGCTCCGCCCGGCCACCCACGCGAGGCGGTCCCCCAGGTGGTCCGGCCGGGGCCTCGTGAGCGCCGGTGAGGTGTCCCACACCGGCCTGTCACGTGGGTCGGGCGGGGGTCCGATAGCCTGACGGCCGGGTCTCTCGATACCAAGAGACCTCGATAGATGGGCAGGGACACCCACCGCCACCCAAGGTGGTCCAGGGGCTTGCCCCCGGAATACCGCGCAGGAGATCGCCATGACCCGCACTCCCGTCAACGTCACCGTCACCGGCGCCGCCGGCCAGATCGGTTACGCCCTCCTCTTCCGCATCGCCTCCGGTCAGCTGCTCGGCGCGGACGTGCCGGTCAAGCTGCGCCTCCTGGAGATCCCGCAGGGCCTCAAGGCCGCCGAGGGCACCGCGATGGAGCTGGACGACTGCGCCTTCCCGCTGCTCCAGGGCATCGACATCACCGACGACCCGAACGTGGCCTTCGCCGGCGCCAACGTCGCCCTGCTCGTGGGCGCCCGCCCCCGTACCAAGGGCATGGAGCGCGGTGACCTGCTGGAGGCCAACGGCGGCATCTTCAAGCCGCAGGGCAAGGCCATCAACGACCACGCCGCGGACGACATCAAGGTCCTGGTCGTCGGCAACCCCGCCAACACCAACGCGCTGATCGCCCAGGCCGCCGCCCCGGACGTGCCGCGCGAGCGCTTCACCGCGATGACCCGCCTGGACCACAACCGCGCGGTCACCCAGCTCGCCCAGAAGACCGGCACCCCGGTGTCCGAGATCCGCCGCCTGACCATCTGGGGCAACCACTCGGCCACCCAGTACCCGGACGTCTTCCACGCCACGGTCGCCGGCAAGAACGCCGCCGAGGTCGTGAACGACGAGAAGTGGCTGGCCGACACCTTCATCCCGACCGTCGCCAAGCGCGGCGCGGCGATCATCGAGGCCCGCGGCGCGTCCTCCGCCGCCTCGGCCGCCAACGCCGCCATCGACCACGTCCACACCTGGGTCAACGGCACCGCCGACGGCGAGTGGACCTCCATGGGCATCCCCTCGGACGGCTCCTACGGCGTCCCGGAGGGCCTGATCTCCTCCTTCCCCGTCACCACCAAGGACGGCACGTACGAGATCGTCCAGGGCCTGGAGATCAACGAGTTCTCCCGCACGCGCATCGACGCCTCCGTCCAGGAGCTGGTCGAGGAGCGCGACGCGGTCCGCGCGCTCGGCCTGATCTGAGGCCGGCGCCGGCACCCGCCGCACCACCCCGTCGAGCCCGTACGGTCCAACGACCGTGCGGGCTCGCCCCGTTGGGGGCCCGGGCGGGTGCGGCAATGCGCTGACAGCGCGGTCCCCGCTCCTCTATGCTGCGGTCCTTTCACACGTCCGGGTGACGGTGCGCGCCGGTGGAACAGCGGCGCCGCGCCGGTGCGTTGTGACGGACACGCACTGGCACGGGCGGCAGGTACGGGGGAGGCCGATGACCAGTAACGAGGTGCCCGCGCAGCCGGGGGAGCAGGCCGCACGGCCACGGCTGCACAAGGAATCCGCGGGCGCACCGGCGCCCGCACCGCTCCCCGCCGTCCCGCCCGGGGCCAGTGAGGCCACGCGCCTGCTGTGCGCCGGCACCTACCTCGACGACGCCTTCCGCGACGCCGTCATCGACGAGCTCTACGTCCATGAGGAGCGGTTCGCCGCGCCGTCCCTGGGCATCGACGCGGCCCGGGTGCTGGCCCACGCCCTGCGCGCCCGCCGGCTCGAACGGGGCTGGTCGGCGGCGATCCTGCTGACCTGGGTGGTGGGCGTCGTGCTGTCCCGGGGGATGGCGTGGGGCTATGTGTTCCCGGTGCTCGCGCTGGGCCTGGGGCGTTTCGTCCACGGGCTGTCGACCGCCTGGCCGGCCCGGTTCGGCTCCTTCCTCCTGCGCTGGTACGGCCGGCTCTCGTTGGCCTTCTCCGTGCTGGCGCTGGCGGTGATCGCCTTCACCGCGTCCCTGCCCGGCTTCCTGCCGTTGCTGTCACCGGTCGGCCTGGTCGAGTCGCTGCTCTCGGACGCCGGCCTGACCGGCTCGTCCTCCGGTGCGGCGTGGAGCGACCCGATCGGCGGCGCCGACAGCGCGGCGATGGGCCTGGCGCGGCTCTTCGCGGTCTGGGCGGCGCTGCTGGTGCCGGTGGCGGTGGCGGTGCTCGTCATGCTCCAGCGGGGCCAGTTCGCCCGGGTGCTCGCCCACGAGCTGTCCCGGGAGGACTTCCCCGACGCGGTGTCCGACCCGGCCGAGCGGGCCGAGGGCCTCCGCTTCCAGCGGCTGCGCGACCGGGTGCGCATCGAGCAGCACGGGCCGCTGGTGATGTACCGCCCCGGCGACCCGTTCTGCGGTGCGGGGGAGCCGTTCAAGCCCTGGTCGCTGTCGGTGGAGTTGGTCCCGCGGGCCGACGGCACCGCGGTGCCGTTGGACAACGGCGAGATCCTCGCCCGGATCGTCCCGCTGGTCGAGGCGTTGCGGGTGCCGTCGGGTTCGCCGGCGGCGGCCGGCGCGGTCCGCGACCGGCTGCGCACCCTCGAAGTCGACCAGTGCGTCTTCCTGCCCGTCGACGGCCTGGCGACCCGGGCCGCCGCGCCGTACGACCCCGCCGCCTTCGAGGCGCACCGGGCGGCCGCCCTGGAGGAGGGCGGCGAGACCCGCCGGCACTTCCTGCGCATCAGGGTCGGCGGGTGGCACGAGGGCGTGGTCACCACCGTCTTCGTCCGGGTCCACACCCAGGGCGGCATGCTGATGATGGAGGTCGCCCCGCACGTGCTGTGGCCGCTGCGGTCGCGCTTCCAGGACGCCGACCGCATCGCCCACCAGTACCGGCACCACCACCACTTCGGCAAGGCGGTGTGGGCGCTGGCCCACAGCCCCCGCGCCGCGGTCGAGGCGCTGCTCACCCTGGGGCGCGCCGTGGGCGGCGGCTGGGGCGCGGCCACCGAGGGCCACGGTGCCGCCCTCCCGGAGGGCCCCGCCGCCGCGGTCCGGGAGCTGGGCTCCGACGACGAGGCGTCGCTGTTCCAGCACATGGACGTGGCCCGCTACCTCAAGACCGTCCAACAGCGGGTGGCGGCCGGGGTGAAGGGCGCCCTGCACGAAGCGGGTTACCAGACCGCCGAGTTCGAGCAGCGGATCGTGCACGTCGCGGACGGCGGGGTCTACGTCGAGTCCGCCCAGGGAGCCGTCGGCATCGGCGACCACAACACCCTCACCCACAACGGCGACCCCGCTCCCAAGAGCGACTCCGCATCCCCGAAGGGCAGGTCCTGACGTGACGTCACATGACGCATCCGGCAAGGGCATCCACATCGGCAGCGTCCAGGGCGCCTTCGCCATCGGCGACCACAACACCGTCACCCACAACGCCGGCGGGCAGGGCGCACCCGCCGTCGACCCGGCGCACGAGGAACTCCTCCGGGCGGTCCGCACCCTGCGCGAGGACCTCGCCCGGGCCGTGGAGACCCCCGAGGTCCAAGCGCTGACCACCGAACTCGCCGACACCGAGGAGGAGATCACCGGCACCGGCGCCGCCGCCCCCGGCCGACTGGCCCGGCTGCGCGGCGCGCTGTCGGACGCCGGTGCGGTGGTGGGCCTGCTGGCGTCCGGTGCGGCCGTGGTCCAGGCGGTCGCCGCGCTCGTGGGGGGCTGACCCGCAGTGCCCGACAGCCCGCGCTGGAACCCGGACACCCAGTCCTGGGAGACCGGCCCCCCGCGTCCCGTCCGCCCCTACACCGGCCCGATGCCGCCCCGCCCGGCCGCGCCCCCGCCGCCGGGCGCGGTGGGCCCGGACCCGGCCGGCCCGGCCGCGCCCGCGTACCCGCCCGGGCCGCCGCACGCCCCCGGCGCGGACGACGCCGCGGGGGCGTCGGTGCCCGCCGGGGCCGCCCACCGCCGGACCCGGGTCCTGATCGCCGCCGCGGCGACCGCCGTCGTGGCGGCCGGCGCCGGCGGGGCCTACCTGCTGTGGGGGCGCGGTCCGGACGCCCCGCCCGCCGGCCGTCCGACGGCCGCGGCCAGCAGCGGCCCGACCACCGCCCCGACCGGCCCCGGGGCGTCCACCGCGACGCCCACCGCCGATCCGTCCGCCACCGCGACGGTCCCCGGCGGCTACCGCCTGGTCCACGACGACAAGGGCTTCACGCTGGCGGTCCCCGACGGCTGGCGGCGCGACGTCCGCTCCACCGGCGTCTTCTACACCTCGCCGGACACCCGCAGCCTGCTCCAGGTCTTCCAGATCACCGAGCCCGACCTCACGCCGCGGCAGGCGCTGGAGCAGGCGTCCCAAGGGCTCTCCGGCAATCCCGGCTACAAGGAGCTCGGCATCGCACCGCGTCGGGGCCCCGGTGGCACCGACGGCGTGGTCCTGACCTACGCCTACGACAGTGACCGGCTGGGCCTGCGCGTGCAGGCCGTCGACTGCGCCTTCACCGTCCCCGACGGCCGGCAGTTCGCGGTCCTGGTGCTGGGACCGGAGTCCGACTGGCCGCAGCAGGAGACGATCCAGCGGATCGCCCTGGAGTCGTTCGGCCCCAGCGCGTGAGAGGTGCGGCCCGGCCACCCCGGGCCGCACCGTCGCGGGCCCGGCTAGCCGGGGAGTTCGGTGCGCTCCCACCACTCGTACACGGGCAGTCGGCCGCCGGCGGTGTCCCACTCCCGTGGGGTCGGCCGGAAGTGCTCGAAGCCGCCGCGGTAGGGGACCTTCAGGTCGCCCCCGCTGGGATCGACGTCGACGATCCGCTCGGTGATCCCCTCGGGACCGCCCTGGAGAACTGCCTTGGGTGCCTTGCTCGCCATGGCGGCAGTGTCTCGCGCACCGTCCGGCGGCCGGGGGCGGCTCGCCGGGCGACGCCGTCAGTCGCGGGGGAATTCGCCGGTGGGGAGGGTCATGCCGAGGACGGTGTCGGTGCGGTCGACGGGCTCGCCGTAGGCGACGGTGAGGTCGCGCTTGTATGCGCCGTCCTGCGGATGCGTGAAGACCCGGCAACGCCCGGCATAGGGGTCGGCGATGAAGGAGACGGGCACTTCAGCGGCGGCGTACGCCCACTGTGCGAGCGTCACGTGGGGGTGTCGGCGTCACGCGGAGTGGATGCCGCCCTCCAGGACGGAGATGTCGGCGGTCTGGCCGGGCGGCGGGGTGTGTGCGGGGACCGGGTGGTCGTAGTCGCTGAGCAGGACGGTGCTGCTCTCGCCGTCGACCTGGGTGGTGAGCTTCAGCGGGTAGTGCGTGCCCTGGATCGCGACGTAGACGGTCTGGGTGGCGTCGCCGACCTTCTTGACGACGGGCAGCACCCGGGTGCCCTCGTGCGTGGTCGGGCGGCCCTTGCTCAGGGTGACGGAGGGGGTGGAGGGCGACGACGGGTCCTGGGGCGCGGGGGACTGCGGGGCGACCGACTTCTGGAAGGTGGTGAGGTCGCAGGCGGTGGCGATGCTCTGGAGGAAGGCGTCGTCGGTGGTGCCGTGCAGGAACCGGCCCTGGTAGTTCCGGGCCGCGGTGGTCCCCTCGTCGCCGGGCAGCTGGCTCTTCCAGAAGGCCGCGTCGGGCTTGAGCCAGACGTCCTTGCCGCGTTTGATCAGGTCGACCCGGCCCAGCGGGCCCTTGCTGACGTTGCCGGCGCAGTTGCCCGCCCGGTCGAGGGTGAGGTCGAGCTTGGTGGTGTCGGTGGAGCTGGCGGTGCGCAGCCGCAGCGAGTGCGCACCGAGGAGGGCGTGCAGGGCGTCGTCGGAGATCTGCTGCGCCGTCTTGCCGGCGAGGTCGCCCTCGTCGCCAGGGTCGTCGGCGGGTGCCGCG
Organism: Streptomyces sp. x-19; assembly: GCF_046549115.1. Classification (NCBI taxonomy): domain Bacteria; kingdom Bacillati; phylum Actinomycetota; class Actinomycetes; order Kitasatosporales; family Streptomycetaceae; genus Streptomyces; species Streptomyces sp. x-19. Next base: position 560,514 of record NZ_JAJPWK010000001.1, on the reverse strand, counting down.
GCGGCGCAGGTGGCGACCAGGACCACACCGGCCGCGCCACAGGTCAGCGCGGTGAGGGAGCGGCGTCTGCGGGGCATCTCGGCTCCTCCGGTACGGAGGGGCTCCCGGGGACCGCGGTGGGCCCTCGAAAGGCTCCCCGGTGGGCATAAGGCTATTCAGCGTACTTTCCGGTCCATTCGGGCGCATGTGGAGCTGTCGGGCGGCTTTGGGTGACTCGGGTCACTTTCGATGAATGTTTGGGCATAGGACCGGGGCATTGGGTTAGGGGTCCCAGTTGCTAGTGGGCCAGAGGTTGAACCAGTGATGAACACCGGAGCAGCCCGGACCGCCGGCGCAACTCACCGGTAAGTGGAAGGCAGAAAGACGTCGTGTCGGGAACCGAGACAAGCGAGACCATTCACGTAGGCGGGGTGTGGCGGGCGGCTGCATCCGGTGCCACGCGCGAGGTCCTGGACCCCGCCGACGCCACGACGCTCCAGGTGGTCGCCGAGGGCGGTGCCGAGGATGCCGACGCGGCGGTGGCGGCGGCCAAGGCGGCCTTCGACGGCGGCGCGGGGGAGTGGCCCCGCACGTCCGCGGGTGAGCGTGCGGCGCTGCTGCGCCGGGTCGCCGACCTGCTCCAGCGCGACCGCGAGCAGATCGCGCTGATCGAGAGCCGGGACACCGGCAAGACCCTGGAGGAGGGCCGGGTCGACGTCGACGACGTCACGAACGCCTTCCGCTACTTCGCCGACCTCGTCGTCAACGAGAGCGGCGGCCGGGTCGTCGACGCCGGTTCGCCGGACGTGCACAGCGTCGTGGTGCACGAGCCGGTCGGCGTCTGCGCGCTGATCACCCCGTGGAACTACCCGCTGCTCCAGGCGAGTTGGAAGGTCGCGCCGGCGCTGGCGACCGGCAACACCTTCGTCATCAAGCCGAGCGAGGTCACCCCGCTCTCCACGGTGCACCTGGTCCGGCTGCTGGTCGAGGCGGGTCTGCCGGCGGGCGTCGCCAACATCGTCACCGGCGCCGGGCTGCCGGTCGGCCAGCGGCTGGCCGAGCACCCGGACGTGGACCTGTTCTCCTTCACCGGCGGCCTGGCCAGCGGCACGAAGGCGGGTGCGGCGGCGGTCTCCGGCGCCAAGAAGATCGCCCTGGAACTGGGCGGCAAGAACCCCAACGTGGTCTTCGCCGACGCCTGCGCGACGGACGAGGGCTTCGACACCGCCGTCGACCAGGCGCTGAACGCGGCGTTCATCCACAGCGGGCAGGTGTGCTCGGCCGGCGCCCGGCTGATCATCGAGGAGTCGGTGCGCGACCGCTTCGTCGCCGAACTCGCCCGCCGCGCCGAGAAGATCAAGCTGGGGCGGGGCACCGAACAGGGCGTGGAGTGCGGCCCGTTGGTCTCCCAGCAGCAGTTGGACAAGGTCGAGGCGTACGTCGCCTCCGCGCTGGCCGAGGGCGCCAACCTGCGCTGCGGCGGCGCCCGCCCGGAGCCCAGCGACGTCCGGCCGGCCACCGGCTACTTCTACCGGCCGACCGTGCTGGACGGCTGCCACCGCGGGATGAAGGTCGTCCGCGAGGAGACCTTCGGGCCGATCCTCACCGTCGAGACCTTCTCCACCGAGGACGAAGCCGTCACGCTGGCCAACGACACCGAGTACGGGCTGGCCGGTGCGGTCTTCTCCGCCGACACCGCCCGCGCCCGCCGGGTCGCGGCCCGACTGCGGCACGGCACGGTGTGGATCAACGACTACCACCCCTACCTCCCGCAGGCCGAGTGGGGCGGCTTCGGGAAGTCCGGCATCGGGCGCGAGCTCGGCCCGACCGGGCTCGACGAGTACCGGGAGAGCAAGCACGTCTACGAGAACCTGCGGCCCCAGCCCGTCCGTTGGTTCGCCGGCTGACCGGTCCGTCCCCGGCCCGGGCGGTCGCCGCCCGGGCCCCGCGCGCACTTCGCAGTAAGGAGCACCCCCCATGCCCGTGTACGACTACGTAGTCGTCGGCGGTGGCACCGCCGGATCCGTCATCGCCTCCCGCCTCACCGAGGATCCGCACACCACCGTCGCCGTGATCGAGGGCGGTCCCACCGACATCGACCGCGAGGACGTCCTGACGCTGCGCAAGTGGCTCGGCCTGCTCGGCGGCGACCTGGACTACGAGTACACGACCACCGAGCAGCCCCGCGGCAACTCGCACATCCTGCACAGCCGCGCCAAGGTCCTCGGCGGCTGCTCGTCGCACAACACGCTGATCTCCTTCAAGCCGCTGCCGTCGGACTGGGACGAGTGGGCGGCGGCCGGTGCGACCGGCTGGGGCGCGAACGAGATGGACCCCTACTTCGGCAAGCTGCGCAACAACATCGTGCGGGTGGCCAAGAAGGACCAGAACCAGATCGCCACCGACTGGATCGAGGCGACGAAGACCGCCCTCGGCGTCCCGGAGGTCGTCGGCTTCAACGACCGGCCCTTCGAGGAGGGCGTCGGCTTCTTCGACCTCGCCTACCACCCGGAGAACAACAAGCGCTCCTCCGCCTCCGTCGCCTACCTCCACCCCCACATGGAGGCCGGCGACCGGCCCAACCTCACGCTGATGCTGGAGACCTGGGCGCACAAGCTGGAGCTGGACGGCACCACCGCCAAGGGCGTCCACGTCCGCACCAAGGACGGCGAGGAGGTCTACGTCGAGGCCGCCCGCGAGGTGCTGGTGTGCGCCGGCGCGGTGGACACCCCGCGGCTGCTGATGCACTCCGGCATCGGCCCCAAGAAGGACCTGGAGGCGCTGGGCATCCCCTGCGTCCTGGACCTGCCGGGCGTCGGCGAGAACCTCATCGACCACCCCGAGTCGGTCATCGTCTGGGAGACCAACGGGCCGATCCCCGGCAACTCCGCGATGGACTCGGACGCCGGTCTGTTCGTGAAGCGGGACCCGGACCACAAGGGCCCGGACCTGATGTTCCACTTCTACCAGATCCCGTTCACCGACAACCCGGAGCGACTGGGCTACGAGCGGCCCGAGCACGGCGTCTCGATGACCCCCAACATCCCCAAGTCCCGTGCCCGCGGCCGGCTCTACCTCACCTCCGCCGACCCCGAGGTCAAGCCCGCCCTGGACTTCAAGTACTTCGAGGACGAGGGCGACTACGACGGGCGGACCCTCGTCGACGGCATCAAGCTGGCCCGCAAGGTCGCCCAGGCCGAGCCGTTCAAGAAGTGGCTCAAGCGGGAGGTCTTCCCCGGCCCCGAGGTCACCGACGACGCCGAGATCAGCGAGCTGGTCCGCAAGGCCGCGCACACCGTCTACCACCCGGCCGGCACCTGCAAGATGGGCGCCGCGGACGACCGGCTCGCCGTCGTCGACCCGGAGCTGAAGATCCGCGGCCTGTCCGGCATCCGCATCGCCGACGCCTCCGTCTTCCCGACGATGCCCGCGGTGAACCCGATGATCGGCGTGCTGATGGTGGGGGAGAAGTGCGCCGAACTGCTCCGCGCGGCCTCTACCCAGGGGGGTGATGCGTGATGACCGGTTCCTCCGTCGACGCCGCTGCCGTCCCCAACCCCCGCAAGGACACGGCCGGTTCGGCCGCGGACGGCGCGGGCGAGCAGCCCGTGGTGTTCTCCGTGCGCCACCTGTGGAAGGTCTTCGGGCCGAAGGCCGAACGCATCCCCGACGACGCCGCGGTCACCGAGCTCAGCGCCCGGGAGCTGCGCGAGCAGACCGGCTGCACCGCAGCCGTCCGCGACGTCTCCTTCGACGTCCGCAAGGGCGAGGTCTTCGTGGTCATGGGCCTCTCCGGCTCCGGCAAGTCCACCCTCGTCCGCTGCCTGACCCGGCTGATCGAGCCGACCAGCGGCGTGCTGGAGATGGACGGCGAGGACGTCCGCGCCATGGACCGCACCGCGCTGCGCGAACTGCGCCGCCGCCGGGCCGCCATGGTCTTCCAGCACTTCGGCCTGCTGCCGCACCGCACCGTCGTCGACAACGTCGCCTACGGCCTGGAGATCCAGGGCATGGGCAAGTCCGAACGCCGCGAGAAGGCCACCGAGATGGTCGACAAGGTCGGCCTGGCCGGCCTGGAGAAGCGCCGCCCCGGCCAGCTGTCCGGCGGCCAGCAGCAGCGGGTCGGCCTGGCCCGCGCGCTCGCCGTGGACCCCGAAGTCCTGCTGTTCGACGAGCCGTTCAGCGCGCTCGACCCGCTCATCCGGCGCGACATGCAGGAGGAGGTGGTCCGCCTGCACCGCGAGGAGGGGCGGACCATGGTCTTCATCACCCACGACCTGGCCGAGGCGCTGCGGATCGGCGACCGGATCGCCCTGATGCGTGACGGGCAGATCGTCCAGCTGGGCACCCCCGAGGAGATCGTCGGCTCGCCCGCCGACGACTACGTCCGCGACTTCGTCCGGGACGTCCCGCGCGAGCAGGTGCTGACCGTCCGCCGCGCGATGCGCCCCGCGGAGGCCGGCGAGGCCGAGGCGGGCCCCGCGCTCGCCCCCGACACCCTGATCTCCGACGCCATCGAGGCGGTGGCCCGCTCCGGCGGCCCGGCCCGGGTCGTCGACGACGGCCGCTGTCTGGGCATCGTGGACAGCGCCTGCCTGCTGAACGTCGTGGCCCGGATATCCCAGCCGCACCACGACGCGTCGGGGGAGGTGGCCGCCTGATGTACGCCGCCACACCCCACCGCGGCGCCGCCCGCGCCGTCGCCCCCCGCGCGCCCGCCGCGAGCCCCCGGGCCCGCCTGCGCGCCGCCCTCCTGCGCCAGTGGCGCCAGGCCCAGCGGGCCGCCGCGCTGAACGTGGCGGCCGGCACCGTGAAGCGGGGCCGCGCATGAGCACCGCCGCACCCCCCACCACTCCCGGCGTGCTCGGCGCCGGGAAGCCCGGCCCTCTCCAGGGCCTGTTGCGCCGCCGCGGCCTCGCCAAGCTCCTGCTGCTCGCCGTCGCCGCGGCCGTGCTCGTCCCGCTCGCCGCGGCCGCCTGGCCCGGCGGCGCCTGGCCCACCGCGCTGACCGTGGACCTCTCCGGGCCGCTCGACCACGCCAGCAACTGGATCATCGACAACCGCGACAGCAACTGGCTGTTCGTCTACGTCCTGGGCCACCTCAGCAACGCCGTGGTGCTCTCCGTCCGCGGCGTCTACCTGCTGCTGCTCGCCCTCGGCTGGACCGGCGTGACGGCCGGTGTGACGCTGCTGGCCTGGCGCGTCGCCGGCCTGCGGATCGCCGCCGTCGCGCTGGTGTCCTTCCTGGTCAGCGGGGCCCTGGGGATGTGGGTCCCGACCATGCAGACGCTGGCCCTGATGATCGTGGCGGTGCTCGCCTCGGTCGTCGTCGGCGCGCTGCTCGGCCTCGCCGCCGGCCTGTCCCCCCGGCTCTTCAAGCTCCTGCGCCCGGTCCTCGACACCATGCAGGTGCTCCCGGCCTTCGCCTACCTGCTGCCGGTCGTGCTGGTCTTCGGCATCGGCGTGCCCGCCGCGCTGCTGGCCACCGTGATCTACGCGGCGCCGCCGATGGCCCGGCTCACCGCGCTCGGCCTGCGCGGCGCGGACGCCGGCGTGCTGGAGGCGGTCTCCTCGCTCGGCGCCACCGGACGCCAGCGACTGCTCACCGCGCGCCTGCCGCTGGCCCGCAAGGAGCTGCTGCTCGGCGTCAACCAGACGATCATGATGGCGTTGTCCATGGCCGTGATCGCCTCGATGATCGGCGCCGCCGGCCTCGGCGACCGCGTCTACCAGGCGCTCGCCTCGGTCGACGTCGGCTCCGCGCTGGCCGCCGCCATCCCGATCGTGCTGCTGGCCATCGTCATGGACCGCACCACCGCCGCGGCCGGCGAGAAGCTGGGCGCGGCCCCGTCCGCCGCCGGCCCCCGGCTGCTGCGCGGCTGGCCCGCCTGGGTCGGCATCGCCGCGGTCACCGCGGTGGTCGCGCTCGTCGGCCGCCTGGCCGGCTCCGCCATCTGGCCGGCCGGCGCCACGTTCGCCATCGCCCGGCCGGTCAACGACGTCAAGGAGTGGATGGTCAACCACCTCTACTCCGGTGTCCCGGTCGTCGGCGGCACCGCCGACTGGGCCGCGCACTTCACCAACTGGGTCCTCAACCCGCTGCGGGACGGCCTGACCGCCCTGCCCTGGTACGGCGTGCTGCTCCTCGTCGCCGCCCTCGCCTGGCTCATCGGCACCTGGCGCACCGCGCTCACCGCCGTGCTGGCCATGGCCGCCATCGGCGTGCTGGGCGTGTGGAAGCCGTCCATGGACACCCTCTCGCAGGTGCTGGCCGCCCTGGTCGTCACCCTGGTGCTGGGTGTCGGCGTCGGCATCCTCGCGGCCGGCAGCAAGCGCTTCGAGGCGGTGCTGCGGCCGGTCCTGGACGTCATGCAGACCATGCCGCAGTTCGTGTACCTGATCCCGGTCGTGGCGCTGTTCGCGGTGGGCCGCGCGCCGGCCGCCGCCGCGGCGGTCGTCTACGCCCTGCCGGCGGTCATCCGGATCACCACCCAGGGCCTGCGCCAGGTCGACCCCGGCGCCATGGAGTCCGCCCGTTCGCTCGGCGCCACCCGCTGGCAGACCCTCCGCCAGGTCCAACTGCCGCTCGCCCGGCCGGCGTTGCTGCTGGCCGTCAACCAGGGCGTGGTCCTGGTGCTGGCCGTCGTCATCATCGGCGGTCTGGTCGGCGGCGGGGCCCTCGGCTACGACGTGGTCACCGGCCTGGCCACCGGCGACCTCGCCATCGGCCTGGTCGCCGGCGTCGCCATCGTGTGCCTGGGCCTGATGCTCGACCGGGTCACCCAGCCCACGGAACGGCGCACGACCGGGAAGGGAGCCTGACCATGTCCCGCACTCCGACACGCGCCCGGGCGCTGACCAAGGCGCTGGCCGCCACGGCCGCGACCGGGGCCCTGCTGGTGTCCCTGTCCGCCTGCGGCAAGGCCGACATGACCAAGCAGGCGTCCCCGTTCGCCGCGGCCAAGGGATCCAAGTCCGTGACCCTGTCCGTGCAGACCTGGGTCGGCGCCCAGGCCAACGTCGCGGTGGCGCAGTACCTGCTCGAACACGAGCTGGGCTACCACGTCGACACCGTCCAGGTCGACGAGATCCCCGCCTGGGACGCGCTCAGCCAGGGCCGGGTCGACGCCATCCTGGAGGACTGGGGCCACCCCGACCAGGAGAAGCGCTACGTCCAGGACAAGAAGACCATCACCGCCGGCGGCGGCAACGGCGTCACCGGCCACATCGGCTGGTGGGTCCCGAAGTACTGGGCGGACGCGCACCCCGACGTCACCGACTGGAAGAACCTCAACAAGTACGCCAAGCAACTCCGCACCTCGGAGAGCGGCGACAAGGGCCAGTTGATGGACGGTTCGCCGTCCTACGTCACCAACGACAAGGCGCTGGTGAAGAACCTCGGCCTGAACTACCAGGTCGTCTTCGCCGGCTCCGAGGCCGCCCAGATCACCCAGATCCAGCAGTTCGCCAAGCAGAAGAAGCCGTTCCTCACCTACTGGTACGAACCGCAGTGGCTCTTCAACCAGGTGCCGATGGTGGAGGTCAAGCTCCCCGCGTACAGCGACGCCTGCGCGGCGAAGGGAGCCAAGGACCCGCAGTCCATCGACTGCGCGTACCCCACCACCCCGCTGCAGAAGTACTTCAACACCGACTTCGCCAAGAGCGGCAGCTCCGCGGCGCGGTTCCTGAAGAACTTCCACTGGGACAAGAAGAACCAGAACGAGGTCTCCGAAATGATCGCCTCCAACGGCCTCCCGGCCGACGAGGCGGCCAAGAAGTGGGTGGACGAACACCCCGACGTGTGGAAGCCCTGGCTGACGAAGAAGTAGCCGCCGCACCTCAACCTCCGCACCCGGGCGGGGCCGTCGGCCGACGGTCCCGCCCGCTGGCTTTCGGCTCTTTTGGGGTGTAGCGGCTTTTGCGCGGTCGCGTTCGAGGCAGTCATCCGATCCGGAGTTCGTAACGCAGCCGCTGACGCTGTGCGGGCATGACCATCACGTCGACCTGGATGGGCCGGTCGTCGCCGTCCAGGGTGAGTCGCGTCAGTTGGAGTACGGGTTCGAGCGGTCCGGCCTGCAGCGCTGCTCGTTCCTCCGCGCTCGGCATCCGGGCGATGACGTCCTCACGGACCCGGACGCCCACGTAGCCGAGCTCGGCCAGTAGCGTGACCGCACCCCCGGGGATCTTGGCCGTCCCAGAAAGTCGGGTGCCGCGGGCGATGTGCGCCGGGTAGAAGGTGTCCGTCAACTCGCAGGGCTCGTCGTCGAGATACATGAGGCGACGGCGTACGACCACCACCTCTTCCTCACGCGTCCCGAGCAACTCGGCCACCTCGGGCGGCGCCGCGATCTCCTCGGCGCGGACGATGCGCTGACGGCCGCGGCGACCCTTGGCCGCGGTCTCGGCGCCCCAGACGTCTGACGGGCCCTTGTCCCGGGGCGTCAAATACGGCATCGAGGTGCTGACCCACTCGCTGGCGCTCACGGTGTCCTCCTGCGGCGTGAAGTCAAGCGGTTCGGGTGACGGGGACGACCGTGCGGGCGCGTTCGTGCAGCGCGCGGGCGGCGCGGTTCCTGAGATGGGGGCGAAGGAGGGTGAGCATGGTGCGCATGTGGTCGTCGGCGCGTCCGGACTGGACGAGGGGGTAGTCGTCCAGGGCCTGACCCCACGTGACGCAGGCCGCCTCCAAGTGGCCGATGGACAGCTGACGTTCCGCCAGCAGCGCCCGCTTATGCACCCGGGTGCGCCGGAAAACGCCATCGCGCAACCTGTCGGCCTGTTGCAGCGCCTCGATTGCGCCCCGCGTATCTCCCATCTCGTAACGCACTTGGCCGCTGTGATACTGCAGGGCCGCAGGGTCGTACGAACCGAGCGCCTTCGCCCGCGATTCGGCCTTCTCCATAGCCACTTCGGCTTCCCTGAGGTGCTTGAGTGCCCTCCTGCGCTCGCCGATCTGGGCGGCGGCGTGCGCCTGCTGACCGGCCAGGAAGGCGCGCATACGGGGGCCCGCCTGCGGGGACGCGGCGGACGCGGAGTCGGCCAGCCGCATCGCTTGACGGCCGTGGCCGAGGTCGACGGCCTGGACGCTCATCCCCCGGAGCGTGGTGCAGAACGTCAGGTGGTCCTCGGCCGCTCCTGCGAGCTCCAGGGCCTTGAGGTAGTACTGCTGGGCCACCGCATGCGTCCCTTCGTCCACGGCCATCCAGCCGGTGAGGTAGCAGAGGTCAGAGGCGGCCGACAGCATCGCCTTGCGGACCGGCGGTGGAGCATCGGCCCGTAGATAGGGCGCCACCGTGTTCACGAGAAAGGCGGCTGCCATCGGGCGTGCGTGGCGGCCGCCGAATTGGTCGTCGAGTTCCGACACGCGTTCGGTCATGGCGGTGACCAAGTGCACCTCGGGCATTCCCACACGCTGAACCTGATCGGTGTGCGCGGCCTCCATGCGGCCAACGACGTCCGGCCAGTTGGGCACGGTGAGGGCCACGGAGAAGAGCCCGGCACCGATCACGCTGCGGCGGGACGGATCCATGTCGTACCTCCCGAGGTCGACCAGCCCTTCCACGGTACTCGGACGGACGTTCGGCCCTCCCGTCGGTTTGGGGAATCCTGCCTCGGCGTGGGTGACGGGGCGGTGCAGTTGTCGGGCCAGCGCTTCCAGGATCAGAGGTCGGACGTTCTCCCTCGGCAAATGCCCTTTGAGCCACTGGTGTACCGATGGCTCCCGGTACTTGAGTGGCGTCCCGCGCTCGGTGCCGAGCCGGTTCACCTCCTGGGCGAAGCGGCGCAGCGTCCAGCCGGTCTGGCGGTAAACGTGCTCCAGCTTCACGTTCGATCCGGTCTTCGCCATCGGTCGCTCAACTCCTCGTTTCAGCCCGGTACTTAAAGCTCTTAACTCCTCCCGCTACCTCAAAGGTACCGCCGTGTGTAGCCGTCCGATTGCCTGGAGTGAGCGAGTAAGGGGAAGGAGGCCGCATGATCGGCTCTCGTCAGAATGCGAGGACAGCACCCCCTGCGGAAGGGGCGCTGCTGGAACCCGTTCCGGTGCCCGGGTGCGATGTGTGCCGGGCGCTTGCCGGGCAAAGGGAATTGGCCCGCGCGGCAGGAAGCACCGCCGTCGTCCGAAGCCGTAATGCCGAAATCAAATGCCATCCGCATCAACGGACGGCAGCGCCGGGCAGCGCCGGGCAATTCTTCGTTTCTCCGGAGGAGATCGCCATCGGGGCGGTGGCGTACGACCGGGACTCCGACATGGTTGGCATGGTGTGTGGCGCCGCCGGAATCCTTGTGCGCCTGGAGCGCCCCACTCACCTCACCTGGGAAACGCCGTACACCAGGCTGCGTCCCGGCACGGAGTGGGAGGCGAAGCAACTGGCCGCACTCGCGAAGCTCCAGCGGGATCGTGAGCGGGGGCGGTCGTGAACTGCTCCGAGTGCGAACGGCTCGCCGGGGAACTGCGGGCCGCTGAGGAGTCGGGCGACAGGTCCAGGGGCGTCGATTGCCGGGTGCTGCTCCGCCGCCATCCGCAGCATGACGATGTTCCCGTCCAAGTGCCCGGGCGGGGTACGGACTTGACCGGCCGTTGAATGGCCGCGGGGCTCAGTCCGCGAGCAGTTCGTCCACCAGGTCCACCGCCAGGTCGTGGGTGTGGTGCACCGGGAGGCCCTCGTCGAGGAACCAGTCGTCGGTGGCCTCGGGGTGGGGGCCGACGACGGCGATCTTGCCGGCGCCGCAGGGGGCGACGACGGCGGCCACGGTGCCGTTGGGGTAGGTGGCCAGGACGGTGGCGTCGGCGCCCGGGTCGAGGAGGAAGTGCGGGCCGTCCTGGAAGTAGACGGGGCGCGGCAGACCGCGCCACCGGGTCTCCACGACGGTGTCGCCGTCGTGGGTGACGGTCGCGCCGGGCGTGACGATGTACTGGTCGGTGTCGCCGGGCAGCAGGTCGAAGCCGGGGTCGTCGCCGGCCAGGTAGCCGCCCAGGCAGAAGCCGAGGTAGCGGCCGCCGCCCCGGACGTAGGCGCGGATCTCGTCACCGTGCTTGCGCAGCCGGCGGTAGGCGGGGGCGAGCGAGCCGCCGCCGGGCTGCGCGTAGAGGTGCGCGTGCGCCAGGGACGTCAGGGACAGCGGGACGTCCTCGGACGGGCCGGTGTAGCGCACGTCGAGGTCCCAGGGGCCGGCCTCCAACAGTGCGGCGACGGCCTCGGAGCAGCCGGCGGGGCGGGCCGCCGGTCCGCGGTAGACCAGGGCCAGGCGGCGTCCGCCGGGGGCGGGCAGCGGTGGGGCCTCCGCCTCGGTGCGGGCGCCGAAGGCCCGGCGGACGGAGTCGAGGAAGCGGGTGGGGGGAGACATGGGCGCTCACCGTGCAGGACTGGTGGGGTGGGGGGTCAACTCGGGGGACGGGCGCGCGCCGACCCGGAGGGCCAGGCCCTGGACGGGGATGCCGCGCCACGCGGTTCCGGGGGTGAGGTACTCGCCCTTCATGACCAGGGAGAGTGCGTCGAGCCAGACGCCTTCGCCGACGACGCCGTCGTAGAGCACCACCGAGCGGCTGCCGACGGACGCGCCGGCCTGGACGGTGACCTTCGACATCTTCATGACCCGGTCCTCGAACAGGTGCGTCTGCAAGCTCACGCCGGCGCCGATCGCCGCGTCGTCGCCGATGTCGACCAGGTCGAACTCGGTGAGGAAGGTGGTGCCGAGCCACGTCCGGCGGCCGATCCGGGTGCCGAACAGCCGCAGCGCCGGCGGCAGGAACGGGGTGCCGGTCAGGGGCGCGAGCCCGACCGGCACGGCCGCCGCCTCATACAGGCCGGTGACGAACTCGCTGCGGCGCACGAACCAGCTCCACAGCGGCTCCGTGCGGGGCCGGTAGCGGCCGATCACCAGGCGCTTGAGCAGCGCGCAGGCGACGACGACCGCGAGCCCGCTGGCCATCAGCAGGAGCGGGGCGAGGAACAGGGGGACGGCCCGGGAGGGCGCGCGGGCGACGGCGGAGAGCGCGAGGAGGAACAGGAAGGTGGCGGCGCCCAGCAGGGACGCCGGCAGCGTGGCGCGCAGGTACTCGATGGCCAGGCGGCGGCGGACCGCCTTGCGGGTGGGGCTGAAGGTCAGTTCCTCGGGGAAGGTGCCGCTGCTCTGGCGCTGGGGCAGCCGGATCGCGGGCGAGCCCAGCCAGGAGGTGCCGGGGGGCACGTCGTCGCCGGGCGGGACGGTGCCGACGCCGATCAGGGACCCGGGCCCGGTGCGCGTCCCGGCCGGCAGGTACGCCGCGTTGCCGAGGAACGCGCGGCGGCCGACCTCGGTGCGGCGGCAGGTGACCCGGCCGCCGGCGAACGTCGCGCCGCCCACGCCCGCCATGTCCGCCACGAAGCTGCCCTCGCCGAGGGTGAGCAGGTCCGGGTCGAGGTGGGCGGCGGTGGAGACCTCGGCGCCTGGACCGATCCGGGCGCCCAGCAGCCGCAGCCAGGGGACGGTGTAGAGGGTGGCGTAGAGGGAGTTGGTGAAGGTGAGGCTGGACTCCAGCAGCTTGTCGGAGAGCCACTTGCGGACGCCCAGGGCGGAGCGCACCGGGTGCGTGCCGACCGGGGTGCGGGGCAGCACCAGCCGCTTGGCGCAGGCGATCGCCGCACAGACGGCGAGGACGTAGAGCGGCGCCGCGAGGACCAGGGTGACCGCGACGGCCGGGCCGCTGCCCCAGGCCAGCCAGACGCACCACACCAGCGCGGAGCCCGGCACCAGGACGGCCAGGGTGAGGAGTTCGAGGAAGGCGACGCCGAGCACGGCGGCGGCGACGTGCCGGGCCCGCCCGTGTTCGGTCGTGCCGCCGGCCCGCAACATGTCCTCCACGTGCGGGTCCAGGGTCGGTACCGGGGCGGGCGGCGAGCCGGCCCAGCGGGCACCGGGCGGCACCACCTCCCCCTGCCCGACCACCGACTGTTCGCCGAGGCCGGCCCCCGCCGCCAGCCGGGCGCCGGGTTCCAGCACCGCGTGGGCCCCCACGTAGGCGCGCGGCCCGATGTCGATCGGGGCGACGGTCACCCAGCCGTCCGCCACCCGCCAGGCGCGCAGCGTGACGCCGTAGCCGACCGCGGCGTCCGCGCCGATCCGGAGCAGCGACGGCAGCGGGACGACGCCGGTGGCGATGGTCGTCCGCGGCCCGATCCGGGCGCCCAGCAGCCGCAGGTAACGGCCCATCAGCGGCGAGCCGCTCAGCGCGGGCAGCGGGCTGACGCCCAGCAGGAGGGAGAGTGCCCACAGGCGGAGGTAGGTCGCGCCCCACAACGGGTAGCGGCCCGCGTGGATGCCGGCCGCCAGCGGGCGGGCGAGGACCACCGGCAGCAGCCAGCGGACGCCGAAGTAGCTGATCAGCACGGCCAGTACGGGCCACAGCGGCAGCGGGTCCTGGCTGGTGAAGTCGCCGTTCGCCCAGCTGAAGACGGTGGCCAGCGGCAGGGTCAGGACGAACAGCAGGAGGTAGATCGAGGCGGCTTGGGCCAGGCCGGCGACGGCGATCCGGGCCCGGCCGGGCCGCAGCGGGCGCGGCCGCACCGGCACCTCGCCGGCGGCCCCGGCATCGCTGCCGCCGCCCGCCGCACGGTCACCGCTCCCCGCCCCCGCGCCGACCGACCCGCCGCCTGCCCCGACCCCGACCCCGGCCCCGACTCCAGCCTCCGCGCCGCCCGGCGCGCCCAGGTGGGCCGCGAGACCGCGCACCGTCGGATGGGCGTAGACGTCGCGCAGGGCGGCGCCGGCGGCCAGGTCGCGGCTGCGCAGCAACGACACGACCTGCGCGGCGAGCAGCGAGTGCCCGCCGAGGTCGTCGAAGAAGTCCGCCTCGGTGGACAGCGCCTCGGGGCCCATGCCGAACACCTCGGCCCACACGTCCCGCACCCGCGCCTCCCACGCGCCCCGCGGCGGCGTCACCCGGCCGCCGACGCCCAGGCGCCGGCCGGTCGGTGCGGGCAGCCGCCGGCGGTCCACCTTGCCGCTCGGCAGGGCGGGCAGCTCCGTCAGGACGTCGAGGAACGGCGGCACCATGTAGGCGGGGAGCCGGTGCCGCAGCCGCTGGTGCAGCCGGGCGACCAGCGCGTCCCCGTCCGCCGTGCCGGCCTGCCCGGCGCCGTCCGGTGCGAGCACCACGTACGCGGACAACTCCCTCTCGTCGGCCCCGTCGTCGCGGGCCGGCGGCGCCACCAGCGCGGTGGCCGCCTCGGCCACCCCGGGGTCCTCCAACAGGACGTTGTCGATCTCGCCGAGGTCGATCCGGTAGCCCCGCACCTTCACCTCGTCGTCGGCCCGCCCCAGGAACTCGATCTCCCCGTCGGCGGTGCGCCGGCCCAGGTCGCCGGTGCGGTAGAGCCGCCCGCCGTGCGGGGCCAGCGGGTGTGTGACGAAGCGCTCCGCGGTCAGTTCCGGGCGCCGCACGTAGCCGTGGGCGACGCCCGGGCCGCCCACGCAGATCTCGCCCACCGCCCCGTCCGGCACCGGTTCGCGCCGGTCGTCCAGGAGCACCGCGGTGTACGTGGGCACCGGCCGGCCGATCGTCACCGGGCGGCCCGGCCGGAGTTCGGCGACGGTGGCGGTGACGGTGGTCTCGGTCGGCCCGTAGGTGTTGAGCATCCGGCGGCCCGGCCGGCTCCACCGCTCGACCAGCCGGGCCGGGCAGGGCTCGCCACCCACCACGATGCTGCGCACCGCCGGCAGCTCCCAGTCCCGGGGGATGGTCGCCAGCAGCGTCGGCACGCAGTAGAAGAGCGTGATCGCGGACGTCTCCAGCACGCCGGCCAGTTCGGCGCCGAGCCGCGCCCCGGCCCCGACGGGACCCGCGACGAGGGTCGCGCCGACCGCCCAGGTGGGCCAGATCTCCTCGATCGAGAAGTCGAAGGAGAGGGTCATGCCCTGGTAGACGCGGTCGTCGGGGCGCACGTCGTAGACGCCGGGGATCACGTCGAGGAAGTTGCAGATGCTGGGGTGCGCGATGGCCACGCCCTTGGGGCGGCCGCTGGAGCCCGAGGTGTACATGATGTACGCCAGCGGGGCGTCGGGGTCGTCGGCCTCCGGGCCCGGGGGCGCCGGCGGGCGGCCGGGCACCGGGTCCGCGGTGGGGGCCGGCGCCGGCTCCGGTCGGGTGTCGGGCGCGGCGGCCAACTCGGCGGCCAGCGCGTCGAGCCGTACCACGGGCGCCGGCCGTCCGGCCACCGACCCGGCCAGCTCCGTCACCGTCAGCACCGCGTCCACCCCGGCGTCCGCCGCGATGAACGCGACCCGGTCGGCGGGCGCCGCCGGGTCGATCGGGACGAACGCCGCGCCCGCCTTGCCCACCGCCAGCAGCGCCACGTACATGTCCACCGACCGCGGCACCAGGAGCGCGACCCGGGAGCCCGTCCCGATGCCCCGTCCGATGAGGTGGTGGGCGAGCCGGTTGGCCCGGGCGTCGAGGGCGGCGTAGGTCAGGACGTGCGGCCCGCACTCCAGGGCGGTCGCCGCGGGCATGCGGTCGCAGGTGGACTCGAAGAGGTCGGGTAGCCGCCTCCCGGTCCGCCTGGTCGTGCCCATGACTCCATCGCATCGCCGATCACCGGTGATCGCATGTCGGCCCCGGGCAGCCCCGTTGACCTGGGCTTTCCCCGCGAAGTGCGGGTCGTCCCGGCGGCGGTCAGCGACGGTCCCGCCCGTCACCCGATCGTATGGCCGCGGACCCGCAGAGCCACCGTGCCGGCCCGCGGCGCTCCAGGCTGGGACGCGCCCCAGACCCGCCCGGGGACCGACCCGGCGCACGAAAGGCCCGGCCCGTCATGCCCCTGCCGCCGCCGCACTGCCCGACCCTCGACTGTCACGACACCCTGTGGAAGGACACCGCCACCACCGAGGTCCACTGGGACAACTGGCGCTGGTGGTGCCGGCGCTGCGACAAGAAGTGGTACCCGACCCGCGAGCAGATCGAGCAGTACCGGCACGGCGTCGGGGCGGGCCGCTTGGACCCCCGGGTGCCGGCCCGCCCCTGCTGACGCGGCCCGGCCGGCCCGCCACCCGGGCCGGCCCGCCGCCCGGGCCGACCGTCAGGCCGACTCCTGCGGCCACGGCACCTCGGTGGCCACCGGCGCGCCGTAGTCCACGCCGGGCACCGCGAAGCCGTAGAGGCGGTGCACCTCGCCGTGGAACCAGTCCAGGTCGGCCAGTTCGGCGATGTTCTCCGTCGTGGCGCGCTGCCACCGCTCGGCGACCGCGGCCTGCACCTGCGGCGTCAGCTCCCAACGGTCCAGCCGGACCCGGCCCTCCTCGTCGAGGTCCAGCGGGCGGGCCCCGGTGAGCTGGTCCCACAACTCGCTGAGCTGCGCGGTCGGCGACACCAACTGCTCGCCCAGGACGCCACGCAGCAGCCCGACGTAGAGCGCGATGCCGGGGATGGCGGTGGACGACTGGGTGACCGCGGCGCCGTTGACCGACGTCACCGCGCGCCCGCCGACCAACTCGGACAGCCGCTTGTCCAGGGTGCGGGCGGTGCCCTCCAGGTGGGCCTTGGCGGCGCCGATGGTGCCCTTGCGGTAGATCGCCTCGGTCAGCGACGAGCCGATGTAGGACAGCGCCGCGGTGGAGAAGCCCTCGGCGAGCAGACCGCGGCCGGCCAGGTGGTCGATCCAGCGCTCCCAGTCGGCGCCGCCCATCACCGCCACGGTCTGGGCGATGTCCTCCTCGGTGGCCGGCGCGGTCTCCACCTCCTTGACCTCGGGCGCGCCCGCGCCGTCGAAGACCAGGGTCCTGGTGCGGGACGGCGCGCCGATCGGCTGGAGGACCGAGGCATAGGTGGTGCCGGTCTCCGGGTCGGTGCGCCGCGGGGCGGCCACCGAGTAGATCAGGTGGTCCAGCTTCCCGCCGAACCGCTCCGCCACCAGGTCGGCGACCTGCTCCTTCAACGCGTCGGAGAACGCGTCCCCGTTGAGGAAGACCATGTCCCGCCCGGCCTCGCGGGCGAGTTCGGCGGTGGCCGCGGTGCGGTACCAGCCGGCGGTGGCGGTGCGCCGGGCACTGCCCGGCTTCTCGAAGCTGACGCCGATGCCGCGGATGCCGGCGCGCTTGAGGCCGGCGAGGGTGGCGGCCAGGCCGTAGCCGGCGGAGGAGCCGATGACGAGGGCCACCGGGCCGTCGGCCGGCGGCGGCGTGGTCGGGGCGGGCACGGCCTCCCACATGTCGGAGACCAACTGTCGGCATCCGGCGGGGTGCGAGTCGAGGAAGAGGAACCCGCGGCTGCGGGGGCGGTCGATGACGCGGTCGGTCACGGTGCGGTCCTCGGGACGGTTCGAACAGGACAGCACCGATTGTCCCGATCTTCGGCCGGAGACGGCCCGCCGCCCCGCCCGGCGCGGCGGAACGGCATAGTAGGGCGCGGCCCCATCAGGGGCATGACAGTCAGCCCGCGACTGCCGTCAGGGGAGCACCGACCGGTGCCGGCGCCACCACCGTGCCGCGCCGTGCCGGGCGCGTCGTACGTACCAGGGGGGAACCACACCCATGCCGTCCACACCGGCCACGCCGTCCGCACCATCCGCATCCTCCGCACCGTCCGGTCCGGCCGGACGCGCCCGCCGTCCGCGTCGCGGTCGCGTCGCGTTCGCCGCCGCGGCCGCCGCCGTCCTGCTCACCGCCACCGTGACCGCCTGCGGACCCGACGGCAACTCCGCCGCCACGGGCGGGGGTTCGGCGTCCGGCAACCAGAAGGCCGGTGGCCTGCCCGACGACGCCCCGACCAGCATCGACGACCTGAAGAAGTGGAAGGACGGCGGCTGGAAGGACTGGGGCAAGTGGGCCCGCGAGGCCCGGGACTTCGCCAACCCGATCATCAAGGACCACTGGAAGGCCGACCGGATGGCGCAGGCCCAGGCGGCCCCCGACGTCGGCGTCCAGGCCGGCGCGGCGGTCGGCGGGTCCGGAGCCACCGACCCCGAGCCCCGGCCGGTCACCGCCCAGGAGGTCGGCCGTCCCTACCACCGGAACATGGCCCCGGTCGGGAAGATCTTCTTCGACAGCCCCAAGGGCCCGATGGTCTGCTCCGGCACCATCGTCGAGGACCCGGCGCACCCGGGGAAGTCCAACCTGGTGTGGACCGCGGGCCACTGCGTCCACTCCGGCCGGCAGGGCGGCTGGATGCGCAACATCGTCTTCGTCCCGTCGTACAACGACACCGGCGTGCCGATGAGCCAGGTCGGCACCACCCCCACCCAGGAGGTCACCCCCTACGGCCGCTTCTGGGCGGACTGGATCAGCACGTCCGGTGAGTGGCTCGACATGGGCAGCACCGAGTCCGGCAACGCCGGTTCCGCGTACGACTTCGCGGTGCTGCACGTCCGCCCGGAGAACGGTGGCGGCAAGTCCCTCCAGGAGACCGTCGGCGCGGCCGCGCAGGTGTGGTTCAACGCCCCGCACGCCGACGGCATCAGCTCGATCAAGGCGTTCGGCTACCCCGCCGCACCGCCCTACGACGGCGCCCGCATGATGTCCTGCTACGACCGCCCCGGCCGCCTCACCATGCAGCAGGGCACGCCCGCCATGGACCGGATCGGCTGCACCATGACCGGCGGCACCTCCGGCGGCGGCTGGTTCGTCGGCCGCAACGGCAAGCTCACGCTGATCTCCAACACCTCGATCAGCTCCAACGCCCACACCTGGCTCGCCGGCCCCTACCTGGGCCCGGAGGCGCAACGCGTCTTCGACTCGGTGAGCCGCAAGTTCGCGGGGCAGTAGGCCGGGCCGTCCCCGGCCGTTCCACGACGGGCCCCGGTCCCCGCCGCCTCGCGCGGTGCGGACCGGGGCCCGTCCGCGTCAGCTGCGGTCGTCGCCCTTCAACGCGTCGGTGAACGCGCTCCAGGCGTCGGCGGGGAAGAGGAGGTGGGGCCCGGCGGGGTTCTTGCTGTCGCGTATGGCGCGGCCGCCGGTGGATATGGGGGCGACCTCCACGCAGTCGCCTGACTGGGCGGAGTACGAGGACTTCCGGAACGCGCCCGCGCTCTGCGTCTTCATGGCTGCCATTTCCTTGTGCTCGCCGGAGTCAGGTGCGCCCGCCACCCTTCAGCACCTGGGCGAACGCGCTCCAGGCGTCGGCGGGGAAGGCGAGGTGGGGTCCGGCGGGGTTCTTGCTGTCGCGTATGGCGCGGCCGCCGGTCGAGGTGGGGGCGATCTCTACGCAGGCCCCATCCTGGTTCGAGTACGAGGACTTCCGAAACACGCCTATGACCTCTGGCTTCATGTCTTCACTTCCTTGTGCGGCATTCCGTCTCCAAGGAGATTCCGGATGCGCTCGGCACTTCCGTCCGGCGGCAGTGCCTCCGAGCGTAGCTGGTCGAAGACACTGACATAGTGCGCAAGGGCCTCAGGCGCTTCCACGACGTTGGTGTGGGCTGCGCTGTCGAGCGTTACGGCTTCCACGTTGGTTTCCGCCCCGAACGAGAAGGCCCAGAAGGCGCTCGACATCCCTGCAGTCAGGCTCGCTGACGTCGGGAGCAGCTGAATCGTGACGTTCTGCCGCTTACCCACCTCCAGGAGGTGCGACAACTGGCCAGTGCTCAAGGCTGGTTCAGAGGCCAG
Source organism: Streptomyces sp. x-19 (assembly GCF_046549115.1). Classification (NCBI taxonomy): domain Bacteria; kingdom Bacillati; phylum Actinomycetota; class Actinomycetes; order Kitasatosporales; family Streptomycetaceae; genus Streptomyces; species Streptomyces sp. x-19. The sequence goes on along the minus strand of NZ_JAJPWK010000001.1, from coordinate 540,960 downwards.
CGCGGTGAGAGCCGGTTCCCAGATGATCGCCGTGAAGTGGGCTCCACCCTCCTCGATCCGCTGTTGCCGTTCCTGGCGGAGTTTGACCAGCTCGACAACCTTTTCGGACGGGAAGCACTTGGGCCCTGTGGCGATAACGGCTTCGGTGTACCCAGGTGTCTGCAAAAGGCCGGGGATAAGCACCGGTTCCCAGGCTCTGATGTGTGTGGCCTCGCTTTCCAGCGCGACGTGATCCACATGGCCGGACGCGGCCGTGGCTTGATATTCGATCCACCATCCCCGCTCGTTGCTCTTCCGTGCCCATTCGAGCAGTCTGGCCCGCTCGTCCGCATTCTCCACGCCATACAGATCGAGGAGTGTGCGGACCTCAAGGCCCGAAGCGGATGTATGCCCGCTCTCCATCCGACTGATCTTGGAAACGGACTTCGTGATCGCCTCGGCGGCGTCGGGTTGATCCAATCCGGCGGTCTCGCGATACCGCCTCAGCGCCGTGCCCAGCCTGCGGCTGCGCACCGTCGGCCTCCCACCTGCGGGCATGAGCCCTCCTTTCAACGACCGGATCGCTGAGCCCCGTTGAGTCGTAACGGATCCAGTCTGCGCGGTCACGCACGGCAATGGCAAGCTTGCATGGCCAAAGCTTGCAAACTTGCAGACGTGCCCCCTAGCGTGAGGTTTCGTCACGCAGCGCACGCATGTCAATGCGCTGCGTAGTGACATCGCTCCGTCATGCGCACCAAGGGGATAGCCATGTCCGCACGCGCCCGGTTCGTAGCAACTCTGCCCGTCGCGACCGCAGTCGCCTACCGGTTTCCGTCCGACGCGCGCAGCGTCGGATGGGCCCGCCGGGAGCTCCGGCGGCAACTGCGCGCATGGCGCGTCGGGGGTGAACTCGCCGAATCCGCAGCGCTGTTGACGTCCGAACTCGTCACCAACGCCGTACGGGCGCACGCCGGCCTGGCCGCGCCGCTGCCGGCGATCGGGGTCCGGTTCGTGCTGGCGGGCGACCGGCTGCGGCTGGAGGTGCATGACGCCGGCGACGGGGAGCCCGTGGTCAAGGAATCGACGGGGGTCGAGGAGGAGGAAGCGGAATGTGGTCGTGGCTTAGTGCTTGTGGACGTCTTGGCAGGTGGCTGGGGGGTGGTCCCGGCCGGCACCGGAAAGGTGGTGTGGGCCGAACTCCCGCTGTCTGCACCGGAGATGCCGTGACCGCCGTGGGGGACGTCGCGGTCTACCGGGCGGAGCTGGTGGTCCACCGGCCGGACGCGCCGTCGATCGACCTCGGGGGCGTGGTGACGTACTCGCCGCGCCGGGCGGTGCGATGGGTGCGGACGCGGGCCGAGCAGGTCGCCCAACAGTTAGGGGTGCCCGGCGGGACGGGCGCCCTGGACTGGCTCGGCGACCAGGTCGCTTTCGGCCGGGCGGTGTACGGGCTGATGGCCGGAAATCCCGTCACCCTGACCGTCGTTGACGCCGAGGGGTGCGCGTACGCCCTCGTGGCCCGGCCCGGCGGCAGGACCGTCGGCGCCTACGGCACCGGCACTCCGCAGGGGCGGGAGGCGGCATGGCTGGCGGCGTGACGTGGACGGGCCGGCCGGGGACGCGGACGGGCCTGGCCGTGCCCGGGATCTGGTGCGAGCGGACCGTGTACCGCTCCGCGCACGCGGACGAGGTGGCGTCCTGGACGGCCCTCTCCGTCGGCGCCCCGCTGCGGGCCGTGCGGGAGATCGCCGCGGACGCCCGCCGGCTGGCCGCCGGGCTGTCCGGGCGGGCGCGCGAACGGGCCCTGCGCGAGGTGGACGGCGACGGGCGCTTGGGGGCGGTGTCCGCACTGCACCGCGGGGAACCCTGCGGGCTGGCGCTGAACTGCGCGGGCACGTGGGTGGAGTGGTCGGCCCACCCGGTGCTCTTCCTGCCGGTCGTCAGCCGGACCGGACCACGGTGCCGCCGCGCGGTCGATGAGGGCGGGGGTTTCGGCGCCGCCGCACTGCGGTGATCACGCGGCGCGGGGCGGGCGCAGGCCGCGACCGCCCCGAAAATCGATCACGGATACTGGCAGGGCAAGGCTTCCCCGCAGCAGAGGACACACCCCATGAAGCTCAGCCGCCCGGTCTCCTGGTTCCTCCTCGCCTTCGGCGCCTGGTCATGGGTGGTGTGGACCACCTTCGTCAAAAACCTGGTCAAGGACGCCAGCGGGCTGGCCTTCGACCACGGCAACCCCACCGCGTACTTCTGGATCCACCTCACCCTCGCCATCGTGTCCTTCCTCCTGGGCACCGCGATCGGCGTGCTCGGCTTCCGCGGCCTGCGCGCCCTGCGCCGCGAGGCGCCCCGGACCGCGGCGGCAGAGGGCTGACGGGCGAGCCCCTGGGCCGTTCCGAGCCCTGAAGGGCGGCGCCTTCCTCGCCGAGCCCCTTGCGCCTCCACCCCGCGCCCGCACCCCCGCGCACCCCGCCGCGACGTGATCCACGTCCCGGACGGGCCGGTTTGGGATCCCGAGCGGGCCTGTCGTCGTCTTCGCACCTGTGGACCAGCTCTTTCGCCTAGTCCGGACGTCGTGATGGCCAGTGGTTTGTGGAAGGTGAAGCAGATGCACCAGGTCCCTCCGAGGGGGAGCGGGAAGCGGGACGCGGGACGGGGGAGTTCCGGGGGGTCCGGTCGGGACGGCGGCAGCGGCTCCATCCGGCCGTTCGGAGGGCCACTCTTCCGTGGGGCGCGTTCCGGGAGGCGGTCGCGGCCGGGTACGTTCACGGACGTGCCGACGACCTTCTGTGCCCCCGCGTCCCCCTCCGCCGTACGAGCCGTTCGTACCGTCGCCGCGTTGGCGTCCTCCGTACTGCTGGTGTCGCCGCTGTTCGCGGGCTCCGCGCAGGCCGCCCCCGTGGACGGCGGACAGCCCCCGAAGGCGCCCGTGCCGCCCGCGAAGATGTCGCAGGTCGGCGGGGAACGGCTGGGCCAGGCAGGCGTGCAGGTGCAGCCGAGAGGGGGTGCGCCGGCGCTGCCGGACGCCAAGGAGCTGACCGCCCGCTCGTGGATCGTCTCGGACGCCGACTCCGGTGAGGTGCTGGCGGCGAAGAACCCGCACTGGCAGCTGGCGCCGGCCAGCACGCTGAAGATGCTGTTCGCCGACACCGTGATGCCGAAGTTCCCCAAGACCCGCACGTACAAGGTCAAGCCGACCGACCTGGCGGGCATGGGCGCCGGCAGCAGTCTCGTCGGGATAAAGGAGAACCTCACCTACACCGTCCACGACCTGTGGCTGGGGGTCTTCCTGCGGTCCGGGAACGACGCGGTGCACACCCTCTCCGCGATGAACGGCGGCACCGACGCCACCGTCAAGGAGATGCAGAAGCGCGCGGTGGAACTCAACGCCACCGACACGCACGTGATCACGCCGGACGGCTACGACGCACCGGGGCAGGTGTCCAGCGCCTACGACCTGAGCCTGTTCGCCCGGGCCGGGCTCAAGAACGCGGACTTCCGGGAGTACTGCTCCACGGCCAGCGCGCAGTTCCCGGGCGACATGGGCAAGGACGGCAAGCGCGCCACCTTCGGCATCCAGAACACCAACCGGCTGCTCAGCGGCGACTACGACATCAAGCGGTACCCGGGCATCGGAGGCGTGAAGAACGGCTCCACGACCAACGCCGGCTCCACGTTCACCGGCGTCGCCCAGCACGGCGACCGCAAGCTGCTCGTCACCGTGATGAACCCGGAGAAGAAGGAGCACAACGAGGCGTACCGGGAGGCCGCCAAGCTCTTCGACTGGGGCTTCGCCGCGGACGGCCAGGTGGAACCGGTCGGCCGTCTGGTCGAGGCGAAGGGCGCGGAGAAGGAGTCCGGCAAGGACGCGAAGGACGGCGACCCGCAGGCCCAGGCCGCGCTGGACTCCGCCGGCTTCGGCGGACCGTGGGCGGCCGCGGGCATCGGCGGCGGCGTCGTGGTGCTGCTGGGCGGGCTGGCGTGGCTGGTCCGCCGGCGGCGGACGACGGCGGCGGCGGACGGCGGCGGCGGGCGTCGACGCAGGACGTGACCGCCGCCGGGGCCGGACCCGTCGCACCGCCGACGGGCCCGGCCCCGGTACGGCCGCCCTGCCCGGGGACGGGCCCGGCCGGTGGTGCGGCCGCTACGCCGCGGTGGCGGGCGCCGGCTCGGCCCCTCGGGCGGCCGGCCGGTAGGTGGCCGTCCAGGCCGCGCAGAAGACCAGCAGCTTCGCGGTGAAGTTGATCCACAGCAGCAGCGCGATCGGGGTGCCGAACGCGCCGTACATGCTGCGCGCGGCGACGCCCCGCAGATAGCCGCTGAGCAGCAGTTTCAGCAGTTCGAAGCCGATCGCGCCGATCAGCGAGGCGGTGATCAGGGCGCGCCGCGGCGGTCGGGCGCCGGCCAGCTTCGTCAGGACGTAGGCGAGCATCACGAAGTCGGCGAGCACCGCGATGCAGAATCCCGCGGCGGTCAGCAGCAGGCTGGCCGCGCCGCCCTTGGGCAGCCCGATCGCGTCCGCCGCCCGGTCGACCGCGGCCGACGCGAACGTCGAGCAGCCCACCGAGACCAGGGCGACCGCGCCGAGACCGAGCAGCAGAGCGCCGTCGCGGAGCTTGCCGACGAAGAAGTTGGTGTCCTCGTCGGGCAGCTCCCAGACGGCCCGCAGGCAGTCGCGCAGGGACTGCACCCAGCCGATGCCGGTGAGCAGCAGCAGGGCGCCGGCGATCAGGCCGACCGTGCCGGCGTTGTTGACCAGCGCCGCGAGGTCGAGCTGGCCGGAGATGCCGGGGACCTGCTCGGCGAGCTTGGTCTGCAGGGTGTGCAGTTGGGCGTCGCCGATGGTGGCCGCGACGATCGCGGCGGCGACGGTCAGCAGGGGGAACAGCGCGACGAAGCTGGTGAAGGTGATGGCGGCGGCCAGCCGGGTCCAGTGCACCCGCAGCATCCGCTCGTAGCTGCGCCACGGGTGGGAGTCGAGGACCCAGCGGACGGCGGGGGCGAGCCGGGGGCCGACGAGCGGCAGCCCGGTGACCCAGCTCAGGGGGCCGGCCTCCGCGTCGGTGTCCTTGACCTTGGCCGGGTCCTTGGCCTGGTCCGCGTCCCGGCCGTCGCGGGAACTCCCGTCGCCGCCGCCGTGGTTGTCGTGCGCGTCCGCGTCGTCCCCGTCGCCCCGCATGCCCCGTCCGCCCGTCATCCCCGTACCGCCCCTCCGTGCCGGCTGCTCCGGTTGATCCGGAACACTAGCTTCCGGCTACCCCGGACGGCGGGAAGCACCCGACGCACCGGGCAGGAGCGTGACGGCGTGCGGCCCGGCCGGGCGCGGGGTCTCAGTAGGACGCGGCCGGCGGCCGGGAGAGCTCGGCGGCCTCGGCGGCCTGCCGGGGCAGCGTCACCGCCGCGCTCCCGGGCCCGAACGGGTACTCCCGCTCCAGCCGCCACACCTCGTCGTCGCCCTTCTCGTAGAGCGCGAAGCCGCCGACCGTCCAGGCGGCCGAGAAGCCCGCCAGCTCCGTCTCGGCGCGGTCCATGGCCGCCTCGTCGATGCCGTGCGCAACGGTCACGTGCGGGTGGTACGGGAACTGCAGCTCCCGCGCGCACGGCCCGGACGCGGCCCGGACCCGCTCCTGGAGGGCGGTGCAGCCGCGGGCGCCCTCGACGACCTTGACGAAGACCACCGGCGACAGCGGCCGGAAGGTGTCGGTGCCGTCCAGCCGCAGCGCGAACGGCCGACAGCCCGCGGCGACCTCCGCGAGGTGCCGCTCGATGGCGGGCAGCGCCGCGGCGTCCACCTCGGTCGGCGGGAGGAGGGTGATGTGCGTGGGGATGCCGCGGGCCGCCGGGTCCCCGAAGCCCTCGCGCCTCCGCTGGAGGAAGCTGCCGTGCGGCTCCGGGACCGCGAGCGAAACGCCGAGCGTGACGGTCCCCACTGCGTTCTCCCTCCAGACGTGTGCGTGCGCGCTGCGGGGGCGCGCACCCTTCCCAGTGTGCCGGGCCGCGCCCGCGAGGGCACGCCCGGTCTTCCGCGGACGGTCAGCGCTTGGCCGGCAGGAACCCGATCCGGTCGTAGGTGGCGGCCAGCGTCTCCGCCGCCACCGCCCGGGCCTTCTCGGCGCCCTTGGCCAGGATCGTGTCCAGCGTCTCCGGGTCGTCGAGGTATTCCTGCGTGCGGGTCCTGAACGGTGTGACGAAGTCGACCATCACCCCGGCCAGGTCCGTCTTGAGCGCGCCGTACATCTTGCCCTCGTAGGAGCGCTCCAGCGACGGGACGTCCTCGCCGGTGAGGGTGGACAGGATGGTGAGGAGGTTGCTGACGCCGGGCTTGGCCTCGCGGTCGAAGCGGATCACCGTGTCGGTGTCCGTCACGGCGCTCTTGATCTTCTTCGCGGTGGCCTTGGGCTCGTCGAGGAGGTCGATGATGCCCTTGGGCGACGACGCCGACTTGCTCATCTTGATCGACGGGTCCTGAAGATCGAAGATCTTCGCCGTCTCCTTCACGATGTACGGGTTCGGGATCGTGAAGGTGTCGCCGTAGCGGGTGTTGAAGCGGTCCGCGAGGTCACGGGTCAGCTCCAGGTGCTGGCGCTGGTCCTCACCGACGGGGACCTGGTCGGCCTGGTAGAGCAGGATGTCGGCGACCATCAGGACGGGGTAGGTGAACAGGCCGACCGTCGTCCGGTCCGAGCCCTGCTTGGCGGACTTGTCCTTGAACTGCGTCATGCGGGACGCCTCACCGAAGCCGGTGACGCAGTTCATCACCCAGGCGAGCTGGGCGTGCTCGGGCACGTGGCTCTGCACGAAGAGGGTGCACCGCTCCGGGTCGAGACCGGCGGCCAGCAACTGGGCGACGGCGACCCGGGTGTTGCGGCGCAGCTCCGCGGGGTCCTGCGGGACGGTGATCGCATGCAGGTCGACCACCATGTAGAAGGCGTCGTGGGACTCCTGCAGCGCCACCCACTGGCGCACCGCACCGAGGTAGTTGCCGAGGTGGAAGGAGCCGGCGGTGGGCTGGATACCGGAGAGCACACGGGGACGCTGCATGGCGGAGCCATTCCCCTCGGGGCGGTGGTGGGCGACGGGCGGGCGTTCGAGAGCCATGGCAGTCATTCTCTCAGGTCGGCGGGGGGCCCGGACGTGGAGCCCCGCGGCCCGGGAGGAAGGGGCCGGTGCGCCCGGCCGCCGAGGCCGGTGCTCCCGGGGGCGGGGGCCGGTGGGCCGGGGCGCGGGGACCCCGCAGGGGGTGGCCGAACGCATCCCGTAGGGGATGGTCGGGCCCCCTGCGAGGCCACAACGCGCGGGGTGGCGGCGGGTGTTCCCGGCGCGGCGGGTAGGCCTCAGCGGGGGAGCGGCAGGCCCGGCGCCGGGTGAGCGGCCATCAGCTCCGCGACCTCCTCGCGGATGCCCGCGAGGGCGTCCTCGTCACCGGTGCCGGCGGCCCGCACGCCCCGGTCGATCCACTCCGCGACCTTCGGCATGTCCGCGGTCCCCAGCCCGCGCGAGGTCAGCGACGGGGTGCCGATCCGGATGCCGGACGGGTCGAACGGCTTGCGCGGGTCGAACGGCACGGTGTTGTAGTTCACCACGATCCCGGCCCGGTCCAGGGCCTTGGCGGCGACCTTGCCGGGCACCTCCTTCGAGGTCAGGTCGATCAGCACCAGGTGGTTGTCGGTGCCGCCGGAGACCAGGTCGAAACCGCGCGCCAGCAGCGTCTCGGCGAGCGCCTTGGCGTTGGCGACGACGGCGTGCGCGTAGTCGCGGAAGGACGGCGCGGACGCCTCCCGCAGCGCCACCGCGATGGCGGCCGTGGTGTGGTTGTGCGGGCCGCCCTGGAGGCCCGGGAAGACCGCCTTGTCGATCGCCTTGGCGTGCGCGGCGCGCGACATCAGCAGGGCGCCGCGCGGACCGCGCAGCGTCTTGTGGGTGGTGGTCGCCACGACGTCGGCGTGCGGCACGGGCGAGGGGTGCGCACCGCCCGCCACCAGGCCCGCGATGTGGGCGATGTCGGCGACGAGGACCGCGCCGGCCTCCCGCGCGATCTCGCCGAACGCGGCGAAGTCGATGGTCCGCGGGACGGCCGTGCCACCGCAGAAGATGATCTTCGGGCGTTCCTTGAGGGCCAGGTCGCGCACCTCGTCGAAGTCGATCCGCCCGGTGTCGGCCCGGACGCCGTACTGCACCCCGTTGAACCACGTGCCGGTCGCCGAGACGCCCCAGCCGTGCGTGAGGTGCCCGCCCATCGGCAGCGACATGCCCAGCACGGTGTCGCCGGGGGAGGCGAAGGCGAGGTACGCGGCGAGGTTGGCGGGCGAGCCGGAGTACGGCTGCACGTTGGCGTGCTCGACGCCGAAGAGGGCCTTGGCGCGCTCGACGGCCAGCGTCTCCACCAGGTCGATGTTCTGCTGGCCCTCGTAGTAGCGGCGGCCCGGGTAGCCCTCGCTGTACTTGTTCTGAAGGACCGTGCCGGTGGCCTCCAGCACGGCGGCGGAGACGTAGTTCTCGCTGGGGATCAGCCGCAGGGTGTCGGCCTGCAACTGCTCCTCGGCGTCGACCAGTGCGGCCAGTTCCGGGTCGGCGGCGTGCAGGGCGGGGCGGGCGGGGGGATGGGCCGTCATGGCGTCCTCCGGGGCGATCGAACGGTGGTCGGTCGTGGTCCCGGGGTACCCAGGCGGGCGGCACCTCGTAGGCGTGTGGCCGCGCACCGCTTCCTCGGGGTCCGTTCCCCGTGCGCCAGTCGCGGCTGCGCACGGGAAGTCTAGGGCCTGGCGGCCCGCGCCCGCCCGGGCTCCGGCCGAACGGGTCCGCCCGGGGCGCCGGCGGACCGCACGCCCGGGCACCTCCCGCCCGGCGGTGCCCGGGCGGGACAATGGGGACAGACCGCGAAGAGGAGCCGGAGCGCGCGGGGAGGGGCCGGCACTCGCCCATCCGGTCGGACCGGGCGGTCCGACCCGCCGGACGGAGACACCGTGACGTCCACGGAAGCGTTCATCGCCGCCGCCGAGGCCCACAGCGCGCACAACTACCTCCCGCTGCCCGTCGTCGTGGCCACCGCCGAGGGCGCCTGGATGACCGACGTGACCGGCCGCCGCTACCTCGACCTGCTCGCCGGGTACTCCGCGCTCAACTTCGGCCACGGCAACCGCCGCCTCCTCGACGCCGCCCGGAGCCAGCTGGAGCGGGTCACGCTGACCTCCCGGGCGTTCCACCACGACCGCTTCGCGGACTTCTGCACCCAGCTCGCCGACCTGTGCGGGATGGAACTCGTCCTGCCGATGAACACCGGCGCCGAGGCGGTGGAGACCGCGGTCAAGACCGCCCGCAAATGGGGCTACCGGATCAAGGGCGTCCCCGACGGCCGGGCCCGGATCATCGTCGCGGAGGGCAACTTCCACGGCCGCACCACCACGCTGGTCTCCTTCTCCACCGACCCCGAGGCCCGCGCCGACTTCGGCCCGTACACCCCCGGCTTCACCGTCGTCCCCTACGGCGACCTCGCCGCCCTGGACGCGGCCGTCGACGCCGACACCGTCGCGGTGCTGCTGGAGCCCATCCAGGGCGAGGCCGGCGTCCGGGTGCCGCCGCCCGGCTACCTGGCCGGCGTCCGCGCACTGACCCGGGACCGCGACGTCCTCTTCATCGCCGACGAGATCCAGTCCGGCCTCGGCCGCACCGGCGCCACCTTCGCCTGCGAGCAGGAGGGCGTGGTGCCCGACGTGTACGTCCTGGGCAAGGCGCTCGGCGGCGGGGTGGTGCCGGTGTCCGCCGTGGTGTCGTCCCGCGCGGTGCTGGGCGTCTTCCGCCCCGGCGAGCACGGCTCGACCTTCGGCGGCAATCCGCTGGCCTGCGCGGTCGGCCTGGAGGTCATCGCGCTCCTGCGCACCGGCGAGTACCAGCGGCGGGCCGCGGAACTCGGCGCGCACCTGCACCGGGCGCTCGCGCCCCTGGTGGGAGGGGGCGCGGTGGACGCGGTGCGCGGCCGCGGCCTGTGGGCCGGCATCGACGTCCACCCCTCCCGCGGCGACGGCCGGGCCGTCTCGGAACGGCTACTGGCCCGCGGCGTCCTGGTCAAGGAGACCCACGGTCCGACGATCCGGATCGCCCCGCCCCTGGTGATCAGCCAGGAGGACCTGGACTGGGGCCTGGAGCAACTGCGCGCGGTGCTGGACGCGTAGCCGCACCCGCCCGGCGCACCCGCCCGGCGCCCCTGCCCCGCGGCCCGCCGGCCCCGTACAGTCGGAGCCATGCTGCTCGGGATGATCTGCGCGCTGGCCTCCGCGGTGTGCTTCGGCACCGCCTCCGTCTTCCAGGCCGTCGCCGCCCGCGGCACCCCGGCCGGCACCGGCTCCGGCGTCGACGCCCGACTGCTGCTGCGGGTGCTGACGCAGTGGCGCTACCTGCTCGGGCTGGCGCTGGACGGACTGGGCTTCCTGCTGGAACTGGTGGCGCTGCGGACCCTGCCGATCTACACGGTCGGCGCGGCGCTGGCGGCCACCCTCGCGGTGACCGCGGTGGTCGCCGCCCCCGTCCTCGGCACCCGCCTCAAGCGCGCCGAATGGAGCGCGGTCGCGGTGGTCTGCGGCGGACTCGCCCTGCTCGCGCTGTCGTCCGGCACCGAGGGGCACCGGACCGGCAGCCCCGCCCTGCGGATCGGCGTGCTGGCCTTCGCCCTCGCCCTCCTGGCCGGCGGCGCCCTCGCCGGCCGGCTCCCGGAGCGCGCCCGCGCCGCCGCGCTCGGCCTCGGCTCGGGCTTCGGCTTCGGCGTCGTCGAGGTCGCGGTCCGCCTGATCGACGGGTTCGGGCCGGCCGACCTGCTCACCAACCCGGCCACCTACGCGCTGCTCGTCGGCGGGGGCGCCGCCTTCCTGCTGCTGACCGCCGCCCTCCAGCGCGGCTCGGTCACCACCGCCACCGCCGGCATGGTGATCGGCGAGACCCTCGGCCCGGCCCTGGTCGGCGTCGCCTGGCTCGGCGACCGCACCCGCGACGGCCTGGCCCCGCTGACCGTCGCCGGTTTCGCGCTGGCCGTGGCGGGCGCGCTGGCCCTGGCCCGATTCGGCGAGGCGCCGGCGACCGGACCGGCCGACGCCGCCGCGGCCGCCGCCGAACCCGCACCGGCGGTGGTGGAGCGCCCGTAGGCCGCGGACGCGGGTCAGCTCCCCGGCGGCAGCGCCCGCAGCAGGGCGTCCAGAACGGCCGCGAAGGAGTGGTCCGGCGGCCGGCCGTAGGCGATCACCAGGGCGTCGCGGGCCGCCGCGGGGAACGCCGGGTCGGTGAACTCCCGCAGGCCGTGCACCGCCAACCCCTGCCACAGTGCGGCCTGGACGATGGACTGCTCGGTGCCGGGCGGGAGTTCCAGCACCGCGTGCAGCCCGGCGGCGATCCCCGAGACGTGCACGTGCGGGGCGGCCTCGGCCAGCGCCGCCACCAACTGGTCGCGTCGCCGCCGGTAGCGCAGCCGCATCCCGCGCAGGTGCCGGTCGTACGCCCCCGACGCCAGGAACTCCGCCAGGGTCAGCTGGTCCAGGGAGCCGGACTGCCACTCGCCGGTGGCCTTGACCTCCAGCACCCGGTCGATCAGCCGGTCCGGCACCACCATCCACGCCAGCCGCAGCGCCGGCGCCAGACTCTTGCTCGCGGTGCCCAGGTAGACGACGTGGTCGGGGTCCAGCCCTTGGAGGGCGCCGACCGGCTGCCGGTCATAGCGCAGTTCGCCGTCGTAGTCGTCCTCCAGGACGTAACCCCCGGTGGCGCGCGCCCAGTTGACCGCCGCGGCCCGCCGGTCCGGATGCAGCGGGACGCCGGTGGGGAACTGGTGCGCGGGGGTCAGCAGGGCCGCCCGCAGGTGGTCCAGGCCCGCCAGTTGGCCGGTGTCCGCGCCGTGCGCGTCGACCGGGAGCGGGACCGTGCCGAGCCCGGCCCGGGTGATGACGTCGCGGTGCAGGTGCAGCCCGTAGGACTCGGTGGCGATCCGGCCGGCGGCGCCGCGGGGCCGCAGCGCCCGGCTCAGCAGCCCCAGCCCCTGCATGAAGCCGGCGCAGATCACGATCCGGTCCGGATCGGCCCGGACGCCACGGGCCCGGGCGAGGTAGTCGGCGAGCACCGCCCGCAGCTCGGGCCGGCCGGCCGGGGTCCCGTACCCGAACGCCTCGTTGGGTGCGGCGGTCAGCGCCCGGCGGGCCGCCGCCAGCCAGGCCGTGCGGGGGAACGACGAGACGTCCGGGGTGCCGGGGGTGAGGTCGAAGCGCGGCCCGGCGGCGGTCGGGGACGGCGGGCCCGGGGTGCGCCGGGCCGCCGCGGCGCGCGGCAGGACCCGCTCGGCGACCTCGGTGCCGGAGCCCTGACGGGCGCGGAGCCACCCCTCGGCGACCAGCTCGGCGTAGGCGTCGGCGACGGTGTTGCGGGCGATGCCGAGGTCGGCGGCGAGCGACCGGGAGGACGGCAGCCGGGTGCCGGGAGTCAGCCGCCCGGAGCGCACGGCCCCGCGCAGCGCCGTCATCAACGAGGAGCGCACCCCGCCCGGACCGGTCAGGTCCAGATGGAGGTCCCGCCCGAGATCCCGCCCGAAAGTGGCCCGCGAATTCGCCATGGAAGTGGACCATACCCCTGTGCCACTCACCCCGTAGCGTCAAGGTCATGACGAACGAGACGACACCCACCGCAGGACACCAGGCCCCCGCCGCCGGGCACCAGCACGGCCCCCGGATGCGCTGGGCCAAGCTCGCCCCCGAGGTCTACAAGGCCATGATCGGGCTGGACGCGGCCGCCAAGAAGGGCCTCGACGCGACCCTGGTCGAACTGGTCAACATCCGCGCCTCGCAGCTCAACAAGTGCGCCTTCTGCCTCCACATGCACACCAGCGACGCCCGCAAGGCCGGCGAAAGCGAGGAGCGCCTCGCCCTCCTGGCCGCCTGGGAGGAGGCCGCCGGCTTCTTCACCGACCGGGAGCGCGCCGCCCTGGCCCTCACCGAGGCGATCACCGTGCTCACCGACGGCTTCGTCCCCGACGCCGTCTACGCGCAGGCCGAGGCCGCCTTCGAGGAGGCCGAACTGGCCCAGCTGATCGCGCTGATCACCACCATCAACGCGTGGAACCGGTTCGGCGTGACCACCCGCCTCGTCCCGGGGCAGGTGTGAGCGCGATGAGCCACCGCATGACGTTCTGGAGCAAGGTCCCCGCCTTCTACCAGGCCCAGCTCAAGCTGACCATGGCCGCGAAGAAGGGCCTGGGCGACGCGGTCCTGGCCGAACTGGTCGTGCTGCGCGCCTCCCAGCTCAACAAGTGCGCGTTCTGCGTCGACATGCACGTCACCAACCTCCGCGCGGCCGGCGTCGAGGCGCAGCGGATCGACCTGCTACCGGCCTGGGAGGAGGCCGGCGACCTCTACTCCGAGCGGGAACGGGCGGCGCTCGCCTTCACCGAGGCGGTCACCGTGCTGACCGAGGGCCACGTCCCGGACGAGGTGTACGAGCGGGCCGCCGCCCAGTTCGACGAGGCCGAACTCGCCCACCTGCTGGCCGTGATCGTCGCCATCAACAACTGGAACCGGGTCAACGTCACGGTCCGCCAGCCCCCCGGGGCGGAGCTGTGACCTCCACCGGCCCCGCCGCGACGCTGCGCGCCCTGCACCACGGCCGCCGGCCGGGCGACCCGCTGGTCCTGCCCAACGTCTGGGACGCCGCCTCCGCCCGGGTCTTCGCCGACGCCGGCTTCCCGGCGCTGGCCACGCCCAGCGCGGGCATCGCGGCGTCCCTGGGGTACGCGGACGGCCGGACCCCGGCCGACGAGATGTTCGCGGCGATCGCCCGGATCGTGCGGGCCGTGGACGTCCCGGTGACGGCGGACGTGGAGGCCGGGTACGGGCTGTCCGCCGAGGAGTTGGTCGGCCGGCTCGCCGAGGCCGGCGCGGTCGGCTGCAACCTGGAGGACTCCGACCACGCCACCGGCGCCCTGCGCGACCCCGAGGAGCAGGCCGCCTGGCTGGCGGAGGTGCGCGCCGCGGCCGGCGACACCCTGGTGCTCAACGCCCGGATCGACACCTTCCTGCGCGGCGAGCCGGGCCCGGACGCGTTCGTGGCGCGGGCCCGCGCCTACGCCGAGGCCGGCGCCGACTGCCTCTACCCGATCCTCGCCCCGCCCGAGCGGCTGCCCGAACTGGCCGCGGCGGTCACCCTCCCGCTCAACGCCCTGGCGAAGCCCGGCGGCCCGCCCCCGCGCGAACTGGGCGCCCTGGGCGCGACCCGGATCACCTTCGGCGGCGGCCTCCAGCAGCAGGCCACGGCGACCCTGGCGGACGTGGCGGGACGACTGCGGGCCGACACCGGCAACTGACCCGACGGCCGGCCGTCGGGCGGCGGTCCGGGGCCCCGCGCGGGGCGCACGGGGGCGTTCGCGCCGGGGCCCGACGGGACCGCCGCCCTACGATGAGCCATGCTCTCCGTCGCCGTAGCCCCCTGGCAGCACCCCCCGGTGATCCTGCGGAACGCGGACGTCCCGCACTACGCGGCGAGCACCATGAAGGTCGCGGTGCTCGCCGCCGTCCACCGCAGCGGACTCGACCTCGACACGGAGGTGCCGGTCGTCAACGCCTTCCGCTCCGCGGTCGGCGGGAGCTACGCGCACTCCCGGGCCGACGACGGCGATCCGGAGCCCTGGGAGCTGTTGGGCCGCACCGCGCCGCTGGGCTGGCTCGCCGACCGGATGGTCAGCCACTCCTCCAACCTGGCCAGCAGCCTGTGCCTGGCCGCGGTGGGCCCGGCCGCGGTGGCCGAGGTGTGGCGGCGGGCCGGGGCGTCCGCCGCCTCCGGCAGCCCGCGCGGGATCGAGGACGCCCCGGCCCGCGCCGCCGGCCTGACCAACCAGGTCACCGCCCACGACCTCGTCCGACTGCTGACGTCGCTGGAACCCGAGGTCCTGGCCCGCCTGGAACACAACGCGCACGCCGTCGACCTGGCCGCGGGACTGCCCCCCGGCACCCGGCTGGCCAGCAAGAACGGCTGGATCACCGGGGTGCGGCACGGCGCCGCCGTCGTCCACCCGCCCGACGCCCCGCCCTACGTCCTCGCCGTCTGCTACACCGGCCCGCTCGCCGACGGCCGGGACGCCGGCGACCCCGCGGCCCGCCTGCTGGCCCGTCTCTCCTCCCGCGTCTGGGACTGCCGCCACCGCTTCGCCGACAGTCCTGACCACTATTCCTGACGTATCGTCAGATCACGTTTCGGGTTGTCGAATTGCCCGCTCCGGGGCGTTCGCCGCACGCTAGAAGCCGCCCCGTCACGGGTATCAGGAGAACGGGCGTACGGGCATCCCGGCGGGCTTGATAGCTTGGTGGTGAAGGCCCGCGGGGGAACGGGGAGAAGCGGTACATGGCCGAGCAATTCAAGGTCGACCTGGAAGAACTGGACGTCGTCGTCCGACAGCTGCGCCACCTGCAGCGCGACATGGACGACCCCACGCAGACGGTCACCTACAACACGACGATCCCGAGGTCCGCGTTCGGGACCAACTTCGTCGAGGCCGGCAAGCTCGCCGGCGCGCACGACGGCATGCAGGCGTACCTCTCCGACGTGCTCGGCGCGCTCCAGGACCTGATCCGCACCTTCGGCGAGAAGACCGAGGCCAGCCGCGGCGCCTACGAGGACCAGGAACACGACGCCCGGCGCCCCGGGCACGACTGACGGGTCAGCCGCCCGGCACCGGGCGGGCCTGACGACAGCGAGGACGAGGAAGGGGGACCGGTATGACGGAGGCCGGGCCGGAGCGCGACGACGGCGCCCAGGAGATGGAGCGGCACAGGGCCGAGCAGGAGCGGGCGGAGCGCATGAAGTCGCTCCAGGGCCACCGGTTGACCCCGCGGTCCCCCTCCGACTTCCAGCGGCACGACCTGGCCGCGCTCCGGGCGATGACCGACCACGCCAGCCCCGCGGCGATCGAGACCTCCGGCCGGCACTGGCGGTCCTCCGCCGACCGGCTCGGCGGCGACGACGGCCACGGCGGGATCCGCAAGGCGTTCAAGGACGCCGTCGACCACGCCTCGGCGCACTGGGAGGGCTCGGCGGCGCAGGCGTTCCGCCGGGAGGCCGCCAAGGTGCTGGCCAAGCTCGACCGCAGCTACCAGCACGCGCGCAACGTCGAATCCACCCTGATCGGTTCGCGCGCCTCGGGCCCCGAGGTCGGCGTCGCGCACAACCTCCGCGAAGTCCAAAAGGCCATGGTCAAGCTCCAGCTCGCCGGGGGCGCCCCCGACCCGGTGGCGCCCACCGGCGACGAGAGCCGGTTCAAGCGCGACATGGCCAACCCCAAGCTGGACACCCGGATGGCGCTGGAGCTCAACCGCGGCAGCCTCCCGCCCAGCAAGGAACGCCAGATCGAGGCCGTCATCGTGATGGACGAACTGGCCGCCCACTACGAAGCGCAGACCAAGCGGCTCCAGGACGGCACCGGACCGGGCATCGACGGGGACTGGCCCATCGCCCCGGCCGGCGGCCCGACCCCACCGCCGGTGAACGCCGCGGTGACCGGCGGCCCCCAGCCGCACCACCCGCCCGCCGCACAGCGGCCCAACGGCGTCGGCGGCGGCGCGGTCCCGGCCGGCTTCGACAGCCCCCGGGCCGACCGGCCGGTCACCACCGGCCTGGAGAGCACCGGCGGCGGCAGCCTCACCGCACCGCCGGTGAGCACCCACGGGCTCGGCAGTGGCACGCCGTCCGGCGGCCAGAGCAGCCCGGCCCCCGCCGCCGGCGGATTCCCGGGCGGCGCGGTGCCGCCCGGCGTCATCGGCGTGACGGGCAGCGGGATGCCGGCCGGCGGCGCCCGCGGCTCCGGCGGGGCGCGGCGCAGCGCCAGCGGCCGGGCGGGCACGCCCGACGCGGTCGCCGCCCGCGCCGCCCTGCCGCCGCAGGCCCCCGGCACCCCGACCGCGCGGCCGACGAGCCCGACCGGCGGGCCCGGCCCCACCGGCGGCAACCGCCAGGGCGGCGGCGGACTGCACCGCAGCCGCGGCGGCACCCGGGCGACCCCGGCGGACCCGACGGCCCCCCACGGCACGGGCAAGGGCGACCCCTCCGACAAGGGCGGCCGGGCCCGCACCGGCACCCCGCGGCCCCGGTACCTCGACGAGGACGAGCCCACCCCGCCGCGGGAGATCCCGCCGTCCGTGATCGAGTGAGCCGTCGCGGGGACGGGGCGCGGGAAAACCGCACGACGCGCCCCGGCCCGCGCTGTTAGCGTCCGCACCATGGATCCGGTCGGTGAGAAACAGCTGCGCGCCTCCTTCGTGAACTGTTCCAAGGGGGAGGCGAGCCGGCTCCACCTGCCCGTGGGACTCGCCGAACTGCCCTGGTCGGACCTGGATTTCCTGGGATGGCGCGACCCCGGCGCCCTCGACCGCTGCTACCTGGTCGCGCCGCGCGGCGACGGCCTGATGGGCGTGACCCTGCGGGTGCCGCAGGGCGTGCGGCGCAGCTTCACCAAGACGACGGTGTGCTCGATCTGCCTGACCGGGCACCCGGGCTCCGGGGTGAGCCTGCTCGCCGCCCGCCGCGCCGGGCCCGCGGGCCGACAGGGCAACACCGTCGGCACCTATCTGTGTGCCGACCTCGCCTGCTCCCTCTACGTCCGCGGCCGCAAGAAGTCCCAGCTGGCCGGGCGGCACGAGGAGACCCTCCCGCTGCCGGACCGGATCGCGCGCACCGTGCGCAACCTCGACGCCTTCCTGGACAAGGTGCTGGACGGCGCGGCGGTCTGAAGGAGCGGGCCCGGCGGGCGCCGCCCCGCCACCGGCCCGCCCCGTCACAGCCCCCGCGCGGCCAGGAAGTCCCCGATCAACGCCAGCCACTCCGCGTTCCGCTCGACCATCGGCAGGTGCCCGCTGGCGACCTCCGCGTACTGCGCGCCCGGGATGTGCTCGGCCAGGTAACGCGAGTGGGCCGGGTCCAACAGGGCGTCCAGGGTGGTTGCGATGACGAGCGTCGGGACGGCGATGCCCGGCAGGTCGGCGGTGGTGTCCAGGACCTTGACCAGGGCCGCCTGCTCCGCCGAGCCGGCCGGCGGCAGCGTCGGGTCCGGGTCCAGGGCCGCGGCCAACTCGGCCGGCGACAGCGCGCCGAGGCGCTCGGCCGACAGCCCGCTGAGCGTCCGGGCCTGGGCGAAGCCCTGGTAGTCGCCGTGGTCCAGGAGCCGCAGCCACAGGTCCAGCCAGACCTGCGCGCGGGTGTCCGCCTTGGCCAGCCCGGCGGTCAGGACGAGCCCGCGCACCCGCTCCGGATGACGGGCCGCGGCCCGTACGGACACCGCGGTGCCCATCGAGAAGCCGACCACCGTGAAGGTCTCCAGCCCGGCCGCGACGGCCTCGGCGACCACCGCGTCGGCCAGCGCGTCCAACTCCAACGGGCCGGCGGCGCGCGGGGATTGGCCCGAACCGGGGTAGTCGGGCGCCACCACCCGGTGGCCGGTGGCGGTCAACGCCGGGATCAGCGTGCCGTAGTTGTCGCGGACGCTGCCGGTCGCGCCGTGCGCCAGCAGGACGCCGGGCCCGCCGGCCGGGCCGGCGACGGTGGTGGAGAGCGGCGGAAGGGAAACGGACGGGGTCTGCGCTGCGGGAATCTGCGTCATGCCGCAGAGGTTGCCGTCTGACACCGGTGTGAAGGTCAAGCCGGACCGGACAGGAGCGGTGAGAGGAGCCTCATATGGCGGTCGGCACCCGGACGGGCCCGCCCCCGGCGGGCCGGATGCGGATCGGCGCGCTCGCCCGCCGCACCGGCGTCAGCACCCGCGTCCTGCGCTACTACGAGCAGCGCGGCCTGCTGCGCGCCGGGCGCGACGCCAACGACTACCGCACCTACGACGCCGACGCCGTCGAGACCGTCGGCCGCATCCGCGACCTGCTCGCCACCGGCCTGAACACCGAGTCCATCCGCGAGCTGCTGCCCTGCGCCCAGGGCGGCCCGGGACTGACCCCGTGCGCGTTCTCGTGCGGTGCGGTGGAGCGCCAGATGGCCCAACTCGACGCCGAAATAGCCGAGTTGCAGCAGCGCCGGGCGGCCCTGGAGGTCTACGCGCAGGTCATGCGGGAGCGCGGGGCCCAGGACGAAGCGCTGGCCGCGAGGGCGCTGCGCTCGGGCTGAGCGGCCCGGACACGGCCGAGGGCCCCGCCCCCCGTAGGCACGGGAGCGGGGCCCTCAAGGAGACGAGCGGCCGGATCGGCCCGACGGATCAGAACCGCCGGGTGATCAGGGCCCGCTTGACCTCCTGGATCGCCTTGGTGACCTCGATGCCACGGGGGCACGCGTCGGTGCAGTTGAAGGTCGTCCGGCAGCGCCAGACGCCGTCCTTGTCGTTGAGGACCTCCAGCCGCTGCTCACCGCCCTCGTCACGCGAGTCGAAGATGAAGCGGTGCGCGTTGACGATCGCCGCCGGGCCGAAGTACTGCCCGTCGTTCCAGAACACCGGGCACGACGAGGTGCACGCCGCGCACAGGATGCACTTGGTGGTGTCGTCGAAGCGCTCGCGGTCCTCGGCGGACTGCAGCCGCTCACGGGTCGGCTCGTTGCCGGTGGTGATCAGGAACGGCATCACGTCCCGGTACGCCTGGAAGAAGGGCTCCATGTCGACGACGAGGTCCTTCAGCACCGTCAGGCCCTTGATGGCCTCGACGGTGATGGGCTTCTCCGGGTTGATGTCCTTGATCAGCGTCTTGCAGGCCAGCCGGTTGCGACCGTTGATCCGCATGGCGTCCGAACCGCAGATGCCGTGCGCGCAGGACCGACGGAACGTCAGCGAACCGTCCAGGTCCCACTTGATCTTGTGGAGGGCGTCCAGGACGCGCTCCTTGGGGTCGATCTCCAGCTGGAAGTCCTCCCAGCGGGCCTCGTCGGAGACCTCCGGGTTGAACCGGCGGATCCGGAAGGTGACCGTGACCAGGTGCGCAGCGTCGTTCTCGGCCGCGTCCAGGGCAGCGGAGTGCTGGTCGAGAGTGGGGGTGCTCATCAGTACTTACGCTCCATCGGCTGGTAGCGGGTCTGCACGACCGGCTTGTAGTCGAGACGGATCGACTCGGAGCCGTCGGCGCCCACCTCGCGGTACGCCATGGTGTGCCGCATGAAGTTGACGTCGTCGCGTGTGGGGTAGTCCTCGCGGTAGTGACCGCCGCGGGACTCCTTGCGGGCGAGCGCGGAGACCGCCATGACCTCGGCCAGGTCGAGCAGGTTGCCCAGCTCGATGGCCTCCAGCAGGTCGGTGTTGAACCGCTTGCCCTTGTCCTGGATGGACACGTTGCGGTAGCGCTCGCGCAGCTCGCCGATCTTCTCGACCGCGGTCTTGATCGTCTGCTCGGTGCGGAAGACCATGACGTTGGCGTCCATGGTCTCCTGCAGCTCCTTGCGGATCTCGGTGACCCGCTCGTTGCCGGTGGCGCCGCGCAGCCGCTCGACCTGCTCGGCGACCAGCGACGCCGGGTCCTCGGGCAGCTCGACGTAGTCGGCGGTGGCGGAGTACTCCGCGGCGGCGATGCCGGCGCGGCGACCGAAGACGTTGATGTCCAGCAGTGAGTTGGTGCCCAGGCGGTTGGCGCCGTGCACCGAGACGCAGGCGACCTCGCCGGCGGCGTACAGGCCCGGCACGACGGTGGTGTTGTCGGCCAGCACCTCGCCCTCGACGTTGGTCGGGATGCCACCCATCGCGTAGTGCGCGGTCGGCTGGATCGGGATCGGGTCCGTGTAGGGCTCGATGCCGAGGTAGGTGCGCGCGAACTCGGTGATGTCCGGGAGCTTGGCGTCCAGCTGCTCCGGCGGCAGGTGGGTCAGGTCCAGGTAGACGTGGTCGCCCTCGGGACCGCAGCCGCGGCCCTCGCGGATCTCGGTGTAGATCGAGCGGGAGACGACGTCGCGCGAGGCGAGGTCCTTCATGACCGGCGCGTACTTCTCCATGAAGCGCTCGCCGTCCTTGTTGCGGAGGATGCCGCCCTCACCGCGGGCGCCCTCCGTCAGCAGGATGCCCATCCGCCAGATGCCGGTCGGGTGGAACTGGAAGAACTCCATGTCCTCCAGCGGCAGCCCGCGGCGGTAGACCGCCGCCTGGCCGTCACCGGTCAGGGTGTGGGCGTTCGACGTCACCTTGAAGAACTTGCCGGTGCCGCCGGAGGCGTAGATGACCGCCTTGGCCTGGAAGACGTGGATCTCGCCGGTGGCCAGCTCGTAGGCGACCACACCGGCCGACTTCTTGACGCCGTCGACCTCGGTGATCAGCTGGTCCAGGACGTAGAACTCGTTGAAGAACTCCACGCCCTCCTTGACGCAGTTCTGGTACAGCGTCTGGAGGATCATGTGGCCGGTGCGGTCCGCGGCGTAGCAGGACCGGCGGACCGGGGCCTCACCGTGGTTGCGGGAGTGACCGCCGAACCGGCGCTGGTCGATCCGGCCCTCCGGCGTGCGGTTGAAGGGCAGGCCCATCTTCTCCAGGTCGAGGACCGAGTCGATGGCCTCCTTCGCCAGGATCTCGGCGGCGTCCTGGTCGACCAGGTAGTCGCCACCCTTGACCGTGTCGAAGGTGTGCCACTCCCAGTTGTCCTCCTCGACGTTGGCGAGGGCCGCGGCCATGCCGCCCTGGGCGGCACCGGTGTGGGAGCGGGTCGGGTACAGCTTGGTCAGCACGGCGGTGCGGCTGCGCTTCGTCGCCTCGATGGCGGCGCGCATGCCGGCGCCGCCGGCGCCGACGATGACGGTGTCGTACTTGTGGATCTGCATGGGTGGAATACCTCAGTCCCTCAGCCCGGGGCCTAGCGGATGTTCGGGTCGAAGGTGAAGATCACCAGCGTGCCCAGAAGGACGGTGAACACCGTGGCGGTGTAGAGGAGCATCTTCAGCCAGAAGCGGGTGTTGTCCCGCTGCGCGTAGTCGTTGATGACGGTGCGCAGGCCGTTGGCTCCGTGCAGCATGGCGAGCCACAGCATCAGCAGGTCCCAGACCTGCCAGAAGGGCGAGGCCCAGCGGCCGGCCACGAAGGCGAAGCCGATCTTGGAGACGCCGCCGTCGAGCACCAGCTGGATCAGCAGGTGGCCGAGGACCAGGACGACCAGGACGATGCCGGACAGCCGCATGAACAGCCAGCCGTACAGCTCGAAGTTGGTGCGGGTCGACTTCGGGGTCTTCCCGGTGCGCTTGCGGGGTGCCTCGATGACCGGAGCCGGGTTGTCCGCGTCGTAGAGCGCGACGTTCTCCGCGGCGGTGCCCGCGGCGGTGGATTCAGCAGACATCACGCGTCAGCTCCCGAACAGCGTGCGCAGCGTGTGCTGCAGCACGGGGTAGAAGGCACCGGCCATCAGCACGACCCAGACACCGACGACGGTCCACAGCATCTGCTTCTGGTACTTCGGGCCCTTCGACCAGAAGTCCACCGCGATGACCCGCAGGCCGTTGAGCGCATGGAAGAGGATGGCGGCCACCAGGCCGTACTCCATCACGTTGACGATCGGCGTCTTGTAAGTCGCAACGACGTTGTCGTACGCGTCGGGGGAGACACGAACGAGAGCGGTGTCGAGGACGTGTACGAACAGGAAGAAGAAGATGAGGACGCCAGTGACTCGATGAGCCACCCAGGACCACATGCCTTCCCGGCCGCGGTACAGCGTTCCAGCCGGCACGGAAAAACCCTCCGGGAGCGGGGACTAGGGCCGCGCCGGCTTCTCTGTCGGTCGGGCCCGGCCGGGTACGGTCCACCGGCCGCTCGTCATCGTATCGACGAGTTGTCGGTTCCTCGCGCGGGGGTCCTTAGGTGTGATCAAACAGGCACCAACGGGCTATCACACAAGTGCGAAACAGACCATTAGCGACAAGTCGCCGCGAGTTGTCCCAGTCGGACGCCGGCCAGGCGCCGTAACTGGTCGGCCGCGACCGCCCGCTCCTCGTCGGGTTCGTGCGCGAGGCGGGTGCGGATGGCGTGCAGGGTCTGGTCCATCAGCTCGTCGTCGCGGTAGCCGTCGAGGCAGATCACGAAGGCGTGCCGGAAGCGGAGTTCGTAGGCGGCGTGGGCGGCGCGCAGGGCGGTGTGGGCGGCGAGGGTGCCGGGGCCGGGGCGGGCCGGCGGCAGGGGGGGCGGGCGCCTCCTGGGCCAGCGCCTCGGTCTGCTCGGTCGGCGTGAGGTCGTAGCCGGCCTCGTTGCCGGCGGCCAGGAGGGACGCCAGGTCCGGATAGGGGCGGTGGGCGGCGATCCGCTCGGCCCACCGGAGGCAGCCGCAGCAGGTCAGCAGGGCGGCGACGGCCCGGTCGTGGGGGAGTGCGTTGAAGCGGGCGAGGTCGGCCGTCGCGGGCTCGGTGCGCGGTGTCCGCCAAGGTATGCCGCACCGTGGAGCAGGTGGGTGGGGCCGCGTCAGCGGGCGGGCGGCCGGAGTGTCACCGGACAGCGTGGGCTCCTCGGGCGGACGGGACGGCTGAGGGTGGATGTGGTGGGTGGACGGCGGGCGACTGGCGGAAACCGAGCGGCGGGTGGGGCGAAAAGGATGAAGAGTCTGATACGTACGGAATGTGCAGCAGGTGTGGTGATACGTCACATGAGGTGGCACCCGGCGGTTTTCCGGCGGTCCACGCGCCCTGGAAGGGGGTGAGCGACGGCGAGGCCACGCTAACGACGCCCGCCGGCCACTGTCCGACGGATGCGCGATTTTCACCCGGATGAGAGAGCTTTCGCGCGCACGGTGGACGCCCTGCCCCGCACTCCCGGCAGTGCCTTCGCCCCGAAAAGTGAGGATTGCACGATGTCGAACCCGATGCGGCCGCCGCGCTTCCCGCGGCCCTCGGCCTTCCCCCGGCCCCCGCGTCCGGCCGCCCCGGCCGTCGGTCCGGCGGCTCGCCGCGCGCTGTGGGCCGCCCCGGTGCTGGCCGGCGCGCTGGTGCTCGGCGGCTGCTCCCAAGGGGCCGATTCCCAGCCCCCAGGGGCCGCTCCGAGCTCCTCCAGCCCCGCCGCCCCCATCCCCACGTGGGCGAAGGTGGCCGGCCCGCCGCGCATCGTGCCGGCCGTCCGGGACTTCCGCCCGGCGGACGGGAACGGCTGGCGGCCGACCAAGGGCGCCCGGGTCGTGGTACCGGCCGGGCAACAGAGCACCGTCGCCGATGAAGCGCAACTCATGGCCAAGGATCTCGGCGGGTTGGCGGTGGTCTGGGGAAAGCAGGACGTCCGGCCCGGTGACGTCGAGGTGAAGCTCGGCGGATCGGGCGGTGCCGGCCGCCCCGACAACGCCCCGCCCAACAGCACCGCCGACGAGTCCTACACCCTGACCGCCCGCGACGGCCGGCTCACCCTCGCCGCCCCCACCGACGCCGGGATCTTCAACGGCACCCGCACCGTCAAACAGGCCGTCCGCAACGCCGGCGGCCTCCCCGAGGGCACCATCGAGGACCGCCCGGACCGCCCCCAGCGCGGCATGCTGCTCGACAACGCCCGCAAGCCGTTCACCGCGGACTGGATCGAGGCCCGCATCCGGCAGCTCGCCGACCTCAAGCTCAACCAGCTCCAGCTGCACTTCTCCGACGACCAGGGCTTCCGCATCCAGAGCGACAGCCACCCGCAGATCGTCTCCGCCGACCACCTCACCAAGGACCAGGTCCGCCACCTCATCAAGGTCGGACAGAGCCTGCACGTCGCCCTCATCCCGGAGATCGACTCGCCCGGCCACCTCGGCGCGGTCCTCGCCCACTACCCCGACCTCCAGCTGCACAACGCCTCCGGCACGGTGCTGCGCGGCGCCATCGACATCTCCAAGCCGCAGGCCGGCGAACTCGTCGACTCGCTGCTGAAGGAGTTCGGACAGCTCTTCCCCGGCCCCTACTGGCACCTGGGCGGCGACGAGTACCAGGCTCTGATGTCCCGCAACCCCGAGGCGTCGTACCCGCAGCTCGCCAAGGCCGCGCGGGACAAGTACGGCGCCGGCGCCACCATCAAGGACCTCGCGACCGGCTGGCTGAACGACCGGCAGAAGACCGTGCAGGCCGCCGGCAAGACCCGGATCGAGGCGTGGAACGACGGCTTCTTCGCCGGCGGCAAGGTGGCCGCCGACAAGAACCGCACGGTCGCCTACTGGACGGGCAAGGAGATCGGCGCCCGCGACCCCGCCGAGTTCCTGCGCGAGGGCCGCACCGTGCTCAACCTCAACGACGAGTTCCTCTACTACGTGCTCGGCGAGCCCAACGGCTTCACGTACCCGACGGGTGAGCGGATCTACCAGAGCTGGACCCCGCGGGTGCTGCGCCACACCGCGCCGGTGTCCGTGCCGGAGAGCCAGACCGGCGCCGACCGCATCCCGGGCGGGCGGTTCGGGGTCTGGTGCGACCACGCCGACGCGCAGACCGCGCAGCAGATCGCGGCCGGGATCAAGATGCCGCTCGCGGCGCTGGCGCAGAAGACCTGGGACCCGCGCACCCCCGCGCTGTCCTGGCCGGACTTCAAGGCGCTGGCGAACCGGATCTGACCGGTCGGGCGGAAGATCGCGAGAGACGGCCGAGGCCGCCACCCCCCACAGGAGAGGCCCCGGCCGTCGCTCACGCGGAGCCCCGCGAAGGGCTCCTAACCGATACAGCGCCAGCGGACCCGAAAGCGTCACACGGGGTACGGGCGGCGGCACGGCCAGTGGTCTGGACGCGGACCGGGCGGGGCCCGTAACGTGCCGGAACGCGCCGGTTGGCGCACGGCCCGCGGCCGGCTCCGCGGCCCGAAGGGCGTTTGGTTACTGGGGAGTTCGGATGAGTGCGAGGGCACATCGTGCCGGTGCGCCGCCCGTCCCAAGAGGTGGCCCGGGTGCCGGGCACCGGGTCTCACCCGTTACGGTCAGCAGGAACGGCCGGACGTCTGACGACCGGCGCAGCGGCTGACCGCACCGGCCGCGCGGCGCGCCCGGGCGGACCAGACGACCAACCAGCAGCGAAGAAACAGCGACAGCGCGAAGCGGCAAGGACCGGGCGGCGGACATTCAGCGTGCGACAGGATGGACCCGTGCGAGGGGACGACATTCAGCCGGACGACGGACGGCTGACGGTTGCCGTGCAGGCGGCGCAGGACGGCGACGAGGCGGCGTTCCGGCTCGTCTACCGCGCCATACAGCCCCGGCTCCTCGGCTACGTCCGGACCCTGGTGGGCGAGGCGGACGCCGAGGACGTGGCGTCCGAGGCGTGGCTGCAGATCACCCGCGACCTCCCTCGCTTCAGCGGCGACGCGGACCGCTTCCGCGGCTGGACCGCCCGGATCGCCCGTAACCGTGCGCTGGACCACATCCGGATGCGCGGCCGTCGACCGGCCGTCGGGGGCGACGAGAGCGAACTCGCCGACACCCCCGCCGCGTCCGACACCGCGGGCGAGGCGCTGGAGGCGCTGGGCACCGGCCGCACCTTCCGCCTGATAGGCCGGCTCCCGCAGGACCAGGCCGAGGCGGTGACCCTGCGGGTGGTCGTCGGGCTGGACGCCAAGAGCGCGGCCCAGGTCCTGGGCAAGCGGCCGGGCGCGGTGCGCACCGCGGCCCACCGCGGTCTGAAGAAGCTCGCCGAACTCCTCACCGAGGACGGTGGCGGGGACGACGGTGACGGGGCGTCGCGACGGCTGTCCGCCGGTCCGGGCCGGGGTGGTGGCACGCTGGGTGAGCTGCCCGTACAGGACCGAGGACACCAGGACGGTGTGGCGGATTCGTACGTACCAGGTGTGACGGAAACGGCCGCACGAACGCAGAAGGACATGTGATGGCCGACGACCGGTATAGCTGGCTCGACAAGGACGCCGCGGAGCGACTGCTGCGTGGTGAGCCGGCCGGTTCCCAGGTCGGCGACGGCGCACCCGAACTCGAACACCTGCTGAAGGCCGCCGCGGCGGCCGGTTCCGGCCTGCCCGAATCCGCCCCGCTGCCCGGCGAGGAGGCGGCCCTGGCCGCCTTCCGGAACGCCCGGCACGGCCCCGGCGCCCGCGGCGACACCGCCCGCGGCACCGCGCTCCCCGGTGTGCGGGTCGACCGCACCCGCCGCGTCGCCGAACGCGGCGGGCTCGCCCGCCCCTTCAGACGCGGGTTCGCCGTCGCCCTCGCGGTCTGCGCGATCGGCGGTATCGCGGTCGCCGCCGGCACCGGTGTGCTGCCCACCCCGTTCCGGGGCGGCGAACCGCAGCCCGGGGCCAGCGTCTCGGCCGCCGAGACCCCCAGCACCTTCGAGACCCAGGAGCCGGCCACCACCGGCGAGACCGGCCGCACCCCGGCCACCCCGCCCGACGGGCGGCCCACCGGCCCCGGCGCCAGTCCCAGTCCCGGCGGCAGCCCCGGCACCGTCCCGACGCCCGGCACCCCGACGCCCGGCACCGGCACCGGCACCCCCGGCGGGGGCGGCTGGCCGCAGCAGGACGGCGACGGCAAGGGCAAGAAGCGGCTGCTGCTGGCCCTGTGCAAGGACTACGAGACCGGCAAGCGCGGCGACATGGACCGCGACACCCTGCGGCGCCTGGAATCCAAGGCCGGCGGCCCGGACCGGGTGCACGCCTTCTGCCGCCAGTACCTCGCCCAGTCCGGACAGCAGGGCGGCGGCTCGGGTGACAACGATGGCGGAGGCGGCAAGGGCGGCAACGGCGGAGGTCAGGGCGAGAACGGCGGCAACGGCGGAGGCGGCCACAACGGTGGCGGCAGCGGCGACGAGGAGGGTGACTCGTCCCCCACCGCCACGCCCAGCCCGAGCGCCCCGCCCGCCAGCACCACCCCCGCACCGGACCCCAGCACGACCGCGCCGACCCCAACCGGAAACCTTCCCGCCGGTCGGGTGTGACGTTTTTGGACGCCGCGGCGCAGTAAGAAGTGAGCCGACTGGTCATCGGCGGCGCACGAGCCGGGGTTCCCCCCGTACCCGTGGCTCAGCGCACTCGGCGCGGGCGGGGCACGTTCCCCCGGCCCTGCCCGCGCCCACCTCTCTTGCGCCTAAGCCGGCGCCGCTCTCGCGTAGGCGGTGGGTGGGGGTTGCTCAGTTGTCGCTTCGGTCACGGATTTTGCCCGTGTGGTGCAGCTCGGTGTGGGTCGGTCTTCTGGTGCGGGAGGTGAGGGCCGAGCGGTCCGCGCTCGCGTAGGTCCCGGTGACGGACAGCCCGGCCTCCTGCTGGAACGTACGGACGGCGCGGGCGGTCCCGGCGCCGTAGTGGCCGGTCGGGTCGTGCGGGAAGAGGGCCAATTGGGCCAGCCGGGCCTGGAGGTCACGGACCGCCGGGCCGTGCGCGCCGGGCCGCAGCGCCGGGGTGATCCGCACCGGATGGCAGGCCGTCACCGAGGTCAGCGCCACCAGCGCCGTCAGCGCCACCGTTCCCGCTCTCCCGCTCCACCGCATGACCCACCCCCTTCCCCTCGGTGCATCGGGACGAACCTCCGGGCATGCTGTGAATGCGGTGCAAATCTGCACTGTTCACCCGTTTGGAGGCGTAGCGAACATGGTGCGGGAGAGCGAGAGCGGACTGCCCATCGAGCCGGTGTACGGGCCGGCGGCGCTGGCCGGATGGCACCCGGACGCCGCGCTGGGCGAACCGGGCGCCTATCCGTACACCCGGGGCGTCTACCCGACCATGTACACCGGGCGGCCCTGGACGATGCGGCAGTACGCCGGGTTCGGGACCGCGCGGGAGTCCAACGCGCGCTACCGGCAGCTCATCGAGCACGGCACGACCGGACTGTCGGTCGCCTTCGACCTGCCGACGCAGATGGGCCACGACTCCGACACCCCGATCGCGGCGGGCGAGGTCGGCAAGGTCGGAGTCGCGATCGACTCGGTCGACGACATGGAGGTGCTGTTCGGCGGCATCCCGCTCGGGTCGGTCTCCACGTCGATGACCATCAACGCACCCGCCGCACTGTTGCTGCTCATGTACCAACTCGTCGGCGAGCAACAAGGAGTGACGGGAAGTCAGCTCAACGGCACGGTGCAGAACGACGTGCTGAAGGAGTACATCGCGCGGGGCACGTACATCTACCCGCCGCAGCCGTCGCTCCGGCTGACCGCGGACATCTTCCGCTACTGCCGGGCCGAGGTCCCCCGCTGGAACACCATCTCCATCTCCGGCTACCACATGGCGGAGGCCGGCGCCTCGCCCGCGCAGGAGATCGCCTTCACCCTGGCCAACGGCATCGCCTACGTCCGCACGGCGCTCGCCGCCGGCATGGACGTCGACGACTTCGCGCCGCGGCTGTCGTTCTTCTTCGTCGCCCGCACCACGCTGCTGGAGGAGGTCGCCAAGTTCCGTGCCGCGCGGCGGATCTGGGCGCGGGTGATGCGGGAGGAGTTCGGCGCGCGCAACCCCAAGTCGCAGATGCTGCGGTTCCACACCCAGACCGCGGGCGTGCAGCTGACCGCCCAACAACCGGAGGTCAACCTCGCGCGGGTGACCGTGCAGGGGCTGGCGGCGGTGCTCGGCGGGACCCAGTCGCTGCACACCAACTCCTTCGACGAGGCGATCGCGCTGCCCACCGAGAAGGCGGCCCGGCTCGCCCTGCGGACACAGCAGGTGCTCGCCCACGAGACCGACGTGACCGCCACCGTCGACCCGTTCGCCGGTTCGTACGCGGTGGAGTCGCTCACCGACGCCGTCGAGGAGGCGGTCCTCGCGCTGATGACGCGGGTCGAGGACCTGGGGGGCGCGGTCGCCGCCATCGAACGGGGCTTCCAGAAGGAGGAGATCGAGCGCAACGCCTACCGCATCGCCCAGGAGACCGACGCCGGCGCGCGGGTGGTGGTCGGCGTCAACCGCTTCCGCACCGACGAGGAGGAGCCCTACGAGCCGCTGCGGGTGGACCCCGCCATCGAGGCGCAGCAGGCCGAGCGGCTGGAGCGGCTGCGCGCCCACCGCAACAGCCACGCGGTCACCGCGGCGCTCGGCGCGCTCCGCAAGGCCGCCGAGGGGGCGGACAACGTGCTCTACCCGATGCGGGAGGCGCTGCGCGCCCGGGCGACGTTGGGCGAGGTGTGCGACGCGCTGCGCGAGGTGTGGGGGACGTACGTGCCGACGGATGCCTTCTGAGGTCGTGCCGGGTGCCGGGTGCGGCGCCCGCGGCGCGTCCGCCAGACTGGAGGCATGTCCGCACCCCGACGCCGCTGCCCCATCTGCACCCGAGAGATCGCCGTGGTCGGCGGCCGGTACGCCCGGCACGACCCGCCGGGGCGGCGGACCGGGATCGAGCTGATCTCCTGCCCGGGCTCGCGGCGGACCGCACCGATGATGGCGCCCGCGGAGAAGCTCTTCGACCCCGAGGAGCCGTCCATCCCCGGCCAGCAGCCGCTGTTCTGACGGGCCGGCCCGGGGCGAACCGCGGCGCCGGGTCCGCGAACTACGGCGCGAGGACGTCGAGTTCGGCCATCGCGCCGGCGGTGATCTCCCGGGTGAGGGCCTCCGCGCGGGCCGCGTCCCCGGTACGGATCGCCTCGGCGACCTGGACGTGCAGGGTGACCGCGGCCGGGTCGGGGTCGGTGAACATCACGTGGTGCTGGGTGCGGCCGGTCAGGACCGCGGCGACGACCTCGGCGAGGCGCGCGAACATCTCGTTGCCCGAGGCGGACAGCACCACCTTGTGGAACGCCATGTCGTGGACGAGGTAGGAGTCGAGCTGCTGGCCGCGCGAGGTGGCCACCATCCCCATGGCGTGCTCGGTGAGCTCGGCGCACTGGGCGGGGGTGGCGTGGTGGGCCGCGAGCCCGGCCGCCACCGGCTCGACGGCCGAGCGCAGCACGGTCAGCGAACGCAGCTGGCGGGGGCGGTCCCGGCCGGCCAGTCGCCAGCCGATCACCCGCGGGTCGTAGACGTTCCACTCCTCGGTCGGGCGGACCGTCACCCCGACCCGGCGCCGGGACGCGACCAGGTGCATGGACTCCAGGACCCGGACCGCCTCGCGGATCACCGTGCGGGAGACGTCGAACCGCTCGGCCAGTTCGTCGGTGCGCAGGACCGTGCCCGGAGGGTGGTCACCCGCGGTGATCGCGGGCCCCAGGGACTCCAGCACGCGGGCGTGCAGCCCCTTCTCCCCGTTTGCGGTCGCGTCCATGGGCCAAGCCTACGTTCCCGCCTCCCGGCCAATTAAGTATGACGTTTGCGTCACAGGGGCTTGAATACGTCGTACCTAATGAGTTTCAGTGGAGGGCGCACGAGGTCGAAGAGGACCGTGTCGTACCGATCACCCCGAGAGGGGCGGTCTGGCGCGAGACGTTCTGTATACGAAGTTTCGAGGTATTCGGGATGGGCAGCGCCGACGTCATCGTCGTCATGGGTGTGGCCGGGACCGGCAAGACGACGATCGGTCCCCTGGTGGCCGACGCGCTCGGCGTCCCGTACGCCGAGGGCGACGACTTCCACCCGCCGGCCAACATCGCCAAGATGTCGGCGGGCGTGCCGCTGGACGACGCCGACCGCGGCCCCTGGCTCGACGCCATCGGCGCCTGGGCGCACGGGCGGGCCGGCCACGGCGGAGTGGTCAGCTGCTCCGCGCTCAAGCGGGCCTACCGCGACCGGCTAAGGGCCGCCGCCCCGGGCGTGGTCTTCCTCCACCTCGCCGGCGACCGCGCGCTGATCGAGGCGCGGATGGCCGAACGCAAGGGCCACTTCATGCCCACCGCACTGCTGGACTCCCAGTTCGCCACGCTCGAACCGCTCGGTCCGGACGAGGCGGGCGTGGCCGTCGACGTCTCCGGCACCCCGGAACAGATCGCCGACCGCGCCGTCACCGCACTGCGCCACCGGCCCCAGGCCGCGTAACCCGCGCCGAGGCCACCCCAAAAGCCGCCGGGCCCCTCCCTTCCCCCCCCCGAGGGGCCCGGCTCTCCTCACCGTTCCCCTCCCCTCCGACCAAGGGGCCCTCCGAAAGCCGGGCCCTCGCCAAAGGGGCCCTCCGACAAAGGGAATCGCCGTGCCACATCTCAGCGCCGAGATGCTCGCAGCGGACGCGACCACGCCGATCACCACGGCCGGTCACGCACAGCTGGGCATCGCCGTCCTGGCGGGTATCGCCGTCATCGTCCTGCTGATCACCAAGTTCAAGCTGCACGCCTTCCTGTCGCTGATCATCGGTTCGCTGGTGCTCGGCGCGGCGGCCGGGGCGCCGCTCGACAAGGCCATCGCCAGCTTCTCCACCGGGCTGGGGACGACCGTCGCGGGCACCGGCGTGCTGATCGCGCTGGGCGCCGTCCTCGGCAAGCTCCTCGCCGACTCCGGCGGCGCGGACCAGATCGTGGACACGATCCTGGCGAAGGCCGGGCGACGGGCGATGCCCTGGGCCATGGTGCTGATCGCCGGCATCATCGGCCTGCCGATCTTCTTCGAGGTCGGCATCGTGCTGCTGATCCCGGTGGTCCTGCTGGTCGCCAAGCGCGGCAACTTCTCCCTCATGCGCATCGGCATCCCGGCGCTGGCCGGCCTGTCCGTGATGCACGGCCTGATCCCGCCGCACCCCGGGCCGCTGGCCGCGATCGACGCGGTCAAGGCCAACCTCGGCGTCACGCTGGCGCTGGGCGTCGTCATCGCCATCCCCGCGGCGATCATCGCCGGCCCGCTCTTCTCCCGCTACGCGGCCCGCTGGGTCGACATCGCCCCTCCCGAGAAGATGATCCCCCAGCGGACCTCCGACGACCTGGAGAAGCGCCCCGGCTTCGGCATCACCGTCGCCACCGTCCTGCTGCCGGTCGTGATGATGCTCGCCAAGGCCCTGGTGGACGTCGTCGTGGACAACCCCGCGCACACCGTCCAGCGGATCTTCGACGTCGTCGGCTCGCCGCTGATCGCGCTGCTCACCGCCGTCGTCGTCGCGATGTTCACGCTCGGCCGCGCGGCCGGCTTCACCCGTGGCCGGATCGCGTCCACCGTCGAGTCCTCGCTCGGCCCGATCGCCGGCGTGCTGCTGATCGTCGGCGCCGGCGGCGGCTTCAAGCAGACCCTGGTGGACTCCGGCGTCGGCCAGATGATCCTGGAGATCTCCAAGGACTGGAACATCTCCACGCTGCTGCTGGCCTGGCTGATCGCGGTCACCATCCGCCTCGCCACCGGCTCCGCCACGGTCGCCACCATCTCGGCCGCGGGCCTGGTAGCCCCCCTCGCCGCCGACATGAGCACCACCCACTCCGCCCTCCTCGTCCTCGCCGTCGGCGCCGGCTCCCTCTTCTTCAGCCACGTCAACGACGCCGGCTTCTGGATGGTCAAGGAGTACTTCGGCATGGACGTCGGCCAGACCCTGAAGACCTGGTCGGTGATGGAGACCCTGATCTCGGTCGTCGGGATCGTGGGGGTGCTGTTGCTGTCGTTGGTGGTGTAGCGGCGGTCCCACGCACGAGCACGAGCCTTCACCGGGTGCCCCTATGGGTGCGCGGCGGGGGCTCGTGGTTTTGGGAACGCCATGTTCAACGGCCACCCCACGTACGGGGTCGGCCGGGCCTGATCGGCCTTCCCGCTCGGTGCCTCAGCAGACCTTCAAGCGCTCCAGGAACTCCGGGACGCCGTCGACCCGGCGGTACGGCGTGAACGCCGGCGCAAGGTCGCGGATCAGGGCTACGCACCGTGGGGCACCGATGCGGGTGGCCAGGTCGAGCGACTCGCTGGTGACGGCCAGGGCCTGCTCGACGTCGTTGGACTGCAGGTAGCCCTTGGCCTGGTACGTCAGGAA
Organism: Streptomyces sp. x-19; assembly: GCF_046549115.1. Classification (NCBI taxonomy): domain Bacteria; kingdom Bacillati; phylum Actinomycetota; class Actinomycetes; order Kitasatosporales; family Streptomycetaceae; genus Streptomyces; species Streptomyces sp. x-19. The sequence continues at coordinate 507,358 of NZ_JAJPWK010000001.1, read as the reverse complement.
GATGCCGCGCGTCTTGTCCCGGGCGCGAGGCAGCAGGGACATCCCCTCGGCGATCCTCGCGTGGGCTTCCGCGGTGCGGCCGAGCTCCAGCAGGCACTGGCCTGAGTCAACTGCGAGGTCTGCCGGGCTCATCCACCCGCACCAGCCCGGGGCTGGATCGGTGGCCTCGACAGCGAGGGAGGAATCGGCCTCAGACAGGTCGCGGTAACACGCGGGGCTGTCACCGAGGGCGGCAAAGGCCCTAGCTCGGCGGAGGAACAACAGTGAGCGGGCCGCTGGGTGCTCGATGCCGGAGAGGGCGTGTGCGAGCTGGTCGACGGAAACCTTCGGCTCGCCGAGCCAGTTTGCCTGGTAGGCGAAGTCGGAGAGCACCCCGGCGCCGTGGTCGCGATCGCCGGCGGCGTGCGCGGACTGCAGCGCCGCCTCCCACAGCTTCCCGGCCGCCCAGTGCTGGCCCTGGTCGAAGCGGTGCCAGCCGCAAGTGGTGGCGAGCGAGGCTGCCAGCAGGTGGAGGCGTCGGCCGGTCCGCTCGCCGTAGGCGCCGTCCTTAACGAGGTGTGTGACGGTGGCCAGGTGAGCATCCATCAGGCGGATGGTGTGCTGCCGCTGTTCGGTGGGCAGGGCGGTCAGCCCTTTGCTGGTGTCCTCTAGCCAGTTCACAAGTTCGGCATCCACCCGCTTGCCCCCCATGGCCAAGGTGAGGCGTTCGGGCTCGATGACGGCCCACTGGCCGGCCAAGCCAGCCAGCGAGATCGCGCTGAAAGTCATGAAGCTACGACGGTCCATGGAGGCTCTCTGTGCATCGTGAAGTGCTTGGACGGTGTAGGCCAATCCCAGCGGCAGCGGCTCGTCCCGCCCCGGCAGCCAGTAGGGCCAGCCGTACGCCTCCACGTCCGAGACCGGGACGCCGAAGGCTTCTGCGATCAGGAGCTGGGAATCACCGTTCGGAGTCTTGCGCCAGTGCTCCCATCGGCTGACGGCCGTTTTGTCGGCACCAGACAGGAGTCCGTGGTTGCGGGCGGCCTTGTTGAGTTGTGCGGCCAGGTCGCGCTGCGACCAGCCACGCAGTTCGCGGGCGTAGGCAAGGGGGTGCCGGATCGGGTCGTCCACGAGGGCAATCCCATCATCGACAGTGACTGCGAGCCTACTGCCAGCGACGGTGAAACAACCCCGGGACTACGGACAATCCCTTTTCGGTGCCTGCGAGTTGGGCTGTACTCGACGCACATCGACAAACTCCTCCACGCAGTGGAAGGACTCTGCCCATGAAGCGTCGCGCTGCGGTCGTTGGCCTGGGGCACCAGGCGCTCGAAGATCACCTGCCCGGTCTGCTTGGCTCCGGCAGGGCCGAACTCGTCGCCGTCTGCGACAGTGATTCCACCATCCTCCGTCGGCGCCAGGAGTCGCTCCAGGTGCCTGCGTTCACTCGGGTCGCCGACCTTCTGGACGCCGTGCAGCCGGACTTCGTGATCGTCGCGGTTCCGCACCACGCGGGCCGATCCGTGATCGAGGAGTGCGCCGGCAGGGGCGTGCACGTCCTGAAGGAGAAGCCGTTCGCCACCTCGGTCGCCGAGGCCCACCAGCTCCTCTCGATCTGCCAGGCCGGCCGGGTGGAGCTGATGGTCACCCTCCAGCGGCGGTTCAACCCGATCTACACCTCGGTGGCGCAGTTCCTCGACCAGATCGGCACCCCGTTCCTCATCGACGGCCGTTACACCTTCCACATCGACGATCCGGGCGCCGGGTGGCGCGGAGACGCCGAGCAGGCCGGGGGCGGCTGCATCATCGACATGGGCTACCACCTCATCGACCTGCTGTTGTGGTACTTCGGACTTCCCAGCCGGGTCATCGCCGACTTCTCGGCCGCCGCCCTCCCGGAGGCTGCTTACGACGCCGAGGACACCGCCGTCATTCAACTCGGCTACGACTCCGACCTTTACGGCTCGGTCCTGCTGTCGCGATGGGCGGCCCCGAAGTCCGAGCAGCTGCACGTCGTCGGCACTGGCGGCTCGATGCTGCTGACGAAGAGCCAGGTCCAGCGGCTCGATCGGGACGGCACCGTGGTGGAGGAGTTGGCCCGCCCGCACGCCCCCGCCAGCGCCGCGACAGCGCAGATCGACCACTTCTGCCGGGTCTTGGACGGCGAGCGCCCCAACACCTGCGGACCCGAACAGCACCTCGCCCACGCCGCCTTCATCGCTTCCTGCTACGAGTCCAAGTCTGCCGGGCGCTACATCGACCCGAAGGAGATGCTGTGACCTCCCCTCTCGCCCTGCTCGGCGGCAACCCCGAAGTAGACGTCCCCGGGCCTCACTTCGCGTGGCCGCCCGTCGACGACACCACCCGGGCTGCGGTCGCAGCCCAACTGGACGCGGCCGTCTCCATCCCTGGGCGGTCCGGCGTCGTAGCGGCGCTGGAGGACGGCCTGCAGGCATACTTCGGGGTCCGGCACGCGGTCACCGTCAGCTCTGGCACCGCCGCACTGCACGCGCTCTACTCGGCCGCCGGGATCGGGGCCGGGGACGAGGTGATCGTGCCCGCGTGGACCTTCCACGCCACCGCCTCGCCACTCTTCCACTTGCGTGCGGTACCAGTGCCGTGCGATATCGGGCCGGACGGCAACATCGACCCGGCAAGGGTCGAAGAGATGATCACCCCGCAGACCCGGGCGCTGATGGTCACCCACATGTGGGGCCGACCTGCCGACATGGCCGACCTCGCCGCGATCGCCAAGGCCCATGGACTCGCACTGCTGGAGGACGGCTCCCACGCGCACGGCGCGAGCATCCACGGTCAGAAGGTCGGCACCTTCGGTCTCGGATCGGCGTTCTCTCTCAACGGCCCCAAGCCGCTGAGTGGGGGCGAAGGCGGGTTCGTTCTGACGGATGACGACGACACGTACTACCGGGTATTGACGTTCGCCCACTACAACAAGCGGTGCAAGTCGGAGATCCCGGAAGGTCATCCGCTCGCCCGGTATGCGGTCACCGGGTCTGGCCTCAAGCTCCGTATCCACCCGCTGGCGGCTGCCCTCGCCTTCAACCAGCTCGGCCGCCTGGACAGCTACCTCCTCGGCCGGGCTGAGATCGCCCGCTACCTCACCGAGCACCTGGCCCGGGTACCCGGGCTGGGAATCGTGCCGGTTCCCGATGGAGTGGTCACGTCCTGGTACGGGTTGACGCTCACCTATCGACCCGAGGAGCTCGGAGGTCTGACCCTCGACCGATTCCACCAGGCCCTGATTGCCGAGGGGGCGACCGGGTTCGACCGGCCGGGATCCACTCGGCCCCTTCACGAACTCCTGCTTTACCAGTACCCGGAACTGCTGTTTCCCGGGCACCCGTATCGCCACCGTCGGTTCCCGGCCGGCTGCTTCCCGGTCTCCGAGCATGCCTACCGGCACACGATCAAGTTGCCGGTCTGGCATCGTGAGCAGGATCTCGCGCTGGCCGAGCAGTACGTTCGCGCGGTCGTCAAGGTGAGCGAGCGTCATAAGGAGTTGCTGTGACCGTCACCTCCCCCGAGTTCCTGGCCCGCTTGGTGGACGACGCCCGAGCGGATGGCGTCACCGGCTTCGTGGCCGCCGCGGTTGTCACCGATGCCGACCGGGTCCTGCTCGTGCGGCGCAACCCGGGTGACTTCATGGGCGGTATGTGGGAGGTCCCCTCCGGCAAGGTCGAGGACGGGGAGACCGTCCTCGAAGCCCTGCACCGCGAGACCGCCGAGGAGACCGGCCTGACCATCGAGACGGTGAGCGGCTACATCGGCCACTTTGACTACTCCAACAGCCGCGGCGGCACCACCAGGCAGTTCAACTTCGCGGTCACCGTGGAGAAGACCGAGCTGATCGTCCTGACCGAGCACGACGCCTATCAGTGGGCCTTCCTTGGCGAGTTGCCCGAGGTGAGCGAGGCCGTCCGCCACCTGATCGCGCCCTGATCCGGAGCTCTCCCTCCGTCGACTTGGCTGCGTTTGGCGGGGAGCGTCCCGGGCGTTCCCCTGAAGGGTGCCGCGCGGGGGCCGTCCGTGCGGTGAGGGAGACGGGGCCCGCCCTCCTGGTCTCAGGGGAGGGCGGGAACCGGACCGGTGGTGCGGGCGGCCCGGCCTCGCCCGGCTCGTTTCAGACCGCGACCGGGGCGGCGCCGAAGTGCGTCCGGAGCGCCTCCGTGAGCGCCGTCGCCGCGGACTCCGGCGGGGCCGCCACCGCGATGTAGCCGTCGGGGCGGATGAGGAAGACGGTGGGGGTGGTGCCGTAGGCCGCGCGGAGGTGGCCGTCGGGGTCGAGGAGGTCGGCGGTGGGGCCGCCGACGTGGACGGTGTGGAGGGGGGTGGAGCCGGCCGCTTTGGTGAGGGCGGGGGTGTCCAGGTCGGGGGCGTCGAGGGCGAGCACGGTGAAGTGCGGGCCGCGGAAGGCGTCGAAGAGGCGGGTGGGGGTGCCGTCGGCGGTGGTGCAGGGGGCGTCGGGGGCGCGGTCGCCGGCGGTGCGGGCGTCCTCGGCGAGGCCGGTGCGCAGCTCGCGGGCGAGCGGGCTGTTCGGGTAGCCGATGCCGAGTTGGTGCAGGTCGGGGCCGCGACGGAGGCTGCCGGAGCGGTGCAGCCGGGTGCTGGTCGCGAGGATGTCGGCGGCGATCGGGCGGCGCTCGGCCTCGTAGGTGTCGAGGAGGGCGTCGGGGGCGCCGTGCCGGAGCACTTGGCCGAGCTTCCAGCCGAGGTTGTAGGCGTCCTGGACGCTGGTGTTCAGGCCCTGGCCGCCGGCCGGGGAGTGGATGTGCGCGGCGTCGCCGGCCAGGAACACCCGGCCGTGACGGTAGGCGTCGACCATGCCGGCCTTCGGGCGGTAGAGGGACGTCCACAGCACCTCGCGGACCTGGTCGCGGGTGAGGTGGGTGTGCGTGGCGATCAGGTCGCGGACCGCCTCGTGGGAGGTGTCCGGCTCGCCGGCCGCGGCGGCGAGCATCTGGAAGTCGTCGGTGCCGGCCAGCGGGAGGAGGCCGATGAAGCCGCCGTTCGGCGACATCCAGCGGTGCCAGTGGTCGCGGTCGAGGCCGTCGAGGCGGATGTCGGCGAGGACGGCGTGGCCCTGGGCGAGCTCCGGCCCGGTCATCCGGACGCCGAGCTGCTTGCGGACGGTGCTGGCGCCGCCGTCGCAGGCGACCAGGTAGCGGGCCCGGACGGTGCGCACGGCGGCGTCGGGCCCGGTCAGGTGGGCGGTCACGCCGTCGTCGTCCTGGGTGAAGTCGGTGAGCGCGGTGTCCAGTTGGACGCTGCCGCCGAGGTCGCACAGGCGGTCGTGGAGCAGGCGGACGTTGCGCCACTGGGGGAGCATGCGGATGTCGGCGTAGGGCGCGGACGGGGTCGGGGCGCCCCGCTCCACCATCTCGTGGGTGTGGACGATCCGGCCGTCCTTCCACAGCGCCATGGGCGGGTAGAGGCCGCTGGCGGCGTGCGCGGCGGGGAGTACGCCGAGGTCGTCGTAGACCTCCTGGGTGCGGGGCTGGATGCCGGTGCCGCGGGCGCCGAGGGAGAGGGTGTCCTGTCGCTCGACGATGAGGGTGGTCACGCCCCGGCGGGCGAGGTCGATGCCGAGCGCGAGGCCGGTCGGGCCGGCGCCGGAGATCAGGACGTCGACGGGCGGCGCGGTGGCGTCCCCGGCGGCGGCCTCGTAGGTGCCCTCGGTGGGGTTGGCGAAGGTTTCCTTAACGCTGTTAAGTGCCATGCTTTCGAGGCTGCCCTTAACGGTGTTAAGTTGTCAACATGGCTTCGCGCATTGACCGAAAACTGGTGGTGGAGACCGCCCTGCGGCTGCTGAACGAGGGCGGCCTGGACGGCCTGACCCTCCGGCGGATCGCCAAGGGACTCAACGTCCAGGCGCCCGCGCTCTACTGGCACTTCAAGAACAAGCAGGAACTGCTGGACGAGATGGCGACCGAGATCTTCCGGCGGCTGTTCCGGTCGACGCCGCCCGAGGGCGGGCCGGGGCCGGACGGCCGGTGGCCGTCCTGGCAGGAGATGGTCCGGAACACCTGCGCCGCGCTCCGCCGGGAACTGCTCACCTACCGCGACGGGGGCAAGGTCGTCGCCGGCACGCGGATGACGGACGACAGCTTCGCCGCCCCCCTGGAACTCTTCCTCGGCCACTTCACCGCGGTCGGCTTCACCCTGCCCGAGGCGTCCCGCGCCTGGTGGACCGCGTACAACTACACGGTAGGGCTGGTCATCGAGGAGCAGTCGGTGCACCCGGACCCCGCGCACCGGGAGGTCCGCGACCCGTCCTACGACCTCGACGAGCGGGAGCGCCGACTGGGCGCGGAGTACCCGCTCGCCGCACGGGCCGGGCGGGCGCTCTTCGGGGACCTGGAGGAGGCGTTCGAGGTCGGGCTCCAGATCATCGTCGCCGGGATCGAGGCCAACTACGTGCAGGCGCACGGGCGTTGACGGGGGTGTGGGGCGGGTCGGGCCCGCCCCGCCGGGCAGCGGCTAGCGGCGCGGATCGATGGCGCGGCGCAGCCGCGGGGTCAGCGGACGCTCGACCCACCGGTGCAGCACCCACGCCAGCAGCAGCATCAGCCCGACGGTCAGCAGGAACGTGGCGTACGAGGGCAGCCCGACGCCGCGGTGCAGCACGCCTATGACGACCCAGCCCAGGTGCTCGTGGACGAGGTAGAAGGGGTAGGTCAGCGCCCCGGCGACGGTCAGCCAGCGCCAGTTCGCCCAGCGCAGGGCGCCCAGGGCCACCGCGGCGACCGCGGCGAAGCCGAGGGTCACGACGGCGATGATGACACTCGCCGAGCGGTACGAGAAGGCGTGCGCGGACGGTGCGTGCCAGAGTCCGGCGACCGCGTAGTGCTGTCCGATCAGCCAGCTGACCAGCACGATCGTCCAGGCGACCGGGTCCCGCCGGCCGAACCGGTGCAGCAGGTACAGGCCCACGCCGCCGATGAAGAACGGGGCGTACTGGGGCATCAGGACGGTGTTCAGGAACGGGTCGTGGGCGGACTGGGCCAGGGCGGCGGCCAGCGTCCAGCCGGCGCAGAACAGGACGACCCGCCCGCGGGTGGCGCCCGGCAGCACCACGCACAGCGCGAAGAGGGCGTAGAAGCGCATCTCCGCCCAGAGCGTCCAGCACACGCCGAGGACCCGGTGCACGCCCAACGGGTACTGGAGCATGGTCAGGTTCGTCAGCACCTCGCTGGGCGAGAGCGCCTTGAAGGCGACCCAGGGGAGCGCGAAGACCGCGGTGACCAGCAGGATCGCCACCCAGTAGGCGGGGTACAGGCGGCTGACCCGGGAGGCGACGAAGGAGCGCAGGGTCCGCCCCCAGCCGCTGAGGCAGATCACGAAGCCACTGATCACGAAGAAGATCTGGACGCCCAGGCAGCCGTACGCGAACGCGCCGGAGAGGGCGGGGAACTGGTGGGCCGGGGAGTCGCCCCAGGCCCGGGAGACGTCACCGTTGCGGCCGCCGTAGTGGTACGCGGCGACCATCAGGGCGGCGAGCAGTCGCAGCCCGTCCAGGGCCCGCAGCCGGGCGGCGCCTCCGCTCCGGCCGCGGCCCGGTATCGCGGTGTCCCGGACGGCGGCCGGAACGGCGCCCGACCGGTCGGCCGTGGTGCGGTCCGGTGCCGTGCGGGGTGCCCCGGCCGCCGGTGAGGTCGTGGTCATCAGGCGGCGGCCCGCTTCCTCAATCGGCGCTGCACGGCCCGGGCCCGGCGCGCCACCCGGCGGAGGGCGGCGTTGCGCGGGATGAACGACAGTTGGGCCGGGAGCGCGCCGGGCAGCGCGAGCGCGGTGAGCCGGCGACGCTTGAAGTAGCGCCGGGTGCGCGGGCTCAGGTGGGCCGCCAAGTAGCGTTCGGTGGCCGGCCGCAGGTGCGGGTAGATCTGGTGCTGCATCGCGTAGCCGACGGCGGTGACCAGCGGGCCGACGTCCTCGGGCGCGGCGGTGGCGCGCGGCCGTTCGGCGCGGTCGGCGAGGTCCGGCACCAGCGCGTCCACCAGCGTCACCGGCATCCGGTTGCTGTTCTGGTACGGCGTCAACCGCTCCAGCAGCAGCCCGGTGCCGGTCCGGGCCACCGGCAGGTCGTAGAAGACCGCCGCGGTCAGCAGCGCGGTGGAGAAGCAGCCGACCACCAGTGCCGGCCGGGTCCGCTGGTAGAGGACCTCGGCGAGCACCGGCCGGTCCAGCACCGTGAGCGCGACCTCAAGCCGCTCGGCCTCCCGTTCCAGCAGTCTCGACCAGCGGGCCGGTGCCGACGGGTGCGGCTTGAAGACGATCTCGCGGTGCCCCCGCTCGACCGCCCCGCGCACCATCGCCACGTGCAGTTCCTCTTCCTCCTGCGGGGTGAGGATGGCGAGCGCGGAGAGGTACTGGCCGAGCAGCAGCGCCGCACCCTCCGGCACCCCGGCCAGGTCGTCCGCCGCCGTGCCGTCGTCGGCGAGGTCGGCCAGCACCTTGGTGAACGCGGCGGACGGCACCAGCACCGGCTCGACCCCGAACTCGGTGAGCAGCAGCGGCTTCAGGCCCGGCACCAGGTCCAGGTGGAGCAGCCGCTCGACCCGGGTGCCGACCAGCGGGTCGAGCTTGTTGCGGGTGGGGCCGTAGCTCATCAGCCCGTCGGCGTAGACGTGGACGGGCGCACCGGGGAAGAGCTGCGCCAGCGCCAGCGCCGGATTGACCTGGATCGACTCCACGACCAACTCGACCTGGTCGTCGCCCAGTTCCCACAGCAGCCGCAGATGGCGCTCCCACAGCGGTACGTCGTCGGGGCGCGGCGACCAGCCGCCGGGGTGGAACGGGCGGATCGTCTCGTTCCACGACAGCACCCGGTCGAAGCGGCCGCGCAGCCGCGCGAAGCCGGGCATGGCGTCCAGCGCCGGGGTGGTCTCCGGGGTCGTCGCGTTGTTGCTGATCAGCAGCAGTCGGCGGTCGGCCGGTGCGAACAGGTCGGCGTCCAGGGCCGCGGCCAGCGTCGCCGCGCCGTAGAGGGTGGAGGCCAGGAAGATCTGGGTGCGGGGCCGGTCGGGCATCAGGCGGCGACCTCCGCCGGGGTGGGGCGGCGACGCAGCCGCCGCAGCCGGGAGGCGCGGTGTACATCCATGGAATCCAGGGCTTCCTTCAGTACGTCCTGCGGCATGCGTTTCATGGCCGCGGCGCTCATCGCCCGCAAGGTGCGGGCGACCGGCGGCTCGAACCGTTCGATCGAGCCGAGATGGTGGGAAATGATCGCGCAATACGTGCGGACCGCTTTCGGCAACAACAGGTGCGCCTCGGGGTCCCGCGCCGTTTCCTCGATCACCTGATCGAAGGCGCGAATGAAGTCCAATTGCCGCACATCGCCGATCTGGGTCAGCGAGGACGCCACGCCGCGTCGGTAGAAAACCCCCAACAGGCCGGTCACCGCCATGGATTTCGCCTCGCGGTGCAATCGCCAGATCCACGGCCGGTCCTCGGCCGTGCGCAACCCGTCGGTGAAGTGCAGCAATCCGTCGTCGAGCAGCCGCCGGTGGTAGATGCCGGCCCAGGCGTAGGCGTAGTCCACCGAGGTGGAGCGGTCGGCGGGCAGGATCACGCTCCGCGGATCCATCACCACCCCCCGCCGGCCGTGCGGGACCCGGTGCACGGTGCGCGCCCGGGCGGTGCACTGGACGTGGTCGGTCCGGACGAAGTCGCACCCCAACTCCTCTATGACGGAGAGGAGTTCGGGGAGGTAGCCGGGGGCCAGCCAGTCGTCCCCGTCGAGGAAGGTGAGGTAGGTGCCGCGGGCCGCGTCCAGCCCGGTGTTGCGGGCGGTGGCCAGACCGCCGTTCTTCTCGTGCCGCAGCACCCGGGCACCCGGCAGGTCCGCCGCGGCGCGCGCGAGGATCTCCGGCGTCTCGTCGCGTGAACAGTCGTCGACGAGGAGGAATTCGAAATCCTCGCGAGAGTTCGCCGCCAGGCTTTTCAGAGTATCGGGCGCGTATGTCTGCACGTTGTAGAACGGCACGATGACGGAGAGCTTAACCACCCACGTGACGTTAGGGGTGGCGCCCGGCATTCGTCTTGACGCGGCGCGTACTTGGCGGTGAACGAAGAATGGCGGGATGGTTAACCGAGCCGGTGACCGGACGGTATCCGGGTGGGTTCGACATGCGTCGGTCGGCTGTTAACCCGTTGTTGCTCCTCAGTTGGTCCGCCAACCGTCGCGCCTTCCTAGCGTCTTCGACGTGCCATCACGTACCCATTCCGCACCGCGGGTCGCGGTGCTCGCCGACTCGGACACCCGGTGGAAGTGGGGCGCCCTGACCGCCCGCCGACTCCAACCGGACGCCCGGCTCGACGGCTACCTGCTCCGCGGCCGCGCCACCCCCACCGTCCGCCAGCTCGGCGAGGTCGGCGCCCGCGCGGACTCGCTGCAGGAGATCCGGGGCGTCGACTTCGTCCGCGCCGTGGACCGCACCCGTTGCGACGTGCTGGTGCTGGCCTGCGTCGGCGGCGCCGTCCAGGCGATGCTGCACGGACTGGGGCACGCCTGGCGCGCCGAAGGGCGCCGCCCCGTCGTCGTCACCGGCTACGTCGGCGTGGTCTACGAGAAGCTCGCCGACGGCCTGTTGCTGCGGCACGGCGCGGACGTGGTGCTCGCCAACTCCCGCCACGACGCGGACCGGTTCCGCGCGGTCTACCGCGGCGTCGGCGCCCCGGACGGCTCCGTCGTGGAATGCGCGCTGCCCTTCCTCGGCGGCGCCCCCTACGCGGAGCCGCCGGCCGGGCCCGCCGCACCGGGAGGCCGCCCGTACACCGTGGTGTTCGCCGCCCAGCCGTCCGTGCCGGACAGTCGCGAGGGGCGGACCCACCTGCTGCGCAGGGCGGTCGAGCACGCCCGCCGGCACCCGGACCGGGAGGTGCTGATCAAGCTCCGCAGCAAGCCCGGCGAGCACACCACCCACATCGAGGAACTGCCCTACCAGAAGCTCGCCACCAAGCTGCCCGGCGGACTGCCGCCCAACTGCCGCCTGGTGTACGGGAACATGGGCGAGGTCCTGGACCGCACCGACCTGCTGGTCACGGTCAGCTCCACCGCCGCCCTGGAGTCGCTGCACCGCGGCATCCCCACCGCCGTCCTCACCGACCTCGGCATCCGCGAGGCGCTCGGCAACCACCACTTCCTCGGCTCCGGCTGCCTGGCCTCCTGGGACGAACTCGACGCCGGCCACCGCCCGCAGCCCGACCCCACGTGGCTGGCCGGTCAGGGCGTCGCCGCGGACGGGGCGTACGAGGGGGCCTTCGACGCCGCCCGCGACCGCGTCACCGCACTGGCCGCCGCCGACCAACTGCCGCCGCTCACCCCCTACTACACCCCCCGCACCGCCCCCGGCTACCTGCCCGGCATCCTCGCCCGCTACGGCCTGGACCCGCAGGGCGCACCGCTCGCCGGACACGCCGAGGAACCCCAAGAGGCCGTCGGGCTGAGGAAGTTGGCACGCGAGACGGTCCGCGAGGCCGCCCGGGGCGCCTACCGGCACGGCGTCCAACGCGTCGCCCCGGCCATCCGCCGCTGGGGGCAGCTGTGAGCCACCCCCGCACCCGCGCACGACCGGCAACCGCGACCGGTCCCCGCCCGACCAAGGAGAGCCCCATGCCCCCCACCGTTGTGGCCGTCATCCCCGCCCGCGGCGGCTCCAAGGGCGTCCCCGCCAAGAACCTCGCCGCCGTCGGCGGCGTCCCCCTGGTGGCCCGCGCGATCCGCGAGTGCCGCGCCGCCCGGCTCGTCACCGACGTGGTGGTCTCCACCGACGACGCCGGGATCGCCGCCGCCGCCCGCGGCGCCGGCGCGATGGTCATAGCCCGGCCCGGCGAGATCGCCGGCGACACCGCCACCAGCGAGGCCGCGGTCCGGCACGCCATGGACAGCTACGAGGCCGAACAGGGCCGCCCGGTCGACGCGGTGCTGCTGGTCCAGTGCACCAGCCCGTTCCTCACCAGCGAGGACATCGACGCGGTGGCCGCCGCGGTGGTCGAGGACGGCGCCGACAGCGCACTGACCGTCGCCCCCTTCCACGGCTTCGTCTGGCGCGACGCCGACGCCGCGGTCGACGCGGTCGCCGGGGCGGACGCCACCGCCGACGGCGGCCACGGCGTCAACCACGACAAGTCCTTCCGGCCGCGCCGCCAGGACCGCCCGCAGGACCTGCTGGAGACCGGCGCCGCCTACGCCATGGACGCCGCCGGCTTCCGCACCAGCGGCCACCGCTTCTTCGGCCGCACCGAACTGGTCCGCACCGACCCGGCCCGGGTGCTGGAGATCGACGACCCGCACGACCTCGCCCGGGCCCGTGCCCTCGCCCCGCTCCTCGACGGACCCCGCCCCGGCGCCCTGCCGACCCGCGCGGACGTCGACGCCGTCGTCCTCGACTTCGACGGCACCCAGACCGACGACCGGGTGCTGGTCGACGCCGACGGACGGGAGACCGTCGCCGTGCACCGCGGTGACGGCCTGGGGATCGCCGCGCTGCGGCGCGCCGGGCTGGACCTGCTGATCCTGTCCACCGAACAGAACCCGGTGGTCGCCGCCCGGGCCCGCAAGCTCAAGGTGCCCGTCCTGCACGGCATCGACCGCAAGGACGTCGCCCTCAAGCAGTGGTGCGAGGAGGCCGGCGTCACTCCGGACCGGGTGCTCTACGTCGGCAACGACGTCAACGACCTGCCCTGCTTCGACCTCGTCGGCTGGCCGGTGGCGGTCGCCTCCGCCCACGACGTGGTCCGCGGCGCGGCCCGCGCGGTCACCGCCACGCCCGGCGGTAGCGGCGCCGTCCGCGAGATCGCCGGCTGGCTGCTGGGCCCTTCCCTGTAGCTCCCGCCCAGCCCTGTAACGCCGTTACAGGGCGCCGGCCTGCCTTTCCCCGACCCGCCCACTGCCCTTCCCCGACCCGCCCCCCCTGATCCACCACCCTCGAACAGAACGAAGGAACCTCCCATGAGCAGCACCTCCCGCCTCCGCTCCCTCGGCGACCGCCCGGTCGGCCCCGGCCGCCCCGTCTACGTCACCGGCGAGATCGGCATCAACCACAACGGCGACCTGGAGAACGCCTTCGCGCTGATCGACGCCGCCGCGGACGCCGGCTGCGACGCCGTCAAGTTCCAGAAGCGGACCCCCGAGGTCTGCACCCCGCGCGACCAGTGGGACGTCGAGCGCGACACGCCCTGGGGCCGGATGACCTACATCGACTACCGCCACCGCGTGGAGTTCGACGAGGACGGCTACCGCGCCATCGACGAGTACTGCAAGAAGCGCGGCATCGCGTGGTTCGCCTCCCCCTGGGACGTCGAGTCCGTCGCCTTCCTGGAGAAGTTCGACGTCCCCTGCTACAAGGTCGCCTCCGCCTCGCTCACCGACGACGAACTGCTGCGCGCCCTGCGCGCCACCGGCCGCGCCGTCATCCTCTCCACCGGCATGTCCACCCCCAAGCAGATCCGGCACGCCGTCGAGGTCCTGGGCAGCGACAACATCGTTCTCTGCCACGCCACCAGCACCTACCCGGCCAAGGCCGAAGAGCTCAACCTCCGCATGATCCACACCCTCCAGGCCGAGTACCCCAACGTCCCGATCGGCTACAGCGGCCACGAGACCGGCCTGCAGACCACCCTCGCCGCGGTCGCCCTCGGCGCCACCTTCGTCGAGCGGCACATCACCCTCGACCGCGCCATGTGGGGCTCCGACCAGGCCGCCTCCGTCGAACCGCAGGGCCTGACCCGCCTGGTCCGCGACATCCGCACCATCGAGGAGTCCCTCGGCGACGGCGTCAAGAAGGTCTACGAGAGCGAGCTCGGCCCGATGAAGAAGCTGCGCCGGGTCGCCGGCGTGGTCGCCGAGGCCGAGGCCGCGCAGGACGTGGACGCGCAGGACGCGGACGCCGCGGCCGACCGCGCGCCGGCCGCCGTCTGACCGGCCGAGCGGAGTTCGCAACGTGGACTCACCCGACGGGACCCGCGCCACCAGCGCCGAGGTCCCGCCCCAGGAGGCGGCGGGGACTCCCGCCCGCCGCCTCCTCGGGGTGCCCCGGCAGCGCCACCGGACCGACCCCAGCGGTGACGACATGACCCCCGCCCCCGCGGACACCGGGACCCTCGCCTTCGTCGAGAGCCCGGTGCAACTGCTGAACGTCCTCGAATGGGCGCACGCCGCCCGCGCCGCGACGCTCACCGTCGTCGTGCTCGCCCCGCACGACCCGATGACCCGCGGCCAACTGCGCCGGATGGCCGAACTCGCCCGCGACGAGGGCCACACCCTGCGCTGGGAGGAGGCCCGCGGCGGCGCCACCGCCCCGCTGCGCACCATCGGCGGCCTCACCCCCCTGCTCCGCCGGGCCCGCCGGGTCGTCCTCGGCGACCCGTTCTCCCGCTACGTCCAACTGCTCCTGGGCCTGACCCGCGCCCGCGACCTGGTCGTGGTCGACGACGGCACCGCCACCATGGAGTTCATCGGCCAACTCGCCCGCGGCGAACGGCTGGTGCGCTGGCACCGGCACGGTTCCGGGCGCGGCCCCCGCGACCTGCTCTTCGCGCCGTTCGCGGCCACCGCCCGCCGCCGCCTCACCCCCGACCCCGAGGGCGCCCGCCGCCGCCGCACCGTCGCCCTCTTCAGCTCCATGCCCGTCGAGGTGCCCGACGGCATGGCGGTCACCTCCAACGACTTCGCCTGGACCCGCGGACGCTTCGGCCCGCCCCGCCTGACCCGGACCGCCGACATCGTCGGCACCTCGCTCGTCGAGACCGGCGTCGTCGACACCGACCGCTACCTGGCCGCGGTCGCCCGCCTGGCCCGCGCGCACGGCGCCACCCGCTACTTCGCGCACCGCCGGGAACGCGCCGGCAAGCTCCACCGGCTGGCCACCGAGACCGGACTGGAGGTGGTCCGCCCCGACCTCCCACTGGAACTCATCGCCCGCCGCGGCCCCATCGGGCGGCTGGTCCTCAGCTTCCCGTCCACCGTCGTCCACACCCTCCCGCTGGCCCTGAAGGGGACCGGCGTGCAGGTCGCGGTCTGCGACATCGACCCCGCCTGGCTCACCGCGCACGCCTCGCCCCGCGCCCGGGGCTTCCTCGACGACGTCACCGGCACCGCCCGGGACGTCCGACGGCTACCGGGGGCCGACCCCGACGACCGCTCACGAAGACGGCGCACCACCACCGAACCCGGCGACCGCACACCCCCACCGAACGCCGTGGCCGAACACGGCGATCGAACCTGAGAGCAGAACCTGACAGGGAGCGATAAAACCCTGCTTCATACCCCTGCCAAATTCGGTCCATGCACCCAGCTGCCTAAAATTTCTTCCCCTGAGGGGCTGAACTTTTGTTGATCGAGGGCCAGTTGCCCCGTTCGGGCCCGTAACCTTCAACGGGTGAACCAACTGATGTCCCACCCCGCCGACGACCCGCACGCCCCCGCCCTGCCCGGTACGCTCCCCGACGCCCTACGCGCCGAACTCGTCGCGTTCCGTCGGGACTTGCACATGCACCCCGAGCTCGGCAACCAGGAATTCCGGACCACCGCGGCGCTCAAGGACCGCCTGGAGCGGGCCGGACTGCGCCCCCGGGTCCTGGCCACCGGCACCGGCCTCGTCTGTGACATCGGTACGGTCGACGGCACCCCGGGCGGCGCGGTGGGCGAGCGGCTCGCCCTGCGTGCGGACATCGACGCCCTCCCCATCCCCGACACCAAGACGGTCGACTACGCCTCGACGGTCCCCGGCCGCGCCCACGCCTGCGGCCACGACGTGCACACCACCGTGGTGCTCGGCGCCGGCCTGGTCCTCGCCGAGCTGGCCCGCCAGGGCCGCCTGCCCCGCCCGGTGCGGCTGCTCTTCCAGCCCGCCGAGGAGGTCCTGCCCGGCGGCGCCGCCGAGGCCGTCGAGTGCGGGGTGCTGGACGGCGTCGGGCAGATCCTCGCGGTGCACTGCGACCCCCGGGTCGACGCCGGCCGGATCGGCCTGCGCACCGGCCCGATCACCTCGGCCTGCGACCGGCTGGAAGTCACCCTCGAAGGCCCCGGCGGCCACACCGCCCGCCCGCACCTCACCACCGACATGGTCACCGCCGCGGCCCGGGTCGCGGTCGACGTGCCGGCGCTGATCGCCCGCCGGGTCGACGCCCGGGCCGGCCTCGCCGTCACCTGGGGCCGCCTGGAATCCGGTCACGCCTGCAACGTCATCCCGCAGCGCGCCGCGCTCTCCGGCACCGTCCGCTGCCTGGACCTGCACGCCTGGCGGCAGGCGCCGGACCTGGTCCACGCCGCGATCGACGAGGTCGCCACCCTGCACGGCGCCAAGTCCCAGATCGACTACGTCCGCGGCGTCCCCCCGGTCGTCAACGAGGTGGACAGCGTCCAGCTCCTGCACGACGCGATGGCCGCCCGGCGGGGCGTCGCGACCGTCGAGGACACCGAGCAGTCCCTCGGCGGCGAGGACTTCTCCTGGTACCTCGAACACGTCCCCGGCGCCATGGCCCGGCTCGGCGTCCGCCCGCCCGGCGAGCTGAGCAGCCTCGACCTGCACCGCGGCGACTTCGACGTCGACGAGCACGCGATCACCGTCGGCGTGGAACTGTTCACGGCGGCGGCTCTGCTCTGAGCCGAGCCCCTTCCGGGGAACGTTCGAACTGATGGGCTGCTGTCCGGGACGCGTTGCTCCGCGGAAGGGTGGCGGCATGAGGTACGCACCGAAGACCCTGACCCCGTACGTCTCCGCCCGCCACTACTTCGGCTCCCGGGACTCCGCGGCGCTGATCCAGCACCTGATGGAGAGGTACGAGCCATGCGCACCAGCATCGACCTGAGCACCGTCGCCTGGCGCAAGAGCAGCTACAGCAACATGGACGGTGGCAACTGCGTGGAGGTCGCCGAGATCATCCCCGTCGCCTGGCGCAAGAGCAGCTACAGCAACATGCAGGGCGGGGACTGCCTGGAGGTCGCGGACGGCGTCCCCGGTCTGGTCCCCGTCCGGGACAGCAAGGATCCGGGCGGTCCCGCCCTGCTCCTCCCGGTGGCCGCCTGGTCGGCGTTCGTCGCGGCGATCAAGGTCGAGGGTATAGCCGCCCGCTGAGGGCACATTTCACGCCACACCCCACCACCCCGGGCGGCCGGCCCTCTGTCGGTCGCCCGCCGTGTTTCCGGACCGTGCCCTGAGAGACGAATCGGTAACGGCAACGCAGTGGAGGGTTTTGCGCCAGGTCTACGCGCGTTAATCTCCCGACAAGTCAGCGCCACTGGGGGCGCTTGCAGCGAAGGGAAGGCCCCGTGCGTCGGGTCATCAGGGTTGTCGCCGCGGCCACCGCCACCGCGTGTCTCGGGCTCACCGCCACCGCCTGCGGCCAGAGTTTCGCCGAGGCCAACCGCGCGACACACGCGGGTGTCGGGCTGGCCTTCGACATCGGCGGGCGGGACGACCACTCGTTCAACGAGGCGGCCGCCCGCGGTACGGAGAACGCCCGCAAGCAGCTGGGCGTCAAGGTCAAGATGCTCACCGCGAAGAACGGCGAGACCGAGGCGGACCGCGAGCAGCGGCTGACCTCGTTCGCCGAAGCCGGCTACAACCCCGTCATCGGGGTCGGCTTCGCCTACAGCCAGTCCGTGCAGAACGTCGCCAAGGACTTCCCCGACACCACCTTCGGCGTCGTCGACGCGGTGCCCACCGGCAAGAACGTCGACGCGATGGTGTTCGCCGAGCACGAGGGTTCGTACCTCGCCGGGGTCGCGGCCGCGCTGAAGAGCAAGACCCACAAGGTGGGCTTCATCGGCGGCGTGAACAACGCGCTGATCCAGAAGTTCCAGGCCGGCTTCGAGCAGGGCGTGCGCGACACCGACCCGAAGGCCAAGGTCGTCTCGCAGTACCTGTACCCCAACAACGACAAGGGGTTCAACGACCCGGCCGCCGCCAAGGCCAAGGCCCAGGGCATGCTCGACAGCGGTATCGACATCATCTACTCGGCCGCCGGGCAGTCCGGCGCCGGCTCCATCGAGGCGGTCAGCAAGGTCAAGGGCGCCTGGGCGATCGGGGTGGACTCCGACCAGTACCGGCAGCCGGGACTGGCCCGCTACAAGGACCACATCCTGACCTCGGTGGTGAAGAACGTGGACGTGGCGGTCTTCGACCTCATCAAGAGCTGCGAGCAGCACAAGCCGCTCACCGGCGTCCACACCTACGACCTGAAGCACGGCGGCGTCTCGCTGGCCACCTCGGGCGGCTTCATCACGGACGTCCAGCCGCAGATCGACGCGGCCCGGAAGAAGATCATCGAGGGTCAGGTGAAGGTCAAGGAGACGCCGAAGTCGTAGCCTCCCGGGGCCGCGCCCGGCAGGCCCGTGCGAGCGCCGCCGGCACCGCGTCCCCGCTCCGTCCCACCCCGTCCGCTCCTTCCGCTCCTTCGCCCCTGAGGGGAGTGCGCCATCAACGCAGCACCCACCAGCAGCCCGCCCGGTCAGGACGCCCCTGCTGTAGAACTCCGCGGGATCACCAAGAGGTTCCCCGGCGTCGTGGCCAACCACGACATCCACCTCACGGTCCGCCGCGGCACCGTCCACGCCCTGTGCGGCGAGAACGGTGCCGGCAAGTCCACCCTGATGAAGATCCTCTACGGCATGCAGAAGCCGGACGAGGGCACCATCGCGCTCGACGGCGAACAGGTCGCCCTGCACTCCCCGGGCGACGCCATCGCCCGCGGCATCGGCATGGTCCACCAGCACTTCATGCTCGCCGACAACCTCACCGTCCTGGAGAACACCGTCCTCGGCGCGGAGAAGCTGCACGGCATCGGGGCCGGCGCCCGCGCGAAGATACGGGAGATCTCCGACGCCTACGGGCTGAACGTCCGGCCCGACGTGCTCGTCGAGGACCTGGGCGTCGCCGACCGGCAGCGGGTGGAGATCCTCAAGGTGCTCTACCGGGGCGCCAGGACGCTGATCCTCGACGAGCCGACCGCGGTCCTCGTCCCGCAGGAGGTCGACGCGCTCTTCGACAACCTGCGCGAGCTCAAGTCCGAGGGCCTGACCGTCATCTTCATCTCGCACAAGCTGGGCGAGGTGCTCTCGGTCGCCGACGACATCACCGTCATCCGGCGCGGCACGACCGTGGCCTCCGTCGAACCGGCCGGGACCACCCCCAAGCAGCTCGCCGAACTCATGGTCGGCAGCGAACTGCCGTCGCCCGAGACCCGCGAATCGACCGTCAGGGACGAGGAGATGCTGCGCGTCGACGACGTGCGGCTGTCCGCCACCGACTCCGACGGCGTGGTCCGCACGGTGCTGGACGGCATCTCGTTCACCATCCGCAAGGGCGAGGTGCTCGGCGTCGCCGGCGTCGAGGGCAACGGGCAGGCCGAACTGGTCGAGGCCGTCATGGGCATCCGCACGCCGGACGGCGGGACGATCACCCTGGACGGCGCCGACCTGTCGCGGTCCTCCACCCGCGCCCGGCGCGAGGGCGGCATCGGCTACATCCCCGAGGACCGCCACCGGCACGGCCTGCTGCTGGACGCCCCGCTGTGGGAGAACCGCATCCTCGGCCACGTCACCGAGCGCCCCAACAGCAAGGGCCGGCTCCTCGACCTGGCCGGCGCCCGCAAGGACACCGAGCGGATCGTCGCCGAGTACGACGTCCGCACCCCCGGCATCGAGGTCACCGCGGCCTCGCTCTCCGGCGGCAACCAGCAGAAGCTGATCGTCGGCCGCGAGATGAGCCACCACCCCAAGCTGCTGATCGCCGCCCACCCGACCCGCGGGGTCGACGTCGGCGCGCAGGCCCAGATCTGGGAGCAGATCCGCGCCGCGCGCCGGGAGGGCCTGGCGGTCCTGCTGATCTCTGCCGACCTGGACGAGCTGATCGGCCTGTCCGACACCCTGCGGGTGATGTACCGGGGCCGACTGGTCGCCGACGCCGACCCCGCCGTGATCACCCCGGAGGAGTTGGGCTCCGCCATGACCGGTGCCGCCAGCGGCCACCTCAGCGCGTCGGACGACTCGGTCGACAGCGCCGCCGCCCAAGGGGGTGACGCGCAGTGAGCACGTCCACCCCCACCCCAACGGCCAAGAAGCCCGCGGCCGTTGACGCCATCGCCCGCAGCGCCGCCCGGGACAAGGTCCTGCTGGGCGTCGCCGCACCGGTGCTGGCGATCGTCGCCGCGATAGTGATCAGCTCGCTGGTCTTCCTGGCGTCCGGCGAGAACCCGTTCCGCGCCTACGGGATCATGGCCGACTACGGCCACTACAGCGACAGCCAGGTCTGGATCGTCAACAAGGCGGTGCCGTACTACCTTTCGGCGCTCGCGGTGGCCGTCGGCTTCCGGATGAACCTCTTCAACATCGGGGTCGACGGGCAGTACCGGCTGGCCGCCTTCGCCGCGGCCGCGGTCGGCGGTGCCGTCGCGCTGCCCGGCGCCCTCCAGATCATCCTGCTCATCGTCATCGCGATGCTGGTGGGCGCGATCTGGTCCGGCATCGCGGGTCTGCTGAAGACCACCCGCGGGGTCAGCGAAGTGATCACCACGATCATGCTGAACTCCATTGCCGCCTCGGTGATCGGCTACTTCCTCCAGGACGGCCGGCTCGCCATCAAGGACGG
The DNA here is from genome assembly GCF_046549115.1 of Streptomyces sp. x-19. NCBI lineage: Bacteria > Bacillati > Actinomycetota > Actinomycetes > Kitasatosporales > Streptomycetaceae > Streptomyces > Streptomyces sp. x-19. Next base: position 486,770 of record NZ_JAJPWK010000001.1, on the reverse strand, counting down.
CAACCTCCTGCACACCAAGTTCCTGCCGGAGTCCAGCCACTTCTTCTCCTTCCCCACCCACCCCAAGCCGGTCGAGGGCTTCGTGGTGGTCGCGGTGCTGGCCGGGGCCGTGTACTGGTTCCTGATCAACCGCACCCGCTTCGGCTTCGACCTGCGGGCGGTGGGCGCCTCCGAGCCGGCCGCCGAGGCCAGCGGCGTCAGCGTCAAGCGGATGGTCGTCATCAGCATGCTGCTGTCGGGCGCCGCGGCCGGTCTGGTCGGGATGCCGACCCTGCTCGGCGAATCGTTCCAGTACGGCACCGACTTCCCCGCCGGCATCGGCTTCACCGGCATCGCCATCGCACTGCTCGGCCGCAACCACCCGGCCGGCATGGCGTTCGGCGCGCTGCTCTGGGCGTTCCTCGACCGCACCGGCTCCCGGCTGGAGTTCGAGGGCTACGCCCAGGAGATCGTGGGCGTCATCCAGGGCGTGATCGTGCTCTGCGTGGTCATCGCCTACGAGGTCGTCCGCCGCTACGGGCTGCGCCTCCAGCAGCGCAAGGTCGGCGAGGAACTGGCCGCGCTCGCCCGGACCGGCGACGGCACCGGCAGCGCCGACAACAGTGACAAGCCGGAGGTGACGGCGTGAGTAGCGAACTCAAGTCCGCGGCACGGACCGCGGCTCCCGCCCCCGCCCCCGGCGGCCGGCGCAAGCTGACCTACCCCTGGATCCTGCTGATCATCGCCGGTGCGCTGGTCGCGGTCTCCGCCCTGCGGGCCGTCAGCGGCGCCACCGACCTCACCTCCGGCGGCCAGTTCGGGGCCGCGCTCAGCGCCGCGGTGCCGATCGGCCTGGCCGGTCTGGGCGGTCTGTGGGCCGAGCGCTCCGGCGTGATCAACATCGGCCTCGAAGGCATGATGATGCTCGGCTCGTTCGCCGCCGGCTGGGTCGGCTGGCAGCACGGTCCCTGGGCCGCGGCCGCGGCCGGCATCCTCGGCGGCGCGCTCGGCGGCCTGGTGCACGCCGTCGCCACCGTCACCTTCGGCGTCGACCACATCGTCTCCGGCGTCGCCCTCAACATCCTGGCGCTGGGCGCCACCCAGTACCTCGCCACCCTGTGGTTCGGGCAGGAGGGCAGCGCCGCGATGGCGGCCGGCGGCAACGACAAGCAGTCGCCGCCGATGCCCGACATGCCGACCTTCACCGTCCCCGGCCTCGCGGACTGGCTGAACGGGATCGAGGGCCACCACTGGTTCCTGGTCTCCGACCTCGCCGGGGTGCTCGGCGGTGCGGTCACCGGCGTCTCCTGGCTGACCGTGCTGACCGTCGGGCTCTTCGTCGGCACCTTCTTCCTGCTGTGGCGCTCGTCGTTCGGCCTGCGGCTGCGGTCCTGCGGCGAGGCCCCGCTCTCCGCCGAGTCCCTGGGCGTCAACGTCTACGCGTACAAGTACGCGGCGGTCCTGGTGTCCGGCGCGCTGGCCGGCCTCGGCGGTGCCTTCCTGGCGATCAGCGTGCACTTCTACCAGGACGGCCAGACCGGCGGTCGCGGCTACATCGGCCTGGCCACGATGATCTTCGGCAACTGGCGGCCGGGCGGCGTCGCCCTCGGCGCGGGCCTGTTCGGCTTCATGGACGCCATGCAGCTGCGCAGCGGCGGCCCGACCGTGCACGCCCTGCTGCTCGGGCTGGCCGCGCTGCTCGCCGGCCTGGCGCTGGTCCGGCTGCGGGCCGCCAAGCGCGCCCAGGCCGCGGTCGCCGCGGTGGCCGCCGCCGTTCTGGTGGTCTGGTACGCGCTCTCCGACAGCGTTCCGCTGGAACTGGTCGAGGCCAGCCCCTACCTCGCTACGCTGCTGGTCCTGGCGCTCTTCTCCCAGCGGCTGCGGGCCCCGAAGGCGATCGGCAAGCCGTACCGCCGTGGCCGGGGCCACTGACGCGCCGAGGTCCGACGCACCCCGCGCCGCGAGACGACGAAGGAAGACACCCCGCATGACGCACGACGTGCCGGTCACGATCGACTGGCCCGCACTGCGGACGCAGGCCCGGGACGCGATGTCCCGGGCCTACGCCCCTTATTCCGGCTATCCGGTCGGCGCCGCCGCCCTGGTGGACGACGGCCGCACGGTCACCGGCTGCAACGTCGAGAACGCCTCCTACGGCCTGGGCCTGTGCGCCGAATGCGGCCTGGTCTCGGCCCTGTTCGCCAGCGGCGGGGGCCGGCTCACCGCGTTCACCTGCGTCGACGGCGAGGGCGAACTGCTCGTGCCGTGCGGCCGCTGCCGCCAACTGCTGCACGAGCACGGCGGCCCGGACCTGCTGGTGGACACCGCGGCCGGGATCCGGCCGCTGGCCGCGCTGCTGCCGGACGCGTTCGGCCCGGAACACCTGACGCGCTGACGGCCGCTGGAGCCTGCGGACGGCGGGTGTCGCCACCCGCCGTCCGCCCTGGCGACCGCGCCGTCTATGCGTGTAGAACGGGACCTACCCGTTCGAAAGGAATCCGTCCATGGACGCCATCTCCGTCATCCGCACCAAGCGCGACCGCGGTGAACTGACCCCGGAACAGATCGACTGGGTCATCGACGCGTACACCCGCGGCGAGGTCGCCCACGAACAGATGTCGTCCCTCGCCATGGCCATCTTCCTCAACGGCATGAACCGCCGGGAGATCGCCCGCTGGACCGCCGCCATGATCGCCTCCGGCGAGCGGATGGACTTCTCCTCGCTCACCCGCCCCACCGCCGACAAGCACTCCACCGGCGGCGTCGGCGACAAGATCACCCTCCCGCTCGCCCCGCTGGTCGCCGCCTGCGGCGCCGCCGTCCCGCAGCTCTCCGGCCGCGGCCTGGGCCACACCGGCGGCACCCTCGACAAGCTCGAAGCCATCCCCGGCTGGCGCGCCGCTCTGAGCAACGACGAGATGCTGGACGTCCTGCGCACCGTCGGCTCGGTCATCTGCGCCGCCGGCGACGGCCTCGCCCCCGCCGACAAGAAGCTCTACGCCCTCCGCGACGTCACCGGCACCGTCGAGTCGATCCCGCTGATCGCCTCCTCCATCATGTCTAAGAAGATCGCCGAGGGCACCGGCTCCCTCGTCCTGGACGTCAAGGTCGGTTCCGGCGCCTTCATGAAGAACCTCGACGACGCCCGCGAACTCGCCTCCACCATGGTCGGGTTGGGCACCGACCACGGCGTGCGGACGGTCGCCCTGCTCACCGACATGGCCACCCCGCTCGGCCGCACCGCCGGCAACGCCCTCGAAGTCCGCGAGTCCGTCGAGGTGCTGGCCGGCGGTGGCCCGTCCGACGTCGTCGACCTCACCCTCGCGCTGGCCCGCGAGATGCTCGACGCGGCCGGCCTCAAGGACGCCGACCCGGCCAAGGCACTGGCCGACGGCTCCGCCATGGACCACTGGCGCCGCATGATCGCCGCGCAGGGCGGCGACCCCGACGCCGCGCTCCCGGTGGCCCGCGAGCAGCACACCGTCACCGCCGCCGCCACCGGCACCCTCGCCACCCTCGACGCCTACGCCGTCGGCCTCGCCGCCTGGCGCCTGGGCGCCGGCCGGGCCCGCAAGGAGGACCCGGTGCAGGCCGGCGCCGGCATCGAACTGCACGCCAAGCCCGGCGACCGGGTCACCGCGGGCCAGCCGCTGCTGACCCTGCACACCGACACCCCCGAGAAGTTCGCCTACGCGCTCGAAGCCCTGGACGGCGGGGTGGAGATCGGCCCGGCCGACGCGGCCTTCACCGCGCGCCCTGTGGTGCTGGAACGTATCGCCTGACCTGCGGTTTTCCCATTCGGGTGAACGGGATCGGTGGACCGACGCCGGTCCCGTTCGGCATGCTGGGATCGGTGTCACATCTACTAAGGAGACCGCCATGAGTGCACTCCCCGTCGACCCTGCTCCGGGTCAGCACTGGGATGAGCTCGTCCGCTTCTGGGAGGAGTCGGACTGGCCTGAGGGCAGCAAGGTGGAGATCATTGACGGGATCATCGTTGTGACACCACCGCCCGCCGCTCCCCACAACCGCATCGCCGAGTTGGTCCACCGCAGGCTGTACAGCGTGTTGCCGGAGGACTGGGGCGCCTACGAGACCCTCGGCGTCGCCCACCCCCCGTACGGCCGCCTCTACATCCCGGATCTGGTCGTGATCCCGCATGCGGTCATCGATGAGCTGGCAGGGGGCAGTTCCGCCCCGCTTCCGGCCGCCGAGCTGGTCGTCGAGATCACCTCACCGTCCAACGCGAGTTACGACAGGATCAACAAGGCAGCCGCGTACGCGCAGGCGGGGGTGGCGCTCTACCTGCTCATCGACCGCTTCGGCCCCGCCGGCCCCACGGTCACGCTCTTCGGGGAGCCGAAGGACCACGTCTACCGGGAACTTGAGAAGGTGAAGTTCGGGGAGGACATCCACCTCCCTGCGCCCTTCGGCCTCACCCTCGACACCAGCGCCTTCCCCTTCGGCGGGGTATGACGACGAAGGGCCCGCCCCACCAGGACAGGTGGTGGGGCGAGCCCTTCGCGTCGTGGGGTGTTACGCGGCCTTGCCCAGGGTCAGCAGCCGACGTTCGGCCACCGCCTTCCGGGTGGCGTAGAGGGTGATGCCGGCGGCGCCGACCATCGCGGCCAGGCCGAGCAGGACGGTGCCCGACCAGCCGGCGGCGTGGAAGGCGGCGGCGCCGAGCGCACCGCCCAGGCTGCTGCCGATGTAGTACGCGCACTGGTACAGCGCGGACGCCTGGGCCCGGGCGGTCTTGGCGGTGCGGCTGACCGACGACGAGGCCACCGCGTGGCCCGCGAAGAACCCCGCGGTGATCAGGACGAGTCCCGCCACCACCGCGCCCACCGAGGCGACGAGCGTCAGCAGCAGTCCCGCCGTGGTGGTGCCCACGGCCAGGTAGAGCGCACCGCGCCGGCCGACCCGACCGACCAGCTTCCCGGCCGCGGCCGACGAGACCGTACCGACCAGGTAGATCACGAAGATCGAACCGACGATGCCCTGGGGGAGGTGGAACGGCTCGGCGACCAGGCGGTAGCCGATCACGGTGTAGACCGCCCCGAAGACCGTCATGAACAGCCCGCCGATGGCGTAGAGGCGACGCAGCAGCGGGTCGGCGAGGTGACCGGCGAGGGTTCGGGCCAGCGCCCGCGGGCCCACCGAACGCGCCGCGAAGTGCCGGGCCCGCGGCACCAGCAGCCGGAACGCCACCGCACACACCACGGCCAGCACGCCCACCGCGCCGAGCGCCGCCCGCCAGCCCCACGCCTGGGCGACCCAGCCGGTGACGATCCGCCCGGACATCCCGCCGATGCTGTTGCCGGCCACGAACAGGCCGATCGCCGCCACCAGCGCCTTCGCGCGCACCTCCTCCGCCAGGAACGCCATCGCCGACGCGGGCAGCCCGGCCAGCGCGACGCCCTGCACGGCGCGCAGCGCGATCAGGGTGCCGAGGGAGGGGGCGAACGGCACCAGCAGCGCGATCACCGCGGCGACGGTGAGGGAGGCCGTCATCAGGGTGCGGCGCCCGAACCGCTCGGAGAGCGCGCTGAGCGGGATGACCCCGAGGGCCAGCCCGAAGGTGGCCGCCGAGACGGTCCAACTCGCCTGGTCCGGCGCGACGTCGAGGTCCGCGGAGATGGCCGGCAGCAGGGCCTGGGTGGAGTACAGGAGGGCGAAGGTGGCCACTCCGGCGGCGAAGAGGGCGAAGCTCATCCGGCGGTAGCCGGGGCCGCCCGGCCGCAGCTTGTCCGACTCGGGGTCGGTCACCGCGGCGGAGGGGGAAGAGGGGTCCGTGGACGACTGGGGAGAGGCGGCCGCACGGTCGGTGACGGACGCCCCGGTATCAGCGGGAGGCATGCTCCGAAGGTAGAAGGACGCCACCTCATGCGTCCAATGCATCAAAACGCGATAATCGATGCCGTGGAACATGATCGCAGCTCACCGCCGCCCCTGTTGCAAGGCCGCAACAGAAAAGACATTCCGGAACGCCTCCGCTCGGTCCCGCCGACCGCCCCCGAGGCCGCCGAGCTGGGCCCCGGCTCCTGGGCGCTGACCCTCGCCCCGCGGCTCGCCCAGTTCGCCGCGGTCGCCCGGCACGAGCACGTCACCCGCGCCGCCCACGAGCTCGGCATGCCCCAGCCGACCCTCAGCCGCGCCCTGGTGCGGCTGGAGCAGGACCTCGGCGTCGCCCTCTTCGCCCGGCACGGCCGCACCCTCTCCCTCACGCCGGCCGGCCGCGCCTTCCGCACCGCCACCGAACGCGCCCTGACCGACCTGGAACGGGCCACCGACGCCGTCCGCGCCGACGCCGACCCGACCGCCGGCAAGGTCGCCTTCGGCTTCCTGCACACCCTCGGCTCCGAGACCGTCCCCGGCCTCCTCCGCACCTTCCGCGCCGACCACCCCGGCATCCGCTTCCAACTCGTCCAGAACTACGGCGAAGCGATGATCGAACGCCTCCGCGCCGGCGACCTCGACCTCTGCCTGACCTCCCCGGTCCCCGACTACCCGGACCTGGTGGCGCGCCGCCTCGACGAGCAGAAGCTCCGCCTGGTCGTCCCGGACGACCACCGGCTGGCCGGCCGCAAGCGCATCCGCCTCGCCGAGGCGGCCGGCGAGCTCTTCGTCACCCTCGAACCGGGCTACGGCCTCCGCCGGATCACCGACGCCCTGTGCGCCGAGGCCGGCTTCACCCCGCGCATCGCCTTCGAGGGCGAGGAGGCCGAGACCCTCCGCGGCCTGGTCGCCGCCGGCCTGGGCGTCGCCCTCCTCCCACCCCCCGCCGTCCCCCGCCCCGGCGTCGCCGAACTGTCCGTCACCGCCCCCCGCGCGGTCCGCGAGATCGGCGTCGCCTGGCTCGACGGCCGCGTCGACACGCCCCCGGTGACCGCCTTCAAGAAGTTCCTCCTGAGCCGCCGCGGCGCCCTCTTGTCGTGAGGCGGCACCCCGACACCCCCACCCCGCACCGGAGTCGACCGTCCGGTCAGTGGCGGTCACTGGTGCTCAGCGGCGCTCAGTGCCGCAGGGACGTCCCGAAACCCGATGCCAGGGGCATGCGGAGGCCCAGGGGCGGGGGAGCGGCCAGGGCGTCCTTGACGGGGCGGGCGTAGGCGCGGGTGAAGAGGGCGCCGAGGAGGAAGTCGGTGGCGAGGGCGTGCACCTCGAAGCGGTGTTGGTGCAGGGAGTGGCCGTCGGAGTGCACCTCGAAGCGGCAGGTGTCGCGGTTGATCTTCTTGGCGCGCTGGGCGTAGCGGTAGGAGAGGTCGGGGTCGACGCGTTCGTCGTTGGTGCCGTGCACCAGCAGGACCTGGCGCCCGATCAACTGCTTGACCGGGTCGGGGTCGGTGCCGTACTGGCGCGGGTCGGCCAGCCACGGGGCGAGGCCGAGGACGGCGTGCACGGCCGGGTGGCCGGCGGCGTGCAGGGCCGCGCGGGCGCCCATGCCGGTGCCGACCAGGGCCACCGGAACGTCACCGTAGCGGCGGACCACCTCGTGCAGCGCCCAGGTGGCGTCCCGCGCCGGGTGCGCGGCGGAGCCGTTCCAGCCGCGGCAGCGGTAGTGCACCACGTGGGTGGTGAGTCCCTCGGCCCGGCCGGCCCGGGCCAGTCGGGCGGCCAACGGGCGTACGGACAGGGCCGGGACCGGCGACGGCCGGCGCAGTCCGGTCGGTCCGCACCCGGGCAACAGGAGGGCGACGGCGTTGACCGTCCGGTCCGTGCCACCCGCTCCCAGTGGTTTTCCCAGCCGGGCCTCGCGCACCGGCAGTGCTTGCTGAGCCATGACGAGAACGATGGCAGAACGAGGAGCCCTGTCCACCCTGCGGACCGGTCACTGTTACATATCGTTCGGCGATATCTACGCGCGTAGGGTCTACAGTGCGGAAATGACGAGCGAGCTCAGCAACCTCCCGACCGCCGAACAGATCCGTCGCGCACCCAAGGTGTTGCTCCACGACCACCTCGACGGCGGCCTGCGCCCCGCCACCGTCGTCGAGCTGGCCAGCGAGATCGGCTACACCGGACTCCCCGAGACCGATCCCGACCGGCTCGGGACCTGGTTCCGGGAGGCCGCCGACTCCGGCTCGTTGGAGCGCTACCTGGAGACCTTCACGCACACCTGCGCCGTCATGCAGACCCGCGAGGGGCTGTTCCGGGTGGCCGCGGAGTGCGCCGAGGACCTGGCGGCGGACGGCGTCGTCTACGCCGAGGTCCGCTACGCGCCCGAACAGCACCTGGAGGGCGGGCTCGGCCTCGAAGAGGTCGTCCAGATCGTCAACGAGGGCTTCCGGGAGGGCGAGCGGCGGGCCCGCGAGCGCGGCCACCGGATCCGGGTCGGCGCCCTGCTGACCGCGATGCGGCACGCGGCCCGGGCGCTGGAGATCGCCGAACTCGCCAACCGCCACCGCGACCTGGGCGTGGTCGGCTTCGACATCGCGGGCGCCGAGGCCGGCTTCCCGCCCACCCGCCACCTCGACGCCTTCGAGTACCTCAAGCGGGAGAACAACCACTTCACCATCCACGCCGGCGAGGCGTTCGGCCTGCCGTCGATCTGGCAGGCGCTCCAGTGGTGCGGCGCCGACCGGCTCGGCCACGGCGTCCGCATCATCGACGACATCGAGGTCGCCGACGACGGCACGGTCACCCTCGGCCGGCTCGCCTCCTACGTCCGGGACAAGCGCATCCCGCTGGAGCTGTGCCCGACCTCCAACCTCCAGACCGGCGCCGCCAGTTCCTACGCGGAGCACCCCATCGGGCTGCTGCGCCGGCTGCAGTTCCGCTGCACGGTCAACACCGACAACCGGCTCATGAGCGACACGAGCATGACCCGGGAATTCGAGCACCTGGTGAAGACGTTCCGCTACACGCTCGACGACCTTCAGTGGTTCACGGTCAATGGTATGAAGTCTGCTTTCCTTCCTTTCGATGAACGTCTGGCCATGATCAATGACGTCATCAAGCCCGGATACGCGGAATTGCGCTCGGAATGGCTCTTCCGCCAGTCGGCCGCGACCACCGCGCCCAGCAGCGGTTCTGACGCAGAGTGAGCGTGTGAAAAGGTGCCTAGCGCAACGGCCGGTGGATTGTCCACCGGCCGTTTTTCCGTTCGCCCCAGGTGTTTGCGGGGGCGCCGGCCGCCTTACTAGGTTTCCTAGCCGGTCAAGCCCCCATCACGAGGACGTAAGCAATGAAGCAGGGAACGGTCAAGACTCTCGGTGCCGTCGCGCTCGGCGCCGCCATCGCCGCCACCGCCGCAGGCGCGGCCAACGCCGCCCCGGCCGGCAACTCGATCGACACCAACCGCGTGCTGCACAGCCTGCCGGTGAAGGACGCCACCAGCACGCTCTCCGGAGCGACCAAGGGCGGCGGCAGCGACGTCAAGGCTCCCGTCACCTCCAAGGGCAACCAGCTGCTCGGCGGCATCCCCGCCGGCACGGTCACCAAGAACCTCCCCCTCGGCGGCTGAACCGGCCCCGCCGTCCCCTAGGGGACGGCCCCGGCGCGCCCCGGTCCGTACGCGGTATCCCGTGCGGACCGGGGCACCGTCGTGTCCGGGGCGCGGGCGGTCACCAGGCCGCGGCGTCGCGCGCCGAGTCCTCCGAGGGGAGGAGGACCCACAGGGCCAGGTACGCGACGAACTGCGGGCCGGGCAACAGGCAGGAGAGCAGGAAGAGCACCCGCATCGTCGTCCGGGACGTCCCGAAGCGGCGGGCGAGGCCGGCGCAGACACCGGCGATCATGCGGTTGTTGGCGGGTCGGACCAGTGCGGCGGCCATGACGAGCTACTCCTTGTCGACGATCCGGGGCGGTTGCCCCGATGTCTCAAAAGTAGGTCCGGCCGCCGGAGAAGACGTCAGCCTGCGGGGCCAGACTGACCCTGGAGATTCTCGGGGTCGCACCCTGGCTCCGCTCGTCCCGCCGGCGGAGACGGGACCGGGCCCCGGGGACGACCACCAGGTGCGCCAGCGCGACCCCGAGCGCGTTCAGGAGCACCGTGTCGACGTCCGGCACCTGACCCGGCACCGACGTCTGCAGCAGCTCGATCGTCAACGAGATCATGACGCCGGCGAAGACCGTGCGCGTCACCGAGCCCCAAGGCGAAACGTTCAGTCGGCCGCCGACCAACGGCAGCAGCACCCCGAGGGGCGCCAGCAGCAGCACCGGCGCGCCGAGATGCCACACCGCCGCCCAGCCGCCCCGCGCCAGCTCGGCGTGGATCGACGCCAGCGGCTGGAGGTTCGCCGCCGGCACCCACGGCACCGTACGGGGACGCAGCATCAGCCAGCCGACGATCAGCAGATGCGCCACGAGGAGGAGAAACCCGGTGGCGCGCAAACGGGGGGCGACGGTGTTGCCGGGGCCATGACGCTGCACACAGGCCAGGACGCCGGTACCGGGGGGCGCGGTTCCGCCCCGTTGTGCCCGGCTTGGACGGTACCGCTCAGCTCTCCTCGGACTGCGGGTCGCCCCAGCCCGCGTGCTGCGCGGCGTCCGGGTTGGCCTGCACGTCCGGCGAGCAGTCGTAGCGGTGCGCCGCCGCTGGCCCCGGGCCGCCCAGCAGCGCGCCGCCGGTACGCCCCAGTGCGGCGCTGCGGCCGTAGGTGCACACCAACTGGGCCAACGCGAACGACGGCAGGTCATCCGGCTCGGCCGACAAGCGCAGCGCCTCGGGGGCGTCACCGGCGTGCGGCCCGTCCACCCGCAGCGTGCCGGGCATCGCGGTGCTGAACCCGGCCCGGGTCTCGTCCGGGGTCGGCGGCTTCTGCAGCTCGGCCAGGAGCACCCGGGCCACCGGCAGCCGCACCGCCGCCCCCGGAGCGGCCTGCGGCCGGGCCACCTGCCGCTCCACGGACACCAGCGCCGACCCGCACACCAGATACACCGCGACCCGCTCCGCCCCCGCCGTGGTGACCGCACCCGGTCCCGGCGCGTGGCAGCTCACCCGGGACGGGGCGCCGCCCGCGTCGACCGGGACCGACGTGCCGCGGATCCCGCAGCCCGCGGCGGCCAGCGCCAGCACCGCCGCCGGCACGGCGCACCGCACCGCCGCCCGCCGCCCGCGGCGGATCACCGGCCGCCCTCCGCGCCCCCGCCGGCCGGCCGCTCGCCGCCGTCCGCCGACGCGTCGTCGGTCAGCCGGGAGGCGTCCATCGGCAGCCGCAGGGTGAACACCGCGCCGCCCTCGGGGTGGTTGGCGGCGCTGATCCGGCCGCCGTGGATGTGCGCGTTCTCCTGGGCGATCGACAGGCCCAGACCGCTGCCCTCGGACCGCGGACGGGACGCGCTCGCCTTGTAGAAGCGGTCGAAGACATGCGGCAGCACCTCCTCCGGGATGCCCGGGCCGTGGTCCCGCACCCGGATCACCAACTGGCCGCCGGGGATCTCCCCGCCCTGCTCGAACGGGGCGGCGTCGGTGGCGGGCCGGGGCTCCGCCGCCGCCCCGTCCGCCGGCTCCGCACCGCCCGCCGCCGACGCGGCCGCCGCGGGCTCCGCCGGCTCGGTGCGGACCGACACCCGCACCGGCGAACCGCCGTGCTTGAGGGCGTTGCCGATCAGGTTCGCCAGGATCACGTCCAGCCGCCGCGGGTCCAATCGGGCCACCGTGCCGCGGTCCGCGTCCAGCTCCACCGCGTCCAGCCAGGCCCGGGCGTCGATGCAGGCGGTGACCTGGTCGGCGACGTCGACGGCGTCCAGCACCAGCCGCGCGGTCCCCGCGTCGAAGCGGGTGACCTCCATCAGGTTCTCCACGAGGTCGTTCAGCCGCCGGGTCTCGCTGACCACCAGCTGCACGGCCGGCGCGATCATCGGGTCGAAGGAGTCGGCCTCCTCCTCCAGCACCTCGGTGACCGCGGTGATCGCGGTCAGCGGCGTCCGCAGCTCGTGGGACATGTCGGCGACGAACCGCCGCGAGGCCGCCTCCCGGCCGCTCAGCTCCTCGACCCGCTGCTGGAGCCGCTCCGCGGTGCGGTTGAAGGTCCGCGACAGGTCGGCGAGTTCGTCGGTGCCGGTCACCCGCAGCCGGGTGTCCAACCGCCCCTCGCCCAGTTGCCGGGCCGCGTGGCCGAGCCGCTGCACCGGCCGCAGCACGGTCGTCGCCGCGGCCTGCGCCAGCAGCGCCGAGCCGACCAGCGCCAGCGCGGTGGCGATCCCCAGCGACCAGCCCAGCGACGTCAGGTCCTGCCGCTCGGTGGCCAGCGACTTCATCATGTAGCCGGTCGGTCCGCCACCGATCACCTTCGCCCCGGCGACCAGGTACGGGACGTCCCCGACCGCCTTGCGCTGCCAGTACAGGTGGTGCGCGGCCTGGTTGTTCTCGTCGACCGGACGCACCTGGTCGACGGCGTTGCGCAGCGCCTGCGGGACGTTCGCCAGCGTCAGCAGGTCCTTGTCGGTGGTGGCCGCGCACTCCTTGCCCTCGCGGTCCACCCCGATCAGCAGCACCGCGTAGTTCTGCGGGCCGGCGGCCATCTGGCGTGCGGTGTCCTGGAGTTCGGAGCAGCGCGGGCGCAGCGGCAGCGAGCGGGTGTTGTCCTCCAGCGACTTGCGGAAGTCCTGTAGGGCGGCGTTCTGCGTCCGGTCCAGGACCGTGTTGCGGTTGAGCCAGTACGCGATGCCGGACGCCGAGACCGCCGCGGTCAGCGCGACCAGGGCGAACACCACGACCAGCCGCAGCCGCAGGCTCGTCAACCGCAGCAGGCCCGCGGCCCGGCGCAGCAGCCGCACCACCCGGCCGCCCGGCGCGTCGCCGTCCCCGGCCTCCCGCGTCCCCTCCCCGGCCCCGCCGTCGTGCGGGGTGGCCGTCGTCACTGCGGCGCGTCCAGCCGGTAGCCGACGCCGCGGACGGTGCGGATCAGCGTCGGCGAGGACGGGACGTCCTCCACCTTCGCGCGCAGCCGCTGCACACAGGCGTCCACCAGCCGTGAGTCGCCCAGGTAGTCGTGCTCCCAGACCAGCCGCAGCAGCTGCTGCCGGGACAGCGCCTGCCCGGGGCGACGGCTCAGCTCCAGCAGCAGGCGCAGCTCGGTCGGGGTCAGTTGCAGGTCCTGGCCGTTCTTGGTGACGGTCATCGCGGACCGGTCGATCACCAACGAGCCGAACGTCGCCGAATCGCTGGACTCCCGCTCCCCGCGCCGCAGCACCGCGCGGATCCGGGCGTCCAGCACCCGGCCCTGCACGGGCTTGACGACGTAGTCGTCGGCGCCGGACTCCAGGCCCACGACCACGTCGATGTCGTCGCTGCGCGCGGTGAGCAGGATGATCGGCAGTTGGTCCGTGCGCCGGATCCGCCGGCAGACCTCGAAGCCGTCGATGCCCGGCAGCATCACGTCCAGCACGATCAGGTCCGGCCGCTGCTCGCGCAGCAACTTCAGGCCGTCCTCGCCCGTCGCCGCGGTCATCACGCGGTGACCCTGGCGGGACAGCGAGAGTTCGAGGGCCGTGCGGATGGCGTCGTCGTCCTCGATCAGCAACAGGAAAGGCACGCTCGCCATTCTGGCGCATGGGGCGCCGGTAGATCGACCGCCGGCGTTCCGGCGCCGTCCACCGGGCCCGACCGCCGGTCGTGACGGAGCCACGCCGCACCGCCTCCGGCCCTGTGACACGCCTGTGACAGACGACGGACAACGCGATGAAACTGGGTTGGCAGTCTTTGGGTCAGCCGGGAGAGATCAACTCCGCAGCGGAGGATCTCGACCGGGACACACCGAACGAACTGGCTCGATCGACGGGGGGCAGCGCGATGAAGAACACCCTGCACGGCACGACTTCCGGTGCGGTCGTCACGCGCCTCCACGACATCGGGCGGGAGAAGTCCGGTGCGGAGGGGGGCACCACCCTGCCCGAGCGGAGCCGAGGGCTCGGGGGAGGGCGGGGGTGCCCTCGCGGCACCGGGCGTCAACGGCCGCCGTACATGGTGGCCATCGACGCGACGATGGTGTCCCAGGGGCCCAACGGGGGGACCGCGGGCCTCGGGGACACCGACGGGGGAGCGCAGTACGGGGAGACGGGGGACCGGCGCACCGCGGCGGACGCGGCGGAGGCCGAAGCGGCCTTCACCGCCTACGTCCAGGAGCGCCGCGCCTCCCTGTACGCCACCGCCTACCACCTGACCGGCGACCGCTACGAGGCCGAGGACCTGCTGCAGAGCGCACTGTTCTCGACCTACCGGGCCTGGGACCGGATCAGCGACAAGGCGGCGCTCGGCGGCTACCTGCGCCGCACCATGACGAACCTGCACATCAGCGCCTGGCGCCGCCGCAGGCTCAACGAGTACCCGACCGAGGAACTGCCCGAGACCGCCGCCGACGCGGACGCCATGCGCGGCACCGAGCTGCGCGCCGTCCTGTGGCAGGCGCTGGCCCGGCTGCCCGAGGCGCAGCGCACCATGCTGGTGCTGCGCTACTACGAGGGCCGCACGGACCCGGAGATCGCGGACATCCTCAACATCAGTGTCGGCACGGTGAAGTCCAGCATCTGGCGCTCGCTGCGCCGGCTGCGCGAGGACGAGGTCCTCAGCTTCGGCCGTGACGAGCAGGAGTCCTTCGGCGCACTGGTCGCCTGAGGACGGGGGGTAGGGCCCGAGGGGGATCCGGGGGGAGAACCCGAGGGGGGACACGGGGGAACAACGGGGAACACGGGGGAAACGAGCGGGTTCGGGCGGCCGGGGGGTGCGTCCGAACCCGCTCCTTCGTGCGTGCCGGGAGCGTCCCGCCGCGCGGCGGGACGCTCCTCAGCGCCGGGCCGCGGCCCGCGCCGGATCGTCCCCCACGCCCGCGCCGCCGTGCGCACCGGACGGCGCGCCCTCGCGCGCCGCCGCTATCCGGGTCAGCGCCTCCGGCTTGGCGCACGGGTGGGCGCCGAGCGCGGTGTGCCGGGCCACGATCGTCCGCTCGTTGCGCAGCAGCCGCAGCCCCCGCCGCACCAGGTACACCGCGGGCTTGCGGCCCTCGCGCAGGTCCCGGGCCAGCCGCCGCCGGAAGGTGGTGGCGGGCCGCCCGCGCAGGCACAGCGCGTCGGCCAGCAGCCCCGCCGCCCGGCACCGGTCGATGACGTCGGCGGCGAAGATGCCCTCCGCGATGAACAGCGGCGCCCCGTCCAGGGCCAGGCCCGTGGCGCCGGTCCGGGAGCTGGTCGCGATGTCGTACACCGGGACCGCGGTGCGGCCGGTGCGGCACAGTTCCTCGATGGCCGCGACCGCGGTGTCCGCGTCCCAGGAGAGCGGCGAGTCCCAGTCCGCGCCGCCGCCGTCCGGCAACTGCGGGAGCGAGGGGTCCGTGCACTCCTTGTAGAAGTCGTCGAGGTTGAGGACGGGCAGACCGGACAGGGCGGCCAGGGACGTCTTCCCGGAGCCGGAGGGGCCGGTCAGCAAGAGGACGCGGGCGCGCGGCCGGGCGGGCGAATGGGAGTTCACGGGCACTCATTGTCGGGCATTGCGCCGTGGGGGGTACCCCTGGCGCGCGAGGTGGAACGCCCGGCCACCGCTCAACTACGCTTCGCAGTCAACCGATTACGCGGAGGGTTCACGAGGCGCCCGCGCGACCGGTGGCACCACCGTAATTCCGCTGTTCCGCTCCGCTCCGATCCACAGGCAGGTGGCTCACATGCCCTCCCACGCACGTCCCAAGCCCAGCCGCGTCCCCCGCGGCCTGTTGCGCGCCGGTTTGGTGGTCTCCGCGGCCGGCGTCGCGCTCACGGGCGGCGCGGCGGTGGCGGGCGCGGCCGCCCCCGCGGCCGGCGACACGGCCCCGCAACGGACCTCGGACGAAGGGCTGGTGGGGCAGGCGCTGACGCGCTCGGTGACGGGCTCCACCGGCCGCGGCCTCGGCCCCGTCAAGGACCTCAAGCTGGATCCGATGGCCAACACCGGCGTCGATCCGCTGGCGAACGGCCTCGGCACCCAGGTCGCGGACTTCAAGCCGGTGAGCACCACGCAGGTGACGGACCCGGTGACGAAGGGCGGTTCGCTGCGGGACCTGCCCGTGACCGGCACCGCGATGCGGCTGCTGCCCGGCTGACCGGCCGGGCCCCGCCCCGCAACGCGACGGCGCGGGACCCCGCCCCACCAGGGGCCGGGGTCCCGCGCCGTTCGTCCGTGCCGGCCCCGGGACGGAGCCGGCACGGCCGCGGATCAGACGCCCATCGGGTGCCACACCGTCTTGGTCTCCAGGAAGGACAGCAGCCGGTCGGTGCCCGGGTCGGCGGTCCAGTCCGTGGCCCGCGGGCGCAGCACCCGCTTGAGGTTGTCCGCCGCCGCGGTCTCCAGCTCCGTCGCCAGTTCGGCGTCGGCACCGGCCAGGTCCAGGGCGTTGACGTCCTGGTGGGCGGCGAGCGGAGCGGACAGTTCCGCGGTCCGGCCCGAGAGGAGGTTGACCACCCCGCCCGGCAGGTCGGAGGTGGCCAGCACCTCCGCCAGGGACAGCGCCGGCAGCGGGGCCCGCTCCGCGGCCACGACCACGGCGGTGTTGCCCGTGACGATCACCGGGGCGAGCACCGAGACCAGACCCAGGAACGACGACTCCTGCGGCGCCACCACGGCCACCACGCCGGTCGGCTCCGGGGCGGAGAGGTTGAAGTACGGGCCCGCCACCGGGTTCGACGACCCGGCGATCTGGGCGACCTTGTCGGACCAGCCCGCGTACCAGACCCAGCGGTCGACCGCCGCGTCCACCTGCGCCGCGGCCTTGGCCTTCGACAGCCCCTCGGCGTCCGCCACCTCGGCGACGAACTGGTCCCGGCGGCCCTCCAGCATCTCCGCGACGCGGTACAGGATCTGGCCCCGGTTGTACGCCGTCGCGCCCGACCAGCCGCCGAACGCCTTGCGTGCGGCGACCACCGCGTCCCGTGCGTCCTTGCGGGAGGCCAGCGGGGCGTTGGCCAGCCAGCTGCCCTTTGCGTCGGTCACCTCGTACACCCGCCCGCTCTCGGACCGGGGGAACTTGCCCCCGACGTACAGCTTGTAGGTCTTGAAGACAGCCAGCCGCTCAGACATTGAGGTACGCCTCCAGACCGTGCCGGCCGCCCTCGCGGCCGAAGCCCGACTCCTTGTAGCCGCCGAACGGCGAGGTCGGGTCGAACTTGTTGAACGTGTTGGACCAGATGACGCCGGCCCGCAGCTTGCTCGCCATCCACAGCATCCGCGAGCCCTTCTCGGTCCAGATGCCCGCCGACAGGCCGTACGGCGTGTTGTTGGCCTTGGCCACCGCCTCCTCCGGCGTGCGGAAGGTCAGCACGGACAGCACCGGGCCGAAGACCTCCTCGCGGGCGATCCGGTGGGCCTGGGTGACGCCGGTGAACAGCGTCGGCGCGAACCAGTAGCCGGCGCCGGGCAGTTCGCACGCCGGGGCCCAGCGCTCGGCGCCCTCGGCCTCGCCCGCGTCGGCCAGCTCGGTGATCCGGGCCAGCTGCTCGGCGGAGTTGATCGCGCCGATGTCGGTGTTCTTGTCCAGCGGGTCGCCGACCCGGAGGGTGGCCATCCGCCGCTTGAGCGCGTCCAGCAGCTCGTCCTGGATCGACTCCTGGACCAGCAGCCGGGAACCCGCGCAGCACACGTGCCCCTGGTTGAAGAAGATCCCGTTGACGATCCCCTCGACGGCCTGGTCGATCGGGGCGTCGTCGAAGACGATGTTGGCCGCCTTGCCGCCCAGTTCGAGGGTGAGCTTCTTGTCCGTGCCGGCGACCGTACGGGCGATCGCCTTGCCCACGTCGGTGGAGCCGGTGAACGCGACCTTGTCGATGCCCGGGTGGGCCACCAGCGCCGCGCCGGTCGAGCCGTCACCGGTGACGATGTTGACGACGCCCTTGGGCAGCCCGGCCTGGCGGCAGATGTCCGCGAAGAACAGCGCGGACAGCGGGGTGGTCTCGGCCGGCTTGAGGACGACGGTGTTGCCGCAGGCCAGCGCCGGCGCGACCTTCCACGCCAGCATCAGCAGCGGGAAGTTCCACGGGATGACCTGACCGGCCACGCCCAGCGGGCGCGGGTTCGGGCCGAGGCCCGCGTGGTCGAGCTTGTCCGCCCAGCCCGCGTAGTAGAAGAAGTGCGCGGCCACCAGCGGCAGGTCGGCGTCCCGCGCCTCGCGGATCGGCTTGCCGTTGTCCAGGGTCTCCAGGACGGCCAGCTCGCGCGAGCGCTCCTGGATGATCCGGGCGATCCGGAAGAGGTACTTGGCGCGCTCGGCGCCCGGCAGCGCCGACCACTTCTCGAACGCCGCACGGGCCGCCCTGACCGCGCGGTCGACGTCGTCGGCGGTGCCCTGGGTGTACTCGGCCAGCACCTCTTCGGTGGCGGGCGAGACGGTCTTGCGCAGGCCGCCGCCCGCGCCCTCGGTGAACTCGCCGTCGATGAACAGCCCGTAGGAGGACGCGAGGTCCACCACGGCGCGCGACTCGGGCGCCGGTGCGTAGTCAAAGGTCATGGTCAGTCCACCGTGACGTAGTCGGGGCCGGAGTAGCGGCCGGTGCTGAGCTTCTGACGCTGCATCAGCAGGTCGTTGAGGAGGCTGGACGCGCCGAAGCGGAACCAGTCGGCGGTCAGCCACGCGTCGCCCAGCGTCTCGTTGACCATCACCAGGTACTTGACCGCGTCCTTGGTCGTCCGGATGCCGCCGGCCGGCTTCACACCGACCTGCACGCCGGTCGCCGCGGCGAAGTCGCGCACCGCCTCCAGCATCAGCAGCGTGACCGGGGGAGTGGCGTTCACCGCCACCTTGCCGGTCGAGGTCTTGATGAAGTCCGCGCCGGCCAGCATCGCCAGCCAGGAGACCCGCCGGACGTTGTCGTACGTCTGGAGTTCGCCGGTCTCGAAGATGACCTTCAGGTGGGCGGCCGAGCCGTCGGGACGCGCGCACGCCTCCTTCACGGCCCTGATCTCCTCGAAGACCTCCAGGTAGCGGCCGGAGAGGAAGGCGCCCCGGTCGATCACCATGTCGATCTCGTCGGCGCCGGCGGCCATCGCGTCCCGGGTGTCGGCCAGCTTCACCGGGAGCGCGGCCCGGCCCGCCGGGAAGGCGGTGGCGACGGAGGCGACGTGGATGCCGGAGTCGCCCAGCGCCTCCTTGGCGACGCCGACCATGTCCGGGTAGACGCAGATCGCGGCGACCTTGGGGGCGGTGCGGTCGGTGGGGTCGGGGTGGACACCCTTGGCGCACAGCGCCCGGACCTTGCCGGGGGTGTCCGCGCCTTCGAGCGTCGTCAGGTCGATCATCGAGATGGCCAGGTCGATGGCGTACGCCTTCGCCGTGGTCTTGATCGAGCGGGTGCCGAGCGTGGCGGCGCGGGCCTGGAGCCCTACCGCGTCGACGCCGGGGAGTCCGTGCAGGAAGCGGCGCAGCGCTCCGTTCGAGGCGGTCACGTCCGCCATCGACGCCAGGCGCCCCGCGGCCTCATTGCCGTATGCGGGAACAGTGGTGGGCATGGTCACGAGGGGAGCATATCTACGCGCGTAGCGACATGCCACCCCCCGGCCGGAACCGCCCGGGAACGGCCGGATGCGCACGGCGTCCGCATTGATGCCGTAACGCAATGTCCGGCATCCGGACGGTCAGGCAGAATCGGCGGCATGACGAGCCCGGAACGGTCCACCTCGCCTCCGCAGCAGTACGCGGAACGCAGCTACCGCTCGCCGGCGGCCCTGGTCGGCGGCGCACTGCTCATCGCGCTCGGCCTCTGGCTCGGCGCCGACGCGCTGCTGCGCGGCACCCCCGCCACCAAGCTCACCGCGCTCTTCGCGCTGCTCTTCGGGGTGCCGCTGGTCGCCGCCTTCTCACTGCGACCGCTGGTCCGGGCGAACGAGGACCGGCTGCTGGTGCGCAATCCGTTCCGCACCATCACGCTGCCCTGGGCGGCCGTCGAGGACCTGCGGGCGACGTTCTCCGCCGAGGTCTTCACCGGCGCCGGCGCCAAGTACCAGCTCTGGGCCATTCCGGTCTCCCTCCGCCAGCGCAAGAAGGTCGCCCGCCAGGCCGCGCGCGGCGCCGGCCGCCCCCGCTTCGGCCTCAACGCCGACGCCGGCCCGGTCCCGAAGGCGATGGCCGACCAGACCCTCGCCGAACTCCACGAGATCAAGGACCGCGCGACCCACCGCGCGACCGCCCAGGGCGACCCCGAGGTCCGCTGGTCGTACGCGATCCTCGCACCGAGTGTGGTGGGGGCGGTGGGGCTGGCGGTGATGGTGGCGCTGTAGCCGGCGTCCGCCCATGGGGCGTCAGGAAAGGAGGGGCCGGGCTGCGGTGAGCCCAGCCCCTGCTCATCCCCTTTGCGGAACAGCTCGGTCGGGAGCGTGCAGCCATGGAGTGTGTCGCCCGTCGGCAGTCACGGTCAGACCGAAGTGCTCTGGGCGGGGGCAGGCGTGGCTTCTCCACCAGCAGTGGGCCGCCTCGACTTCGCGCCAGAGGCGACGCCGGCCGTGCTCCCAGACCGTGAACCGTTCGTCCGTCTCTCCGTCATAGTCGACGGCGGCCCAGGACGTGGCGTCGAGGGTGGCCAACCAGAGGCGGGCGGACACTCCTTCGACTTCGGGGTCTTCGTGCCAGGCCCACCACACGTCCGGGAGTTGGAGTCCGATGGCGAACTGCGCCGCCCAGTCGTCCCCGGTGACGCTCCACGGGGGCACGCTGCTGGACCTCTCGTCAGGTACATGATCTTCCCTGACCACGTCACGAAAGATCCTCAGATCGGTGCGCTGGCCGCGCAGGAGCATGAAGGCGGAATGGGGGTGGAAGTTGCCGGACGCGCTCCCGTCGGACGCCGCGACGAGGCGCAGCAGGCCGTAGCAGAGCCACGGCGTTTCCCAGGGGAGGAGCATGACGCCGCCGGGCTTCATGCGGGTCAACCAGCCGGACGGTACGTTGCGAACGGAACACGTCGCCAGGAAGCGGTCGAGGTCATGGTCCACGTCCAGCGCGGCCCCGTCCGCCGTGACGACACGCGGGGCCGGTCCAGCCGCTCGCAGGTTGTCCCTTGCCTGCTCGGCCAGCGCCGGGTCCACCTCGACGGTGGTCACCAGTTCCGAACCCAGCCGGTGGGCCAGCAGCCCGGCGTTCCAGCCGGTTCCGGTGCCGATCTCCCATACGCGGTCCCCGTCGCGGACATCGAGCATGTCCAGCATCCGGAAGACGATGCCGGGGGCCGAGGCCGAACAGGACGGCCACCGTTCGCCGTCACCGGGGGCCGCGCCGTCATTGATCTGGGTCACGACGGGGGCGTCGTCGTAGGCCGCGCGTAGCCATGGGCCCGGGGCCTTCCGGCGGTCGCACGGAATGAGCGCGTCGCCCAGCCACACCGTGTCGGGGAGGAAACCGTGGCGGGGCACACCTTCGTAGGCTGCTGCCCACTCAGGTGCCAGGGGGCGCGGCAGCGTCTCGTTCAGCCTGCCGAGCAGGCCGCGCGCGGCGGCCCGCTCGGCGGCTCCGGTGGTGTCGTCCATCCCGGAGGGCCTACTTCCTCTTGCCGTGCTTCGGGCCCGGGTTGGGATCCTTAGTGTCCGACGACGGTTTGGCCGTGCCCGGGTCCTTGCCTCCGGAGTGCTTTCCGTCGCCTCCGTCGCCGCCTTTGCCCGTTCCCCATGCCATGACTGTCTCCGCTCGTTTTGTTCTCTTACGCCTGTCAATGTGAGGGTGCGGGTCCGCGTCCGGGGCGTTCGCCGTACCAGATGGAGGCTGCGACGAGTGCGGGCGGCGGGGCCCTGAGAGGTCCCGCCCTCCGGCTGATAGGGGAGGGCGGGACCGGTTCCCTCACCGTGCGGGCGAACCCGCGCGGCATCCTTCAGGGAAGCGTCCGGGACGCTCCCCGCGGGACGGACCGGGGCCCTGAGCCGAGCCTGTCGGCTCGGACGGGGCAGGATTGTCCCTGCTCAGGGCTTGGCCGGTCGGGGGAGTTGTGTGCGGGCGGAAGTCCGTCCAGCCCGTCGTCAGTAGGACTTGGTGCGGAGCCGTCGTCCGCCTCGGCCTCGCCGTCCTCGTCGAGATCTCCCTCCCACTGGAGCAAGCGGGCGCCCCGACTCTCCGACACCCGGTGGACCTTGGTCAGCTGGGCGTTCAACTCGACGGCCAGGAGGTGGATCTCCCCGGGGGTCCACGACCGGGCGGCGAGGATGCCGGCCGCGTCCTCGATGAGGTCGGCGGCCGAGGCCATCTGCTCCGCCTCGACCCGGTCGGCGAGGCGCGAGACGTATCCGGTGCCGGTCCCGCCGAGGAGGTAGCACGGCTTCCCGTCCCAACTGGTCCACGGCAACAGCCTGGCGGTGCCCATGGGGTGCGTCACGCGGCCACCTCCACTCCGTGGATCCAGCGGGGCCCCATGTCGATGCCGTGCACGGCCAGCCAGAGGGTCCGGCGCCGTTCCCGTTGCGCGCGACGCTCCCGCCGTTCCTCGGGCGTGAGCACGTACGGGCGGACCAAGGCAACGTCCTCGCCGCGCAACACGGGGGTGGCCACGTGCTCCCGTCGGGCCATCGGGACGGGAACCCGCCGCGCAACGGGCGGCGAACCGGCCGACCGACGGCGGCCCTGCGCGGGGAACACCCGCCGCAGCAGCGGGAGTAAGCATCCCGCGATAGCGTTGGTCATGTCGTCAACTCCTTGTTAGTTGATGGCCACGCCCCCGGGCCGTCGCCACGGTCGCGGGGGTACTCCTGTGTCGTACGCGTTTCTGAGTGGCCGTCAGTCGGGGTCGGTGGGCGGCCCGCCCGACGCGGAGGCCATGACGTGCAGGAAACCGCCGGCCTTCTCGATCTCGCGGGTCACCTGGTCGTACTCCCGCGTCACGGGCGAGATCATCGAACGGCGCGCCGTGACCACCGCACCGGCCCCACCGGACCGGACGTGCTCGATCGCTTGCCTGAGCCCGGTGCGGTCCGGAGGCGACGATGCACCCGCCCCGTCCTCGATCACGGCGGCGATCTCCCAGCAGAACGCCTCGGCGTACTCCGTGCAGTCCTTGCGGAGTTCGGCGACGTCGGCGTGCGGATCACCACACAGGTAGATCACGCAGCGGAACCGCCCCCTGCGCGTGGCTTTGCCGGGCGCGCCCGCGTCACCCGGCGGGACGCCCGCTGCCGCGTCCGCGAGAGTCCGTCGCCGCCGTAAGTCGCTCTCGGTTCGCCGGGCCTTGGTCGGCTCCTGCCGCCGCCCGGGTTCGGTACTGGCCATGCGTCAATCGTGTCTGATTGATCACGCATGGTGAAGAGACGGGGTGTAGGGCCGGAAAGGATAGGCGGACCTCGACTCCTACGCCCCGTAAGAGCTATGCGATCAGTGGCACGCCGATCAGCTCGCTGATGTTCCGCACGCGGGCGGTGGAAACCTTGGCGAGACGCTTTCCGATGACGCCGGGCAATGCCTGGTGCTTGACCCACTGCGGGGCGTCGAGTCCTACCTCGATCAGGGTGTCCGCGGCTCGGTCGTACAACTTCGACTCGCACTGGGCCAGGGCGACGTCGAGCTTGTATCTGTTGCGCGCCACCTTCGACATGCTCTTGGGCAGCTTTGCCATGTCGGGTTGGCTGGCCAACTTGAGCGCTTGCCCGTAGTTCCTCAACGCCACGTGGATTCCAACCGCTTCGGTTTTCGCGGCTGTTGGGCCAAAGCTGGTGCCGTACAACTTCTCCTCCCGGCCGAGCCGTGCAGCCGCGGCCTGCGCCTGCGAAATGTAGTCGTCTGCCGCATGCGCGTCCTCGCGCCGCGATGCCGCCACAGCTGCCGAGATCATCAGACGGCCGTAAGCCAGGAATTCGGAGCGTGAAGCCTTGCTGAATGACGGCTCGATCGCCTGTGCGGCTCGTTCGGCCACGGCGACGGCCCGCGGTGTCTGTGCGCCCCGCAAGTAGATCCACGACAGTGTGGATTCGAGCAGTGCCAACATCACCGGGTCGTCTGCTTCTTTGGCGAGGATTTTGGCGGACGTGAGCGCACTCAATGCGAGGTCGCGATGGCCGAAGCCGTTGGCACACGAAGCGGCGACCCGGTACGTGCTCGCGAGGACTAGCGCCAATCTTTCGCGCTCGACGCCCGCGGCGCTGTTGTAGCGAACCTGTCCTTCCATGAGGACCTTTGAAGCGAGGCTGCTCACCTGGGCCGTATCACTGGCCCAGTAGGCGCCCCAGGCGAGATCGCGCGCCGCGGACAATTCGTCGAGCGTGCTCGGGTTGCTGATGCCGTCCCACTCGCCGAGCGCGCTCTCGTGCACGGCATTGGACAGGCGACGCAGCGCGGCACGGTCGTCCCGGTTCATCCCCCGGCGCGGCGCCTGCTGCCCCAGGATCACCGCAACGTCGGTCTTGAGCGCATTGGCGAGCTTCAGCAGCGAGCCGACGGAGAGGTCTCCGCGGTCCTGTTCGGCCTTCTGCACGAGGGCGAGCGAGACGCCCGCCGCCTCGGCGAGAGCCTGCTGCGTCAGGTCAGAGCCCCGTAGATGTTTGATGCGCTTGCCAGTCGTAAGGTCGGCCCAGTTGCTCACGATCACCTCGGTGGGTTGCTCAGGCTCAAGCGGCTCCTCCGATGGTAGGCGCCGTTGCCGCGGTGCCCAGGGGGTACGGAACAACCGGGGAACCGCATTCAGCCGTACGTGGTGCAGCCCTTCTCCCGCGAGTCACGGTTGGTCGAGGAACGGGCCGCGGGGCGGGGAGAGTTCGGAGTGCTCGGCCGGGTTGCGGCTGCGTCGGGGAATGCTTTCGAGTGGCCCCCACGAGGCAGAGTTTTTCCACGGCCGGCTACGCCCGCATCATCGCCCTGGAAGCAGAAATCGGCTGCACTGAGCACGCACCGAAGGAAAACGAGAGAGGGGTACCTATGGCGGACCACGAGGGTGCACGGTTGTTCCGCGAGGCGTGGATCGCGGGTGTGCACGCGCATTTTCCGGGTGAGCCGAAGCCCGGCTATGTGGCTCCCTGGGAGGACACGCCGGCTTGGGAGCGCGAGGCGGCGGGAGCGGTGTACGAACAGGTGCGTCAGTTGTTCGACGTCAGCGGGGGCAGGGCGGCACGGCTCAGCAGTGAGCAGAAGGGCCGCTTCGTGGCGACCTGCTGGACTGCCCAGATGTTCCGGCATTTCGCCGATCCGAAGCCCGGATACGTCGCCGACTGGGCGGACTTGCCCGAGTGGCAGAGGAAGACGGACGTCGCCATCTTCGCCGCCATCGAGGAATCGCTGAGCTGACGGGTCTCAGGACGGGCCGGGCTCGCGGGGAGCCCGGCCCGTCGACGCAGTGGCACGCCACAGAGGCACGCCGCGGAGGCACGAAGTCGCGCCCGGGGAACGTCAGATCCCGGCTGCCGCCGCCACGTCCGACTTGACCGCCGCCAGGGCCGCCGCCGCCTTGGCCCGCGCGGCGGGCAGGCCGTCGCGGTCGGCCACCGGCACCACGACCTCCAGGTAGCACTTGAGCTTGGGCTCGGTGCCGCTGGGGCGGACCACGACGCGGGCCGCCTCGATGCCGTCCGCCGGGGCGCCAGCGAGGTAGTAGCGCAGGCCGTCGGTGGGCGGGAGGGCGGCGCTGCCCTCGTTCAGGTCGTCGGCGCGGGTGACGGTCAGGCCCGCCAGGGCCGTCGGGGGCTCGGCGCGCAGCCGGTGCATCGCGTCGGCGATCAGCGACAGGTCCTCGACCCGCACCGAGAGCTGGTCGGTGGCGTGCAGGCCGAACTCCACGGCCAGGTCGTCGAGGAGGTCGGCCAGGCCGCGGCCGGCCCGCTTCAGCTCGGCGGCCAGTTCGGTGATCAGCAGGGCGGCGGTGACGCCGTCCTTGTCGCGGACGCCCTCGGGGTCGACGCAGTAGCCCAGCGCCTCCTCGTAGGCGTAGCGCAGGCCGTCGACCCGGGCCAGCCACTTGAAGCCGGTCAGCGTCTCCTCGTAGGGGAGCGTGGCGCCGGCCGCGATGCGGGACATCAGCTGCGAGGAGACGATCGTCGTGGTGAACGTCCCGGCGGCGCCCTTGCGGACGAGGTGCGCGGCGAGCAGCGCGCCGACCTCGTCGCCGCGCAGCATCCGCCAGCCCTCGGGGGTGCCGGGGGCGGGGACGGCGACGGCGCAGCGGTCCGCGTCGGGGTCGTTGGCGATCACGATGTCGACGCTGCCGGGGGCCTGGGCCCGGGCGGTGGCGAACGCGAGGTCCATCGCGCCCGGCTCCTCCGGGTTGGGGAAGGCCACCGTCGGGAAGTCCGGGTCCGGCTCGGCCTGTTCGGCGACGACCGTCGGGGCCGGGAACCCGGCCCGCGCGAAGGCGGCGACGAGGGTGTCCCGGCCGACGCCGTGCATCGGCGTGTAGACGACGCCCACGTCCCGCGCGGAACCGGCGGTCAGCACCGCGTCGGTGCGCTCCAGGTAGGCGGCCAGGACGGTGTCGTCCAGGGTTTCCCAGCCGGAGTCGGGGCGGGGCACGTCGGCGAGCGACCGGACCGCGGCGATCCGGTCGGCGATCGCGGCGTCCGCGGGCGGCACGATCTGCGAGCCGTCGCCCAGGTAGACCTTGTAGCCGTTGTCCCGCGGCGGGTTGTGGCTGGCGGTCACCTCGATGCCGGCCACCGCGCCCAGGTGCCGGATGGCGAAGGCCAGGACGGGGGTCGGCAGCGGGCGGGGCAGGACCGCGGCGCGCAGGCCGGCACCGACCATGACCGCGGCGGTGTCCCGCGCGAAGTCGGCGCTCTTGTAGCGGGCGTCGTAGCCGACGACCACCAGGCCGTCCCCCTGCCCGTTGTCCTTCAGGTACGCGGCGAGGCCGGCCGCGGCCCGGATGACCACCGCGCGGTTCATCCGCATCGGGCCGGCGCCCAGCTCGCCGCGCAGACCGGCGGTGCCGAACTGGAGGGTGCCGGCGAACCGCGCCGCCAGCTCCTCGTGCTGGTCCGCCTCGATGAGCTTGGCCAGCTCATCCCGGGTCTCCGGGTCGGGGTCCTCGGCCAGCCACGCCTGGGACCGGCCGATCAGCTCCGCGGGAACGGTAGCCACGTGATGCTCCTGCCTGTGGATGCGATGTGGGGGATGCCTAAGGGGACGCGCGGCCGGGCGGCCGGTCGCGGCGGTGACCACCGCTACCGTCCGCCGTCCGTGCCGGCACCGGGATCCTGCCGCCCGGGACGGCCCCCGGCCTGCCCGACGGCCGGTACCGGCTAGATCTTGCTGAGGACCTGGCCGAGCAGCGTGCCCATCGCGATCGCGGAGTCGCGGCCCGCCTGGAGCACCTCCTCGTGGTTCAGCGGCTCGCCCGTCATGCCGGCGGCGAGGTTGGTCACCAGCGACAGGCCCAGCACCTCGGCGCCGGCCTCGCGGGCGGCGATCGCCTCCAGGACGGTGGACATGCCGACCAGGTCGGCGCCCATGGTGCGGAGCATCCGGATCTCGGCCGGGGTCTCGTAGTGCGGGCCGGGGAGCTGGGCGTAGACGCCCTCCTCCAGGGTCGCGTCGACCTCCTTGCACAGCGCGCGCAGCCGCGGCGAGTACAGGTCGGTCAGGTCGACGAAGTTGGCGCCGACGATGGGGGAGGTGGCGGTGAGGTTGAGGTGGTCGCTGATGAGCACCGGCTGGCCGGGGCGCATGCCGTCGCGCAGGCCGCCGCAGCCGTTGGTGAGCACCACGGTCTTGCAGCCGGCGGCGACGGCGGTGCGGACGCCGTGCGAGACCGAGGCGACGCCGCGGCCCTCGTAGTAGTGGGTGCGGCCCAGGAAGACCAGGGCGCGCTTCTCGCCGATCCGGTACGAGCGGATCTTGCCGCCGTGGCCGGCGACGGCCGGCGCCGGGAAGCCGGGCAGCTCGGTGACGGGGAACTCGTGCTCGGGCGCGCCCAGGGCCTCGGCGGCCGGGGCCCAGCCGGAGCCCATGACCAGGGCCACGTCGTGGCTCTCGGCACCGGTGAGTTCGCGCAGGCGGGCGGCCGCGGCGTCCGCGGCCCCCTTCGGGTCGATGTCGGGGGTAACAGATGCGTTCACGCGGACGAGGGTAGCCGGTAATGCCCTACGCGCGTAGATGTCGCTGCCCACGGGCCTGTGGGCGTCGGTTTGTGGCTTCTGCCAAAGGGTTCCGGGGGCGCGGCGGCGGGCCGGGCGGGAGCGAGCCGGTCAGCAGGGGCGCTTGCGGATCTCCATGACGTAGTCGTGCGGCGCGCCGGCGGACTCGGCCGCGTCGGCGATCTCGCCCAGGTAGCGGGCCGAGGGCAGACCGCCCTCGTAGCCGTTGAGGACGTAGATCCAGGCGGCCTCGTCGCCGTCGAGGGTGTGCACCCGGACCCGCATCCGCCGGTAGATCTCCAGGCCGACGCCCTCCCAGCGGTCCATGGACTCCTCGTCCATCGGAGCGATGTCGTAGAGCGCGACGAAGAGCTGGGAGCCCGGGTCCTCGACGACCGTCGCCAGGGCGCCCTCCCACCCCATCTGCTCGCCGCCGAAGGTGAGCCGCCAGCCGTTCAGCCAGCCGGTGCCGCGCAGTGGGGAGTGCGGTGCGCGGCGGGACATCAGCCGCGCGTCGAGGTTGCCGGCGTACGCGGCGTAGAGCGACATGCTTCCGAGGGTACGGGAGGTTCCCCGTTGGGCTCGTGGTACCGGAGATTCGCACAACCGGCTGGCGAGAGCAGACGGCCGGCGCCCACCCGGCGGCATCCGTGCCCCCGGGGGAGAGCCGCGGTCGGGCGTGCGGGACAATGGAGTACGTGACTCGGATCGTGATCATCGGTGGTGGACCCGGCGGATACGAAGCGGCCCTGGTGGGAGCTTCGCTCGGCGCGGAGGTGACCGTCGTCGATTGCGACGGTCTGGGGGGTGCGTCGGTGCTGACCGACTGCGTCCCGTCGAAGACCCTCATCGCCACCGCCGAGGTGATGACGACCTTCGACTCCTCCTACGAGGAACTCGGCATCATCGTCGAGGACGACACCCCTTACAACGAGCGCCCCGCGCGGGTGGTCGGCGTCGACCTCGGCAAGGTCAACCGACGGGTCAAGCGGCTGGCGCTGGCCCAGTCCCACGACATCACCGCCTCGGTCACCCGCGCCGGCGGCCGGGTGCTGCGCGGCCGCGGCCGGCTGGAGCCGGGCCAGGCGCCGGACGGTTCGCGCAAGGTCACCGTGACCGCCGCCGACGGCTCGACCGAGGCCCTGATCGCCGACGCCGTGCTGGTCGCCACCGGCGCCCACCCGCGCGAGATCCCGGACGCCAAGCCGGACGGCGAGCGCATCCTGAACTGGACGCAGGTCTACGACCTCACCGAGCTGCCCGAGGAACTCATCGTGGTCGGCTCCGGCGTCACCGGCGCCGAGTTCGCCGGTGCCTACCAGGCGCTCGGCTCCCGGGTCACCCTCGTCTCCTCCCGCGACCGGGTGCTGCCGGGCGAGGACCCGGACGCCGCCGCCGTACTGGAGGACGTCTTCCGCCGCCGCGGGATGAACGTCATGGCGCGCTCGCGGGCGCAGTCCGCCAAGCGGGTGGGCGACCGGGTCGAGGTGACCCTCGCCGACGGCCGCACCATCTCCGGCACGCACTGCCTGATGGCGGTCGGCTCCATCCCCAACACCGAGGGGATCGGCCTGGAGGGCGCCGGCGTCCGCCTGAAGGACTCCGGCCACATCTGGACCGACAAGGTCTCCCGCACCACCGCCCCCGGCGTCTACGCGGCCGGCGACTGCACGGGCGTGTTCGCGCTGGCCTCGGTCGCCGCCATGCAGGGCCGGATCGCGATGTACCACTTCCTGGGCGACGCGGTCACCCCGCTCAACCTCAAGACGGTCTCCGCGAACGTCTTCACCGACCCCGAGATCGCCACCGTCGGCTACTCCCAGGCCGACGTCGACAACGGCGTGATCGACGCCCGGGCGGTCAAGCTCCCGCTGCTGCGCAACCCGCGCGCCAAGATGCAGGGCATCCGCGACGGCTTCGTGAAGCTGTTCTGCCGCCCCGGCACCGGCATCGTCGTCGGCGGCGTGGTGGTCTCGCCGCGGGCCAGTGAGTTGATCCACCCGATCTCGATCGCGGTCGACAACAACCTGACGGTCGAACAGATCGCCAGTGCCTTCACCGTCTACCCGTCGCTGTCCGGCTCGATCGCCGAGGTCGCCCGCCAGCTGCACACCCGCAAGACGGCCGGCGACTGACCGGCGCTCCGCAAGCGGGCCCATGGAATATTTGTGCCCACTATGGGCACTTGGGGTGAAACGGTCCTGCACGGTCGGGACCGGACACCTCTCCCCGCGGCCCGTCGCCCTCTGCCTGAAGAGCGCAACTGACCAGGCAGCGGGCGGATTTGTGCACGCACGGTGACGGGAATCGGGGCATGTGCATGCCGCATACCACGTGAAGTGATGCCGTGTGAACAACTTCCGTTAATTGGTGCAACCTGCTGAAAACAGACGGTCGTTGGCGTTACTGTCAGTTTCGTGTTCGCTGCAGAACGTCGCCAATTGATCCTAGAAATGGTGCGCGCGAACGGAGCGGTATCGCTCCGGGAGCTCGCCCGCGTCGTCCAGACCTCCGAAGTGACCGTACGGCGCGACGTGCGGGCGCTGGAGGCAGAGGGACTGCTCGACCGCCGGCACGGCGGGGCGGTCCTACCAGGAGGTTTCACCCGCGAGTCCGGCTTCCCGCAGAAGTCCCACCTCGCCACCGCGGAGAAGACGGCGATCGCCGACCTCGCCGCCGGTTTCGTCGAGGAGGGCGAGGCCATCGTCGTCGGCGCCGGGACCACCACCCAGGAGCTGGCCCGCCGGCTCGCCCGGGTCCCCGGCCTGACCGTCGTCACCAACTCCCTGCTGGTCGCCCAGGCACTGGCCCACGCCAACCGCGTCGAGGTGGTGATGACCGGCGGCACCCTGCGCGGTTCCAACTACGCGCTGGTCGGCAGCGGTGCCGAGCAGTCGCTCCAGGGACTGCGGGTCTCCCGCGCCTTCCTGTCGGGCAGCGGCCTGACCGCCGAGCGCGGGCTGTCCACCTCCAACATGCTCTCCGCCAGCGTCGACCGGGCGCTGGTGCAGGCGGCGGGGGAGGTGGTGGTGCTCGCCGACCACACCAAGCTCGGCTCCGACACCATGTTCCAGACCGTGCCCACCGACGTCATCACCCGACTCGTGACGGACGAGCCGCCGGCCCACGACGACCGGGCCGCCACCGAGTTGCAGGCACTGGCCGACCAGGGCGTCCAGATCGCCGTCGCCAGCAACTCGCTCCCCGGACAGGCACCCGCCCAGCCGGGCCTGGAGACCGCCCCGCCGGAGCGCCGGGGCCCGCGGCGGGACGTGCCGCTGCCGGGCCAGCGGCGCAGTCACCCGGGCGGCGCGCCCGGGGCGCCGCAACTGCGCTCGGCGGGCGCGCTCGGTGACGGCCGGGTGGCGGATCTGGCGCCCCGACGGCGCTGAGCCGCGGCGGGACGGCGGGCGTCGGGCGGGCCGGAGAGTCCGGCCCGGGACGCCGGGGCCCGCCCCGGCCCGCCGGGCGGCGGGCTACGCCCCGGTCTCCCGGCCCGTCCCGCCCGCCTTCAGCCCGCGCAGGGTCAGCGTCAGCAGCCGGTCGGCCAGCTCCGGATCGTCCGGGGACTCCTCGGCGGCCAGCGCGATGCCGTTGGTGAGCTGGAGCAGGTCGCCGATGACGACGTCCCGGCGCACCGCCCCGGCCTGCTGGGCCCGGCTCAGCAGCGCGGCGCCCGCCTCGCCCAGCGGCACGCTGCACCGCGCCATGCCCGAACTCTCGTCCGCCGACGCGGTCATCATCGCCCGGGACAGGCCCCGGTAGGTGCTGGCGTGCGTGATCAGCGCGCGCAGCCAGTCGACCAGCGCGGTGCACGGCTGCGGGGCGTCGGCCAACTCCCGCGCGTAGCCGACCAGGGCGTGCACCTCGCCCTGGAAGACCGCGCCCATCAGGGCGGTGCGGTTGGGGAAGTGCCGGTACAGCGTGCCGATGCCGACGCCGGCGCGCCGCGCGATGTCCTCCAGCGAGGTGTCCGTGCCGTGCTCGGTGAACGCCGTCCGCGCCTCGGTCAGCAGCCGCTCGTAGTTCCGCCGGGCGTCGGCCCGCATGGGACGCACCGCGGACGTCCCCCCGGCCGCGTGCGCCGCCGCGGCCCGCTCCACCCGCCGCTGCCCTGCCGTGTCGGTCGCCATCGCCGTCCTTCCTCACACCGGCCGGTTGCGGCCGGTGGCTCCAGGATGCCACTGCCCGCCGGACGGGTGTTCCGGCACGGTCGGCAGGCGCCGTCGGGAGCGTCGTCGGCCCGGGCGGGCCGGGGCTGAACGCCGCTCAGAAAGGGCCGTCCCGGGCCCGCGGCCGGATGCCGATGCCGCAGGTGGACGCCCGGCGGACGGTCGGTGATGTTCCGGCGTACCGGGGCCGTCGGGCCGGCGAACACCTCGCGAAGGCGGCAACGTCACCCTGCCAAGGGCCATCAAACCAGGCGCAAAGAGGGCTTCCGGGGACGTCCGGGGGCCGTCCAGGAAGTCTGGGGAACATCGATGGGACTGACCAGCAGGCCACTGTTGTACGCCATGATCGCCCTTTCCGCGGCCTGCGTGGGGCTCACCGTCTGGCTCTGGCCGCGGTTCGCCGGGCGCGGGCCGCGGGCGGTGCTCGGGCGGCTGGGGGTGATCGCCGCGACCCAGTTGGCGATCGTGGCCGCGCTCGGCCTGGTGGTGAACACCAACTTCCAGTTCTACGCCTCCTGGCACGAACTGCTCGGCCTGTACGACGGGGCCCCCGCCGCGGTCGGCAAGTGGGGCGACGAGGGCGCCGCGGGGCCCGCCGGCGACCCGACCAAGGGGCTGGTGCAGCCCTCCGGCACGGAAGGGCTGGACAAGGTGCACGGGCTGCCCACGGGGCCGCCGGAGAAGAACGGCAAGGTCGAGACGGTCCGGATCGTGGGCAAGCGGACCCGGGTGGTGGACCCGGCGTACGTCTACCTGCCGCCGCAGTACTTCCAGAAGCAGTACGCCCGCCAGCGCTTCCCGGTCGTCGTCGCGCTCAGCGGCTACCCGGGCGGGATATTCCTGCTGGGACAGCACCTGCGGATGCCGGAGACCGCGGCGAAGCTGGTCCGCAACGGCACCCTCCAGCCGACCGTCATCGTGATGCTGCGCCCCACCATCGCGCCGCCGCGGGACACCCAGTGCGTCGACGTCCCCGGTGGCCCGCAGGCCGAGACGTTCTTCGCCCAGGACGTGCCCGAGGCCCTCAAGTCGCACTACCGGGTGGGGCACGACCCGGGCGCCTGGGGCCTGCTCGGCTACTCCTCCGGGGGGAGCTGCGCCCTGCAACTCGCCATGCGCCACCCCCGCACCTACACCGCGGCGGCCGCCCTCTCGCCCGACTACAAGGTCTCCAACGACCCCACCACCGGCAACCTCTTCGGCGACGGCACGGACCGCGGCAAGCGCCGCGAGGAGCACGACCTGATGTGGCGGCTGGCGCACCTGCCGTCGCCCGACGTCAACGTGCTGATCGGCACCAGCCGCAGTGGGGAGAAGAACTACCCGGCGGCGCGGGCGTTCCTGGCCGCGGTCCGCCCGCCCATGAAGGCGGACTCGATCGTGCTCGACCACGGCAGCCACAACTTCGCCACCTGGCGCCGCGAACTGCCCGCCGCGCTCCAGTGGATGAGCCGGACGCTGGTCTTCCCGGAGGAGGTCGTGGGGAAGTCGTAGCCGCCGTCGTCAGCGACGTTGTCACCGACGGCGGCGACAACGGCGAGGGGCGGGCTCCTGGTACCGAGGTACCGGGAGCCCGCCCCTCGGGGCGGTGCGGGGACCGGTCAGTCCTTGATCTCGCAGATCACGGCGCCGGAGGTGAGGGCCGAGCCCACCTCGGCGGTCAGGCCCTTGACGGTGCCCGCGCGGTGCGCGTTGATCGGCTGCTCCATCTTCATCGCCTCCAGGACGATGACCAGCTCGCCCTCGGCGACCTGCTGGCCCTCCTCCACGGCGACCTTGACGATGGTGCCCTGCATCGGGGAGGCCAGGGTGTCACCGGAGGCGGCGCTGCCGCTCTTCTTGGTGGCCTTCCGCTTGGGCTTGGCGCCCCCGGCCACCGCGGCGCGGGCCAGCGGCATGCCGAGCGACGCCGGCAGCGAGACCTCCAGCCGCTTGCCGCCGACCTCGACCACGACCGTCTCGCGGGTGTCGGCCTCGGCCTCCTCCGCACCGGGCGCGGCGAACGGGGGGATCTCGTTGACGAACTCGGTCTCGATCCAGCGGGTGTGGACCGTGAACGGCGCGGTGGAACCGGTGAGTTCGGGGGCGAACGCCGGGTCCTTGACGACCACGCGGTGGAACGTGAGGGCGGTGGCCATCCCGGCCACCTGGAACTCGTTGAGCGCCCGGGCGGCCCGCTGGAGGGCCTGCTCGCGGGTGGCGCCGGTGACGATCAGCTTGGCGAGCAGGGAGTCCCAGGCGGGGCCGATGACCGAGCCGGCCTCGACGCCGGCGTCCATGCGGACGCCCGGGCCCGACGGCGCGTCGAACCGGGTGACCGTGCCGGGCGCGGGGAGGAAGTTGCGACCCGGGTCCTCGCCGTTGATCCGGAACTCGAACGAGTGGCCGCGCAGCGCCGGGTCGTCGTAGCCCAGTTCCTCGCCGTCGGCGATCCGGAACATCTCGCGGACCAGGTCCAGGCCGGTGACCTCCTCGGTGACCGGGTGCTCCACCTGGAGACGGGTGTTGACCTCCAGGAAGGAGATGGTGCCGTCCTGGCCGACGAGGAACTCGCAGGTGCCGGCGCCCTCGTAGCCGGCCTCCTTGAGGATGGCCTTGGAGGCGCGGTACAGCTCGGCGTTCTGCGCCTCGCTCAGGAACGGCGCGGGGGCCTCCTCGACGAGCTTCTGGTGGCGACGCTGGAGCGAGCAGTCACGGGTGGAGACGACGACGACGTTGCCGTGCTTGTCGGCCAGGCACTGGGTCTCGACGTGCCGGGGGCGGTCGAGGTAGCGCTCGACGAAGCACTCGCCGCGGCCGAACGCGGCGACCGCCTCGCGCACCGCCGACTCGTACAGCTCGGGAACCTCTTCGAGGGTGCGGGCGACCTTCAGGCCGCGGCCGCCGCCGCCGAACGCCGCCTTGATGGCGATGGGCAGCCCGTGCTCCTTGGCGAACGCGACGACCTCGTCGGCACCGGAGACCGGGTCCGAGGTGCCGGCGACCAGCGGGGCGCCGGCGCGCTGCGCGATGTGCCGGGCCGCGACCTTGTCGCCGAGGTCGCGGATGGCGTGCGGCGGCGGGCCGATCCAGGTCAGCCCGGCGTCGAGCACAGCCTGCGCGAACTCGGCGTTCTCGGAGAGGAAACCGTAGCCGGGGTGGATCGCGTCCGCACCGGAATCGGCGGCGGCCTGGAGGACCTTGGCGAAGTCGAGGTAGCTGGTGGCAGGGGTGTCACCGCCCAAGGCAAAAGCCTCGTCCGCGGCACGGACGTGCAGGGCGTCCCGGTCCGGGTCGGCGTAGACGGCTACGCTCCCGATTCCGGCGTCCCGGCATGCACGGGCAACGCGGACAGCGATTTCGCCACGGTTGGCGATGAGCACCTTGCGCACGATGGGTCCTTCCTGGGCGCTACGCCGCAACACACTGAACGCAGCGAGTTTAGGGACTGGCGACACCGCGTGCCGACCCGTTCTCTGGGGTGAGCTTGCCCACACGGAGCGTGCGCGCGGCGATGGTGAGGGAGTGAAGTCCGTTGGAATCCCAGGGTAGAGCCGGATTCCCGGGCGCTGGTCCGCGGCGCGGTGTGGTCTAGGTCTCGAACTGTGGACGCCCGGCGAACCGTCAATTCTTTGTGGAGTCCCTACGAATGGGCGAGTGAAAGTTTTCGGGTGGGCGCGCCGGGCGGGGGCATGCAGAAGGAGGGCGTGCGCGGTGATGCAGACCCCTTGCCGCAGCTGTTACCCATTAGTAGCCTGCGTGATGCCTTCTGTACTCCTGGTAACGGCTCGTGACGACGGCACACGGCGGCGCGGACAGCGCGGCGACGGTGCATGACGGTGGAAGTGGGGTGGGCGAGGTGGTGGCGGCCCGCAGACCGGTGGCCCTGGCGGCGGCGGTGGTCCTGATCCTCGAAGCGGCCGGGATGCTGCTGCTCAACTGGATCCTGAGCATCGTGGTCGACCGGCAGCAGATGTCCCTGGCCGGCCTGCGGCCGGGCGCCATGTCCGTCGGCGCCTGGGTCGGCGGCGCGGTCTTCGCCCTCTTCCTGCTCTGCTGCGCCGCGGTGCTGCTGCGCGGCGCGCTCCGGGACCGCGGCCCCGGGCGCCTGGCGCGCATCGCGCTGATCTGCTGCGCGGTGGTGCACGGCGTCCTCGGGGCGCTCGCCGTCGGACTGCTCGGCTGGCCGGCGTTCGCCGCCGCGATGGTGGTGCTGGCGCTGCTCGTGCTGACGCTGGTGGCCTACGGCGAGGCGCGCCCGCGGGCGGCCGGGGTCGAGGAGCCGGCCGCGGGCGGCGCACCCGCCTGAAGCCCGCCCGGTCAGCTGCCGGCGGGCCCGTCCGCCGGCGCGTGCGCGCGCAGGATCGTGACGAACGCCCGCATCCACTCCGGCTGGTCCGGCCAGGCGCGGGCCGAGACGACCTTGCCGTCGACCACCGCCGGGCCGTCCACGAAGACCCCGCCGCCCAGCTCCACCTCCGGCGAGCAGGCCGGGTAGGCCGAGGTGCGGCGGCCCTTCAGCACGCCGAGCGGGGCCAGGGCCAGGGCCGCGTGGCAAATGTGCGCGACCGGCTTGTCCGCGTCGAAGAAGTGCCGCACCACCGGCCCGAAGTCCGGGTCGTGACGCAGGTATTCGGGGGCCCGGCCGCCCGGGAGGACCAGCGCCGCGTACCCGGCGGGGTCGACCTCGGACAGCGCCAGGTCGGCCGGCCAGGAGTGGCCCGCCGACTCGGTGTAGGTGTCGTAGCCCTCGACGAAGTCGTGCGTGACGAACCGCAGCTTCTTGCGCGACGGCGCCGCGACGTGGACCTCGTACCCCTCCTCCAGCAGCCGCTGGTACGGGTAGAAGAACTCCAGGTCCTCGCTGGCGTCGCCGGCGACGATCAGGATCTTGGCCATGGGGAACACTCCTCGCGGTGTCGGTCGCTTCGGGAACCATCGGTTCCCCGGCGACGCGCACCACTCACCGGCTGGCCGGAAAACACCCGTCGCGGGCGGAATCCGGACCGCTCAGGCCCACAGGTCGGTGATCGCGACGCCCAGGTCGGCCAGCAGCCGGCGGAACAGCGGGAGCGACAGGCCGATGACGTTGCCCGGGTCGCCGTCGATCCCGTCGATGAACGGCGCCGAGCGGCCGTCGAGGGTGAACGCGCCCGCCACGTACAGCGGTTCACCGCTGGCCACGTACGCGGCGACCTCGGCGTCGCTGGGCTCCCCGAAGCGGACCGTGGTGGACGCGGTGGCCGAGACCTGCCGGCCGGTCGCGGTGTCGATCACGCAGTGGCCGGTGCGCAGGACCCCGGACCGGCCGCGCATGGACTTCCAGCGGGCGGTGGCGTCCTCGGCGTCCGCGGGCTTGCCCAGCGCCCGCCCGTCCAGCTCCAGGACCGAGTCGCAGCCGACGATCAGCGCACCGGCGGCCTCCGGCCGGGCCGCGACCGCGGCGGCCTTCGCCTCGGCCAGCACCCGGGCCAGTTCCTCGGGGGTGGCGGCGGTCAGCGCGTCCTCGTCGACCCCGCTGACCACGACCTCGGGCGCCAACCCGGCCTGCCGGAGCAGGCCGAGCCGGGCCGGGGACTGGGAGGCGAGGACGAGACGGCGGGGGCGGGCGGCTTCGGTCATGCCCGCCATCGTACGGA
The DNA here is from genome assembly GCF_046549115.1 of Streptomyces sp. x-19. NCBI lineage: Bacteria > Bacillati > Actinomycetota > Actinomycetes > Kitasatosporales > Streptomycetaceae > Streptomyces > Streptomyces sp. x-19. Next base: position 449,076 of record NZ_JAJPWK010000001.1, on the reverse strand, counting down.
GCCGGCGGCGGTCAGTGGGCCGGGGCCCGGCGCCGCCCGGCCCACAGCACCAGCCACCCCGCGAGGGCGCCCAGCGCGGCGCCCAGGGTGTTGTGCGCCCAGTCCGCGGGCTGGCAGTCGCGCACCGGGTCGAGGGTCTGCAGGAGTTCGACGGCGGCCCAGGTGGCGGAGATGCCGAGCGGCACCAGCAGCGCCCGCCGGGTCGCCAGCACCCCGCAGAGCGCCGGCGGGACCCACAGCAGGACGTTGACCCACTGGTGGCCGGCACCCGCACCCAGCGTCCGCACCCCCGCCCCGCCCTCCACGACGCACGCGTGCAGCCGCCCGAGCACGCCCGGCGCGATCTGGTCGGGGAGGGTGATCCCGACGCACAGGCCGTAGGTCACGAGGAACAGCAGGGTCGGGACGCGCGGCCAACCGCGGTGCCGGACGAGCGGCCGCCACGCCAGCAGGGCGACCAGGACCAGTGCCGTGCTCAGCGCGGCCATCACCAGGGCGTGCAGCTTCGGCGACATCGGCGCTCCCCCGTCAGGCGGCGATCAGTCGTTGCCGCAGCTTGCGCTCGGTGGCCCGGTCCAGTCCGAGCCCCTTGCTCAGATAGCCGTCGAACGAGCCGTACTTGGCCTCGACCTCGTTGAACGCCGCGTCCAGATAGCTCTCCCGCACCCCCAGCACCGGCTCCAGCAGCGCCGGGTCCTTGAGCTTGCCGGCGGCCTGGAGCTGCGCCAGCTGACGGTCGTTGGCGGCCTGGAGGTAGTGGTTGGACGCCAGGTAGTCCTGGTCGACGGTGCTCCGCGGCACGCCCGCCGCGGTCAGCAGGACGGCGCTCATCCAGCCGGTGCGGTCCTTGCCCTGGGTGCAGTGGAAGAGCACCGGCGTCCGGCCGTCGGCGACCGCCCGGGCCGCCGCCCCGAACGCCTTGCCGGCCGCCGGGTCGCTGACCAGCCAGGCGTAGTACGCGTCCATCATCCGCACCGCCTTGCCGGCCCCGAGCGCCCGCTGCTGCGCCGCCGGGCCGCCCGCGATCAGTGTGGCCATCGTCCGGGACAGGTCGGCCTTGGGGTCGTAGACGGGCAGGGCGGTGCGGTGGACCCCGGTCGGCAGCGCGTCCGGGGCGGTCGCCACCTCGGCCGGGGAGCGGAAGTCGAGGTCTTCGGTGACGCCGTCCTCGGTGAGGGTCCGCTGCTCGGCGGGGGTGAGGTGGTTCAGCGCGTCGGCGCGGTAGACGACGCCGTGGCGGACCTCGTGGCCGTCGGCGGTGCGGTAGCCGCCGAGGTCGCGGGCGTTGGGGGCGTCCCGCAGTCCCATCGACCGGGGCACGGGGGCGGTGGCGGCGGCCCGGGCGGTGCTGCTCGACCCGCCGCCCGAGGAGTCCTGCGCGGGCCGTGCCGAGCAGCCGACGGCGCCGGTGGCGAGGACACCGAGACCGGTGGCCGCGACGACGAGCCGGCGCACCGACCGCCGCCCCGGAAGTTTATTAATGGTGACCATTAGGCGAAGGTAGGGGCGCCTACGGTAAATCCTCCATAAACATTGCCGACGGTCACAGGAAGAGCACAGCCAGCGCCACAGGAAGCCCACAGGAAATGGGTCGGGCCCCGGTGCTCAAGGGAGATCATTTCCCCCTATTTCCCGGCCGCCCGGCCCGCCGCATTCCGCGTCCCGGAATTGCCTACTGGTTCAGCACGGCCTGCATCACCGACTTCGCGATCGGCCCGCCCAGCTTTCCGCCGGCGATCTCCGAACGCGGGATGTCCATGTCCTTCGGGTCGACGAAGACCGCCACCGCCACCGGCGAACTGCCGTCGGGCAGCTTCGCGTAGGAGACGAACCAGGCGTACGGCCGCTCGTCGTTCACATTCGCACCGTGCTGGGCCGTACCGGTCTTGCCGCCGACCGTCACGCCGTCGATCTTCGCCTTCGAGGCGGTGCCGTCCGAAACGGTGTACTCCATCATTTCCTGCACCTTCAGTGCGGTGTCCTTGGAAACCGCCTGCGGGTCCTTCGGATTCAGCGGCGTCGGGTCGAACTTCTCGATCGTGGAAAGGTCCGGACCGCGCAGCTCCTCGACCAGGTACGGCTTCATCACCTTGCCGTTGTTGGCGATTCCGGCGGCGACCATCGCCATCTGCAACGGCGTACTGGTCACGCTGCCCTGCCCCATGCCGGTCAGCGCGGTCTGCGGCTGGTCCAGCTTGCTCGGATAACCGCTCACCGCGGAACGCACCGGAATGAACTGCTCGGCGTTGAAGCCGAACTTCTCCGCGGTCTCGCGCATCTTGTCCGTACCGAGCTTGTGCGCGGCGTCCAGGAAGACGTTGTTGCAGGACCACTGCATGCCGGTCTTCAGCGACGCCTTGTCGCACGGCGCCCCCTCGACGTCGTTGCCGACCTGGGTGCGGGTCTGCGGGAGCGTGTACGGGGCCGGGGCGCCGGAGGAGGCGTTGATGTCGCTGACCGTGCCGTGCTCCAGCGCCGCGGCCGCGGTGAGCACCTTGAAGGTGGACCCCGGCGGGTAGATCTCGCGCAGCGCCCGGTTGTTCATCGGCTTGCCCTTGTCGGCTTCGAGCGCCAGGTACTTCTTGCCCTCCGCGTCCGACAACCCCGCGAACGTCGACGGGTCGTACGACGGCGTGCTGGCCATCGCCAGGATCTTGCCGGACCGCGGGTCGAGGGCGACCACCGCGCCGTTGGCGTGCAGGTCGGTCAGGCCCTTGTACGCGGCCTTCTGCGCCTTCTCGCTGATGGTCGTCAGGACGTCGCCGCCGCGCGGCTTCTCGCCGGTCAGCATCCCCCGCGCCCGGTTGAAGAACAGCCGGTCGTCCTTGCCGTTGAGGACCTTGCGGTAGACGCCCTCCAGCATGGTCTCGCCCGCCGCCTGCCGGGCGTAGCCGGTGACCGGGGCGTACATCGCGCCGTCGGTGTAGGTGCGCTTGTACTTGAAGTCGCCGCTGGTCTGGGTCGACCCGGTGATGGGCTTGCCGCCCACGATGATGTTGCCGAGCGGGTACGAGTACGCCTCGATCTTGACCCGCCGGTTGTTGTCGTTGTTGGCGAGCTGGTCGGCCTGTACGAACTGCACCCAGGTCGCCCGGACCAGCAGGGCCAGCACCAACGCCCCGCAGAAGACGGCTATGTGTCTGAGCGGCCTGTTCATGGTCTCCCTCCGGCCCGGGGGGCGGCCAGCCGATCACCACGCGGCCGCATGCCCGAATTGCACTGTCGAGAGAGAAAGATGCTTTTACGGGCTCTGCGGTTGCAGGGAGCGAAGAGACCGCTGTGGCCGGTGGGGCGTTCGGTGCGCTCCCCGTCCGTGTCCCGGCCCGCGGAACCGGGCGGTCCGCAAGCGCCGTCACCGCACCAGGAGCACCAGCGTTCCCACCATGATCGCCGTGGCCAGCACGAAGCCCATCCGACGGAGCTTCTCCTGCACTTCGCGCAGCTCCTCGGGCGGTTCGTCGGGCGGATCGGACCACAGCATGACCTCGATCCTCCCGCCCCCCACGACGACGGCGCCTGAGTACGCGTACTCAGGCGCCGCACCGCGAAGGACTAGTCAGTGCACCCTGCACCGACCGCGTTCGGCCAGGTCACCGCGGCCAGAAACTGGTCCGCCAGGCCCGCGGTCCCGGATGGGGCACATGGGACCGGGCCGGAACCGTCGCCGCCGGATCCGACCACTGACTGCGCGGCCCGCCCTCCTCGGGGGCACCGCCGGCGGCCACCGCCGCCGCGCGGGCCTGCACCACCGCCAGCGCGGCGGCCAACTCCTCGGGCGTGGGATTGCCCCGTACGACCTTGATCATCGTCAACCGACCTCCTCCGGCGCGGACTACAGCGGGATGTTGCCGTGCTTCTTCGGCGGCAGCGCCTCGCGCTTGTTGCGCAGCGTGCGCAACCCGCGGACGATGTGCCGCCGGGTCTCGGAGGGCATGATCACCGCGTCGACGTAGCCCCGCTCGGCCGCGACGTAAGGATTCAGCAGCGCGTCCTCGTACTCCTGGATCAGCTCCTGGCGCCGGGTGTCCTGCTGGGCCGGGTCCTCGATCGCGGCCAGCGTGCGGCGGTGCAGGATGTTCACCGCGCCCTGCGCGCCCATCACCGCGATCTGCGCGGTCGGCCACGCGAGGTTCAGGTCCGCACCCAGGTGCTTGGAGCCCATGACGTCGTACGCCCCGCCGAACGCCTTCCGCGTGATCACGGTGATCAGCGGGACCGTCGCCTCCGCGTAGGCGTAGATCAGCTTGGCGCCGCGCCGGATGATCCCGTCGTACTCCTGGTCCGTCCCCGGCAGGAAGCCCGGGACGTCCACGAACGTCAGCACCGGGATGTTGAACGCGTCGCAGGTGCGCACGAACCGCGCGGCCTTCTCGCTCGCGTTGATGTCCAGGCACCCCGCGAACTGCATCGGCTGGTTGGCCACCACGCCGACCGAATGGCCCTCGACCCGCCCGTACCCGGTGAGGATGTTCGGCGCGAACAGCGCCTGGGTCTCCAGGAATTCGCCGTCGTCCAGCACGTGCTCGATCGCCGTGTGCATGTCGTACGGCTGGTTGGCCGAGTCCGGGATCAGCGCGTCCAGCTCGCGGTCCGCGTCGGAGACCGCCAGGTCCGCCTCCTCGGGGAAGGCCGGCGGGTCCGAGAGGTTGTTGGACGGCAGGTACGACAGCAGCCCCTTGACGTACTCGATGGCGTCCTTCTCGTCCCCCGCCATGTGGTGCGCCACGCCGGAGGTGGTGTTGTGCGTACGGGCCCCGCCCAGCTCCTCGAAGCCGACGTCCTCACCCGTGACCGTCTTGATGACGTCCGGCCCGGTGATGAACATGTGCGACGTCTGGTCGACCATCACCGTGAAATCCGTTATGGCCGGGGAATACACCGCACCACCCGCGCACGGACCGACGATCAGGGAAATCTGCGGCACCACGCCCGACGCATGCACATTGCGTCGGAAAATCTCCGCGAAGAGCCCGAGAGCGGCCACGCCCTCCTGAATCCGGGCACCGCCGCCGTCATTGATCCCGATGACCGGGCAGCCGTTCTTCAGCGCGAAGTCCATCACCTTGACGATCTTCTCGCCGTAGACCTCGCCGAGCGATCCGCCGAAGATCGTGAAGTCCTGCGAATACACGCACACCGGACGGCCGTCGACCGTGCCGTAGCCGGTGACGACGCCGTCGCCGTACGGCCGGTTCTTCTCGATCCCGAAATTCGTCGACCGGTGCCGGGCGAACTCGTCGAGCTCGACGAACGAGCCCTCGTCCAAAAGGAGGTCGATGCGCTCACGCGCCGTCAACTTCCCTTTGGCGTGCTGCTTTTCCACTGCACGGGCGGAGCCGGCGTGAGTGGCCTCCTCGACCCGCCGTTGCAGATCCGCCAATTTGCCCGCGGTGGTGTGGATGTTTGCTTCCGGTTCGGACATCGGGATGCGGCTCCTGCTCGTCCTGGACTGGCACTCGTACAGGGGGAGGTACGGGTGTGGCTACCGATTCGTAGCGTATCGGCGGGACTGCTCTGCGGCACTGCGTCGTTGACCACACCTAGGCTGGGGCCATGACGCCTCAACCACCGGAAAACCGGGACAAAGACGCCGGTCGCTGGAGCGATCTGAGCCGCCCGCCGCTGAACGCCACCGCGCTCCGCCGGGCCCTCGTCCGGCCCGACTCGCTCTGGTCCGCGCTGGACGTCGTTCCCGCCACCGGCTCCACCAACACCGACCTCGCCGACCGCGCGGCCGCCGGTGACCTGCGCGAGGGGACCGTCCTCGTCGCCGAGGAGCAGTCGGCCGCCCGCGGGCGCCTGGACCGCCGCTGGACGGCGCCGCCCCGCTCCGGCCTCTTCGTCTCCGCCTACCTCACGCCGACCGTGCCGCTCGCCCGCTGGGGTTGGCTGCCGCTCCTGGCCGGCGTGGCCACGGCCACCGCGATCGCCCGCACCGCCGGCGTCGACACCGCACTCAAGTGGCCCAACGACCTGCTGGTCACCGTGGACGGCGCGGAGCGCAAGACGGGCGGCATCCTCGCCGAACGCGCCGGCGACGGCGTGGTCATCGGCATCGGCCTCAACGTCTCCCTCACCGCCGACGAACTCCCCGTCCCCACCGCCGGCTCCCTCGCCCTCGCCGGCGCCCCCCACACCGACCGGGACCCCCTGCTGCGGGCCGTGCTCCGCTCGCTGGAGCACTGGTACGGCGCATGGCAGGCGGCCGACGGCGACCCGGGCGCCTGCGACCTCCAGGCCGCGTACGTGGCGGGCTGCGCCACGCTGGGCCGGCACGTGCGGGCGGAACTCCCGGGCGACCGGTCCGTCGAGGGCGAAGCGGTCGCGCTCGACGCCGACGGCCGGCTGGTGCTCGCCACCTCCGACGGCGTCCAACAGCCGGTGGGCGCCGGCGACATCGTCCACCTCCGCCCGTCGACGGGGGACGGCTACACGTAACGAAGGGGCCCGCCGCGCGGGCCTCGCCGGTGCGGTGCCGTGTACGTCGGGCCAGGTGGCGGCGGCCCCGGCGGCCCGCACGTGCCGGACGGCGGGCGGGGCCACCCGCACCGTGCCCCGGCCGCACCGGCCGGACGCGGCTCCGCGACCCCGACGCCGCGACGACGTGAGGCAGAGCACACCTGCCGTATCGTTGGGGCGGTCCGCCGGCAGGGAGCGGATCATGGGCGAGCAGCGAGATCGGAAGGGCCGTGCGCAGGGAACGGACAGGGAGCGGTCGGTGACCGCCGACGAGTCGGGGGCCACCCCGCGCGGCGCGGACGCCGAGGGCGAGGCGGTGGGTGAGGCGTCCGCGGGCGACCCCGCGGGCGACCCCGCACGGAGCGACGACGGCCCCGAAGCGGCCGCCGGCGCCAACGGCGAGGACAACGGCGAGGACAACGGCGAGGGCAACGGCGAGGGCAACGGCGAGAACAACATCGCCGTCAAGCTCGAACAGCTCATCCTCGGCGCCGAGCGCCGCTACACGCCGTTCCAGGCGGCCCGCAGCGCCGGCGTCTCGATGGACCTGGCCGCCCGCTTCTGGCGGGCCATGGGCTTCGCGGACATCGGCCAGGTCAAGGCCCTCACCGAGGCCGACGTTCTGGCCCTGCGGCGGCTCGCCGGCCTCGTCGAGGCGGGGCTGCTGAGCGAGGCCATGGCGGTGCAGGTCGCCCGGTCCACCGGCCAGACCACGGCCCGCCTCGCCGACTGGCAGATCGACTCCTTCCTGGAGGGGCTGACCGAGCCCCAGGACTCCGGCCTGACCCGTACCGAGATCACCTACCCGCTGGTCGAGCTGTTGCTCCCGGAGCTGGAGGAGTTCTTGGTCTACGTGTGGCGGCGGCAGCTGGCCGCGGCCACCGGGCGGGTGGTCCAGGCGCAGGACGACGCGGAGATGGTGGACCGGCGGTTGTCCGTCGGGTTCGCCGACCTGGTCGGGTTCACCCGACTGACGCGGCGCCTGGAAGAGGAGGAACTGGGCGAGCTGGTCGAGGCGTTCGAGACCACCGCCGCCGATCTGGTCGCCGCGCACGGGGGCCGGCTCATCAAGACCCTGGGCGACGAAGTGCTCTTCGCGGCGGACGACGCGGGCGTCGCCGCCGAGATCGGGCTGCGCCTGATCGAGACCATGGGCCACGACGAGACGATGCCCGAGCTGCGGGTGGGCATCGCGTTCGGCACGGTCACGACCAGGATGGGCGACGTCTTCGGCACGACCGTCAATCTGGCGAGCCGGCTGACCTCGATAGCGCCGAAGGACACCGTGCTGGTGGACGAGGCGTTCGCGGTGGAGCTGGGGCGCACCGGCGACGCCCCGGTCTCCGAGGCGGACGCCGCGGCCGCGGAGAAGGCGGCCCAGGAGGGCACCGGCAGTCCGCCGCCCCCGTACCGCTTCGCGTTGCAGCCGATGTGGCAGCGGCCGGTCCGCGGGCTCGGCGTCGTCGAGCCGTGGATGCTGACCCGGCGCGGGTGACCCGGGCGCGAGTGCGGTGGCCCTGCCGGAACCGGCCGTGAGCTGACATGATCCTCGTCGTCAGGTCAACGAGCGTTAACCGGTGATCGGGAGGGCGGCATGCAGCGGTTCGGTGCACAGGAATGGGTGGGCGTGGCGCGCCACGGCTTCGTGGCGGAGTTGGTCCTGGACCGGCCGAAGGCGATGAACGCCGTGTCGACGGCGATGGCCGACGCGCTGACGCAGGCGTGCGCCGAGCTGGCCGCCGACCGGACCGTGCGGGCGGTGGTGCTCACCTCCACCCATGAGCGGGCGTTCTGCGTGGGCGCCGACCTCAAGGAGCGGAACTCCTTCACGGACGCGGACCTGATGCGGCAGCGTCCGCGCACCCGGGCCGCGTACACCGCGGTGTTGGAGCTGCCGGTGCCGACGGTGGCCGCGGTGCACGGGTTCGCGCTCGGCGGTGGTTACGAGTTGGCGCTGGCCTGCGATCTGATCGTCGCGGACGGGACCGCGGTGGTCGGCCTGCCGGAGGTGTCGGTGGGCGTCATCCCCGGCGGGGGCGGGACGCAGCTGCTGCCGCGCCGGGTGGGGGCGGCGCGCGCCGCCGAGTTGGTGTTCACCGCGCGTCGGGTGTCGGCGGCGGAGGCGGGCGAGTTGGGCCTGGTGGACCGGGTCGTGGCGGACGGGCAGGACCGGGCGGAGGCGCTGGCGCTGGCCGCCGCGATCGCCCGCAATTCGCCGGTCGGGCTGCGCGCGGCCAAGCGCGCCCTTCGGCTCGGGCAGGGGTTGGACCTGCGGGCCGGGCTGGAGGTGGAGGACGGTGCGTGGCGGAGCGTGGCGTTCTCCGGGGACCGGGCCGAGGGCGTCGCGGCCTTCAACGAGAAGCGCGACCCCGACTGGCCGGGGGAGTGACCGCCCGGTCCGCTCCTTCCGGTGGTCCTTGACCTGCGGAAGGGGCGGTTCGGGTCAATCATTCCTACGCTGTAATACAGAGCGTGCGCACGGCTACGGAATGTGAGGATCCGGTGACGGGCGAGGGTGACGCGAGGCTGCGGGCCGTGGTGGAGCTGGCGCAGGCGATGGCGGCCGCGCCGGCGCTGCGCGACTCCGCCCGGGCCGCGGCCCAGGGGGCGCGGCAGGCGCTGGGCGGTTCCTTCGCGGCGATCTGCAAGTGGGAGCGCGAGCGGGGGCGGCTGCGGGTCCTGGTCAACGTCGGCGAACTCGCCCCGGGGGAGCGGGAGTTCCCGGACGACGAGACGTATCCGGTGCACGCGTTCGCGGAGATCGTCGGGTTCCTCCACGAGGAGTGGGCCGGTGGCGGGGAGCCGAGCGCCTGGGTGGAGGTGGCCGCGGGGGAGCCGGGCGGTGACGTCGCCGACGGTTCGCTGGTGCCGCCCAGCGGTCCGGGGCGGGTGGCCGCGCTGCGTCGGCGGGGCCGGGGTTGCTGCGTGGTCGCGCCGCTCGTGCTGCACGGTCGGGCCTGGGGCGAGTTGTACGTGGCGCGGCGGCCGGGGGAGCCGGTGTTCGGGCGGGCGGACGCCGATTTCGCGACCGTGCTGGCCGCGGTCACGGCCGCGGGGATCGCCCAGACCGAGCGGCTGGCGGAGGCCCGCCGGCTGGCGTTCACCGACGCGCTGACGGGTCTGGCCAACCGCCGGGCCGTGGACATGCGGCTGGACGAGGCGTTGGAGCAGCACCGCGCCGACGGGGTGGTGGTGAGCCTGGTGGTGTGCGATCTGAACGGGCTGAAGCAGGTGAACGACTCGCGGGGGCACGCGGTCGGCGACCGGTTGTTGGAGCGCTTCGGTTCGGTGCTGTCGCTGTGCGGAGCGATGGTGCCGGGGACCCTCGCGGCGCGGTTGGGCGGGGACGAGTTCTGCCTGTTGGCGGTCGGCCCGGACTCCGACGAGGTGGTCAAGGTGGCCGGCGAGCTGTGCGGCCGGGCCGCGGAGTTGGACCTCGGGGAGGGGGTGGCCGTGGGGGTCGCCTCGACCGGCGATCCGATCGGCCCGGTGCACACCGCCCGGCGGCTGTTCCGGTTGGCGGACGCGGCCCAGTACCGCGCCAAGGCGGCGAAGTCCGGCGGTCCCGTGGTGGCCGGGCGGCACGGCGGGGCGGACGATCCGGTCGTGCGGCTGGCGGACGCGCCCGAGCCGTCGCAGGGGCCGGAGCGGCGGAGGTTCCGCAGGTGAGCGGGGGCCGGGGCGCGGGGTGCGGGCGCTCCGGGTGAGGAGCGACGGTGGTCTCGGGCGATGATCGGTAAGGGGTGATCCCGAAATCCGGTGGTGACATCCGGCGATTCAGTCTCTAGGGTGCCTGAATATGGATATGCACACTGTGGTGCTGGGGACGTCCGGCACCACCGCACAGGACGTCATCGCGGTGGCCCGCGGCGCGGCCCGGATCGAGCTGTCCGAGGAGGCCCGCTCCGCCGTCGCCACCTCCCGCGCCTTCATCGACGAGCTCGCCGCCAAGCCGGACCCGGTCTACGGCGTCTCCACCGGCTTCGGCGCCCTCGCCGTACGCCACATCAGCCCGGAGCTGCGCGCCCAGCTCCAGCGCAACATCGTGCGCTCGCACGCGGCCGGCATGGGCCCGGCCGTCGAGCGCGAGGTGGTCCGCGCCCTGATGTTCCTGCGGCTGAAGACCCTCGCCTCGGGACACACCGGCGTCCGCCCGGTGGTCGTCGAGACCATGACCGCGCTCCTGAACGCCGGCATCACCCCGGTCGTCCACGAGTACGGCTCGCTCGGCTGCTCCGGCGACCTGGCCCCGCTCTCGCACTGCGCCCTGACGCTGATGGGCGAGGGCGAGGCCCAGGGCCCGGACGGCGTCGTCCGACCGTCCGGCGAGCTGCTGGCCGCGCACGGCATCGAGCCCGTCGAACTGCGCGAGAAGGAGGGGCTGGCGCTCCTCAACGGCACCGACGGCATGCTCGGCATGCTGGTGATGGCCTGCGCCGACCTGGCCCGGCTGTTCACCTCGGTGGACGTCACCGCCGCGCTCTCCATGGAGGCGCTGCTGGGCACCGACAAGGTCCTCGCGCCCGAGCTGCACGCCATCCGGCCGCACCCGGGCCAGGCCGCCTCCGCCGCCAACATGCTGGCGTTCCTGGACGGTTCCGGCCTCATCGGCCACCACCAGGACGACGCCCCGCGCGTGCAGGACGCCTATTCCATCCGCTGCGCCCCGCAGGTCGCCGGCGCCGGCCGGGACACCCTCGCGCACGCCCGCCTGGTCGCCGACCGGGAGCTGGCCGCCGCCGTCGACAACCCCGTGGTGCTGTCCGACGGCCGGGTGGAGTCCAACGGCAACTTCCACGGTGCGCCGGTCGCCTACGTCCTGGACTTCCTGGCCATCGCCGCGGCCGACCTGGCCTCGATCGCCGAGCGCCGCACCGACCGGCTCCTGGACAAGAACCGCTCGCACGGGCTGCCCGCCTTCCTCGCCGGGGACCCGGGCGTCGACTCGGGCCTGATGATCGCCCAGTACACCCAGGCCGCGCTGGTCAGCGAGTTGAAGCGGCTGGCCGCCCCGGCGTCGGTGGACTCCATCCCGTCCTCCGCCATGCAGGAGGACCACGTCTCGATGGGGTGGTCGGCGGCGCGCAAGCTGCGCACCGCGGTGGACAACCTCACCCGGGTCATCGCCGTCGAGCTCTACGCCGCGACCCGCGCCGTCGAACTGCGCGAGGGGCTGACGCCCGCCCCGGCGACCCGCGCGGTGCTGGACGCCCTGCGCGCCGCGGGCGTCCAGGGCCCGGGCGAGGACCGTTTCCTGGCGCCGGACCTGGAGGCGGCGTACGCCTTCGTCCGGGACGGCGCGCTGGTGACGGCGGCGGAGTCGGTCACCGGCGAACTGGCCTGACGCGACGTCAATCCGCGCCGGCGGCCCGCACCGGGGCCGCCGGCGCCCGCCCGTGCCCGGCCCGGCCGGTGGCGGAACGGCCCCGGGCTCAGGCGGATTCGTCGCGGGTGCGGTGCACGGAGTAGCCGACCAGGGCGGCGCCGAGCGCCAGGCAGGCCGCGCCGCCGACCACGTACGGGGTGGTGTTCGGGCTGCCGGTGTCGGCGAGGTAGTGGACGGGCCCGGCACTCCCGGCCGGCGCGCCGCCCGGCCGGGTCGTGGTCGAACCGCTGTCGGACTGCCGCGCACCGGCGTGACGCTCGGTGCCCGCCGCGTCCGAGACCTTCGCGCGCCCCGGAACTGCCGGTGCGGAATCCGTCCGGAGGTCGGAATGCGGGGCTCCGCCGTCCCCCACGAGCGCATTCGCGGACGGTACGAACCACAGGGCGAACAGCACCGATCCCGCGGCAGTGGCGGTCAGCAGCGGTCGTCGTGCGGTCACGAAAGCAATCCCCCTTGTGGGTTCGGCGAATTGGCCGTTGATCGCAGATGTTAGTGACCGCCGCGGGTCGTGCGGTAGTCGGGACCCGCTGGTGCTTACCCTCCGTTCATGAGCAATGGCGAGACATCACGCTTTGTACGGCTTCACGTCGAACTGGTCATGGAGGTCACCGACGCCGCCGAGCTGACCGGCGCCGCGGTCGGCCGGATCGACGCCGACCCCGCGCTCCCCGACGACGAGCGCAGGCAGTCCCTGGAGACGGTCAGAGACGATCCAGCGGAAGCGCTGGCCCACCTCATCGACCCCTTCGACCTGGTCAACGAGGTCCCCGGCACCGAACTCGCCCAGGCGTCCTGGAGCAGCGAGGAGATGACCGACTACGACCCGGACGCCGAGTGGGACGCCGCCGAGTGGGACCTGGCGGACGACGCGGACGAGGAGGGCTGACCGCGGATCCGCCGCCTCCCCGCCCCGCCGGCCACCCACCGCGACCCCCGTGCGACGCCGTGTCGCACGGGGGTCGACGTGTCGCACGGGGGACGACGCGCCCGTCGCTCGATCGCGGCGCCGGCGGGGCCGCGGGGCCGCTCCCCGCGCCGGCCGGCCCCCTCACCTCGCGTCGCGAGCCCCGCGCCGTGCGCCATCCCTCCTCACGCACGCCGCACGGCCGGCGGCACTCCGCTGCCCCATGCGTGATCTGCGCCATTATTTAGCCGATGGGCGTTTTGCTGCCATTGCGTGTCCTTCCCCACACTTCTGCCGTGAATGAAGCGGATGAAAGGGATAAGGCGTACCAATGAAGTCGGCCGGAATGCCTGCGTCCAGATATGCCTGCGTTCATTCGGCGGCTCGCTCGGGGACTTTTCGCGAAATCGTTAGCAATGGAGAAGCGTGTGATGACGGACCGCAAGCGCCGCAAGGGCCTCATAGCCAGTGCCGCGCTGCTCGGGGGAGTGCTCACGGTCGCCGCGTGTGGTGCCAGCAACGCCACCGGACACGGCGGCGGTGCGAACGCGGGGCGGCAGGACGGCTCCCAGCACGAGAGCACCCAGCAGGTGGACGAGGCAGCAGCGCAGGACGCCTCGCAGGCGAAGATCACCATCACGCCGAGGGACGGCTCGACGGACGCCGGTCTCAACGACGCCAAGGTGACCGCCGGCGGCGGCAAGCTCACCGACGTCACCATGACCACGGTCGTCGCGCACCAGGGCCAGCAGTCCCAGCAGAAGACCGTCGCGGGCACCCTCTCCGCCGACGGCACCTCCTGGAAGCCCAAGCAGGCGCTGTCCCGCGCGACCACCTACAAGATCACCGCGCACGGGGTGGACGCCCAGGGCCGCACGGCGGTGGAGAACTCCACCTTCACCACGGTCTCCCCGACCAACAGCTTCCTCGGGAACTTCACCCCCGAGGACGGCTCGACGGTCGGCGTCGGCATGCCCGTGTCGATCAACTTCGACAAGCCGGTCAAGAACCGCCAGGCCGTCCAGTCCGCGATCTCGGTCGCGTCCAGCAGCAACCAGCAGGTCGTCGGCCACTGGTTCGGCAACAAGCGGCTGGACTTCCGGCCCAAGGACTACTGGAAGCCGAACTCCCAGGTCACCCTGAAGCTCGCCCTGGACGGCGTCGAGGCGTCGCCGGGCGTGAAGGGCATACAGAACAAGACCGTCCACTTCACCGTCGGCCACTCCCAGGTCAGCACCGTCGACACCAAGACCCACCTGATGACCGTGGTGCGCGACGGCCGGACGGTCAAGACCATCCCGATCTCCTCGGGCAGCGACGACCACCCGACCTACAACGGTCAGATGGTCATCTCCGAGAAGTTCAAGCAGACCCGCATGGACGGCTCCACCGTCGGCTTCACCAACAACGACGGCAAGGGCGAGTACGACATCCCCGACGTCCCGCACGCCATGCGGCTGTCGAACTCCGGCACCTTCATCCACGGCAACTACTGGGGCAAGGGCATCTTCGGCAAGGCCAACACCAGCCACGGCTGCATCGGCCTGCCGGACGTCAAGGGCGCGGGCGACCCGTCCACCGACGGCGCGTGGTTCTTCAACCACTCGCAGATCGGCGACGTCGTGAAGGTCGTCAACTCCCCGGACCAGACCATCAAGCCGGACAACGGCCTCAACGGCTGGAACATGTCCTGGTCCCAGTGGGTCGCCGGCAGCGCGAGCTGATCCGGGGCGACGCCCCACGGCGATGACCGACGTCCGGCGCCCGGGAACCCGCAACCTCCGCGGATTCCCGGGCGCCGCTCGTCGTCCGCCGCGGCGCACGACGAGGACGCCGGGCGCCCCGCCACGGCCGACCGCCGACCCGTGACCCGCACCCCGCGGCCGACCCGCCGCCCGTCCGTACAGTGGCCGAGTGAGCGAGCGCGAGAGAAACGGCGGCGGGAAGCGCGGCGGGCAGCGCCCCGGGCGCGGCGACGGAGGCCGGGGCGCCCGAGCCGGTGGCGACGGCGGGCAACGGCCCGCCGACCGGGCCCGCCAGGCCGCCGACCTGCTCGGCACCGTCCTGGGCCGGGTCCGGTACGCGGCGGACGGGGCGGCCGCCGAGGACGCCATCGAAGCGGGCGCCTCGACGCTGACCGCCGCGGCGCCCGGCTGGGAAGCGATCAGCGCGGCCGCGGTCACGGCCGCCGTGGAGGCCGTCCGGCGCTGTTGGGCGGGCGGCTGGTACCCCGCCGACCTGGTGCGGATCGTCCGCCGGGAGGCTCCCGACGCCGCGTCGCCGGCCCTGGTCCTCGACGCCGTCGCCGCCGAGGAGACCCGCCGCCCGCGGTCGTCCGCCGCCGCTCGCGACCCGCGCTGGCGCGCCCAGTTGGCCGACCTGGACGCCCGCGTCTGGTGGGACGCCGACCCCGGCTACCTGGACGCGGTCGCGGCCCGGCGCCGCACCTCCCGCTTCGAGACCGCGTACGACGTGCTGACCGCGCTGCGCCTGCTCTCCCGGCTGCCCCGGATCACCCCGCTGCCACCCCCGCCCGGCGCGCCCGATCCGACCGGCGCGCCCCGGCCGTCGTCCGGCGCCGGCGGACCCGGCGGAACGTCCGCCACCCGCGCCCTCGGCCGGATCCGCGCCCTGCTCGCCAAGGCGGAGGCGACCGGCTTCCCGGAGGAGGCCGAGGCACTCTCCGCCAAGGCCCAGGAGTTGATGGCCCGTCACAGCATCGACGAGGCGCTCCTCGCGCACGCCCACGGCCCGGGCGCCAGTGGGCCCGCCGACGGCCCCGCGGCGTTCCGCATCGGCATCGAGGGCCCCTACGAACAGGGCAAGGCGCTGCTCCTCGACGCCGTCGCGGCCGCCAACCGCTGCCAAGCCGTCTGGGCCGGTGAACTGGCCTTCTCCACCGTCGTCGGCTTCCCGCCCGACCTGGAGGCGACCGAACTCCTCTACACCTCGCTGCTGCTCCAGGCGACGTCGGCGATGAACCGCGCGGGCGACGCACACCACGCCCGCGGTCATTCCCGCCGCACCCGCGACTTCCGCCAGACGTTCCTCGTGGCCTACGCGGACCGCATCCGCACCCGCCTGAGCGCGGCCACCGCCGCCGCGACCGCCGCGGCCACCGCCGAATCCACCGCCCCGGACCGGCTCCTCCCCGTCCTCGCCGCCCGCGAACTCGCCGTCCAGGAGACCACCGGCACGCTCTTCCCCGACACCGCACCGGTGCGCCTCCGCGGCATCCGCGACGCCGCCGGCTGGCACCAGGGCACCGCCGCCGCCGACCGCGCCCACCTGGGCCGCCCCGAGGGCGACACCCCCACCTGACGACGCCGGAACCGAGAGCCGGGCAGGCTCCGGGTTCTCCCCGATCCCGCGATCCCACCGTTATGAACCAAACGATTCAAAACTCATGGTAGCGTTCCGTATCGATCGTTCCAAAACGAGCCCGGCGGAAGCCGAGGAGGGGAGTCGAGATGACCACGGACGGGATCGCGCGCGGGGCGCTGGCGGGCAAGGTCGCCCTGGTGACCGGCGGTTCGCGGGGAATCGGAGCGGCGGCGGCCCGGGCGTTGGCCGCCGAGGGGGCCGCGGTGGCGATCAGCTACACGGCGTCCGAAGCGCGGGCCGCCGCCGTCGTGGCCGAACTGACCGGCACCGGCGTCCGGGCCGCCGCCTACCGCGCCGACCAGGCCGACCGGCAGCAAGTCGCCGACCTGGTGGCCGCGGTGGCCACCGACTTCGGCCGGTTGGACATCCTGGTGAACAACGCGGCCGTGTCCGTCAACGGCGCCGTGGACGCCCCCGCGGACGACCCCGCGGCGTTCGACCGGCAGTTGGCGGTCAACGTGGGCGGCGTCGCCTCGGCCGTCCGGGCCGCCGCCGCCGTCCTGGGGGAGGGCGGGCGGATCATCACCGTCGGCTCGACCCTGGCCGCCCGCGCCGGCTTCCCGGGCGTCGCCGACTACGCCGCGACCAAGGCCGCGATCGTCGGCTACAGCAAGGGCGCGGCCCGCGACCTCGCCCCGCGGGGCATCACGGTCAACGTCGTCCAACCCGGCAGCGTGGCCACCGACATGAACCCCCCGCAAGGCGCCTTCGCGGACGCCCAGCGCGCGGCCAACCCCATGGGCCGCTTCGGCCACCCCGACGAAATAGCCGCCGGCATCGCCTTCCTCGCCGGCCCGACCGCCTCCTTCATCACCGGCGCCGTCCTCGACATCGATGGGGGGTACTTGGCCTGAACCCCGGCCGGGACGCCCTCACCGTCACCGCCGCACCCGGCGCGCGTAGGTCTGGAAGCGCACGTGGCGACGTCAGCCGTCGGTCTTGGCCACGCCCACGGGGCAGGAGACGCCCGTGCCGCCGATCCCGCAGTATCCGGCGGGGTTCTTGTCGAGGTACTGCTGGTGATACGCCTCCCCCGGGTAGAAGGGGCGGGCGTCGGCGGGGAGGATCTCGGTGGTGATGGCGCCGTAGCCGGAGGAGTTGAGGACCTGTTGGTAGGCGTCGCGGGAGGCTTCGGCGGCCTGTTGTTGGGCGGGCGAGTGGGTGTAGAGCGCCGAACGGTACTGGGTACCGACGTCGTTGCCCTGGCGGAAGCCCTGGGTGGGGTCGTGGGACTCCCAGAACAGCTTCAGCAGGGACGCGTACGGGACGACCTTCGGGTCGTAGACGACGCGGACGGCCTCGGTGTGGCCGGTGTGGCCGCTGCACACCTCCTCGTAGGTGGGGTGCGGGGTGTGACCGCCCTGGTAGCCGACGAGGGTGGTCCACACGCCCTCGGCCTGCCAGAACTTCCGCTCGGCGCCCCAGAAGCAGCCCAGCCCGAAGTCGGCGACCTCCAGTCCCTCCGGGTACGGGCCGAGCAGCGGGTTACCCAGGACGGTGTGCCGGTCGGGGACGGTGAAGTCCGGCTCGGGGCGTCCCTTCAGCGCTTCCTCGGGGGTGGGGAGATGGTTCTTGAAGCGGGAGAACAGCATCGGGATCGTGCTCCAGAGGAGAGGGCCGGCGGGGGAAGGGGGACGGGCGAGTGGCGGGCGGGGGTGTCGCTTCCGTTGGGGGAACGTTCCGGGGGCCCCGGGCATTCCGGGCCCGGGGAGCCCCCTGCCCGGCGCGAGCGGAGGGCGACGTCCCGTGACGGCCGGGTCGGTAACTAGGCCCGGAAGCCCGTCGAGGTGCCGCCGAGCTGTTCCCAGCCGGCGATCGCCAGGGCGCGGTACGCGGCGTACTCGGCGGCCGGGCTGCGCCCGTAGGACCAGGGGACGGCGCCCACGTGGCCGTCGACGAGGCGCAGTTGTTCCATCGCCTCGGCGTAGCGCTCCGCGCGGACCAGGAACCAGACCAGCAGGTGGCGGACGTGCGGTGCCATCGGGTGGTCGGCGGGGGCCTCGCGGAGGGCGAAGTGGGCGCCCTCTATGGCGCGTTCGACGACGGCGCTCTGGAAGAGGCTGCGGACCATGTTGGCCTCGGGCAGGTGCGCGTAGACCGCGAACAGCGGCAGGGCCGGCAGCAGGCTCTTCGCGGGCGCCCCGGCGGCGGCGCGCCCGGCGAAGCCCTCGGCCTGCTCCCGGGAGCCCTGCCACTGCTCCGACCAGTACGGCAGCGCCGCCAGGTGCGCGCCCATGTGGTGCGGTGCCCGCTGGCGGACCTTGGACCAGAGCTCTTCGTAGTCGGCGGGGCGCTCGCCCAGGCCGCGGGCGACGGCCAGCTCGGTGATGTACGGGATCGGGCTGCCCGGTGCCAGCAGCGCCGCCTCGTGGCAGACCGTGCGGGCCTCCTCCAGGATCATCCGGAAGTCCTGCGAACCGGGGTCGCGCAGCGCCTGGACGACCAGGAACTGGGCGTGCGTCTGGGCGCCGCCGGGGTCCTTGGGGGCCTCGGCGCGCCAGGTGCGCAGCCAGATGCCGCCGGCCCGGGTGCCGGTGGGGGTGGCGGGGGCCGGCGGCGTCTGTGCCAGCTCGAACGCGGCCGCGCCGGCCAGCGTCTGCACCCGCTGCCAGCGCAGCTCCCAGTCGTCGCCGGTGGACCGCAGGAGTTCGGCGGCCGGCCGCCAGTCGTGCGTGCGGTGCATCTCGGCGAGCGCGTCGGCCAGGTCCTCGTCGGGGCCGGGCAGTCGTACGTCGAGCTCTTCCAGGGGGACGAAGCCGTAGCCGGCCATCGGGTCGGCGGCCACCGTCAGGCCCCGCTCGGCGTGCTGTACGGCCTTCCGGCGCCGCATCCAGGGCAGGAAGACCAGACCGCCGAGCGCGATCGCGGCGAAGAGGAGCAGCAGAACGTCCATGTGGTGTGTCCCGGTCGGAGGGGCTGGGGCTGGGGTGGCGGTCGGTGGGGAGGGGGACCGCGGCGGCGTGTGCGCGGGCCCGCAGTGCGGTCCCGGCGCAGGTCGCCGCGCGATCTCCCGAGCTTTCGTATGTATCCACTATCCAGCGAACCAGAAAGTTCCGGAAAGTTCGGCCCGGTGGCCGACTACCCTCGGCAGGCATGAGCGAACAGCGCGACGAGCGCCACCAGCACTTCGAAACCCTTGCCATCCACGCAGGTCAGGAGCCCGACCAGGCGACCGGCGCGGTGGTACCGCCCATCTACCAGGTGTCCACTTACAAGCAGGACGGCGTGGGTGGGCTTCGCGGCGGCTACGAGTACAGCCGCAGCGCCAATCCGACCCGCACCGCCCTGGAGGAGAACCTCGCCGCCCTCGACGGCGGCCGTCGCGGCCTCGCCTTCGCCTCCGGCCTCGCCGCCGAGGACTGCCTGCTGCGCACCCTGCTCGCCCCGGGCGACCACGTGGTGATCCCCAACGACGCCTACGGCGGCACCTTCCGCCTGTTCGCGAAGGTCGTCGAGCGGTGGGGCGTGGAGTGGTCGGTGGCCGACACCTCCGACCCGCAGGCCGTGCGGGCCGCGCTGCGCCCCCGCACGAAGGTGATCTGGGTGGAGACGCCCAGCAACCCGATGCTGGGCATCAGCGACATCGCGGCGCTCGCCGGGGTGGCCCGCGACGCCGGCGCCCGCCTGGTCGTCGACAACACCTTCGCCAGCCCCTACCTCCAGCAGCCGCTCGCCCTCGGGGCGGACGTGGTGGTGTACTCCACGACCAAGTACATGGGCGGGCACTCGGACGTCGTCGGCGGCGCGCTGGTCGTGAACGACGACGCGCTCGGTGAGGAACTGGCCTACCACCAGAACGCCATGGGCGCGATCGCCGGGCCGTTCGACGCCTGGCTGGTGATGCGCGGCATCAAGACGCTGGCCGTCCGCATGGACCGGCACAGCGCCAACGCGGCGCGCGTCGCGGAACTGCTGGTCTCCCACCAGAAGGTCACCCGGGTCTACTACCCGGGGCTGGCCGAGCACCCCGGCCACGAGGTCGCCGCCAAGCAGATGCGGGCCTTCGGCGGCATGGTGTCGTTCCAGGTGGCGGGCGGCGAAGAGGCGGCGGTGGAGGTCTGCAACCGCGCCCGGCTGTTCACCCTCGGGGAGTCGCTGGGCGGCGTGGAGTCGCTGATCGAGCACCCGGGGCGGATGACGCACGCCTCGACGGCCGGTTCCGCACTGGAGGTCCCCGCCGACCTCGTGCGCCTCTCGGTCGGCATCGAGTCCGCCGACGACCTGCTGGCCGACCTCACGCAGGCGCTGGGCTGACGCCCTGGCCCCGGGGCGACGCGCGCCCACCCCGGTCCGTTCCGCACCCCTCAGTACCCCGCCACGGGAGGGGTGGTGCGGGCCGGCGGTGGGCGCCAGGGCTGCGCGACCCCCGCCCACAGGGCCAGGGTCAGCAGCGCCAGGACCGCGAGCAGCGTTCCGGTGCGGTGCAGCAGGCGGCGCCGGGCCAGCAGGCGGCGGCCGCGGGCGGCGGCGTGGGCGGGCAGGTCCGGCGGCACCGGTGGCTGCGGGCCGGCTCGCAGCATCCGCCGGGCTTCGGTCTCCTTGCGGTCGGGCGGGCGCCCCTCGGGCGGGATCACGGCGGTGCGACGGCCGGTGGCGGGCGGCGGCTGCGGAGTTCGGCGACGGCGTGCCGGCACAGCGTGCGCACCCGCTCGGCGGGCAGCCCCAGTTGGGCCGCGGTCTGCTCCTCGGGCACGTCCTCGTGCAGGCGGAGCACCAGCACCAGGCGCTCGCGCGGGGACAGCCGGTCGAGCAGACCGCCGCGCGGCCGGCGGTGGCGCCACGCGGCGCGGGCGAACTCCGCGGTCAGTTCCCGGCGGGCCCGCTCGTAGGGGTCCGCGCCGTGCTTCCCGTCCCAGCCGGCGTACGTCCTGGCCAGCGCGCGGAGCAGCAACTCCTCGGCCACCGGCGCCGGTCGGTCCGCCGGCTCCCCGGTGAGCAGGGCGGCGGCGTGCAGCAGCCGTCCCGCCGCGGCCGCGGTGAACGCCTCGAACTCCCGGGCCCGGCGCCGCTCCCGAGCCCGTCGCCGCTCTCCCACCGCGCCTCCCGGATGACGGGCGGCCGGCGCCCCCCGGCCCTACGGTGACGCCGCGGCCCGTCGGACAGCCCCTGGCCCTCCATGGCACGGCAGTTGGGGGTCGGGGTCAAGAGGCGTGACGAGGGCATCGCCCTCCGTACGTCCCGGCGCGCCCGGTCACGGCGGGGCGCGGTGCGCACCCGCCGGCGCGGCGCCGGTCCGGAGCCCCCGTCCCGTACGACGCCCCGGTCCGGGCCGGCGGTCGGCCGTGGTCCGACCGGTGCCGTCAGGACGGGGCGGGCCCGCCCGGCGCGAGGGCGGTGATGTCGGCGAGCGAGGTGTTGAAGCGCGTCAGGAGCGTGGTGAAGGCGTCGCGCTCCTCCGCGGTCCACTTCTCGGTGACCATCGCCATCAGGGCCCGCCGCGACGCCCGGACCTCGTCGAGCCGGGCGTGGCCGCGCTCGGACAGTTCCAGGACCACGGCGCGGCCGTCCTCGGGGTGGGTGGCGCGGCTGACCAGGCCGGCGTCGACCAGCGGGGCGACCTGCCGGGTCACCGTGGAGGAGTCGATGCCCATCCCGCAGGCCAGGGCCTTGACGCCCATCGGGCCTTCCTGGTCCAGGCGGTTGAGGAGCAGATAGGCGGCGCGGTCCATGGAGTTGCGCGCCTGCCCGACGCCGCCGAGCCGGCTCTGTTCGGCGCGCCGGGCGAAGACGGCCACTTGGTGCTGCAGCGCGTCGAGGAGAGCGGAGTCGGGGTGGGTCGTCATGTCCGGAGAGGTGGGCATGGCCGGGGCTCGCTTAATCGGGGTGGGTACGGACGGGGAAACAGCGTACGCGGCGCCGGCGCGGGCCGTGCCGGCGCTGCCGCGTACGACCCTGACGGCCCTGGCGGGCGGCCCCGTCGATCCGCGGGTGTCCGGCATCCGGCCGGAAAGGGCCCGTTCGTGGCCGAACTGCGAAACTGGCCGCATGGTCGACCCCACGTCGCATCCGCCGCATCCGCCGCATCAGTCCGTGGCCCCCGCGAGCACCGCTCCGGCCGCGCCGGTGGGGATCACGGTTGACGACGTGCGCGCGGCGCAGAAGCTGCTGTCCGGGGTGGCGCGGACCACCGCACTGGAGGGCAGCCGCTACCTGTCGGCGCTGGTGGGCGCCCCGGTCCACCTCAAGTGCGAGAACCTCCAGCGCACCGGCTCGTTCAAGATCCGCGGCGCGTACGTGCGGATCGCCGGTCTCTCGGCGCAGGAGCGGGCCGCCGGCGTGGTGGCGGCCAGTGCCGGCAACCACGCCCAGGGGGTGGCCCTCGCGGCGTCCCTGCTGGGTGTGGCCTCGACGGTGTTCATGCCGGTCGGCGCGCCGCTGCCGAAGGTCGCCGCGACCCGCGAGTACGGCGCCGAGGTGCGGCTGCACGGCCAGGTGGTGGACGAGACGCTGGCCGCCGCCCAGGAGTACGCGCGGCAGACCGGTGCGGTCTTCATCCACCCCTTCGACCACCGCGACATCATCGCGGGCCAGGGCACGGTCGGCCTGGAGATCCTCGAACAGTGCCCGGAGGTGCGCACCGTCGTCGTCGGGGTGGGCGGCGGCGGGTTCGCCGCGGGCGTCGCCCTCGCGGTCAAGGCGCTGCGGCCGGACGTGCGGGTGGTCGGGGTGCAGGCGGCGGCCGCGGCCTGCTACCCGCCGTCGCTGGCGGTGGGGCGCCCGGTGGCGATCGAGCCGCTGGCCACGATGGCGGACGGCATCAAGGTGGGGCGCCCCGGCGACGTGCCGTTCGGCATCGTGCGGGAGCTGGTGGACGAGGTCCGCACGGTCACCGAGGACGAGTTGTCCGCCGCCCTGCTGCTGTGCCTGGAGCGGGCGAAGCTGGTGGTGGAGCCGGCCGGGGCGAGTCCGGTGGCGGCGCTGCTGTCGTCGCCCGGCTCCTTCGAGGGGCCGGTGGTCGCGGTGCTCTCCGGGGGCAACGTCGATCCGCTGGTGATGCAGCGGATCCTTCGGCACGGCATGGCCGCCGCCGGCCGCTACCTGTCCTTCCGGGTCCGGCTGACCGACCGTCCGGGGGCGCTGGCCAATCTCCTGGGCGTCCTGACGGTGGTGGACGCCAACGTCCTCGACGTCGGGCACGTGCGCATCGACCCCCGGCTCGGGCTCACCGAGGTCGAGGTCGAACTGCACCTGGAGACGAAGGGGCCGGAGCACTGCGGCGAGGTCACCGCGGCGCTGCGCGAGGCGGGGTACGACGTGGTCGCGGTCTGACGCGGGGCGGTGCGCGGGGCACGGGCGGGGCGGTGGCGGGCAGCCACCGCCCCGCGGCGTTGGGGCCCGGCCGTCGCGGCCCGTCGGATCGACGGCGGGGCCGGTCCCGCCGTCGCGACGGAAGATATCCCTCACGACCTGTATCGCGATGTATCGCGTTTGCGCTACCATCGGCGCGAGCGGGGGCGCCGCGTCATGGCGTCCGCCGCGGACGAGCGCCCGTCAGTCACCCGCACGCCCTGGAGTGCGCCGGCCCCCCCTGCGGAACCGTGGGGCTTCGGCGCCGGAAGCAAGGCCGCCGCACGCCCGAAAACGTACTATTCGGCTTATCTGTCGCATTCGACCTGGAACTGATCCAAGCCATGGGGGTACCCACATGCCAGGCGCCATTTACGCCGAAGGTCTGGTGAAGACCTTCGGCGAGGTGAGGGCACTGGACGGCGTCGACCTCGACGTTCCCGAAGGAACCGTCCTCGGAATGCTCGGCCCGAACGGTGCCGGCAAGACCACCGCCGTCAGGGTCCTGACGACCCTGCTCCGGCCCGACCGGGGGACCGCGCGGGTGGCCGGCGTCGACGTCGTCGCACACCCCGACGCGGTGCGCCGCGCCATCGGCCTCTCCGGTCAATTCGCCGCCGTCGACGAGTACTTGACCGGCCGGGAGAACCTCGTGATGGTCGGGCGGCTCTACCAGATGAGCGGACGCGACGCCAAGCGCCGGGCCGCCGAACTGCTGGAGCGGTTCAACCTCGGCGACGCCGCCGACCGCACCGCCAAGACCTACTCCGGCGGGATGCGCCGCCGGCTCGACCTCGCCGCCGCCCTGGTCGTCAGCCCGCCGGTGATGTTCATGGACGAGCCCACCACCGGCCTGGACCCGCGCAACCGCCAGGCGCTGTGGGACGTCATCCAGGAACTCGTCGCCGGCGGCACCACCCTGCTGCTCACCACCCAGTACCTGGAGGAGGCCGACCGGCTCGCGCACGACATCTGCGTCGTCGACCACGGCCGGGTCATCGCCCGCGGCACCTCCGACCAGCTCAAGGCGCGCACCGGCGGCGAACGGATCGAGGTCGTGGTGCACGCCCCCGAACACCTCCCGGTGGCCGAGGGCGTCCTGCGCGCGGTCGCCAAGGGCGACGGCGCGGTCGACCCCCACACCCGGAGGGTGACGTTCCCGGTGACCGGCGGCGCCAAGCTGCTCGCCGAGGTCCTCCGCGAACTGGACTCCCGCGGCGTGGAGATCGACGACATCGGGCTGCGCCGCCCGACCCTCGACGACGTCTTCATCGCACTGACCGGACACACCGCCGAGGCGGCGCAGGACGGCGGCGACACCTCCGCGGACGGCGACCGGGCCGGCGCGGCCACCACCAAGGAGGGCGTGCGATGAGCGCGTTCGACCAGGCGACCGGCGTGGCCGCCGCCCGCAACCCGCAGTCCCACGGCGGCCTCGTGCGATCCGTGCGCGACGCACTGGTGGTGGCCCAACGCAACTTGATCCGCATGCTGCGGATCCCGAATCGTGTTCGCCTGTCTCGACTAGGTTCCATCTCGCCGCGCGGCCGATACCTGAACGTGAGTGGGCTGGGAGCCCGGAAGGAGCTGGCGAAGTGAGCGGCATCAGTGACTCCCTGGTCATCGCCCGCCGGAACGTCACGCGCATGGTCCGGATTCCCGAGGTGCTCGTTTTCGGGCTCATCCAGCCGATCATGTTCGTGGTGCTGTTCAGCTACGTGTTCGGCGGCTCCATCAGCGTCCCCGGTGCAGGCATCAGCCCCTCCGGATACCGGGAGTTCCTGATGGCGGGCATCTTCGCGCAGACCGTCACCTTCGCCACCGCCGGAGCCGGCGCCGGCATCGCGGACGACATGCACAAGGGGCTGATCGACCGGTTCCGCTCGCTGCCCATGGCCCGTGGTGCGGTCCTCACCGGCCGGACCCTCGCCGACCTGGTGCAGACCGCACTGACCCTGGTGGTGCTCGCGCTCGTCGCCCTCCTGGTCGGCTGGCGTATCCACGAGAACTTCGCAAGCGTGCTCGCCGGTTTCGGCCTGCTGCTTCTGCTGGGTTACGCGTTCTCCTGGATCGGTGCCCTGATCGGGCTGAGTGTGCGCACCCCGGAGGCGGCCACCTCCGGCGGACTGCTCTGGCTCTTCCCGCTGACGTTCATCTCCAACGCCTTCGTGCCCAGCGACAACATGCCGACGGTGCTGCGCCACTTCGCCGAGTGGAACCCCTTCAGTGCCACCGTGCAGGCAGCGAGGGAACTCTTCGGCAACATCCCCAAGGGGTATCCGGTGCCGGACGCCTGGCCGATGCAACACCCGGTTCTCGCTTCCGCGGCCTGGTCCATCCTGATCATCGTGGTCTTCCGGACCTTGGCGGTCCGCAAGTACCGCCGGGCAGCGGGTTGATTCGCCGAAGGCATGAAAGTCGAGGCTCCGGCACGAGAGCTGAGCGTCAGGTGCTCCGCTCAGTGATAAGCCCTGCTCGTTGCCTTTGCGGGTCGAGCAGGGCGCTGGTGCGGAGTCAGTACAGATAGACGGTGTGTCCGCAGCTACCGCACTGATATTTGCCGTTTCCTTGGTCCTCCATGGGCTTTCCGCAGCACACGGGATGCGCTGTTCCTCTCCGGGGATGTGGGTCAGGCGGTGAGCGGGGGGGGGTGAGCGTGCTTCCAACGGAGCGCCGCGTTTTCGCCGCCGAGCCAGTACGACCGTCGCTCGTTGGTGATCTGCTGGCCGCCGATCCAGTAGGCGTGTGCCTCTGGGGTGACGGCGAGGCGGACAGAGGTGATGTCGGGCTCGCCCGCGTCGTGCCAGGCGGTCACGGTGTTTTCGATGGCATCCCAGATGGCGACCGGGCCGCCTTGACGGACTGTCCACTGGTCGCCGTCGGCGGTGAGGGCGGCGAACGCCTCTCGGCCGGCGTCGAACAGGTACACCGTTTCTCGGCCGTCGCTGGTGGCGCGGAGGAACTGGGCGCCGGGGGCGGCGAGCTGGGCGAGGAAGGCCGGCATCCAGTCTTTGAGCGTGTCGGGAGAGACGGGGGTCTTCCGCTCTGTGTCGGCGTAGAAGGAGCGGGCGGCCAGGTCTCCGGCGAGCGGTACGGCGGCTTCTGCTCGTGCGGGCATGAAGGAGCTGCGGCCGATGATGCGGCCCTCTGCGGTGCCGTCGTCCTTGACGGTGAGTTTGGCCAGGCCGGTGCCGTAGGACCAGGCGCTGGGGCCGACGGTGGCGAGGATGATGCCGCCGGGCTTGGTCTGGCGTACCCAGGTGTAGGGGATGCGGCGGAGGGCGCAGGTGGCGATGGTGCGGTCGTAGGGGGCCCGGCGGGGGTGGCCCAGGAGGCCGTCCCCGGTGACGGTCCAGGTGGAGTATCCGGCGGCCTCCAGGGCGTTGTCCGCCCGCTGGGCCACGTCGGAGTCCACTTCGACGCTGGTGACGTTGTCCTCGCCCAGGCGGTGGCAGAGCAGGGCTGTGGAGTAGCCGGTACCGGTGCCGATCTCCAGGACGGTCATGCCGTCCTCCAGGTCCAGGGCCTCGCTCCCATGGCAGCACCCCGTAAATATCCCGACGAACTCCGTGAGCGCGCGATCCGCGAGGTCCGCACCTCGGGCCGCCCTATCGCCCACGTCGCGAAGGACCTCGGCAGCCACAAGGAAGCCCTGCGCGGCTGGGTTCGCCAGGCCGAGGTCGACCGAGGCGAACGCGACGACCGGCTGACCACCGTCGAACGCGAAGAACTGAAGCAACTCCGCCGGGAAAACGCCGAGTTGAGGCGGGCCAACGACATCCTGAAGGCCGCCTCGGTGTTTTTTGCCCAGGAGATCGACCGTCCCCGGCCCCAGGGCTTTGGCCTGCGTGACGAAGTCCTGGGCAGCAGGGGCTAGTTCGGCCATGGCCTCCGCGTCGCCGGCCAAAGCGTCGCCCAGGCCGGACATGCCCACCTTCAGGGCCACGCCCGCCGATGCCAGGGCCAGGACGGCCGGTGCGGCGACCGCAGCCGCGGGGCCCATGGACGCGATGGAGGACGACGGTCCCGCCACCGCCGGGATGCTGGAGGCGGCCGTGGACAGCTTGCCCAGCGTCCCCACCAGGGACAGCACCTTGCGGCCGGCGCCGCCGGAGCTGTCTCCCACGTTGGATACGTCCCGGGCCAGCGTGGCCAGCCGGTCCCGGTCCGCTTCGACGCGGGCCGGGATCGTCATCGGCGGCCGGATGCGCGCCAGTTCCCGGCGCAGTCTGGCTATCTCTCGCTCGTTGACCTCCAGGCGGACGCCAAGGCCGGCGTTCGCACCCTGGAGGCGTTCGCGGAGGGTGGAGCGGAACCGGGACAGGTCCGGGTCCACGGTGACGCGGACGCGAGCGCGGACGCGCGTCAGCTTGGCGTTCAGCCGCTCCCGGAACCCGTCCAGGTCCGGGACGGCCTGGACCTGGACGCGGGCCCGCCGCTCGATGCGGTCAAGGTAGCGCTGGAGGCTGACGGCGAAGTTCGACGTGTCGGGAAGGACACGGATCGAAAGGCGCCCTACCTCGCGGCCTCCGGGGCCGGCCATGAATTACCCCCTGGTGCAATGGGTCGGGCCAAGGGGTGAGTGGACAGGTCAAGGCGCCGCTCGTGCTTGTCCGCCTTGACCTGTGGAACGTTGACGGGTGTGGGTTCCCGCTTGAGTCGCCCGCCGGAGACGCGGACGTTGTTGGCATCGGCGAACCGAACGGCGTCCAACAGAGCGGCCAACAGGTGCGTTTGCACCGTCCAGCCATGATGTTCGGGCCCGCCGGCCAGGGACGTGGCCAAGGCGGAGTCCGGGGGCAGATGCTCGGACAGGTGCCAGGCCCGGCGGGGCGTGAGGGCGCCCCTCCACACGTCGGCCAGGTCCAGGCCGTAGAACCGCTGGAGGTCCGCCCGCAGTGCCCCGCCGTGGCCTTGATCGATTAGCTGTCCGAGCGCGGAGCTTCCCCCACCTGGGTCTCCTCCTGCCACTCACCGACGGTGCGGACGAACACGGCCAGCGGCCAGTCCTCCATCTCCGTCTTCAGCGCGGCCGGGTCGTCGGCCACCAGGAGGAGCAGGTCACGGATCTTCGGGACCAGCTCCTCCAGCTCCTCCGATCCGGTCTCGCCGAAGCGCGCGAGGATGGCGCGGGCCGCCTTCAGGCCGTCGTCGGGAAGCATGAGGATGTTGCGGAGGTGAACCGTTTCGCCGGCCCGTGTCTCCAGCGGCAGAGCCTCGTACTCCGCCGCAGCTTCCGCCATCATGTCCGCGCAAGAAAGTGCCAAGGGTCGTCCCCACAGTCGGTGTTGGTGGTCCCAGGAATCAGTCCTCCGCCCGGAGGGACCGGCCAGACGGAAGAGGTCCGTGAAGGCGTCAGGCGACGCTTCGCGTTCGTTAGGGGCTGTCCGATGGGTCATGTGACCGACATGCAGTCCGCGGGAAGGCCCAGAACTCTCTGACCGGTTCAGGTGTAGACCACCAAGATCCGGGCAGGCGGCGCTGAAGAACGGACCACGAACTACGGGGTGAACACCATGCACGGCGGCGGAGGATTCAGCGGGGGCGGCCACCACGGGGGCGGCTTTGGCGGCCACCATCACAGCGGAGGGCTGAGCCACCACAGCAGTCACCACCATCACACCGGGGACTCGCAGGGTTTCGTCGCGATTCCCTCGTTCCTGCGCCGTGGGTCATCAGGCGATGCCACGGGAGTGGCCCCCCTGCCCGTGGCGCTGGGTCTGCTGCTGGCCGGGCTCATCGTCGGGGCGCTGCTGGCGGCCCACTAGCCAGAAGGCTTAGTCGCCGCCGTGCGGCGGGGGCTCCGAGGCCGCAACCTGGGCCCATTCACCGATGGCGCCGCCCAGCTTCGTGGAGCCCAGGAATGTGCCCTTGATCGGGAAGGACACGAAGTCGTCCGAGGCCATGCCCACCGCGTCGGAGCCCAGGAGGGAGACGCGCGGGTGGTACAGCGGTAGATAGTTGGTGCCGTCCACCAGGACCACCAGGACCACCAGGAGCGCCTTGGTCTGCGGGGTGGGCGTGGCCGGGATGCGGAACGACTTGTCCGCCTGGACTGCTGCCGGACCCGCACCGAAGTAGAGCTGGTAGGTCAGGGCCGTGGCCTGGATGGACTGGAAGGTGACGGAGTACGTCACGTCCGGGGTCGTCGCGCGGAGTTTGGCGTTCTGCCAACTCCCCTTGATCTCCGGGTCGTCGCCGTCGCGGCCGAACTCCGGGAGGGCGTCAAGCTTGGTGTGCCCGACGTGCTCCCACGCGCCGCCCGGGTTGGTCGGGTCGGTCAGGTCGGCGGGCTTCTCGGTGTCGGGGTCAGCGATGAAGATGTAGCCGCCGGCCGGGACGATGGCGGCGTTGTCGATCAGAGCCAAACTGTTCTCCAGGGGTAGGTCAGAGGGGCCGCGCGGTCACGCGGTAGGTGGCCTGGAACCGGAACAGGTCCGGCCCGGCCTGCGGTTCACCGAAGCGGATCTCCGCCGGTCCCGATACGTCCTCGAACCGGATCAGGTAGCCGTCGGCACCGCGGAATTGCGCTCTGCACGCCTCCGCCAGGGCGACCCGGGCCGTGCGGGCCAGGCATCCCCGTACGCCCGCACGAGGGCGGAGGCATCGGCCAACGTGGCCTCCGCCTGGACGCGCTCCTCCCCGACCAGCTCACGGCCCAGACGCTGTTCCAGAGCCGCCATTTCCGCCAGGGGCTTCATGTGACCCCTACTTGTCGGCCGGGGGCTTCGACGCGGTGGGCATGTCCAGCTTCACCGCGCGCACCAGGCGCTTGGCGGGGTTCTTGCCGCCGCCCACCGGGTCCGTCATGACGTTGTAGCCGGCGTAGACGTTGAGGATGGAGCGGTCCCGCAGCTTGGCCGCGTCGTAGTCCCGCACCCACCGCATGGCCAGGCCGTTGTACGACTGCGACGAACCCGAGGTGACACCGGCCGGAATGGCCGGGGCCCGGGTCGCCAGGACGAACGCAGAGGGGATGAAGCCGTACGCGGCACGCGGTTTGATCGCGTTGGACACCACCAGGTCGAACCCCGCCAGGCGGCCGATGGTGGCAGCTCGGAGCGCCGAGTCCGAACCGGACCGGCAGACGTCCGCGATGCGGTTGGACTTCAGCAGTGCGGTTTCCACGTCCGCGCCGATCAGGAGGGTGCGGCCTTCCTGGGGAACGTTCGCCTTGTTCAGGGCCGCGCGGGCATCGATGAGGCCCTTCCACGGGTCCGCCTCATCCAGCGGGACCGTGCTGCTGTAGCTGGCGGTCTCGATCATGTTCGCCACGCCGGTGTCAATCGCCTTGGCCACGGCGTTGACCTGAGGCTGAAGTACCTGAGATGCGAAGTCTCGGATATCCAACGTCAGTTCCTCGTCCGTGATCGACACGGCCGAGTAGATGTCCTTGTTGAGCGTGACGGTGGTGGAGTCCTCCGCCAGCTCGTCCAGGGCGATGTCCGACGACCGGTCGTTGCGCCATTCGTACTCGCGTGCCTCAAGCTGGGCCGGAATCCGAATGGTGATCGCGTCGTTCTTGGCGCCGGTGAAGTCGAACCCGCCGTTCGTCCACACCAGACGTGACAGGACCATTTCCCGTTCAAGAAGACCCAGCGCCGTCGCTGCGATCTTCTCGGACTTCAGAAAGCTGTTAGCCATGTGCTCCGCTCAGGGCAGGGCCCCAAGCCAGCACACAGCGCAGCCAAGGGCCTTGGACAGGAACCCTTGGTTTTGGTGTTGCTCTACGTGCGACTACCCCTTGATGGCCCGGGAGCGCCGTCGCAGTCCCGCGGTACGGCGGGACGTGGCGTACCAGAGGGCCAGCGCACCGAGGGCGAAGCCGATCCCGATGGCCGCCCATGCCGCTGGGTTCTCCTCCACCCACATGCGCTGGTCGCTCGCCATGGCGATAGAACCGAAAAGGCGGCCGTGGCGCGTAGGTACCACGCACGACAGGGCGAGGAACGCAACGCAGCCCAGGGCCATCGCGCCGATGCAGCGCGCTCGCTGCCGTCGTTTCAGCGCGGCGTCAGCCAATGGCCACCAGCAAAGAATGCCGCTGCCGCAGAACGCGCCGAAGGCATAGCCAGCGCCTGGCCCCAGACCGGCGACCCAGCGCCACATGGGATCTCCCACGAAAACTGAGGCGGCCCCACCGAGGACGATGATCCACAGCACCTTAAAGGCGTGGCGTTCGAACAATCTGGCTATGGCGGACATCGCGGTCATGCTACGGCACGCAGCTCAGCAGCCCATGCAGTCCGCCAGAGGAGCTACCCCCAACGCCTACCGGCGGGCGCGCGGGATGCTGGCCGCCAGCTCTGCCGGGTCGCTGGGGGCCGGCGTGACCGACGGATCAAGGCCGCCCCGGCCCATGCCGCCGGCCTTGCTGTGGAACAGCTCCGCCAGGGTCTTGGCGTCGGCCTCGCGGGCGTCCTCGTCGGCCCCGGTGATCCGGAGGGCCAGAGCGTCCGGCAGGTGGTAGCGGCGGGCCAGGCGCTCCCGGTGCAGCTCCGTCTCCAGCTCCGTGGCCCGGTCGGCCACGGCCTGGAACTCCTCCGGCGACCGGGCCGCCTTCAGGGCCTCCGCCGTCTCCCGCGCCTTGGTCCGGTACCGGGCCGCTTCCGCCCGTACGCCCCTCAGCTCCGCGCGGAGTGCATCGGTGTCCAGCTCCTGGCCGTCGCCCTGCTCCTCCGGCCGGGACGACTCCTCGGGGCCGTTCGCGGCGTCGGTCGGGGCCT
Organism: Streptomyces sp. x-19; assembly: GCF_046549115.1. Taxonomy (NCBI): domain Bacteria; kingdom Bacillati; phylum Actinomycetota; class Actinomycetes; order Kitasatosporales; family Streptomycetaceae; genus Streptomyces; species Streptomyces sp. x-19. Next base: position 416,930 of record NZ_JAJPWK010000001.1, on the reverse strand, counting down.
GTTCGTCGTCGGCCGGGCCGTCGGCCGGGCCGACGGCCGGCTCGGAGGTGGTGGGGGTGGTCTCCATGCGGAACCTCTCCTCGGTGTTGTCAGGATTCGATGTGCAGTCCGGCCCCAGGTGTCCCAGCCGGACAGTTAGGTGAAGGAGCAGGGCCTGATTGGGTTAACTGCCTTGCGTGAACGGATCGAAGGACATCCACCAGGGGACTTTCCCAGCACGTAGTTCCACTTCGACCCTTGGAGATTTCCATGCGCATTCGCACTGCAATTGCCGCCGCAGCCCTGGTCGCGACAGCCGTACTCCACGGAGCAGGCGCGGCGGCCGCCGTTTCGCACATCGCTCCCTCGTCCCATTCCAAGCAGGTCATCTCTGCGGATGACGACGACGATGACGACGAGATGGGCCAGAGTGACGAAGACTGAGCACGCCTGAGGGGTGAACGGCCGGCCCATGTGCCTGGCTAGTGCCCCCTAGACGCTTCAACGTGGCGACGCCATGCCCTCCGGGCCTCCGCGCCGGTCATTCCGCGGGTGACTTCCTGCCATTGGCGGTCGTAGTCGCGGGCCTGGGGGGTCATGAAGTCGTTGCGCGAGTAGACGGGGACCGTCTGGCAGTGACACCCGTTGTGGTAGCGAGTCAGGTCCTCCCGCGAGTCTGGAGGACGACGGTTGGCCCGTCGCCGTCCGTCCGGGGAGTCCTTGGGTTTCCGCCGGCCACCGCCGGCCACCGCCGGCCACCGTGGACTGGCTGGTGTAGATGGCGCCCCGGCTGGCGAGCATGGCGCAGAACGCACAGGGGTTGCCATCCGTGATCCTCGCCCTGCCGACGACCCGCCGGTCCTGCCTCGACGCCCGGTCGATCAGGTCCCGCCCGGCCCGCAAAACCTCGCGGTCGGCAGCTCCGGCGGACGACCGATCGGCGGTGTCCACCGCGTCCTCCAGCTCCTGGAGAAACCCGCCGTCGTCCAGCCGCCCCCGGGCCTCGTCCGTGCCGGCCTGGTCCAAGTGCTGCCGAACCTTGGCCGGCCCCTGAGACACAAGCGACGCCACGGCCGCCCGGTCGTGACGCTCCTCCGGCTCCTCCGGCCAGTCGAACCCGTCCAACCGGATCTCCGCACCGTCGTCCGGCTCCGGCGTGCGCACCGCGTCGATCTGCTCCGCCCAGTCCTCCCGCAGTTCCCCCAGGGTCGTGGTCTCGCCCATGTGCTCCCCGGACAGCGGCGGGACGGTGTGCCCGGTCTCCAGGGCCCGGTACAGGCGGTAGAACGCTGCTGCCTGGTCGCGGGAGCGTCGTCGCTCACGGCGGATTAGGCCCAGCATCCAGGCCAGCCACGCGGAACCGCTCTCCGGCGCGTGACGCACTGGTTTGGGTCTGGTGAGTACGAGGGCGCTAGAGGCCCTGACGCCCTACGAGGGCGTTCCTGTGGCGCCTGCGTATGTGCTGCCCCCGATGCTGGCCACGGGCACGGCGGACCCTCAGTACACGGTCGAACGTGCAGCTCAGGGAAGCCGCGCAGGCAACTGCAACATCGCGAAGATGGATGAACGGGTTTCCCCGAGGTCGTGATCTTCGGGCTGATCCAGCCGATCATGTTCGTGGTGCTGTTCACCTACGTCTTCGGCGGATCCATCGCCGTCCCCGGCGCCCCGGCCGGCGACGCCCAGGCGTACCGCGAGTTCCTGATGGCCGGGATCTTCGCGCAGACCGTCACCTTCGCGACCGCCGGCGCCGGCGCGGGCATCGCGGACGACATGCACAAGGGGCTGATCGACCGGTTCCGCTCGCTGCCGATGTCCCGTGGTGCGGTGCTCACCGGCCGGACCCTCGCCGACCTGGTGCAGACCGCACTGACCCTGGTGGTGCTGGCCGTGGTCGCGCTGCTCATCGGCTGGCGCAGCCATGAGAACCCGGCGAGCGTGCTGGCCGGCTTCGCCCTGCTGCTCCTGCTCGGCTACGCCTTCTCCTGGATCGGCGCGCTCATCGGCCTCTCGGTCCGCACCCCGGAGGCCGCCACCTCCGGCGGACTGCTCTGGCTCTTCCCGCTGACGTTCATCTCGAACGCCTTCGTCCCGGTCAACGGCATGCCGGCGTTCCTCCAGCACGTCGCGGAGTGGAACCCGTTCAGCGCCACCGTCGCCGGCGCCCGGCAGCTGTTCGGCAACACCATCGAGGGCGTGCCGCAGTCGGTGACCGGGGCCTGGCCGATGGAGCACCCGGTGCTGGCCTCGGTGATCTGGTCGGTCCTGATCATCGTGGCCTTCCGGACCCTGGCGGTCCGCAAGTACCGCTCGGCGACCGCCTGAGCCGGCCGCCCCCCCCCGCACGCGGAGGCGGCCCGGAGCGCTCAGCTCCGGGCCGCCTGCGTCGTCTCTGACGTGGTGCGCGGCTCAGCCGTTGTACGGCTTGGCGTCGAGGATCTTCACCGACGCCTTCTTGCCGTTCGGGAGCTCGTACTCCGCGTCGGCACCGATCCGCTTGCCGTTCACGCCCGACCCCAGCGGCGACTGCGGGGAGTAGGTCTCGACGTCCCCGCTCGCGTACTCCCGCGAAGCCAGGAGGAACGACAGCGTGTCGTCCGGGTCCCCGTCGAACGCGATGGTGACGACCATGCCGGGGGCGACCGTGCCGTCGGCGGCGGGAGCCTCGCCCACCTTCGCCGACTCCAGCAGCTGCTTCAGCTGGCGGACGCGGAGCTCCTGCTTGCCCTGCTCCTCCTTGGCCGCGTGGTACCCGGCGTTCTCCTTCAGGTCACCTTCCTCGCGGGCCGCCTGGATCTTCTCGGTGATCTCGGCGCGTGCGGGACCAGACAGGTACTCCAGCTCGGCCTTGAGCTGGTCATACGCCTCCTGGGTCAGCCAGGTGACGTTCTCGCTGGTCTGGGTCACAGGTGCTCCTCGTCGGTACTGGGGATAAATCAAACGCCCTACCAGGAAGGTTTGCGCCTTCGCAGGTGGGCGAAACCACGAGCCTAACAATTCCGGCACAAAAGGGGGAAGAGGAATTTCACAGTGGTCGCACAGGAATGCATCGCCGCAGATCAGAGTCGGTCGGCCGGCGCGCGGATGTCGGCCGAACGGGTCACCGGCCCGCTCCGCTCCGTCGGCGCCGGATCCCGCCGGGGCGTCGTGCGGTCAGCCGTTGCCGGCCGGCGCGCCCGTGCAGCCGACCAGGACCGCGTTGGTCGCGCGCTTCGTCGTCCGCACCGTGACCTCGGTGTCGACCTGTCCGGCGCGCTGGTCGATGGCGACGTCCTTGCGGCCGACCTCGGAACCGTCGGTGGCCTGCGAACGCAGCGTGCACACCCCGGTGTCGTCCTTGTCCTTGACGACTTCGAGATGGACCTTGACCGCGTGGTCGGAGACGGCTTCCCAGGTGATGATCCGGCCGCTGAGGTCCTGTCCGGAGATGTACGAGACGCCGAGCCAGCCCACCACGCCGAGCAGTACCACGCCGAGCACCGCCCCGATGATCTTCAGCTTGCGGTCGGCGCGCTGGTCGGCGGAACGGCCGTAGCGTCCGTCCGGGAGCCCTTCGCGCACCGCAGCCATGATCCATCCTCCTGATAGGGGACCGGGAACCGACAGACCCCCGGGGGGTCCCCGCCCCAGGGAATACAGCGCCCCCTCGCTTCGGTCACTATAGGAGGCATCTTCTCCGGCTTTTCACTGAGGATCGAGTCTTGACCGAGCAGCTGCGATTGATGGCGGTCCACGCCCACCCCGACGACGAGTCGAGCAAGGGTGCGGCCACCATGGCCAAGTACGTGTCCGAGGGGGTGGACGTACTGGTCGCCACCTGCACAGGCGGCGAGCGAGGCTCCATCCTCAACCCCAAGCTCCAGGGCGACCCGTACATCGAGGAGCACATCCACGAGGTGCGCAAGAAGGAAATGGACGAGGCCCGGGAGATCCTGGGCGTCAAGCAGGAATGGCTGGGCTTCGTCGACTCGGGGCTCCCCGAGGGCGACCCGCTGCCGCCGCTGCCCGAGGGCTGCTTCGCCCTGGAGGACGTCGAGGTCGCGGCCGGGCGCCTGGTCAAGCTGATCCGGGAGTTCAAGCCGCAGGTCATCACGACCTACGACGAGAACGGCGGCTACCCGCACCCGGACCACATCATGACCCACAAGATCACGATGGTGGCCTTCGAGGCGGCCGGCGACCCGGAGAAGTACCCGGAGGCCGGCGAGCCCTGGCAGCCGCAGAAGCTCTACTACAACCAGGGCTTCAACAAGCCCCGCACCATCGCGCTGCACGAGGCGCTGCTGGAGCGCGGCATGGAGTCGCCCTACGGCGAGTGGCTGGAGCGGTGGAAGCAGTTCGAGCGGCGCGAGCGGACGCTGACCACCTACATCCCGTGCGCCGACTTCTTCGAGATCCGCGACAAGGCGTTGATCGCCCACGCCACCCAGATCGACCCCGACGGCGGGTGGTTCCGGGTGCCGATGGACGTCCAGCGCGAGGTCTGGCCGACGGAGGAGTACGAGCTCGCGAAGTCGCTCGTGGACACTTCGCTCCCCGAGGACGACCTCTTCGCGGGCATCCGCAACAATTGAGCCCATGATGAGCGCGACCAGCACCCTCGCCCTGACGCACTTCGTCACCCTTGCCGACAGCTTCGACAAGGACAAGGTGACCCCCGGCGTCCTCGGCTTCATCGTTTTCGCGGTCATCGGCGGTGCCGTGTGGCTGCTGATGAAGTCCATGAACAAGCACATGCGCAAGGTGGACTTCGAGGAGCCCGCGGAGGACGGCCAGGGCACTGCCGCCCCGGCGGCCGCCGCGGCTCCGGAGCCGAAGACCAGCTGACCGCCCGGCGCCGGGCCCGCGGGCCCGGTGTGGGGCGTGCGCACCGCGTCGCCGGTCCATGGACCCGGTGCCGGTCCGCGCGCCGGCCGTCTGGCAGCGGCCGGTCGACCGGCCCGGCGGCTCGCTGACCCAAGAGGTCAGCGAGCCGTGCCCGCGACCGGACGCCCCGCCTCCGCACGGGCGGCGTCACGCCGGCACCGTCACTCGGCGGCGGCCGGCTCCTTCGGCACGCCCATGATCTCCCGGGCGTGCCGGTCCGGCACCATGCCCAGGCGCCACGCCTGCCAGCCCGTCTCGGGCTCCACCCCGCGCTCCAGCAGCAGCCCGAAGGTCTGGGCGCAGTCCTCCAGCTTCGCGTCCCGCCCGTCGTGCCGCTCCCGGACCAGCTCAGCCAGCTCCTCCTGCGCCACCGCCGCGCCGACCACCGAACCGCCGGGCGAGGCGAACGGCAGCAGCGTGCACCGCAGGAACCGCGCCCAGTCCGCCCCGCGGCGGTCGCCGTACCCGGCGAAGAGCCGCCCGGCCTCGTCGGCCAGCTCCAGCGCCTGGGCCGTGCGGCCGTTGCCGGCGTCGACGATCACCAGCTCCAGCACCGACCACGCCTCGCCGTGCGCCACCCCGATCCGCTGGAAGTCCTTCCGGGCGTCCTGGAGCAGCTGCCGGGCGAAGCCGCTGTTGCGCAGCGAACCGGTCTGCTCGGCCCGCAGGTCCCGGGTCACCCGCCCCGCGTGGTGCCGGGCGCAGGCCAGGCCGTAGCCGTCCTGCATGCGACTGAACATGTTCCGCGAGCGCTCCAGCTGCCGCAGGGCCTCGTCGCGCTCCCCGCGCTCCTCCAGCGCCTGGCCGAGGTAGTACATCGTCCACGCCTCGCCGCGGGCGTCCTCGTGCTGGCGGTGCAGCGGCAGTGCCTGGCGCAGCTGGTCCACCGCGGGGCCGGGGTCGCCGGCCACCAGGCGGGCCCGTGCCAGCTGGGTCATCGCCCAGGCCGTGCCGCGGTCGTCGTGCGTGCGTCCGTACAGCTCCAGGGCGGCGTGCAGGGCGGTCTCGGCGGCCGGGACGTCGCCCCGCCGCAGGTGGACCTGACCGAGCTGGAAGTGCGCCCACGCCTGGCCGTGCAGGCTCTCGCTCTCCTCGTGGAGCGCCACGGACTCGGTCAGCAGTTCCAACGCCTCGGCGAGCCGCGCCCGGTCCCGCTCGACCGCCGCCAGGGCGTGCAGCGTCCACGCCCGGTCGCCGCGCATGTCGGGGCCGGCCTGGAGGTCCAGCGCCTCGCGCAGCTTGGCCGCCGCCTCGGTGAGACTGCCCTGCTGCTGGAGCGTGATGCCCAGGTCGCGCAGCGCACGGGCCGCACCCACCGGGTGCTGCGCCTCGAAGTAGAGGTCGACCACCGACGACAGCGTCGTCCGGGCGCGGTCCAGCTCGCCCAGCTGGCGGGCCGCGACGCCGGTGCGCCACTGCACCGAGCGGACCAGCATCCCCTGGCCGGCCGCCCGGGTCAGCTCGCTCAGCTCGCCCAGGCGGTAGAGGTCGCCGCGCAGCAGGCAGTAGTCGCACAGCGCGCCCAGCAGGTGCGAGACGGTGTCCTGGTCCACCTCCTGATCGGCGTGGCGCAGGGCGGCGGTGATGAAGCTGGTCTCGTCGTCCAACCACTGCAGGGCCGCGTCCAGGGACGCGAACCCGTGCGGGCCGAAGCGGTCGGCGCGGGTGGAGGTGTTGCCGTCGACGAGCCGGATCACCGCGTCGGCCAGCTCCGCGTAGCCGCGGATCAGCCGCTCCTGGGCCGCGGCGCGCTCGGCCGGCTCCTCCTCCTCGGCCAGCCGGGCGTGCGCGAACCGGTGCACCAGGGGGTGCAGGCGGTACCGCTCGCCGCGGACGTGCTCGATCAACCCCGCCCCGGCCAACGCGGTCAGCCGCTGCTTGGCCTCCGCGTCCGCGACGCCCAGCAGCGCGGCCGCGGCCGCCACCCCCAGGCTCGCCCGGCCCACCAGGGCCAGCCGGCGCAGCAACTGCCGGGCCTGCGGCGGCTGGTCGGCGTAGCGCAGCGCCAGGGCCCGCTCCACCGGTGCCGCCCCGCCGGCCTCCGCCAACTCCTCGGCCAGCGCGGCGGGGGAGCGCTCGCCCAGCGCGGAGCCGACGACCCGCAGCGCCAGGGGCAGGCCGGCGCACAGCTCCGCGATCCGGTCGATCGCCCGCGCGTCGTACGGGGCCGCGTCCTCCGCCGGCTCCGCACCGGCCGCCGCCGAGCGCAGCAACTCCTCGGTGCCCGCCGCGTCCAGCGCCGCCACCGGCAGGTGGTGCACCCGGGCCGCCAGGTCGGCGGGCAGGTCCAGCGGCGTGCGGGAGGTGACCAGGACCAGGCTCTCGGAACGGTCCGGGACCAGGGCCCGCACCTGCTCGGCGTCCGAGGCGTCGTCGAGCAGCACCGTCACGGGGAGTCCGGACAGGTGCTGGTGGTAGAGCTCGGTGAGCCGCCTGACGTGCTGCTCCTGCGAGGGACGCTCGCGGAACAGCAGCTGCTCGCGCGGCGCGCCCAGGCGGTTCAGCAGGTGCAACAGCGCGTCCCGGGTCGGCAGGGGCACCTCGCCGGGGGTGTCGCCGCGCAGGTCCACCAGACACGCGCCGCGGAACTGATCGCGCAGTTGGTGGGCGGCCCGCACGGCCAACGCCGTCCGCCCCGCGCCGGACTCGCCGTGCAGCACCACCACGATCGGCCGGGTCTCCGTACTCGCCCGGCCGGCCTGCACCCACTGGACGATCTGCGTCAGCTCCGCCCGCCGCCCGGCGAACGGGCCGTCAGGACGGGGGAGATGCGTGAACGACCGCTCCAGGACCGACCGCTGGCGGGCCGCCGCGCTACGGTCCGCGCCGCGCAACTGCGGCCCCCGCGCGCCCTTCGCCTTCCCCGCCGGCCGGGCCGCGGACCCGCCGCCGCTGCGGGCCGCCGCGCTCACCATCCGCTGCTGGTCCAGGAACGGGCGGATGCCGCGCACCTCCAGCGCCGTCAACCATTGGAGCCGCAGTTGCTCCGGCCCGCCGGGCTGACCGCGCATCCCGGCCTGGCGGTGCGCCGCCGGGAAGTGGCCGGCCGTCAGCTTCACGACCGTGGCCGCCGCGCCGGCCACCAGCGCCGCGGCGCCCGCCCCGACCGCCGGCCCGCCACCCGTGCCGTACGCCAGATCCACCCCGAACGCGGCCACCGCGGCGACCGCCGACGCCACGACCGGGGTGCCCAGCTCCTTGCGCGAGAGCCGCTCCGCCAGCGGCCGCCGGCCGGCCGCCGCCTCGTCCAACGCGCGGACGTACGCCACGTACTCCTCCCCGGCGGGGGCGGCCAGCTCGTCCAGCGCCGCCCGCGCCCTGCCGAGCAGTGCCGGCCCGTCGAGCCGGCCGCCGGAGCGGCGCACCTCCTCCTCGACGGCCCGCGTCAGCAGCCCGTCCGCTTCCTTCCGGTGGCCGTCCCGCAGCCCAGCCAGTTCGCCCGGCATGCCCGTCCCCCCTCCAGCAGTCGCCAGGAGTCCTGGCGGTCCAGCGGTCGTCGACGGATCACCCCTGCCCACCGGCGCGTCCCCGCACCCGTGCGGCTCGCCCGGCGTGATCTCCGCCGAGCACACAGTCTTCCGTGTCCGGGCGGATTCCGGCAGGGCTGTGGATAACTCCCGCCTCTCCCGGAATCCGGGGCCCCAGTGGGAGAGGATGGCCCCATGCCGAACCGCCTGGCCCATGAGACGTCCCCGTACCTGCTCCAACACGCCGACAATCCGGTCGACTGGTGGCCGTGGTCCCCCGAAGCGTTCGAGGAGGCCCGACGGCGCGGCGTCCCGGTGCTGCTCAGCGTCGGCTACAGCTCGTGCCACTGGTGCCACGTCATGGCGCACGAGAGCTTCGAGGATCCGGTCGTGGCCGCGCTGCTCAACGAGCACTTCGTGGCCGTCAAGGTCGACCGCGAGGAGCGTCCGGACGTCGACGCCGTCTACATGGAGGCGGTCCAGGCCGCCACCGGTCAGGGCGGTTGGCCGATGACCGTGTTCCTCACGCCCGACGCCGAGCCCTTCTACTTCGGGACGTACTTCCCGCCCGAGCCGCGCCATGGCATGCCGTCGTTCGGGCAGGTCGTCGAGGGGGTCCGCGGGGCGTGGGCGGACCGGCGCGAGGAGGTCGGCGAGGTCGCCGGCCGGATCGTCGCCGACCTCGCGGGCCGTTCGCTGGCCGAGTCGCTGCCGGAGGGGGACCAGCGGCCCCCGCGTCCCGAGGAGCTGGCGGCCGCCCTGATGGGGCTGACCCGCGAGTTCGACGCGGTGCACGGCGGGTTCGGCGGCGCGCCGAAGTTCCCGCCGTCCATGGTCGTGGAGTTCCTGCTGCGCCACCACGCCCGGACGGGGTCCGCGGGCGCCCTGGAGATGGTCGAGGCGACCTGTGCCGCGATGGCCCGCGGCGGCATCTACGACCAGCTCGGCGGCGGCTTCGCCCGCTACTCCGTCGACCGGGAATGGGTCGTTCCGCACTTCGAGAAGATGCTGTACGACAACGCCCTGCTGTGCCGCGCCTACGCCCACCTGTGGCGCGCCACCGGCTCGGACCTGGCACGTCGGATCGCCCTGGAGACCGCCGACTTCATGGTCCGCGAACTCCGCACCGAACACGGCGGCTTCGCCTCCGCACTGGACGCGGACAGCGACGACGCCACGGGCCGGCACACCGAGGGCACGTACTACGTGTGGACGCCGGAGCAGTTGCGCGCCGTCCTGGGCGAGAAGGACGCCGAGTTCGCCGCCACGTACTTCGGCGTCACCGAGGACGGCACCTTCGAGGAGGGCGCCTCCGTCCTGCAACTCCCGGACACCGGGGACCTGGTGGACGCGGAGCGGGTGGCGTCGGTGAAGGAGCGGCTGCTCGCGGCCCGTGCCGAGCGCCCCCGCCCCGGACGCGACGACAAGGTCGTCGCCTCCTGGAACGGGCTGGCCGTCGCCGCGCTCGCCGAGACCGGTGCCTTCTTCGACCGGCCCGACCTGGTGCAGGCCGCCACCGACGCCGCCGACCTGTTGGTCCGCGTCCACATGGACTGGCAGGCCCGGCTGCACCGCACCTCCCGCGACGGCACGGCCGGCACCCACACCGGTGTGCTGGAGGACTACGCGGACGTCGCCGAGGGGTTCCTCACGCTGGCGTCGGTCACCGGGGAGGGCGTCTGGGTGGAGTTCGCCGGCTTCTTCCTGGACACCGTGCTGGTCCAGTTCGCCGCCCCGGACGGCACGCTCTACGACACCGCCGCCGACGCCGAGCGACTGATCCGCCGCCCCCAGGACCCGACCGACAACGCCACGCCCTCCGGGTGGACCGCCGCGGCCGGGGCGTTGCTGTCGTACGCGGCGCTGACCGGCAGCGCCCTGCACCGGGGCGCCGCCGAGCGCGCCCTGGGCGTCGTCACCGCCCTGGGCGGCCGGGCGCCGCGCTTCATCGGCTGGGGGCTGGCGGTCGCCGAGGCCGCGTTGGACGGCCCGCGCGAGGTCGCGGTGGTCGGCCCGTCGGACGCCCCGGCCACCCGGGCGCTGCACCGGGCCGCGCTGCTGGGCACCGCCCCCGGGGCGGTGGTGGCCCTGGGTGCGCCGGGGGAGGACACCGCCGAGGTGCCGCTGCTGAGGGCGCGCCCCCTGGTCGACGGCGAGCCGGCCGCCTACGTGTGCCGGCACTTCACCTGCGAGCGGCCGACGACGGACCCGGAGGAGCTGGCGGAGCGGCTGCGGCCCTGAAGTGGTGCGGCCGGCCGGCGGCCCGTAGGCGGCCGGCCCCGCTGGTTCCCTCCGGGGCCGGCGGCCCGGCACCTGCCCCAAGTCCTAGGACCAGCGACCGGATTGAACTTGACGCGGGCGTCAAGTTCTAGCCTCGGCGCATGACGAACCGCACGCACCGCGAAGTCCGCCTGGCCGCCCGACCCACCGGCCCGGTCACCGACGACCTCTTCGAGATCGTGGAGGTCCCCGTCCCGGAGCCGGCGGCGGGGCAGGTACTGGTACGCAACACCCTGATGAGCGTCGCCGCCGTGATGCGCACCCTGATGGACGAGGTCACCACCGTTCCGATGCCGTCCTTCGTGGTCGGCAAGGCGCTCGACGGGCCGGCCGTCGGCGAGGTGGTCGCCGCCCCCGGGACCGACCTCAACCCCGGCGACCTGGTGACGCACCGCCTCGGCTGGCGCGAGTACGCCCTGTTGGACGCCGGGGACGTCCAGCGCCTCGACGCCGGACTGCTGCCCGACCCGGCCGGCTACCTCTCCCAGGGGCCCACCGCCCTGATGGGCATCGACCGCGGCGCCGAAGTCCGGCCCGGTGACACGGTGTTCGTCACCGGGGCGGCCGGCGGCGTCGGCTCGCTGGCCGGCCAGATCGCCAAGCTGCGCGGCGCCGCCCGGGTCATCGGCAGCACCGGCTCGCCGGAGAAGGCCGACCGGCTGCGCAAGGAGTTCGGCTACGACGCGGTGGTCGTCCGCGGCGCCGGGCCCATCGAGGAGCAGCTGCGGGCGGCCGCCCCGGAGGGCATCGACGCGCTCTTCGACAACGTGGGCGGCGAACAGCTCCAGGCCGCGATCGCCCTGGCCAACCGCGGCGCCCGGCTCGCCGTGGTGGGCGCGCTCTCCGTCCAACTGGCCGACGGGAAGCCGGCCCCCACGCCGATCGACACCCTGTCGCTGCTGGCCCGCAGCATCACCCTGCGCGGCGTCGCGCTCTACGACCACCTGGACCTGATCCCGGCGTGGCACCGGCTGTTCGGGCAGGGGCTGCGCGAGGGCACCCTCACCTTCCCGCACGCCCGTCTGCACGGCATCGAGCAGGCCCCGCAGGCGCTACAGGAGCTGATCGCGGGCCGCCACCTGGGCGCCGTCCTGGTGGAGTTGTAAGGCACGCCCCCGGGCGGGACGGTCGCGCGGGGTGCCCGGAGGTGCCCCGTACGGTCGTTCCTCCGGGGCCGTCCCCGTCCCGGAGGTAGCCTGCAGGGGTGACGACCTTGCTCGGGTACCGCTCGCTCGTCCAGGAGGCCGCGGCGCTGCGGTCCGGTGTGGACGATCCCCTCGACGCGGTGCGCCGCACCTGCGACCGCATCGACGCCGTGGACCCCCGGATCCGGGCCTTCGTGCCGGAGCCACGGCGCCGCGATCGGCTGTCGGCCGCGGCCCGGGAGCTGGCCTCGGCCGGGCCACCGGGCCCCGCCGGGCGCCCCGCCCTGTACGGCGTCCCGGTCGGAATCAAGGACATCGTGCACGTCGACGGGTTGCCCACCCGGGCGGGTTCGGCGCTGCCGGCCGACGAGTTGACCGGCCCGCAGGCGGCCGTCGTGGACCGGCTGCGGCTCGCCGGGGCGCTGATCGCCGGCAAGACGGTGACCGCGGAGTTCGCGGTCACCGCGCCGGGGCCGACCCGCAACCCGCACAACCCGGCGCACACGCCCGGGGGTTCGAGCAGCGGCTCGGCGGCGGCGGTCGCCGCCGGGATGGTCCCGCTGGCCATCGGGACGCAGACCGTGGGCTCGATGATCCGGCCCGCCGCCTACTGCGGAGTGGTCGGATTCAAGCCGACCTACGGGCGGATCCCGCTCGACGGGGTGATCCCGAACGCGCTCAGCTTCGACACCCTCGGGTGCTACGCCGCGGAGCTGGCGGGGATCGCGCTGGCGGCGCCGGTGCTCTGCGACGACTGGCGGACCGCGGACGTCGAAGTGCCCTGCGGATGCCCGGTGTTGGGCGTACCGGTCGGGCCCTATCTGGAGCGGGCCGACCCCCAGGCTCTGCACGCCTTCGCGGCCCAGCGGGAGGTGCTGGCGGCGGCCGGCTACGAGGTCCGCGAGGTGCCCGTGATGGCCGACTTCGCGCAGGTCGTGGCGGACCTCTTCACCATGAACCGCTACGAGGTCGCCCGCGCCCACACCGGGTGGTTCGCCCGCCACGCCGACCTCTACCGGGAGCAGACCACGGCCGCCCTCCAGGAGGGGCAGGCGATCGGGGACGCCGCCTACCGGGCGGCCGCGGAGCGCCGCACCGCCTTCCGCGAACGGCTCGCGGCGGCCGGTGCCGCCGCCGGGATCGACCTGTGGATCGCCCCGGCGGCCACCGGCCCGGCGGCCCCCGACCTCACCACCACGGGCAGCGCGATCATGTGCCTGCCGTGGAGCAACGCCGGGCTGCCCTCGCTGAGCCTGCCCGCCGGCCGGGCCGGCAACGGACTGCCGCTGGGGCTCCAGTTGGTGGGCCGGTCCGGGGCCGACGAGTCCCTGCTGACCTGGGCCGTGGACGTCGAACGGGTCCTGAACGAGACGTTCGGGGACCCCACGGCGGCCGGCCGCTAGGCCGTCGCGCGCACCACGGGGGGACGAGGGGGAGGCGGATGCGGATCGGGGACGCGGCGGCGGCCGCCGGGCTGACGCCGCGGGCGCTGCGCTACTACGAGCAGCAGGGACTGGTGACGGCCCGGCGGATGCCGTCGGGCCACCGGGAGTACGACGCGGAGGACGTCCGCCGGCTGCGGGCCGTCCGCGAACTGCGCGAGGCGGGGCTGACCGTCGGCGACGTGCGGGCCTTCGCGGACCTGCTGCAGTCCCTGCCGCCGGAGGGCGTACCGGACCTGCTCGTACCGGATCCGGGCTCCGGGCGCTGCGCGGCCGCCGAGGCGGTGGCCCGCCGCCGGCTGGCCGAGCTGGACGGCCACATCGCGCGGTTGTCCCGGGTGCGGTCGCGTCTGGCGGCCCGCCTGGGGGAGCCGGGCGATCCGGGGGCCGGCGGTCCGAGTGCGGGGGGCCGCGCGGTCAGAGGGTGAGCCCGCGGGCCAGGACGTCCATGGACTGCTGGATGAGTTCCTGCGGGCTGGTCGCCTCGTGGTCCCCGGCCCAGCGCAGCATCGCCTCCTGGAGCGCGGCCAGGACGGCCGCGCTGACGACCCGGATTGCCAGGTCGTCCGCCGGGCGGCCGGCGCGCTCGGCCAGCGCGGTGCTGACGGTCTCGATGTGCCGGGCGGTGAGTTCCGCGGTGCGGCCCCGCACGGCCGGCACGTCGCGGATCAGCCGGATGCGCTGGACGAGTTCTCCGCGGTCGGTCGCGCTGATGTCGCGCATGATCCCGACCGTGACGTGCCGCAGGGTCTCGACGAAGGGTTCGCCGGTCGGGCGGGCGCGGATCCCGGCGGCCAGCAGGGCGTCGTACTCGTCGGTGAGCACGATGTCCTCCTTGGCGGGGAAGTAGCGGACGACCGTGCTGGGGGAGACCTCGGCGGCCGCGGCGATCCGGTCGACGGGGGTCGCGTCGTAGCCCCGCTCCGCGAAGAGCCGGAAGGCGGCCCGGCGGATCGCCTGCCGGGTCTTGAGCTTCTTCCGCTCGCGCAGCCCGGGCTTCGGGTTGCCGGGCGTGGCGGCGGAGACGCGTGCGCAGACCATGCGGCTCATTGTCCCCGTCCGTCTCGTGGCCGAGGCACGGTGCCTTGACAGCGCTCTGATTGTCAGTGGGGTGTGTCACGCTGTGAGGCGGGCATGATTACTGTCAGTGACGATTGGGTGATCGGACGGGGAGGTTCGCGATGCGACCCGCGATTCATGTGTATGCCGCGCTCGCCGCCGCGCTGTGCGTGGGCGGCTTCCTGGTGGGGGGCGGCCTGTTGGTGACGGTGCTGGTGCTGGCCGGTCTGGCGGTCTTGACGTGGCGCGTGGCCGCCGCCTCGCGGCCGCGGCCGGGGTGGGGCGCGGCGGGTGCCGGCAGACCGGGCGGTAGAGCGGGTGGCGGGCCCGACGGGTCGGCCACCCGGATCCCCGCCTCAGCGGTGCGAATACGCGACGAGCGAGATGCCCACGTAGTGCACGACGAAGGCCGCGAGGGTGAGGGAGTGGAAGACCTCATGGAAGCCGAACCACCGAGGTGACGGGTTGGGGCGCTTGATGCCGTAGATCACGCCGCCCGCGCTGTAGAGCAGCCCGCCGACGATCACGAGGACGAGGACGGCGATGCCGCCGGTGCGCAGGAAGTCGGGGAGGAAGAAGACGGCGGCCCAGCCCATGGCGATGTAGCAGGGGGTGTAGAGCCAGCGTGGCGCGCCGACCCAGAAGACCCGGAAGGCGATGCCCGCCAGTGCGGCGGCCCAGACCGCCCAGAGCAGCACCTGGCCGCGGGTGCCCGTCACCAGTAGCAGCGTCAGCGGGGTGTAGGTGCCGGCGATGATCAGGAAGATGTTGGCGTGGTCGAGCCGGCGCAACACCCCGTCGACCCGGGGGCTCCAATTGCCGCGGTGGTAAAGGGCGCTGACGCCGAACAGCAGGCAGGCGCTGATCGTGTAGATCGCGCAGGCCAGGCGGCCTCGGGGGCTGTCGGCGAGCGCGGTCAGGACGACGCCGGAGAGCAGGACGGCCGGGAACATCCCGGCGTGCAGCCAGCCCCGCAGCTTCGGCTTGAGCGGTCCGGCCGTGGCGGCGACCGCCGTGACCGGGGACCCGGTATCGGTCCTGGACGGCGCGGCAGGGGGGCGGCTTTCGGCGGCGTCAGGCGCGGAAGTCATGGCGCAATGCTACCTACGCAACCGTAAGTTACGGATTCGTCCGGAAGTGGTGACGGTCACCACGGTGCCCCCTGGACAGAACCGATTCAGGGTCGGATGATCAAATGAGTGCGGTCGGCACCGGATGAGCGGTCACGAAGCATCCGGGTCGCGGCCCCCAAGGGGCAGACAAGTAAAAGCAGCGGTTTCCTTGCCTTATGAGCAGGAAGCCGGCCAAAACCCCTCATCTAGGAGCGATCGTGGCGCGCGACAACGCGGCTCCCACCCCGACCCGGCACCAGGCCCTGCTCGATTGGGTCGACGAAATAGCGGCGATCACCCAGCCCGACCGGGTCGTCTGGTGCGACGGCTCGGAAGCGGAGTACGAGCGGCTGTCCGAGGAGCTCGTCGAGAAGGGCACGTTCCGCAAGCTCGACCCGATCAAGCGCCCCAACTCGTACTACGCCGCGTCCGACCCGACGGACGTCGCGCGTGTCGAGGACCGCACCTTCATCTGTTCGGAGAAGGAAGAGGACGCCGGCCCGACCAACCACTGGAAGGCCCCCGCCGAGATGCGGGAGATCTTCGCGGGGGAGAAGGGCATCTTCCGCGGTGCGATGAAGGGCCGGACGATGTACGTCGTCCCGTTCTGCATGGGCCCGCTCGGCTCCCCGCTCTCCGCCATCGGGGTGGAGATCACCGACTCCGCGTACGTCGCCGTGTCGATGCGCACCATGACGCGGATGGGCCAGGCGGTCCTCGACGAGCTCGGCACCGACGGCTTCTTCGTCAAGGCCGTGCACACCCTCGGCGCCCCGCTCGCCGAGGGCGAGCAGGACGTGCCGTGGCCGTGCAACTCCACCAAGTACATCTCGCACTTCCCCGAGTCCCGCGAGATCTGGTCGTACGGCTCGGGCTACGGCGGCAACGCGCTGCTCGGCAAGAAGTGCTACGCGCTGCGGATCGCCTCCGTCATGGCCCGCGACGAGGGCTGGCTGGCCGAGCACATGCTCGTCCTCAAGCTGACCCCGCCGCAGGGCGAGGCCAAGTACGTCGCCGCGGCGTTCCCGAGCGCCTGCGGCAAGACGAACCTGGCCATGCTGGAGCCGACGATCCCCGGCTGGACGGTCGAGACCATCGGTGACGACATCGCCTGGATGCGGTTCGGCGAGGACGGCCAGCTCTACGCGATCAACCCCGAAGCCGGCTTCTTCGGCGTGGCGCCCGGCACCGGCGAGCACACCAACGCCAACGCCATGAAGACCCTCTGGGGCAACTCCGTCTTCACCAACGTCGCCCTGACCGACGACGGCGACGTGTGGTGGGAGGGCATGACCGAGGAGACCCCGGCGCACCTGACGGACTGGAAGGGCAACGACTGGACGCCCGCCTCCGGTGTCCCGGCCGCGCACCCCAACGCGCGGTTCACCGTGCCCGCCGCCCAGTGCCCGACCATCGCGCCCGAGTGGGAGGACCCCAAGGGCGTGCCGATCTCGGCCATCCTGTTCGGCGGTCGCCGGGCCAGCGCGGTGCCGCTGGTGACCGAGTCGCTCAGCTGGCAGCACGGTGTCTTCCTCGGGGCCAACGTGGCGTCCGAGAAGACCGCCGCCGCCGAGGGCAAGGTCGGGGAGCTGCGTCGCGACCCGTTCGCCATGCTGCCGTTCTGCGGCTACAACATGGGCGACTACATGGCGCACTGGCTCAAGGTCGGGGCCGACAAGGACCCGGCGAAGCTGCCGAAGATCTACTACGTCAACTGGTTCCGCAAGGACGACGCGGGCCGCTTCGTGTGGCCGGGCTTCGGCGAGAACAGCCGGGTGCTCAAGTGGATCGTCGAGCGGCTGGCGGGCACGGCCGAGGGCGTCGAGACGCCGATCGGTGTGCTGCCCACCAAGGACGCGCTGGACACCGAGGGCCTGGAACTCTCCGAGAAGGACCTGGAGTTCCTGCTCACCGTCGACAAGGAGGTCTGGCGCGAGGAGGCGGCGCTGGTCCCCGAGCACCTCAACACCTTCGGCGACCACACGCCGAAGGAGCTGTGGGACGAGTACCGCGCGCTGGTGCAGCGGCTCGGCTAGTCCCGGCCGGCCCGGCGGCGCACCGCCCGCCCGGCCCGTGTGCACGACCGCCCGGGGCCCGTACGCGTGTACGGGCCCCGGGCGGGTGCGTTGTGGGGCCTTCGACCGGCCGGACGCCGGTCGGCGTCCTCGGGAGTGTGCGGTCAGGTGGTGGCGAGGTCCCGTTCGCCGGCGCGGTGGGCGGAGAGCCGCTCCTCGGCCAGCGCGATGGCCTCGGCGTCGTCCCGCGAGGTGGCGACGGCGAGGGCGTTCCCGGCGAGGGTGTGGGCGCGCTGGCGGAGGGCCGGGATCCGGGTCGGGTCGCCGCCGGTCGGTTCGGCGCGCAGCGGCAGCTGGCCGCTCAGCCGGGCGACCGCGGCGGCGATGCGCTCGGCCGCCGAGGCCAGGGCGGCGCGCGCGGCGCCGCACTCGGTCAGGGCGTGCAGCTCGTCGGTGACGGTGAGCAGCGCGGTCAGCTGCCCGGCGAGCCGGATGTCCAGCTCCTCCTCGCGGGAGCGGTGCGGGATCCCCGGGGCGACGGCCATGGTGTGGACCGACTTGGTGCGGATCGGTTCGTACATGGGACGGCCTCCTGAAAACGTCTAGGAGGCCATCCTAGCTTAGACCCTGTCTAAAATTGTGTCTCGTATAGAAGTTGCTGCGGTTCAGTACTGTCCGTAACCGTCGAGGAAGGCGCCGATGCGGGTGACGGCGTCCGTCAGGTCGTCCTTGTTCGGCAGCGTGACCAGGCGGAAGTGGTCCGGCTCGGGCCAGTTGAAGCCGGTGCCGTGGACGATCATGATCTTCTCGGCGCGCAGCAGGTCCAGCACCATCTGACGGTCGTCCTTGACCTTGTACACCGCGGGGTCCAGTCGAGGGAAGGCGTAGAGCGCGCCCTTCGGCTTGACGCAGCTGACGCCCGGTATCCGCGTGAGCAGTTCGTAGGCGGTGTCGCGCTGCTCCAGGAGCCGGCCGCCGGGGAGCACCAGGTCGTTGATCGACTGCCGGCCGCCGAGGGCGGTGGCGACCGCGTGCTGCGCCGGCATGTTGGCGCACAGCCGCATGTTCGCCAGGATCGTCAGCCCCTCGATGTACGAGGCGGCGTGCGCCTTCGGGCCGCAGACCGCCAGCCAGCCGCTGCGGTAGCCGGCGACCCGGTACGCCTTGGACAGGCCGTTGAAGGTCAGCGTCAGCAGGTCCGGGGCGAGCGCGGCGAACGGGGTGTGGGTGACGCCGTCGTAGAGGATCTTGTCGTAGATCTCGTCGGCGCAGACGATCAGGTTGTGCCGGCGGGCGATCTCGGCGAGGCCGCGCAGCAGCTCGTCGTCGTAGACCGCGCCGGTGGGGTTGTTGGGGTTGATGACGACGAGGGCCTTGGTGCGGTCGGTGATCTTGCGCTCGATGTCGGCGAGGTCCGGCATCCAGTCGGCCTGCTCGTCGCAGCGGTAGTGGACGGCGGTGCCGCCGGAGAGCGAGACCGACGCCGTCCACAGCGGGTAGTCGGGGGCCGGGACCAGCACCTCGTCGCCGTCGTCCAGCAGTGCCTGCATCGACATCTGGATCAGCTCGGAGACGCCGTTGCCGAGGTAGACGTCGTCGACGGAGAGGTCGATGCCCTTGGTCTGGTAGTGCTGCACCACTGCCCGGCGGGCCGAGAGCAGGCCCTTGGCGTCGCCGTAGCCGTGTGCGGTGCCGACCGAGCGGAGGACGTCCTCCAGGATCTCGGGCGGGCACTCGAATCCGAACGCCGCCGGGTTGCCGGTGTTGAGCTTGAGGATGCGGTGACCCTCTGCCTCCAGCCGCATCGCCTCCTCAAGCACGGGGCCGCGGATTTCGTAGCAGACGTTGGCGAGCTTCGTTGACTGGATCACCTGCATGACGGCCACTCTACGGGGGCGTAGGGCAGCGCGCCGGGTGGTTTTCGCCACGTGGTCGGCGGACGGTGCGCGGGCGCTCACCCGGTGCGACCGGTGGGGCGGGTGCTGATTTCGTGGCGGGCGGTCGGGCCCGGGCGTCCCGCCGGGCGCGGTTAGGACCGGCCCGGGGTGCGGCGGACCGCCCGGCCGGCCAGGACGTCGGTGCGGCGGCCGTCCTCGATGACGAACCGGCCGTCGATCAGGACGTGCGGGATGCCGGTGGGCGGGGTGCGGGGGGCGTCGAAGGTGGAGCCGGCGGCGACCGTCCGCGGATCGAAGAGGACCAGGTCGGCGCGGTACCCCTCGCGGACCAGGCCGCGGTCGGGCAGCCGCAGCCGGGCGGCCGGGCGCGACGTCAGGTGCGCCACGCACTCCTCCAGGGACAGCACGCCCAGCTCGCGGGCGTACCGGCCCAGGTACTGCGGGAAGGTGCCGTACGCCCGCGGGTGCGGCTTGGCGCCCTGGAGGATGCCGTCGCTGCCGCCGGTGTGGACCCGGTGCCGCATGATCTGCCGGACGTTGTCCTCGTGCCCGACGTGCTGGAGGATCGTGGGGCCCAGCCGGTCGGCGCGCAGCAGGTGGCGGGCGGCGTCCCAGGGGTCCTCGCCGCGGGCGGCGGCGGTGCGGGCGACGGTCGCGCCGACCCAGCCGTCCAGTGCGGGGTCGGTGACGCCGGAGATCTCGATGGTGTCCCAGTCGATGGGGACGCCGTGGCAGCCGTCCGACCCCTCGACCTCCAGGGCGTGCCGGACGGCCGCGGCGGTGGTGTCGTCGGCCAGCCGGGCCAGGATCGCGTCCGGGCCGCCCTCGCCGGCCCAGCTGGGCAGCATCGCCACGAGCGTGGTGCAGCCGGGGGTGTACGGATAGGTGTCCAGGGTGAGGTCGGCGCCGGCGTCCAGGGCCTGGTCCAACAGGGCGAGGAGTTCCGGCGCCCGGCCCTCGTTGACGCCGAAGTTCATGGTGGCGTGGGCGAGGTGCAGCGCGCAGCCGGCCTCGCGGGTGAGGGCGATCATCTCCTCGTACGCGGTCAGGGCGCCGGCGCCGTAGGAGCGGTGGTGCGGGCAGTAGTAGCCGTCGTAGCGGGCCACCACCCGGCACAGTTCGGTCAGTTCGGCGTCGGAGGCGTACATGCCCGGGGTGTAGGTCAGGCCGGACGACAGGCCCACCGCGCCCTGCTCCAGGCCCGCGGCGACGAGCTGCCGCATCCGGTCGAGTTCGGCGTCGGTGGCCGGGCGGTCGTCGAGGCCGACGGCGAGCATCCGGACGGTGCCCTGGGGGACAAGGTAGGCGGCGTTGACCGCGATGCCCTCGCCGTCGAAGCCGTGGTCCAGGCGGTCGAGGTACTCGCCGACGGTGCGCCAGGTGAAGGGGAGGGCGTCGTCGCCGGGGCCGCCGCCGTTCCAGCCGGCGATCTGGGCCCGGACCGCGGCGAGCGTGCGGTCGTCGACCGGGGCGTAGGACAGGCCGTCCTGGCCGAGGACTTCGAGGGTGACGCCCTGGGCGGCCTTCGCGGTGTGCTCCGGGTCGCGCAGCAGCGCCAGGTCGCTGTGCGCGTGCATGTCGATGAAGCCGGGGGCGAGGGCGAGGCCGGCGGCGTCCACGGTGCGGGGGGCGGACGGGCGGGGGCCGCCGTCCGCCTCCCGGTGGACGGTGGCGATCCGGCCGTCCGCCAGGGCGACGTCGGCGCGGTAGGAGGGGCCGCCGGACCCGTCGATGACGCGTGCGTCGCGGAACACGGTGTCCATGGGCGGGCTGCCTCTCTCGGCGGTCTCGGGTCCTCGCCGCCCCGTCCGGGCCGTCTGGGCCGTCCGGGGCGGTGCGTCAGGGGCGGGTCAGGGTGCGATCGGGGATTCTCGGGGGTGCTCCGGGGCGAGCGGCGCACCCCCGGTGGGCATCAGAAGAACGTGCGGACGAAATCGACGACCGTCCCGTCCCGCTCGACCAGCGGGATCAACTGCCACTTGTCGAAGGAGGTGCAGGGGTGCGACAGGCCGAGGGCGACCCAGTCGCCGACCTCCAGGTCCCCGGCGTGCTCGGTCCGTACCCAGGCGTGCTGGTCGGACAGGCCGGTGACGGTGAGGCCGGTCGCCGGGCGCAGGGTGCCGTCCCGGCCGGAGCGCACGGCCTGCGGCTGCGGCAGGTGGAGGTCGTACGCGGCGTCCCGCTTGCCGGCGTTGAGGAACGCCTGCTCCGGGGTGGGGCGGGAGACGACCTGCGCCCAGAGGCGGAAGGCCGGCTCCAGCGCGCCCTCTTCCGGGACGCGGTTGAAGGGCGTGAGGTGGCGGTAGTGCCCGTCGTCGTGCGAGACGTACGCGCCCGAGCGCAGCAGCTTCAGGACGGGTGCGGAGAGCGCGGGGAGGTCCGCGAAGACCTCGGCGACCGCGTCGAACCACGCGCTGCCGCCGGCGCTGACCACGATCTCGTCGAGGTCGGCGAAGCGGCCGGCGGCGTCGAGGTCGGCGGCCAGCGCGACCAGCCGGCGCAGCCACGCCGTGACCCGCTCGTGGTCCGCGTCGGGCACCTCGCCCTCGTAGCCGGCCACACCGACCAGGCGGAGGGTGTCCACGCCGGCGATCGCGTCGGCCAGTTCGCGGCACTCGGCCTCGGTGCGGGCGCCGGTGCGGGCCCCGTCGCCGGCGCCCAGTTCGATGACGACGTCCACCGGGCGGGTCGCCTCGGCGGCGCGCAGGGCGGCGTCCATCAGCTCGATGCCGCGCACCGAGTCGACGTAGCAGATGAAGCGGAAGTCGGGGTCGGCGGCGAGTTCGCCGGCCAGCCAGCGCAGCCCGGCGGCGTCGACGACCTCGTTGGCGAGGAAGATCCGCTGGATGCCGAAGTCGCGGTAGACGCGCGCCTGGTGGGGGACGGCCGCGGTGATTCCCCAGGCGCCGTGCGCCAGTTGGCGCTCGAAGAGCTGCGGGGCCATGGAGGTCTTGCCGTGCGGGGCGAAGGCCAGGCCGTGCCGGGCGGCGTAGGTCTCCAGGAGGGCGAGGTTGTGCTCGACCGACTCGGCGGAGAGGGCCAGTACGGGGGTGGTGAAGCCGCCGGTGAAGAGGTTGCGGCGCTCGGCGGCCAGCGCGCCGACGGTGCGTCCGGCGGCGTCCGGGGGGAGCGCCTTGAAGCGGTGATCGACCTTCTCGTCCGCGAGGTTCTTGAGTTCCTGCGCGAGCCGCTCGCCGGCCATGGAGCCTCCTCAAAGAGCGTGTTGCACCCTCTGCAACACCCATTGCGCATATCGCTTACAGCTGTCTAACATCCGAGCCATCGCCCGGTCAATGGTGGGAAAACGCCAGGGCCGACCGGGCGGAACACGCCGCGGGCAGACCGGAAACCCCACGTCACACCGCCCGGAAAGCGGCCCCGCCCGCGGCCGGCGCACCCTCCCGCGGACCCTTCGAGGGGCCCGCGCGGCAGAGCGGACGGCCAGGGACGGCACAGCGAAGGAGCGCAACCGATCGTGACCAGGTCCTCGAACGTCAGCGACCCGCCCGTCCCGGCGGCCGGCGCGGCCCCGGACGTCGACGTCGTCTGCCTCGGCGAGTCCATGGTCACCTTCCTGCCCACCGTCCCCGGCCCGCTCGCCGACGTGCCGGCCTTCGAGCGCGCCATCGGCGGCGCGGAGTCCAACGTCGCCTGCGCCCTCGCCCGCGCCGGGCACCCGACCCGCTGGATCTCCCGGGTCGGCGCCGACGGCTTCGGCGACCACCTGGTCCGGGAGATCGCCGGCCACGGCGTCGACACCACCGCGGTCCGCCGCGACCCCACCCGCCCCACCGGCATCTACTTCCGCACCGCCGGCGACCGGGCCACCGCCGCCCACGAAGTCGCCTACTACCGTGCCGGCTCCGCCGCCTCCGCGATGGCCGCGGACACCATGGACCTGGCCGCCCTCCGCTCCGGCCGGGTGCTGCACCTCTCCGGCATCACCGCCGCGCTCTCCGCGGACTGCCTGGGCCTGCTGCGCGCCCTCATGGCCCGCCCGGACGACCGCGCCCGCCCGCTGATCTCGTTCGACGTCAACCACCGTCCGCACCTGTGGTCCGGCGCGCGCGGCCCGGAGGTCCTCCTGGACCTGGCGCGCGCCGCCGACGTCGTCTTCGTCGGCGCCGACGAGGCGCTGGCCGCCTGGGGCCTGCCCGACCCGAGGGCGGTCCGGGCGGCGCTGCCCCAACCCCAGACCCTGGTCGTCAAGCTCGGCGCGGCCGGCGCGCTGGTCTTCCGCCGCGCCCCCGGCACCCCCGGCGAAGACGAGGAGCCCGCCGGCACCCTCGTGCCCGCCCCCACCGTCGACGTGGTCGCCGCGGTCGGTGCCGGCGACGCCTTCGCCGCCGGGTTCCTCTCCGCCGCCCTGCGCGCCCTGCCGCTGCGCACCCGGGTCCGGCACGGCCACCTGTGGGCCGCCGCCGCCCTCACCGTCCCCGGCGACCTCGCCGCACCCCCCTCCCGCGCCGTGGCGGACCGGTTGGCCGGGCTCGACGACGACGCGTGGGGGAAACTGCACCTCGGCCCCGGCTGGACGGACGCCAGCCAGGCCGCGGACCAGGAGGTACGGACGCAGTGAACGAGCGCAGCCAGAGCACCATCGACCGGCGCGCCCCCGGCGGGGCCGGGGCGAAGCGGAGCGGGGCACGAGCATGAGCCAGACCGTCGACCGCGCGCTGAGCATCCTGCCGCTGCTCGCCGAGGGCCCCGCCGACCTGGGACGGGTCGCCGACCGGCTCGGCGTGCACAAGTCCACCGCGCTGCGGCTGCTGCGCACCCTCCACGAGCACGGCCTCGTCTACCGCCAGCCCGACCAGCGCTACCGCCTCGGCGCCCGGCTCTTCGCCCTCGCCCAGGAGGCCGTGGAGAGCCTCGACGTCCGGGACATCGCCCACCCCCACCTCGTCGCGCTCAACGAGAAGTGCGGCCACACCGTCCACCTCGCCGTCTACGAGGAGAACGAGGTCCTCTACATCGACAAGGTCGAGAGCCGCTACCCGGTCCGGATGTACTCCCGGATCGGCAAGCCGGTCGCGATCACCGTCGCCGCGGTCGCCAAGCTGCTCCTGGCCGACCTGCCCGAGGCCGAGCGCCGCACCGTCGCGGAGAAGCTCGACTACCCCCGTTACACGTCCCGTTCGACCACCGACGCCGCGGCCTTCCTGGCCGAGCTGGCCACGGTGCGCGAACAGGGCTGGGCCACCGACCTCGGTGGCCACGAGGAGTCCATCAACTGCGTCGGCGCCCCCATCCGGGGCGCGGACGGCCGGGTGGCGGCCGCCATGTCGGTCTCCGCACCCAACGTCGTCGTCAGCGCGGAGGAACTCCTCGGCCTGCTCCCGCTGGTGCGCCGCACCGCCGACGCCATCAGCCGGGAGTACTCCGGCACCCCGAGCCCCGGCCACAAGCCGGCCCCGTGAAGCACGTCTGAAGGACACACATGAGCGAGAAGACCGCCCTCACCCCGGCCACCCACACCACCCCGCCCGCGAAGTTCTCGCACGGCGTCAAGAAGGGCAACATCCTCCAGGTCGCCGGCCAGGTCGGCTTCCTGCCGGCCGTCGCGGGCCAGCCCCCGACGCCGGCCGGCCCGACGCTGCGCGAGCAGACCCTCCAGACCTTCGCCAACGTCAAGGCGATCCTCGAAGAGGGCGGCGCCACCTGGGACGACGTGATGATGATGCGCGTCTACCTCACGGACGTGGACCACTTCGCCGAGATGAACGAGATCTACAACGCCTACTTCGAGGAGCAGGACCTGACGGCCCCGCCGGCCGCCCGGACCACCGTCTACGTGGGCCTGCCCAAGGGCCTGCTCATCGAGATCGACGCCCTCGCCGTCCTGAGCTGAGGCACCAACCCCCTTGCTCCGCCCGCCGTTAGCGCACCGCCGCGCGCACCGCCCGCCGCACGGCACGGCACCCCGTAATGCCGGGGTGCCGTGCCGCGGTCCCCCCTGCCTGGACACACCCGGCCTGACAACGGAGTCACCCATGGTCCTTGCTGCCGCGACCCCCGCCCCGCCCGCACCACCACACACCGGTGGACTGCTCGCCCTGATACCGGGCACGCCCGGCCTGTTGGCCGTCGCCGCCCTCGGCATCGCCCTGCTGCTCTTCCTGATCATGAAGGTCAGGCTGCAGCCCTTCGTCGCCCTGCTCGGCGTCTCCGTCGCGGTCGGCCTGGCCGCCGGCCTCTCCGTCACCGAACTCTTCGGCACGGTCCAGAAGTCCGACGCGGTCTCCATGATCGAGGCCGGTATGGGGGGCATCCTCGGCCACGTCGCCATCATCATCGGCCTGGGCACCATGCTCGGCGCGATCCTCGAAGTGTCGGGTGGCGCCGAGGTGTTGAGCGCCCGGCTGCTGGCCCTCTTCGGCGAGCGGCGCGCCCCGCTGGCGATGGGCCTGACCGGCCTGATCTTCGGCATCCCGGTCTTCTTCGACGTCGGCATCTTCGTCCTGGCGCCGCTGGTCTACGCGGCCGCCAGGAAGAGCGGCAAGTCGGTCGTGCTCTACGCCATGCCGCTGCTGGCCGGACTGTCCATGACGCACGCGTTCCTGCCGCCGCACCCCGGACCGGTGGCCGCGGCCGGCCTGTTCAAGGTCGACCTGGGCTGGGTCATCCTGATGGGCGTGGTGTGCGGGGTGCCCGCGGTGCTCGCGGCCTGGGGGTACGCCGCCTGGATCGGCAAGCGGCTGTTCGTGCCCGTCCCGCAGGACATGGCCGAGGCCGCCGAGGAGGCGCGGGCCGCGGTCGCCGCCGAGCAGGCGGCTTCGGGAAGCGCCCCGCGGGAGCGGCCGGTCGCGCTGGCCACCGTCCTCGCCATCATCGGCACCCCGCTGGTGCTGATCCTGCTGGCGACCTTCTCCTCCATCGCGCTGGCCCCGTCCACCGGCCGCTCGGTGATCGAGTTCTTCGGCCACCCCTTCGTCGCCCTGACGCTCGCCCTGCTGCTGGCGTACTACCTGCTGGGCGTGCGGCGCGGCTGGTCCCGCAAGTCCCTGGAGACGGTCTCCACCGCGTCCCTCAAGCCGGTCGGCAACATCCTGCTGGTCGTCGGCGCCGGCGGGATCTTCGGCGCGGTGCTCAAGGGCAGCGGGGTGGCCGCCGCGCTGTCGGACACCTTCCACCACGTCGGCCTGCCGGTGATCGTGCTGGCCTACCTGCTCTCGCTGGTGCTGCGGGTGGCCCAGGGCTCGGCGACGGTGGCGATCGTGACCACCGCCGGCATCGTGCTGCCGCTGGTCGAGGCGCAGGGGCTCTCCCAGGCGCACCTGGCCCTGGTCATCATGGCGATCTCGGCCGGCTCGATCTTCGCCTCGCATGTGAACGACGGCGGGTTCTGGATGGTCAGCAAGTACTTCGGGATCTCCGAGCGGGACACGCTGAAGTCCTGGACGGTGCTGGAATCGGTGCTCTCGCTCGCCGGGTTCGCGGTGGCGGCCGTGGTGAGCCTGCTCGTCTAGGGAGCCGTCGGGGGAGGGCCGGGCGGTGCCCCGGAGCGCGACGCGGCGCTCCGGGGCACCGCTCTTCCGTGTCCGCCGGGGTGGTCGAGTGGGTGGCGTGGGTAGGGAACACCGGCGTCCGCTCGTGGGTGCGGCGCGGGGCGGGTCACCGATTTACGGAAAATCCTTGCCGCGCGGTCCCCGTCAGCGAACAATGCGCATGACAAATCCGGAGCGGTGCACGGAAACTGACGCCGCGGAACTCCGGACACACAGCTGAGAGGACCCCCCACATGTATCGACCTCTCGTCGGCACCCTGGCCACCGCCGTCATGGGAGCCGCCGCCCTGGTGACCGCCGCCAGCCCGGCGGGCGCCGCCCCGGCCGGCGCCCCCGCGCACCACGCCCCGAAGCCCCCGCACACCAAGGCCGTTGACTTCGCCGGCACGGTGGCGCTGGACGACTGCTCCGGATCGATCGTCAAGATGCCCACCTCCCAGCCGAACGACCCGGCGCTGGTGATGACCAACGGGCACTGCCTGGAGAGCGGCATGCCCGACCCGGGCCAGGTGATAGTCGACCAGCCCTCCAGCCGCAGCTTCACCGTCCTGGACAAGTCCGCCGGCGACCTCGGCACGCTCCAGGCCACCAAGATCGTCTACGCGACGATGACCGACACCGATGTGACGCTGTATCAGACCGGCTCGACCTACGCGCAGATCGAGCAGAAGTACGGCATCAAGCCGCTGGAGCTGTCCACCGACCACCCCGCCAAGGGTGCCGGGATCACCGTCGTCTCCGGCTACTGGAAGAAGACCTACACCTGTAGCGTCGACGGCTTCGTGCCCACCCTCAAGGAGGGCGGCTGGTCCTGGAAGGACTCGGTCCGCTACACCCCGGAGTGCAAGACGATCGGCGGGACCTCCGGCTCGCCGGTGGTCGACAACACCACCGGCAAGGTCACCGCCATCAACAACACGGGCAACGAGAACGGTGAGCGCTGCACCGAGAACAACCCGTGCGAGGTCGACGAGAACGGCAACGTCACCGTCCACAAGGGCATCAACTACGCCGAGGAGACCTACTTCATCCCCAAGTGCTTCGGCGCCGGCAACACGCTGGACCTGAACGCCTCGGGCTGCACCCTGCCCAAGCCGTCGGGCGTCCGGCACTGACCCGCACGACGCGCGACCGGGCCCCGCGCACCTCGTGCACGGGGCCCGGCCCTTTCAGGGGGGTGGCGTCTCATGGGAGGGCGCCGGCTACGGCAGCCCGTGGACGTGGCCGCCCACCTGACTCGCGAAGGCACCGCCGTTCGCGGCGTCCCAGTTCGTCGACCAGGTCATCGCGCCCCGCAGCCCCGGATACGTCCTGGCGGGCTTGAACGAGCCGCAGTTGGTGCCCGTGGTCAGGCAGTCCAGCGCCGCGTTGACCACGGCCGGCGCGACGTACCCGCCGCCCGCCGCGCTCGGGGAGGCCGGCAGGCCCAGGCCGACCTGGGACGGGTCCAGACCGCCCTCCAACTGGGTGCAGGCGAGCGAGGTGAGGAAGTCCACCGTGCCCTGGGAGTAGACCTTGCCGTCGCAGCCGTTCATCGCACCGCTGTTGTAGAACTGCGTGTTGACGACGGTGAGGAAGTCCTTGATGCCCAGTGCGGTCTTGAAGTACTCGTTCTGCGGCGACAGCATGTCGATGGTCTGCGGGGCCATCGTCACCACGACGCCGGGGTGCTTGGCGTGCACGGCCTTCAACGCCTGTGTCATGTAGGTGGAGTTGAGGCCGTTCTCCAGGTCGATGTCGACGCCGTCGAAGCCGTACTCGTCCATCAGGCCGTTGATCGAATCGGCGAAGTTCTGCGCGGACGTGCCGTCGTTGACCGCCACCGCGCCCTTCTCGCCGCCGACCGAGAGCACCACCGACTTGCCGGCCGCCTGCTTGGCCTTGACGTCGGCCTTGAAGTCGGCCGCCGAGCCGTAGCCGACCGCCGGATCGAGGGTGAAGGTGACGGCGCCCGGCTGCCCGGTCGCGTCGGCGAAGGCCACCGCGATGATGTCGTAGGCGTCGTCGACGTCCTTCAACTTCTGCACTTTGGCACCGTTGTTGAAGTTCTGCCAGTACCCCGTCAGGGCGTGCTTGGGGACGGCCGCGGTGCGGGCCGTCGGGCCGACCGCCCCGGCGGTGGCGGCCGGGCCGGCCGCCACCAGGCCGGCCGAGGTCAACACGGCGGCGGCCACCCCGGCCAGCAGCCGTCCGCGGGCGTACCGCGACCGTGCCGCGCGGGTCGTGCGTGTCCTGACCGTCATCCTCGTCGTACCTGTTCCTCCATGTGCGCGAACCACGACTGCCTCCGTGTGGGGGGTGGTTGGGGGAGTGGTGCCGTGTGCGCTCAGGGGCCCCTGGGCTTGTCGTACAAGGTGGTCCAGACCAATAAACGGTGTCAAGGGTCCGGTCGGAAGCCGGTGTTCCGATGCTCGCCGCTTGAGGGGTATGGGGGGGTTCCCTGTGGACCAACGGGCAAGACGAGTAGCCCAGAACGTGTTCTCCGGGACGTATCTCTGTGGATAAAGTGCAGAGCGTATGGCGCCGATGGCGCAGAGCTGTGCCGATCCGCGGTCCCGGGAGCCCCGGAGGCCGGAAGGAGTGGGGGAGCGACGTGCCGACCGCGATTGCCGTCACCAGCCCGGACCTCGCGCTGCCCGCGACGGATCGCCAGACCCCCGCCGCGGTCGTGCTGCGCGCCCCGCACCTGGCGCCGCTGGACGAGGCGTTGGCGGAGACCAGCGCGGTCCTCGAACACCACGGCCACCTCATCGTGCTGTACTCCACCGCCTGCCCGCCGGAGCACGTCCGTCGCCTGCACACCCTGCGCTCCGTCCTGGAGAGCGACCGGATCGCGATCCTGCCCAGCGCCCTGCCGCCGCTCGGCGTCGCCGTACTCGCCCGCCAGCTGAGGCAGTTGTCGATGTGCGGCTTCAGCCCCGGCGTGCTGGCCTGCGCCGCCCGGCTGCTCGCGCACTACGTCCACGCCGGGGCCCTGCTGGGCAGCGTCAGCGGCTTGGACCGGGTCGAGGTGGACCTGCGCTCCCACATGAAGTCCTGGCTGCCCGGCGTGCACTTCGCGGTCCTCGCCACCCCGCAGCCCCAACTGCTCCACCTCGACCGGCACAGCACCCGGGCCGGCCTGCGCCCGCCCGGCTTCGCCACCCAACTCGCGGTCGCCCGCGGCCAGCTCAGTGCCGACTGGGTGACCTCCGCGCTGGCCCCGGCCTGGCAGGTGCAGGGCGTCTACGAGGCGCGGCTGCCCGGCGAGTCCGCCCGCTGGTGGGGCACCCAGAAACTGATCGAATTCGCCGCCGCCATCCCCGATCCGGCGCTGCTGAGCCGTCTGGTGGCCTCCGTCCGGCGCGAGGAATGCGACTGGTGCGGCCAGGAAGTCATCGGCGACCGCTGCGCGTTCTGCGCGGCGCCGCTGGCCCGGGACCGGGCGGGCAGCGGCTCCGCGGGACGGGAACCCGCCGCCATAGCCGGGGCGCCGGCCGCGGTCGCCGCGCCGGCGCCCGCGCTGGAGCCGCCCCCCGCCGCGTCCGACCCGGCCGGGTCGCCGCTGCGGCAGCGCGGGCTGTCACCCGTGGCGCCCGCCGGCGTCCCCGGGGTGGTCGGGGTGGTCGGCTTCAACGGCGTGCCGCTGCCGGGACCGCCGGACGCCCCCCGCGGCACCGACGCCCCACACGCCGCTCATGCCCCGCACGTCACCGACGTCCCGCCCGCCGCGAACTCCCCGCACCTGGCCAACTCCCCGCGCGCCACGGGTACCCCGCACGGCGCCGGGGGCCCGCCGGAGACGGGCGTCCCCGGAAACACGGGCGTCCCCCGCGCCACGGGGGGCGCGCCCGTCCCGGGCACCCCGCCCGCCACCGGAGCGCCCCACGGCACAGGCGCGCCCCACGGCGCCGGAGTTCCCGGTGGCGCGGGCGGACCGAGCCTGACCGGCGTCCGCGGCGGCGCCCCCGGCGTCCGCGGCCAACTCGACGTCCGCGGACCGGACGTGATGGGCGCGGGCCAGCGGCCGCTCGGCCCCCCGAGCGCCGGGCCGCGCGGCCTGCCCGGCCACCCGGACTACTCCGGCCACCCCGACCTCCGCACCCTCCCCGGCGGCGCGCGTCCGGTGGCCCACGTGCGCTGAACCGCCCCCGTACCGCGTCCCGCCGCCGTCCACCGCCCGCCCTGACCGCCCCGTCCCGATCGAGGTCCCGCGCCCATGAACTCACGCCAGCGCCGCGGAGTGATCCTGCTGCTCCTGTCCGTCCTCTGTGCGGTCGGCGCCTTCATCGGCGTGCTGTCGGTGATCCACAACGTGGAGTCCAAGGTCGGACCGGAACGCACCGCCTACCGGCTCAAAACGGATGTCGCGGCCTATAGAACGCTGGATCCGGGGCAGTTCGAAGAGGTGAGGATCCCGCAGCGGTGGCTGCCGCCCACCGCCGTCACCGACCTGGACAAGGTCAGCGGCAAGATCGCGGTGACCCCGCTCAGGAAGGGCTCGCTGCTCCAGGACGACATGATCGTCGACCGGCCGGCGCTCCAACCGGGACAGCAGGAGATCGCCATCATGATCGACGCCGCCACCGGCGTGGCCGGCAAGATCAACCCCGGTTCGCGGGTCAACATCTTCGCCACCTTCGACGGCCGGCGTCCCGAGGACAAGCCGGTCTCCAAGGTCATCGTCGCCGGTGCCCAGGTCATCGACGTCGGCAAGCTGTCCCCCCTGGAGGCCAAGGACCCCGGCAGCGCCGGCGCCACCAGCCGCCAGCCCGGCCAGGCCGTCCCGATCACCTTCGCGCTCGACACCCAGGACGCCCAACGGGTCGCCTACGCGGAGTCGTTCGCCTCCCACGTACGGCTCGCCCTGCTCGCCCCCGGCACCCAGGCCACCATCCCGCCCGGCGAGCGCACGTACACCCTCGACGGCGACAAGTGACCAGGAGGCCCAGGTGACCATCCGCATCCTCCCGGCAGTCGGCGACCCGGACGCCGCCCGGGCCCTGGCCGCCCTGCTCGGCCAGATGCCGGACGCCGAACCGGCACCCGCCGTCCCCGACGGGACCGCGCTGCTCAATGCGCTGGCCGGGGCCGCCGGACAGACCGGCCCGGCGTCGTCGGCCCCCACCGGCGGCTCCGCCGGCCCGGTGGCAGTCCAGGCGCTCCCCGAGGTCGTCCTGGTCCACGAGGGCATCGGCCCCGGCCCGGCCCTGGAGCTGATCCGCGAGGTGGCCCTCCGGTTCCCCGCCGTCGGCGTCGTCCTGATCACCGCCGACGCCGGCCCCGCCCTGTTCTCCGCCGCGATGGACGCCGGCGCCCGGGGCATCGTCGCCCTCCCGCTGGGCTACGACGAACTGGTCGCCCGGGTGCAGGCCGCGGCCCAGTGGGCGGCCGGGGTCCGCGTCCACCTCGGCGGCAACCCGGACGCGCTGCCCGCACCGACCGGCACCCTGGTCACCGTCACCGGCGCCAAGGGCGGCGTCGGCACCACCGTGACCGCCGTCCACCTGGCGCTCGCCGCCCGGGCCGCCGGCCGCCGGGTCGCGCTGGTCGACCTCGACCTGCAGTCCGGCGACCTCGGCTCCTACCTGGACGTGCAGTTCCGCCGCTCGGTGGTGGACCTCGCCGGGATCCAGGACATCTCCGCCCGGGTCCTGAAGGAGGCGGTGCACGCCCACCACACCGGGCTCGGACTGCTGCTCGCCCCCGAGGAGGGCGAACGCGGCGAGGAGGTCGACGACCGCGCCGCCCGCCAGATCGTCACCGCCCTGCGCGGCCGCTACGACGTGGTGATCGCGGACTGCGGCTCCCAGATGCAGTCCGCCAACGCCGCCGCCGTCGAACTCGCCGACACCGCCCTGCTGGTGATCACCCCCGACGTGGTCTGCGTGCGCGCCGCCAAGCGGCAGGTGCGCCTGTGGGACCGGCTCCGGATCCGCAAGGCGGAGGACACCACCACCGTCGTCAACCGCCTCACCCGCCACACCGAGATCCAGCCGCCGCTGGTCGCCAAGGCCACCGGCACCCACGTCGCCCGGACCCCGGTACCGGCCGCCTTCAAGGAACTCCAGCCCTGCGTCGACGCGGGCCGGCTCCAAGACCTCGACGCCCGCTCCACGGTCCGCGCGGCCCTGTGGGAACTCGCCGCCGAACTCGGCCTGACCGGCGCCGAGGCCGCCCCGCCGGGCCGCGGCGGCCACCGCAACCGCCCCATGCTGACCGGGCGCAAGCGCAAGGCCCTCCCGCTCGGCACGGCGGCCCCGGCCGGAACGGGCCCGGGGGCGGCGCCGGGCTCCGGCCCCGGCGGCCCGTTCGGCGCCCGGCGCGGCAACCCGGCCGGCCCCGGCGGCGCCGGCCCGTTCGACCAGGCCGGCCCCTACGAGGAGGGCTGAGGGATGATGCGGCGTCCCCGAGGGACCGGCCGGTCGCCGGACGACCGCGGCCGCGCCGACGACCGCGGTCAGGTCTCGGTCGAGTTCCTCGGACTGCTCCCGCTGATCCTCGTCGTCCTCGCCCTGCTGTGGCAGTGCGCGCTGACCGGCTACACCTACGCCCTGGCCGCGCACGCCGCCGACCGGGGCGCGCGGGCCGCCACCGCCCTGGAGGACGGCGGCAGCGGCGCCTGCCGGGCCGCCGCCACCCACCAACTCCCGCACGCCTGGCTGGGCGGCGCCAGCACCGACTGCACCACCGTGGCCGGCCTGTGGAAGGCCACGGTCCGGATCAAGGTCCCGGTGCTCTTCCCCGGCGCCGGCGACTTCCCGTGGACGGTCACCGGCACCGCCGGCGCCGCCAAGGAGGCACGCGACGGATGACCCACCGGCCCCCCACCCCCGCACGGAGCAGCCGGCGCGCCCGCGACCGCGGCTCCGCCTCCCTGGAGTTCCTCGGCATCCTCCCGGTCCTGCTGGTCGTCGCGCTCGCCGCCGTCCAACTGGGCCTGGCCGCCTACGCCGTCCAACAGGCCGGCACCGCAGCCCGCGCCGCGGCCCGCACCGCCTCGATGGACCGCGCCGACCAGGAGACCGACCCGCAGACCGCCGGCCTCGCCGCGATCAGCGGTTGGCTCGCCGAGCACGCCGCGATCGCCGTCGGCGGCTCCGGCGACAGCGTCAGCGCCACCGCGACCGTGCAGATCCCCTCGATCGTCCCCGGCGCGGACTTCGGCTCCGCCCGCCGCAGCGCCACCATGCCCCGCCCCGAAGGAGCGCCACCGCGATGAGCCTGAAAGCCCGGATCGTCGCACCCGAACCGGCCGGCGAGGAGCACCAGGACGGCCACCTGGTCGCCGTCTACCGCGCCAAACTGCTGGAGGAGATCGACCTCGCCGAGATGTCCTCGCTGACCGCCGCCGAGCGCCGCTCCCGGCTGGAACGCGTCCTGGGACACATCATCAGCCGCGAGGGCCCGGTCCTGTCCACCGCGGAACGCGCCCAGCTGATCCGCCGGGTGGTCGACGAGGCGCTCGGCCTCGGCGTGCTCGAACCGCTCCTGGAGGACGCCTCGGTCACCGAGATCATGGTCAACGGCCCCGACCAGGTCTACGTCGAACGGCACGGGCGGGTCGAGCTGGTGCCCGTCCGCTTCGCCTCCCACGAACAGCTCATGCAGACCATCGAGCGGATCGTCTCCACCGTCAACCGCCGCGTGGACGAGTCCAATCCCATGGTCGACGCCCGCCTGCCCACCGGCGAACGCGTCAACGTCATCATCCCGCCGCTGGCCCTCAACGGCGCCACCCTCACCATCCGCCGCTTCCCCCGCGCCTACACCCTCGCCGAACTCCTCGGCATCGGCACCCTCGACGAGCAGATGCTGATGCTGCTGGCGGGGCTGGTGCGCGCCAAGTTCAACGTGGTGGTCTCCGGCGCCACCGGAGCCGGCAAGACCACCCTGCTCAACGCCCTGTCCGGACTCATCCCGGACGGCGAGCGGATCATCACCGTCGAGGACGCCGCCGAGCTCCAGCTCCAGCAGACCCACGTCATCCGGCTGGAGTCCCGCCCGCCCAACGTCGAGGGCAAGGGCCGGATCACCATCCGCGACCTGGTCCGCAACTCACTGCGGATGCGCCCCGACCGGATCATCGTCGGCGAGGTCCGCGGCGGCGAGACCCTCGACATGCTCCAGGCGATGTCCACCGGCCACGACGGTTCGCTCGCCACCGTCCACGCCAACAGCACCGAGGACGCCCTGATGCGGCTCCAGACGCTCGCCTCCATGTCGGACGTCACCATCCCCTTCGAGGCGCTGCGCGACCAGATCAACAGCGCCGTCGACTGCCTGGTCCAACTCACCCGGCACGCCGACGGCACCCGCCGGATCAGCGAGGTCGCCCTGCTGGACTCCCGGGGCCACGAGGACTACCGGCTCGTGACCATCTGCCGCTTCGAGGCCGAACCGATGGGCGCCGACCGCGTGGTGCACGGCGCGTTCCGCTACTACCCGCTGCCCCGCCGGGTCGCCGAACGCCTCTTCATGGCCGGCGAGCCCACCCCGCCCGCCTACGGCGTCGCGGCCACCGACGACCAACTCGCCACCCGGAAGGCCACCGCATGACCGGCGGCAGCACCCTCGCCCTGCTCGCCCTCGGCGCCACCGTGCTCTGCGGCGCGCTCGCCGTCGCGGGGGTCCGCAGCTACGCCGCCGGGCGGGCCCAGCGGCAGGCCATCGTCGACCGGCTCGACGACGCCCGCGGACTGCCCGTGGTCGGCCGGCGCCGCCGCTTCCCGTCCGTCGACCGCACCCTGCGCACCACCCGCTTCGGCCGCCGCCTCGCGCTGCGGCTGGCCGCCACCGGACTGGACCTCACCCCGGGCGAGTTCTTCGTCTCCATGGTCGCCGCGGTGATCGGACTGTGGGTGGCCGCGCAGGCCGTCCTCGCCCCGTTCTTCGGGCCGATCGCCGCGGTGATCGGGGTCTGGGCGGCGTTCGCCTTCCTCAACTGGCAGCGGCAGAAGCGCATCGAGAAGTTCATCAACCAACTCCCCGAACTCTCCCGGATCCTCGCCAACGCCACCCAGGCCGGCCTCGCCCTGCGCACCGCCCTGGCCATGGCCGCCGAGGAACTGGAGGCCCCCGCCGGCGAGGAGCTGGCCAAGGTCTCCGACAAGCTCGCCGTCGGCCACTCCGTCGACGACGCCCTCGGGGAGCTGGCCGAGCGGCTGCCCTCGCGCGAACTGGTCGTCCTGGTCACCACGTTGGTGCTCGCCAACCGCGCCGGCGGCACCGTCGTCGGCTCGCTGCGCAACCTCACCAAGACCCTGGAGGAGCGCAAGGAGACCCGCCGCGAGGTCCGCACCCAGCTCTCCCAGGTCGTGGTCACCGCCTACGTCGTCCCGCTCCTCGGCATCGGCACCCTGTTGCTGATGAACCGCATCGCGCCGGGCGCCATCGACCGGATGACGTCGTCCTTCCTCGGCCAACTCGCGGTCGTGGTGGCCTTCGTCCTGTACGGGTTCGGCTTCTTCCTCATCCGCCGGCTCTCCAAGATCGACGTCTAGGCGTCCGTCAGCTGCCGAAAGAAGGACTGATGGCAATCGGAATCGCGCTGGCCCTCGCCCTGGCCCTGTCGGTCGCCGGCGTCTGCTGCGGGATCGCGCTCTACCGCCGCGAGGCCCGGCTGCCGCCCGACCTCGCGCTGTCCCTGGAGGTCGGCGCGAGCCGGGCCACCGTCGTCGGCTCGGCCGTGGACCGCACCGGCATGCGCTACGCCCCGCTCGTCCTGCGGCTGATGGGCGAGAAGCGGGTGTCCCGGATCCGCCGCCGGATCGACCTGGCCGGCAACCCCGGCGGGCTCACCGTCGACCGCTACGCCGCCCGCCGCGCGGTCTACGGCGCGCTGGGGTTCTTCGGCGCGCTGGTGATGTTCCTGAAGGGGCAACCCCTCCTGGGCGTCCTCATGGTGCTGTTCGGCCTCTTCTGGACCGAGGTGGGCATCTGGGCGGCCATCCGGCAGCGCAAGGACACCATCGAGCGCACGCTTCCGGACTTTCTCGACGTGCTGGCGGTCGTGGTGAGCGCCGGCCTGAGTTTCCGGCAGGCGCTGGACCGGGTCGCCGAGAAGTACGAGGGCCCCTGGGCCGACGAACTGCGCATCACCCTGCGCCAGATGGACATGGGCGTCAGCCGCCGCGCCGCCTTCGAGGAGCTGCGAAAACGCAACGACTCCGAGCAGGTCGCGCAGTTCGTCACCGCCCTCCAGCAGGGCGAGGAACTCGGTTCGCCGATCGTCGAGACGCTCATCCAGATCGCCAACGACATGCGCCGCACGGACGCCCAGAACGCCCGGCGACGGGCGGCCCGCGCGGTCCCCAAGGCCACCATGGTCGTCACCACGTTCATGGTCCCGGCCACGATGATCCTGCTCATCGCCGGTTTCTTCCTCGGCTCGGGCACCGACTTCGGCTCCCTGATGAACAAGTGAGCCGCCACGCC
The DNA here is from genome assembly GCF_046549115.1 of Streptomyces sp. x-19. NCBI lineage: Bacteria > Bacillati > Actinomycetota > Actinomycetes > Kitasatosporales > Streptomycetaceae > Streptomyces > Streptomyces sp. x-19. The sequence goes on along the minus strand of NZ_JAJPWK010000001.1, from coordinate 379,743 downwards.
CCTGAACCCGCGCACCGTCCTTGCGGATGCACATCGCCGTCGCGGCCGGATGAGACCGGTGCGCACTGCGCGTTCCCGTCAAACTCTTCGCAGGCGCAACGAGTTGTGCCACAGTGGTGGCGCCGTTCGGCCGGCGCACACCGCGGTGCGTGCGACGAACGGGCCGCATGGGCAGCAAGGCCGCGACGACGGGCGGCGCTCCGGGGGATTCCGGAGGGGGAGCGGGGGTGGCTGAGGTGGCGCACGGTGGCCAAAACGTGATGCCCGTTCCCTCGTTGGTGGTTTCGAACGAGGGGCAGGTTCGGAACCTCTGTTCCGGGAGCGCCGTTCCGGCGTACTTTTCTCGTGTCATGCGCGCGGACGAGCGCACCACGGGGACTCACCGGCCGGACCAGAGCGGGACGGCGGCCCATGGAGGGGTGGACGATGGCGAAGCGGATCGTACGGAACGACCGGGGACAGACCTCGATCGAGTACCTCGGCATCATCGCGGTGGTCGTGGCGATCGTCCTGGTCCTGTCGACCACCGACTTCGGCAGTCAGATCGCCAACGCCATCGCCAACAAGATCTCCGACGTCGTCGGGATCTAGCCCCCGACGCTCCGCCCGTGCCGGCCACCTCCGTCACGCGCCGCCACCGGCGCGACGCCGGGCAGACCCTGCCGATCTACGTCGTCGCGATCGGGGGCCTGCTCTTCCTCGCGCTCGCCTTCTTCGCCGTGGGCCAGGCGGCGGCGACCCGCAACGGCGCCCAGACCGCCGCGGACGCCGCCGCGCTCGCCGCCGGCCAGAAGTACCGCGACGACCTGCGCAAGGGCTTCCTCGACGAGCTCCGCGGCGGCGGCGCGGCCGACCCGGTGGCCTGGGAAGAGCTCCTCAACGGCCGCGGCGTCCCCTCCGGCGCGGCCTGCGAGAACGCCGGTTGGTTCGCCGGCCGCAACGACGCCGCGGTGTCGTCCTGCACGCCGGACTCCTGGCCGACGTCGTTCGCCGTCACCGTCAAGACCCGGCACGCGGTGGGCGATTCGGTGATCCCGGGCACCGGGAACACCCACGCCGAGGCCGAGGCGAAGGCGGTCGTCGCCCCCCGCTGCACCGTCGGACCGCCCGCCGGCGGCCCCACCGCCGGGCCCGCCCCGTCCCCCGGCGGCAAGGACGGCCCGGCCCCCGCGCCCGCCCCCCGCACCCTCACCTGCGACGGCAAGGGCTGGACGCTCGACCCCGACCGCCCCCAGGACCTCCCCACGGCCGCCGACCTGTTCTCCGTACGCCTGGCCCGGTGACCACCGCCCCGCCCGTGCCCCCACCACCCACTGCCCCGGGATCCCGCCGCCCATGACCCCCCACCGACCTCCCGACCGCACTGAGCGAAGGAACGCATCCATGAGCATTCGGCGCACCACGAAGGCCGCCAGGGGAGCGGTCGCCACGGCGAGCGCGGTCGGCCTGGCCCTCCTCGTGGCCGGCTGCGGTGGGGGCGGCGACGGCGGCGACGCGCCCGGCAAGGACGGCCGGAAGCCGGCCGCCCACAGCGCCACCCCCGACGGCGGCGGTGCCGGTTCCCCCGCGGCCGACGCCGACAAGGTGATCGGCGAGATGAAGGGCCCGGACGGCGTCGTGGTCACCCTGAACTCCGCGGTCCGCGACTCCGGTGGCTTCGTCACCGTCGAGGGCACCGTCACCAACCACGGCACCCGCGCCTTCAACGCCATCGACTGGCGCTCCAACGAGACCGAGCTGAAGTCGCGTTCGTCGATCTCCGGCGCCACCCTGGTCGACAAACTGGGCAAGAAGCGCTACCTGGTGCTCCGCGACACCAACGGCGAGTGTCTGTGCACGACGGGCCTGAGTGGACTGCTGCCGGGGCAGAGCCGGCCCATCTTCGCGCAGTTCCCGGCGCCACCCGCGAAGGTGACCGAGGTCGACTTCCAACTGCCGACGCTGCCGCCGGCCACCCTCAAGATCACCGACTGAGCCCCGCGATGACCGCCTCCCGCACGGCCCTCACGGCCACCGCCGCGCTCCTGTTGACCGTCGCCCTGACCGTCCCCGCCGCCCACGCCGACCCGCCGGGCATCACGGAGGACACCACCGCGCCGGTGCACATCGACCCCACCAACCCCAACCTGCGGATGGTCCAGGGCGCCAAGCTCGCCCCGCCCAAGGTCCTCAACATCAAGTCCATCGTGGAGTCCGACGACGGCTCCGAGCGCCGGCAGGACACCAACGACAACATCACCTTCGCGCTCCAGGCCGAGGTCCTCTTCAGCAAGGACAGCGCCGAACTGTCGACCGACGCGCTGGCCCGGATCAGTGCCATCGCCGACGAGGTCCGCCAGCGGCACGCCACCAACCTGCGGGTGTTCGGCTTCACCGACAACCTCGGCTCCGCCGCGCACGGGCTGGTCCTCTCCAAGCAGCGGGCCAACGCCGTGCAACGCGAACTCGCCGTCGACCTCGGCTCCTCGGTCACCTTCCAGATCCGCGGCTACGGCGAGCAGTACCCGATCGCCGACAACAGCACCGAGGCCGGCCGCCGGAAGAACCGCCGGGTCGAGGTGAGCTTCCCGCGCGGCGGCGGATAGTCCCGGACCGCCACCCGGCCCGTATTGGACTGATCGATCCAATAGGTGTTAGCGTTCCCTCATGGCCCGACCCAGGAAGTTCGAAGAGGAACGGGCGGTCGACGCCGCGATGCAGGCGTTCTGGGCCGCCGGCTACGAAGCCACGTCCACCCAGGACCTGTGCGACGCCACCGGCCTGGGGCGCAGCAGCATCTACAACGCCTTCACGAGCAAGCACGACCTCTTCGAGCGCGCCCTGGCCCGCTACATGGAGCACAAGAACGGCGAGCTGGCCGAACTCCTCGACGACGACGCCCGCACCGCCCGCCAGAAGCTCCGCGCCGTCCTCCAGCGGATCATCGACGAGGAGTTCACCCGCTACCCCGACGGTCGCGGCTGTCTCGTCGTCAACACCGCCATCGAGGTCTCGTCCCACGACGCCTCGGTGGCCGCGACCCTGGAGCGGGACTACGGCGTGCGCCTGGAGATGCTCCGCGCCGTGATCGAGTCCGGACAGCGTGACGGCCACATCGCCGCCGACCGGGACTCCCGCACCCTCGCCCACCTCCTCATCGCCGCGGTCGGCGGCATCCGCGTCTCGGCCCGCGCCGGCGTCGACCGGCCGACCCTGGAGGGCGTCGCCGACGCGACCCTGGCGGCCTTCTAGGTCACCCCGCGGCCCGCGCCGTACCGGCATTCACCCCTGGCCGCCCCCTGTCCCAGTTTTGAACTGGTCAATCCAAAACGGTCCGCGGCGCCGCGCCGCCCCGCCCGTTCACCCACCCACCGCTCCGACCCGAGAAGGAACCATGCCCCCAGCCGTCCACCTCCTCGGCCTGGCGATCTTCGCCCAGGGCACCTCCGAGTTCATGCTCTCCGGCCTCCTGCCCAACGTCGCCGCCGACCTCGGGGTCTCCCTCCCCGACGCCGGCCTCCTGGTCTCCGCCTTCGCCGTCGGCATGGTCCTCGGCGCCCCCGTGCTCGCCGTCGCCACCCTCCGGATCCCCCGGCGCACCGCGCTCGTCGCCTTCCAACTCGCCTTCGTCGTCGGCCACGTCGTCGGCGCCCTGGCCCCCGGATACGGAGTCCTCTTCGCCACCCGCATCCTCAGCGCCGTCGCCTACGCCGGCTTCTGGTCGGTGGCCGCCGCGACCGCGGTGGCCCTGGTGCCGCCGCAGGCCAAGGGCAAGGCGCTCGCCGTCGTCGGCACGGGCCTCACCCTCGCCACCGTCGTGGGTGTGCCCGCCGGAACGGTGCTGAGCCAACACGCCGGCTGGCGCACGGCGTTCTGGGCCGTGGCCGGCCTCACCGTGCTCAGCGCCCTCTCCCTCCTCATCGCCCTCCCGGCTCCCCGGCAGGCGCCCACACCCACCCGACGTCCGTCCATACGAGGCGAGTTGGCGGCCATGACGCGCCCCCGGCTCTGGCTCTCCTACCTCATCACCGCACTGACCTTCGGCGCCGGCGTCGTCACCTTCAGCTACCTCGCGCCCCTCCTGACCGAGGTGACCGGACTCCCCGCCGGCTGGGTCCCCGCGGTGCTCTCGCTCTACGGCGTCGGCGGCCTGATCGGCGTCACCGTCGGCGGCCGCTTCGCCGACACCGCGCCGCTGCGCACCCTCGCCCTCGGCATCGCCGTGCTCACCCTCGCCTCCGCAGCCCTGGCTCGAACCGCCACCCAACTGCCCGCCACCCTCGCCCTGGTCCTCGTCCTCGGTTGCGCCTCCTACGTCACCAACCCGGTCCTGCAGTCCCGGGTCTTCCGCCTCGCGCCCGAAGCCCCCACCCTGGTGCCCGCGGTCAACACGTCGGCCTTCAACGTCGGCATCACCCTCACCCCCGCGCTCGGCGGACTCGCCCTCGACGCCGGCCTCGGCTTCCCCGCCGTCGCGTGGGTCGGCGCCGCCACCGGCCTCCTGGGCCTCGCCGCCACGCTCTGGGCCGCCGCCCTCCAACGCCGCGACCACCCCGCCCCGCCGACCGTCCCCACCCGCACCCCGGTCGCCGCCACCGCCCCCACGGACGGCTGAACCCCGCCACGCCCCGGAACCCGGCGGCTCCGCTACCGCACCCGCACCCGCACCCCGCGGCGCACGCCCCACCGGGCCAGCTCCCCGGCCTCCGCCTCCAGCACGTGCCGGGCCCGCAGCCGCGGCCGCCCCAGCCGCCCCGGCCGCATGGTGCGGACGTCCAGCACGGTCAAGTCCCGGCTCAGATAGGCGACATCGATCGCGAACCGCATCCCGAACGTGTGCACCCCGCTCGCCGGGGTCAGCAACAACGCCCCCACGATCCCGTCCCGGCCCAACAGCCCCCGGGTCCGCGCCCGGTAGGACGCCGCGACCTCCACCGGAACCTCGACGTCCGCGCCCTGGAGCACACCCCGCCCATCCGCCCAACTCCCCATGCCCGCCGTTGTATCAACCACCGCGCTCTAGGGTCGAGAGGTGTCCGTCACGCTGATCGCCCTCGCCGCCGCCTACGGGGCCGTCGCCGGCCTGTTCCTGCCGCGGCCCGCGCACCGGTTCGCCGTGCCGCCCGAGGAGGAGTGGCGCGGGCACTGCCCCGACGGCCACCCGCTCACCGGACCGGGCCGCGGCTGGCTGGGCCGCGCCCGCTGCCCGACCTGCGGGACGTCCTACGGACCGGCCGCCGGGCCGGCCGCAACGGCCACCGCACTGGCCTGCGCGGCGCTGGCCGCCGCCACCGGAGCCCGTCCGGAGCTCGCCGTCTGGCTGCTCGGGGCGCCCGTGGCGGTGCTCCTGACCCTCGTCGACCGGCGGGTGCAGCGCCTCCCCGACGCCCTGACCCTGCCCCTGGCCGCCGGCACGGCCGCGGCCCTCGGTGCCGTCGGCTGGCTCACCGGCGCGCCGGCCGACGCCCTGCGCGCCCTCCTCGCCGGCCCGGCCCTCGCCGGCTGCTACCTGCTCCTGTCCCTCCTCAACCCCTCGGGCCTCGGTCTCGGGGACGTCAAGCTGGCGCTCGGCCTCGGGGTCGCCCTTGGGTGGTACGGCTGGCCCACCCTGGTCACCGGGGGCGCGGCCGGCGTGCTCCTCGCCGCGCTCTACGCCACGTACCTGCTGGTGACCCGCCGCGCGGGCCGCAAGGCGACCATGCCGCTGGGCCCGTTCATGATCGTCGGGGCCCTCTGCGGCCTGCTGCTGGGCGCCACCGCACCCCCCTGACCCCGCCCGCCACCGCCCCGAGCCACGCCGGTCACCCCGCGGTGCACCGAGCACTCCCCGCACGGGGTTATGGTGGAAGCCCCCCCTCGGGCCGGTCCGTATCCCCCCCCACGGACCGGCCCGCTTTTCGTTTCCCCCCGCCCCGCTCCTGCCCGGCAGCCGCCGAAAAAGCCGCTGACCAGCAGGAACGTCGTACGGGTCGGCTGCGGCCCGCGGGCCCTCAGCTCAGCGCCGGGCCCAGATGTTCACGCCCTCCGTGGTCCGGGCGAACTCGTCGATCTGGGCCAGCTCCGCATCGGAGAGCGCGGGGGCACCCAGCGCCGCGACATTGGCCTCCAACTGGGCGACGCTGCTGGCGCCGATCAGTGCGGAGGTCATCCGCGGATCCCGCAGCACCCAGTTCAACGCGAGCTGCGCCAGCGACTGGCCGCGCCGGGCGGCGATCTCGTGGAGCCCGCGCAGGCGGCGGACGACCTCGTCGGTGAGGAGGTTCGGGTCCAGGGACTTGCCCTGCGCGGCGCGCGAGCCGTCGGGGACGCCGTGGAGGTACTTGTCGGTGAGCATGCCCTGGGCCAGCGGGGCGAAGGAGATGCAGCCCATGTCGGCCTCGTCCAGCGCGTCCAGCAGCCCGTCGTCCTCGATCCAGCGGTTGATCATCGAGTACGAGGGCTGGTGGATCAGCGGGCGCACGCCCATCTCGCGCAGGATGCGGACCGCCTCCCGGGTCTGCTCCGCGTTGTAGGAGGAGACCCCGACGTACAGGGCCTTGCCCTGCTGGACGGCGGACGCCAGCGCGCCCATCGTCTCCTCCAGCGGGGTGTCCGGATCGAAGCGGTGCGAGTAGAAGATATCGACGTAATCCACGCCCATCCGCTTCAGCGAGGCGTCCAGCGAGGAGAGCAGGTATTTCCGGGAGCCCCATTCGCCGTAAGGGCCGGGGTGCATCAGATATCCGGCTTTTGTCGAGAGAATGATCTCGTCGCGGTAGCCGCGGAAGTCCTGCGCGAAGATCTTTCCGAAGTTCAGCTCGGCGGACCCGGGCGGCGGCCCGTAGTTGTTGGCCAGGTCGAAGTGGGTGATGCCCAGGTCGAAGGCGCGGCGCAGAATGGCCCGCTGCGAGCCGAGGGTGCGATCGTCCCCGAAGTTGTGCCAGAGTCCGAGGGAGATGGCGGGGAGTTTGAGGCCGCTGCGGCCGGTACGCCGGTACTCCATGGAGGCATAGCGTGAATCCGCGGCGCGGTAGTCGGTGCCAGTGGTCATGCTCCTCTCCCTATCACGGACTTGTGACGTACCTGATTGGGCTGTCGAGACAGCCGAGAAGTAAAGTTGCCCCCTTAGGCGACGGGGCGATGGCCATCGGCACGGAGGGGCTGGACCACACATGCTGCGATCTTCCGGGATGCGCATCCCGTATCCGCCGGCACTGCGCGATCTCGTCTACCGGCTGTACGCCCGTCGGGTGGAGGGCCGGCTGGACCACACCCAGGTGCCCAAGCACATCGGCGTCATCCTCGACGGCAACCGGCGCTGGGCCCGGGCCGACGGGCTGTCGGCCGAGCAGGGCCACCTGGCCGGTGCCGCCAAGATCGACGAGCTGCTGGGCTGGTGCGCGGAGACCGATGTGGAGGTCGTCACGCTCTGGCTGCTGTCCACGGACAACCTCGACCGGCCGGCGGACGAGCTGACCCCGCTGCTGGGGATCATCGAGAACACCGTGCGCAACCTGGCCGCGGACGGCCGTTGGCGGGTGCACCACGTCGGCAACCGCGACCTGCTGCCCGACGAGACCCAGCGGGTCCTCAAGCAGGCCGAGCAGGACACCCTCGACAACAAGGGCGTCCTGGTGAACGTCGCGGTCGGCTACGGCGGCCGCCAGGAGATCGCGGACGCGGTCCGCTCGCTGCTGCTGGAGCACGCCGAGCGCGGCACGAGCTTCGAGGAGCTGGCCGAGATCGTCGACATCGACCTGATCTCGGAGCACCTCTACACCCGCGGCCAGCCCGACCCGGACCTGGTGATCCGCACCAGCGGCGAGCAGCGGCTGTCGGGCTTCATGCTCTGGCAGAGCGCCCATTCGGAGTACTACTTCTGCGAGGTCTTCTGGCCGGCGTTCCGGAAGGTCGACTTCCTGCGGGCCCTGCGCGACTACGCGGCCCGGCACCGGCGCTTCGGCTTCTAGGGCGGGTCGGCGGGTCGGCGTGTCGGTGTGTTCTAGGCCCCGCCTCCAAGGGGCGGAACCCGGGCCGGGGGCCGCCCCGACACTCCGACAGATGACTTTCAGCCACGCCGTAGCGTGTGATCCGGCCAACTTTGACGGGTGCGTTCCGGTCACGGCGCGCCGTGTGGACCGCGGGCGCCACCGGGGTTCGCGCCTCCGGGGCGCATGCTCCGCGGGCTGACGGCGCTTCTCCTGACGCCCCTTCCGGCGCCCCTGGGCCCGGGGCGCTTCCGGGCGCCCCACCTGCGCCCCGTGGCTGCTTCGCCCGCCTTTCCGCCGGTCAGCGGGCACCTGTAACCAAAGGTTCATCGAGCGTGTGTCATATGCCGTGGCATGGGCGCGGGGGTTGAAGGGAATATCCCTGGCAGGTCGGTGCCCGGAACAAACAAGCCAGTGGGCACCGGATCTCAGTGGACGGCATGGGGCCGTCCGCCCGGGAGGCCCTTTGCGCATCACGGACGCTCGTGCCTTGAGCACGGACGACGCGGAGGGCCGGCGTTCGGCCCGCGCAGCGTGGCCAGAACCCGGTCCTGTCCCCGGCGACGTCGTCGCACCCCAACCTCATCCGAGGGGGTTCGTCCACCCGTGGTGAACAGCAAGAAGCGCCGTGAGAGCGACCGGCGCACCTATGTCCTCGACACCAGCGTCCTGCTGGCGGATCCGGCCGCCATGTCCCGCTTCGACGAACACGAAGTGGTGCTGCCGGTCGTCGTGGTCACGGAGTTGGAGGCCAAGCGGCACCATCCCGAACTCGGGTACTTCGCGCGGCAGGCGCTGCGCCGGCTGGACGAGTACCGGGTGCAGTACGGGCGGTTGGACGCCCCCATCCCCATCGGGGAGCTGGGTGGGACCCTCCGGGTCGAGCTCAACCACTCCGACCCCGGACTGCTGCCCGCCGCCTTCCTCAACGGACACAGTCGACCGGGCGACAACGACTCGCGGATCCTCGCGGTCGCCCGCAACCTCCAGGCCGAGGGGTTCGACGTCACCGTCGTCTCCAAGGACCTGCCGATGCGCATCAAGGCGTCCGCGGTGGGGCTGCTGGCCGAGGAGTACCGCGCCGAGCTGGCGATCACCGACTCCGGTTGGACCGGCATGGCCGAACTCGCCCTCTCCGCCGAGCAGGTGGACGATCTGTTCGCCGTGGAGACCGCCCACGTCCCGGGCGCGGAGGAGTTCCCGGTGCACACCGGGCTCGTCCTGCAGTCCGAGCGCGGCAAGGCCCTCGGCCGGGTCACCCCGGAGGGGGCGGTCCGGCTGGTGCGCGGCGACCGGGAGGCGTTCGGGATCCACGGCCGCAGTGCCGAGCAGCGGATCGCGCTGGACCTCCTGCTCGACCCGGAGGTCGGCATCGTGTCGATGGGTGGTCGGGCCGGCACCGGCAAGTCGGCGCTGGCCCTGTGCGCCGGACTGGAGGCGGTGCTGGAACGCCGTCAGCACAGCAAGGTGATGGTGTTCCGGCCGCTGTACGCGGTCGGCGGGCAGGAACTGGGGTACCTGCCGGGCACCGAGGCGGAGAAGATGAGCCCCTGGGCCCAGGCCGTCTTCGACACGCTGTCCGCGGTGACCACCAAGGACGTCATCGAAGAGGTGGTCGCCCGCGGGATGCTGGAGGTGCTGCCGCTGACCCACATCCGGGGCCGGTCGCTGCACGACGCGTTCGTGATCGTGGACGAGGCCCAGTCGCTGGAGCGGAACGTCCTGTTGACCGTGCTGTCCCGGATCGGCGCCAACTCCCGGGTCGTGCTGACGCACGACGTCGCCCAGCGCGACAACCTCCGCGTCGGGCGGTACGACGGAGTCGTCGCCGTCGTGGAGAAGCTGAAGGGGCATCCGCTCTTCGCGCACGTGACCCTGAACCGTTCGGAGCGGTCGCCGATCGCCGCACTGGTGACCGAAATGCTGGAGGACGACAGGATCTGACCGGTTGTGGAACGGTACGCCGCCCGGAAGAGCGAAGGAGCTTAGCCGGGCGGCGTTCGCGTGCGCTCGAATATCCGGAAATTCCGGGGGGTAAACGAGGTGTGAGCTTTCACACCCGGTAGGGAATTGCTTCCCGGTAGCCCGTTCGGGCAAAGTCTGGGTCCTGTCAGGCCCCGCATACGGCCCAGACGCACCCTCCAGGGTGTATGGACGACCCGAACTTCATAGCGAGTTGCCGTATGCCGCCCGAGCACCACGCGGACCCCCGAGGGGGTCGCACCGGGCCCGTGCCTCCCGTGACCAGCCGGTGCCCACCGCTCAACAGGTGCCGGAACAAGGGGAGGCCAGCGCCAGGGGCACGATTGCGTCCGCGAGGTCACCTAAGCGGGCGATGCTGGAAGGAAAACGTGTGAGCCGGATCTCGGTCCGGGGATTCGCAGTGGCCTCCGCCACCGCGGTCACCACCGTCGGCGCCGTCGTCGGCGTCGCATCGGGCAGCCAGGCATCGGTGGGCAACACCGAGGCCACGGCGGCCGACGCGACCATTGCCGACATCCCCGCGGGCCAGCAGGCCCAGGTGCAGACTGCGTCGCTGACGCAGCAGGCAGACACCGCGTCCACCCAGGCGGACACGGCGGCGCTGAAGTCCGCACAGGAGTCGGCTCGCAAGGCAGCCGCTGAGACCGCGCAGAGCAAGAAGGACGCGGCCGACAAGGCGAAGGCCGACAAGGAGGCCAAGGACCGCGAGAAGGCGCTGGCCGTCTCCCGCTCGGCCGTCCGGGACGCCAGCGACTTCGTTTCCAAGGCCTCGTACAGCATCGCCGAGACGCAGTCGATGGCGCGCCAGATGATCGCGTCCGACCAGTTCCAGTGCTTCAGCAACATCGTGGACCACGAGTCCGGCTGGAACTACCGCGCCACCAACGCCTCTTCCGGCGCCTACGGCCTGGTCCAGGCTCTGCCCGGCTCCAAGATGTCCTCCGCGGGGTCCGACTGGCAGACCAACCCGGCCACCCAGATCAAGTGGGGCCTGAACTACATGAACAGCCGGTACGGCAGCCCCTGCGGTGCCTGGTCGTTCTGGCAGGCGAACAGCTGGTACTAGGCCGCTGCACGGCCCGAACCAGCCGTGTCACCGTGCTCCGAAACCCCCGAACGCGACGCGTTCGGGGGTTTCGCACGTCCGGCACGGGTAACGTCGGGGCGTCAGATGGCCGCAAGGGCGGGGAAGAGGAAGCGACATGTCCAGATTGCCTCAGTGGGTCGGTGGCCTAGGCGCCGGTCTGACCCGGCTCTCGCAGCGGCTGGAGGAGCAGCGCCGCCGTGCGGAGTCGGAGCTGGAGGCCACCTCTGACCGGAGCCCGGCGGCACCCGCCGACGCGTCCGACGACGGGCGGGCGCCGGGGCGCGCCGGGCGCGCCGCCGGCCCCGGCGGGTACGGCGTGCGGGTTCCGGCGAACGGGGCACCCGCGGAGGGCGTGCCGGCCGGCCGCACCGCGACGGTCGCCTGGGGGCCGGATGCCATGACCGCCGCGGACGCGGTGGACGCGGTGGACGCCGTGGCGACCGACACCGCCGATGCCGCCGATGCCGCCGATGCCGCCGATGCCGCCGACACCGCGGGCGTCGCGAACGGGGCGCCGCGGCGCCGGCCGGAGGCGCCGGCCGAGCCCGAGGCCGCACCGCAGGAGACGGCGCCGGCCCCCGCCGCCGTCCGGGCGCCCGAATCGGTGCCCGCGCCGCCGACCTACGCGCCGGCCGTCGCCGCCCGTCCGGATCCGGTGGCCGCGGTGCCCTGGGGCGTCCGGGTCGCGGCCGAGGCCGGTTGGCGACTGCTGGTGCTGGCCGGGACGTTGTGGGTGCTGGCGAAGGCGATCACCACCGTCTCGCTGGTGGTGCTGGCCTTCGTCGCGGCGCTGCTGATCACGGCGCTGCTCCAGCCCACCGTGGCCTGGCTGCGGCAGCGCAAAGTGCCGCGCGGGCCGGCGACCGCGCTGACCTTCATCGGCGGCTTCGTGGTGATGGGCCTGGTCGGCTGGTTCGTCGTGTGGCAGGTCCAGGACAACATCGACTCGGTGTCCAGCCGCATCCAGGAGGGCATCACCGAGCTGAAGGGCTGGCTGCTCAAGAGCCCGTTCCATGTGACCGAGAGTCAGATCAACCACATCGCCAAGAACCTCCAGGACGCGATCGGCGCCAACACCGAGGCGATCACCTCGGCCGGGTTGGAGGGCGTCACGGTCGTCCTGGAGGTGTTCACCGGCATCCTGCTGGCGATGTTCACCACGCTGTTCCTGCTCTACGACGGCCGGCGCATCTGGGAGTGGACGCTCAAGCTCGTGCCGGGCGCGGCCCGCGAGGGGGTGGCGGGCGCCGGCCCGCGCGCCTGGCGGACGCTGACCGCCTACATCCGCGGGACGGTCCTGGTCGCGTTGATCGACGCCATCTTCATCGGCATCGGGCTGTACTTCCTCGACGTGCCGCTGGCCGTCCCGCTCGCCGTCTTCATCTTCCTGTTCGCCTTCATCCCGCTGATCGGCGCGGTGGTCTCGGGCGCGCTGGCGTGCGTGGTCGCGCTGGTCACCCAGGGCGTCTTCACGGCGCTGCTGGTGCTGGCCGTGGTGCTGGCGGTGAACCAGATCGAGAGCCATGTGCTCCAGCCGTTCATCCTGGGCCGGGCGGTCCGGGTGCACCCGCTGGCGGTGATCCTGTCGGTCGCCGCGGGCAGCCTGATCGCCGGCATCGGCGGTGCGGTGGTGGCGGTTCCGCTGGTGGCGGTCACCAACACCGTCGTCGGCTACCTCCGCTCGTACTCCCGGGAGCAGGCGCTGCGGATGACGGTGCCGCCGCGCGGCGCGACCGCGATCGCGGTCGCGCCGACCCGGCCGCCGCGGCACCGCGAGTCGCCGACGGAGGAGTGACGCCGGGCGGTCCCGGCGGCGCCCACGCGCCGCAGGGACCGCCCGGCGAACGCCACGAACCCCCGCGGACCCGAGGTCCGCGGGGGTTCGTTCGTGCGTGGTGCGGGGGTCGACGACGCCCGCCGCGCCCTGCCTTACTCGGCGAGCACGGCCTCGGCGTCGAGGACGGCGCCGACGGCCTGCAGGACGGACGCGATCTTGACGGCCTCCTGGATCGTCTCGCGCTCGACACCGGCCTTGCGCAGGACCTGCTCGTGCGAGTCCAGGCACATGCCGCAGCCGTTGATGGCGGAGACGGCGAGCGACCACAGCTCGAAGTCGACCTTGTCGACGCCCGGGTTGCCGATGACGTTCATCCGCAGACCGGCGCGCAGGTTGCCGTACTCCGGGTCGGAGAGCAGGTGGCGCGTCCGGTAGAAGACGTTGTTCATCCCCATGATGGCGGCGGCCGACTTGGCGGCGGTGTACGCCTCGGCGGAGAGGTTGGCCTTCGCCTCCGGCTCCAGCTCGCGCAGCACCTTGGGCGAGCGCGAGGCGATCGCGCAGGCCAGCACGGTGCCCCACAGCTGCTGCTGCGGAAGGTCGCTGTTGCCGATCACCGAACCGAGGTTCAGCTTCAGGTCCTTGGCGTAGTCCGGAACCGCGGACTTCAGGTCATCGAGAGCCATGGGTGTCACTCACCAGCCAGCAGGGCGACCGGGTCCAGGGTGTTCTCGCCCTTGCTCCAGTTGCAGGGGCACAGCTCGTCGGTCTGCAGGGCGTCCAGGACCCGCAGGACCTCCTTGGGGTTACGGCCGACGGAGCCGGCGGTCACCATGGTGAACTGGATCTCGTTGTTCTGGTCGACGATGAAGACGGCGCGCTGCGCGAAGCCGTCCTCGCCCTCGATGCCCAGGTCGCGCATGAGCTCGTGCTTGGAGTCCGCGAGCATCGGGAAGGGCAGGTCGGTCAGGTCCGGGTGGTCCTTGCGCCAGGCGTGGTGCACGAACTCGGAGTCGCCGGAGAAGCCGAGGATCTGGGCGTCGCGGTCGGCGAACTCCTCGTTCAGCTTGCCGAACGCGGCGATCTCGGTCGGGCACACGAAGGTGAAGTCCTTGGGCCAGGCGAAGACGATCTTCCACTTGCCTTCGTAGGTCTTGTGGTTGATCTGCTCGAACTCCTTGCCCTTCTCCAGCGAGACGCAGGCGGTCAGGTCGAACTCGGGGAACTTGTCACCGACAGTGAGCACGCGCTCTCCTTGTTGCAAGAAAGTCCCTTATGGGGGTCTTTCTGGTCTTTCCTTGAGGCTTGGACGGTTCACACAGTGCCACAGGAGGTATTGATCAGGGAAATAGCTAGACTTGTGGATGTTGATCGGAGGTGGTTATCAGTGGCATCCCCCACGAGCCCCGGCGGACGGACCCGCCAACCCAGCCTGGCCCAGCTGCGGGCGTTCGCCGCGGTCGCCGAGCACCTGCACTTCCGCGAGGCGGCGGCCGAGATCGGCATGAGCCAGCCCGCGCTCTCCGGCGCCGTCTCCGCGCTGGAGGAGGCCCTCGGCGTGCAACTCCTGGAGCGTACGACGCGCAAGGTGCTGCTCTCGCCGGCGGGGGAGCGGGTGGCGGCCCGCGCCCGGGCGGTCCTGGACGCGGTCGGCGCGCTGATGGAGGAGGCGGAGGCGGCCCGCGCGCCCTTCACCGGCGTACTGCGCCTCGGCGTCATCCCGACCGTCGCCCCGTACCTGCTGCCCGCCGTGCTCCGCCTCGTCCACGACACCTACCCGGACCTCGACCTCCAGGTGCACGAGGAGCAGACCGCCTCGCTGCTGGACGGCCTGGCGCACGGCCGGCTGGACCTGCTGCTGCTCGCGGTGCCGCTCGGCGCCCCACAGGTCACCGAAATCCCGCTGTTCGACGAGGACTTCGTGCTGGTCGCCCCGAAGGAGCACTGGCTCGGCGGCCGCGGCGACATCCCCCGCGCGGCGCTGAAGGAACTCGACCTGCTGCTCCTGGACGAGGGCCACTGCCTGCGGGACCAGGCCCTGGACATCTGCCGCGAGGCGGGCCGGGACGACAACACCCCGGTCACGACGAGCGCGGCCGGCCTGTCCACGCTGGTCCAACTGGTCGCCGGCGGCCTCGGCGTCACGCTCCTGCCGCGCACCGCACTGCGCGTCGAGACGGCCCGCAACGACCTGTTGACCACGGGCTACTTCGCCGATCCGGCGCCCTCCCGGCGGATCGCCCTGGCGATGCGCGCGGGCTCGGCCCGCCAACCGGAGTTCGAGGAGTTCGCGGCGGCGCTTCGCAGGACGCTGCGGGGGCTGCCGGTGCGGATCGTGCGGGGGTGAGGGGAGTTAGGGGCGGGCGGCTTCGAGGATCGCGCCGACGTCGAGGGTGACCTCGGCGCCGATCGAGTCGGGCAGCGTGACGTGCTGCCCTGCGGCGTGGAGTTCGTGGTGGTTGTACTCGTTGGCGAACGGATCCGTCAGGACGTGGATGCGCTCCGCGCGGCGGTCGACGATGACGTAGACAGGGACCTTGGCGACGGCGTAGGCGGCGACCTTCGTCCGGAGGTCGGTGGCGTAGTTGGAGGACGTCACCTCCACCACCAAGCGGAAGATCGCGGGGTCGTAGCAGTTGGCCTCGATGAGGTGGTCGCGGTAGTCGGCGTCCACCACGGCGAGATCTGGAACGGCATAGTCCTCGGGGCCGTCGGGGAGCCAGAGGCCGATGGCCTGGGCCACTCGTGTCTGCCCTTGGTGCGCCGGCGCGAACGCGAAGGTGAGGTTGGTCAGCGACTCGGCGTGCGAGCCGTCGGCGGGCGGTGTCACGGTGAGGTTTCCCCCGAGGATCTCGACGCGGTGCCCGGGCAGCAAGTGAGTGAGCTTCTCGGCCTCCTCGAGCAGACTCGGCAGCTTGCCCACATGAGGTCGTTCGACTGCTGCTGCAGACATGTGGTGCCTCCTGATGGCTGGTGTCGAGGTCATCATCGTAGGCAGAGGCGCCCGCACGCGTCGCGTACGACAAGCGTTCGCTCGTTCGGTGACGCCTACTCCGTCCGAAGCCCCTCCGGGCGCATCATGCGCCACAGCGGCGGCAGGCTCAGCGCGGTGACGAAGAGGATCACGCCGCCGCCGATGCCGATCATGCCGGCGACCACCGGCCAGTCGACCGTCACGTCGCTGTCGATGACCGAGAGCAGCAGCGAGCCCAGGGACAGGCCGCAGGCCAGCGCCAGGCCCAGACCGAGCGCGACCGGCAGGGCCGTCTGCCACAGCACGGACCAGCCGAGGGTGGCGCGGCGGATGCCGTACGCGTCGAGGGTGGAGAGCAGGCGGCGGCGTTCGTGGAGCTGCTCGATGGTGGAGATGATCAGGCCCGTGCCGATCAGCAGCAGGGTGATCGCCGCGCCGATGAAGACCGCCTTGCGGACGCCGTCGTACTGCCGGTCGTGCGGGTTGTCGAGGGACGCGCCCCCGTGCATCGTCGGGTCGATCCGGGTCGCGGTGTTGCGGATGTGCTCGACGGCGTCGGGGACGTCGCGGTCGAAGCGGACGAGGACTTCCATGGTGGGGTTGGTGAGCCGGGCCGCGTCGAGGACCGAGGGGGTCAGGAGCAGGTCGTAGTAGAGGCGGTGGCCGTCTTCGAGCGGGGCGAGGCGGGCGGCGCGGGCGGACGGCGGGACCGTCCAGGGCCGTGGGGTCGGGTGGAGGTTGTTGTAGGCGTCCGGCGGGTTGAGGTCGATGGTGGCGCCGGGGGTGACGCCTCGATCCGTGCCGGAGGCCCGGCGGGCGTCGGTGACGAAGGAGTCGCCGTCCCGGCAGGACGGCAGCCGGGCCACCTTGCGCAGCTCGGCGCAGGTGCCGACGCCGATGATGCTGGGGAAGTCGCGGCTGGGGTCGCGGTCCGGGGCGGGCATCCGGCCGGCGTTGGCGTCGAGGAGGGCGCGGGCCGTGGTGACCCCGGGGGTGGCGCGCAGTGCGTCCAGCGTCCGTGCGGTCTGCTGCCAGCTCGTGGTGTCGCCCCAGATGGTGATCAGCGGCACCCGGCCGGACTTGGCGTACGCGGCGGCGAACCCGGCCTGCGAGGCGGTCATCAGCATGTGGATGGCGATGGCGCCGGCCAACGCGACGGTGATGCCGCTGACCGCACGGGTCGCCGAGCCGCTGCTCAACTGGAGCCGGCGGATCGCCAACTGCCAGGGCACCGGGCCGCCGCGCAGCCGGCCGACGACCCGTTCGACCAGCCAGGGCAGCAGCGCCGTGACGCCGAACAGCAGCAGCGTCGAACCGGCCGCGAGCCGGGTGGTGGCGAGCGGATCGTCGATCGGGCCCGGCTGCACCGCCATCGGCACCAGCAGGCCCGCGCCGACGAGCGGCAGCGCGACGCGCCACCACAGCCGGCGGCGGACCGGCGGGCGGTTGCGGACGATGCCGAGCGGTTCGACGGTGATGCCGCGTTGGGCGACCAGGGTGACCAGTACCGCCGCGGTCGGGACGAGCACCGTGATCAGAAGCGCGGCGAGCGGGGCGGGGGCCACGTCCGCGGCGAAGACGTTGATGTCCCAGAGCGTGACGAGCGGGGCCAGCTGGCGGCCGAGCAGGAACAGCGCGGCG
The DNA here is from genome assembly GCF_046549115.1 of Streptomyces sp. x-19. Taxonomy (NCBI): domain Bacteria; kingdom Bacillati; phylum Actinomycetota; class Actinomycetes; order Kitasatosporales; family Streptomycetaceae; genus Streptomyces; species Streptomyces sp. x-19. The sequence goes on along the minus strand of NZ_JAJPWK010000001.1, from coordinate 362,335 downwards.
CCGCCCACCAGCCCGAGGAGCGATCCGAACAGCGCCTCGCCGGAGGCGATCCGCCGGGTGGTGCGGACGTCCGCGCCGACCAGTCGGAGGGCGGCCAGGCGCCGTTCCCGGCGTTCGTTGCCGAAGCGCACGGAGGTGCCGATGAAGACCATCACCGGCGTCATCAGCGCCACGCACGTCATGATCACCAGGACCAGGCCGGGCGTGGACAGCGGCTGCGCCTCCCAGTTCTTGCCGAAGTGGTCGATGCGGTAGCTGTTGCGCTCGTCGAGGGCGTCGTCGTGCGCGAGGTAGGTGAGCTCCCGGGGGCCCGCCAGGCCGCGGTCGCCGATCACGCCGACGATCCGGTAGGCGCTCAGCCGCTCGCGCAGCAGCGCGCTGTCGGGGGCGGCCAGCAGGTCCTTCAGGGCCGGCGAGACCACCATCTCGCCCGGGCCGGGGAGGTGCGCGACGCCGGGCGGCACCGGCGGGTGCGTGCCGTCCGGGTCGACCAGCCGGCCGCGGATGCCGGTGCCGTGGAAGGTGGTGTCCACCGTGGAGTAGAGGAGGGTGCGGTCGCTGCGCGGCGGCGGGTGCGCCTGGCCGAGGTTCTCGCGGGCCTTCTCCCGGCCGTGCCAGGCGTTCATCAGGGTCGGTGCGGAGGCGCACAGCAGCAGGATCGCCACGCCGAGGGCGACCCCGGCGGCCGTCAGTGCGGTGCGGATCCAGCCCTCCCGTCCACCGCTGGCGGCGAACCGCATGCCCATGGCGAGGTCGCGGGCCCAGGTGAGCGGGCCCGTCCGTCGGGGTACGGAGGGCAGTGCGGGTGCGGCGGTGTCCCGCTCGCCCTCGGGCTGCGAGCGGAGCAGGGTCATATCCGGCCCGCCATGTCCTTCACCCGGCCGTCGCGCACGACGATCTCCCGGTCGGAGTAGGCGGCGACCCGGGCCTCGTGGGTGACCAGGACCACCGCGGCGTTGGTGTCGCGGGCGGCGTTGGTCAGCAGCGTCAGCACCCGTTCGCCGTTGAGGGAGTCCAGGGCGCCGGTGGGTTCGTCGGCGAAGATCACCCGGGGCGTGGTGGCCAGCGCGCGGGCGACCGCGACCCGCTGGCCCTGGCCGCCGGAGATCTCACCGGGGCGCTGCTTGCCCACGCCCTCGACCTCCAGCTGCGCCAGCCAGTCGTGGGCGCGGCGTTCGGCTTCCTTGCGCTTGGTGCCGTTCAGGCGCAGCGGCAGGGCGACGTTCTCCAGGCAGGTCAACTCCGGTACCAGTTGGCCGAATTGGAAGACGAAGCCGAAGTCGGTGCGGCGCAGCGCGCTGCGCTGGGCGTCGCTGAGGTCGGTGAGGGCGTGCGGGCCGTAGCGGACCGTGCCGGAGTCGGGGCGGACGATGCCGGCGAGGCAGTGCAGCAGCGTGGACTTGCCGGACCCGGACGGGCCCAGCACGGCGACCACCTCGCCGGGGTGGATGGAGAAGTCCGCGCCGTCCAGGGCGGGCGTCGGCCCGTACGCCTTGCACAGGGCCTCCGCGGCGAGCAGGGATCCCTCGGGGGTCATCCGCCGACCGCCTCCGCGAGTTTGTCCAGGCGGGCCGCGGTCAGCTCCAGCCAGCGCAGGTCGGCTTCCAGGTGGAACAGGGCGTGGTCGCAGATCAACTGGTCGGCGAGGTCGCCGGTGCGCTTGCGCTCGGTCAGGCCGCGCATCAGCCGCAGGTGCTCGGCGCGCTGGGTGTCGAGGAGTTCGGCGGCGTCCCGGTCGGTCAGCAGGGCCAGCACGACCTTGGTGTAGAGCGTGGACTGGAGGTACGGCTCGGGCTTCTCCGGCCGGGCCAGCCACTGGGCGACGTCGGTGATCCCGGCGTCGGTGATGGCGTACCGCTTACGCTCCGGGCCCGCCCCGGCCTCCACGCCGTCGACCTCGACCAGGCCGTTCTTCAACAGCCGGGACATCGTGGAGTAGACCTGCCCGTAATGCAGCGGGCGGTCCTGTCCGAAGTGTTCGTCGAAGGCCCGCTTGAGGTCGTAGCCATGGCGGGGGCCGGACTCCAGGAGGCCCAGCAGCGTATGACCGATTGACATGCGGACCACCTTACTCGGGGGTGTATTGCTGGTGTATACGCGTGATGTATAGGTGTGCGGAACGGGTGGCGGAACGTACGGGTCGACGACGGTGCGGGGCAGCGGCCGCGGGCTCCCGCCGGCCACCGCCCCGCACCGTCCGCGCTCACTCCGTGCGCAGTCCGTCCGGGCGCATCATCCGCCACAGCGGCGGCAGGCTGAGCAACGTCACCACCAGGACCAGGCCGCTCCCGGCGGCGGCCAGCGGCCAGATCACCGACCAGTCGACGGTGCTCTTCCCGGCCATCCGCAGCAGGGCCAGGCCCAGTCCGGCGCCGCCGGCCACCGACAGGACCAGCCCCAGGGCCACCGGGACGGCGGTCTGCCACAGCACCGACCAGGCCAGCGTGGCCCGCCGGGTGCCGAAGGCGAGCAGGACCGAGAGCAGCCGGCGGCGCTCGCGCAGCTGCTCCACCATCGTCACCAGCATGCTGGCGGCGATCAGCGCCAGGGTGGCGGTGGAGGCGACCAGCAGCCCGGTCCGCACGCTGGTGTACTGGGCGTCCCGCTCCATGTTCTGCAGCGCGTGCACCGAGGTGAGCGGGTCGATCCGGGCCGCGGTGTTCCGGGCGTGCTCGACGGCGTCGGGGAACTGCGGGTCGATCTTGATCATGGCGCGGGCCTGGGGGTCGTCGAACAGCGTGGTGTCCAGCGCGCCCGGAGTGGCGAAGAGGCCGAACGACGGCATGCCCATGGGGTCGGGACGCGACTCGATGGTGCGGGCGTCCTTCGGGATGGTCCACAGCCGCGGGCGGGGCGGCTGCCCGGTGCGGTCGGGCCAGGCGAAGTCCACCGCGGCGCCGGGCCGTGCGGTCTGGCGGATGTAGGAGTCGTCGACCTGGCCGGTGTGGTCCCGGACGATGAAGACGTCGCCGTCCTTGCAGGGACCGGTGCGCGCCAGCTCGCCCAGCGAGGCGCAGTCGCCGACGGTGACCGACGTGGACGGGATGAACGGCTCGCCCTTGCGGAGCGGGCCGGGCCGGCTCGCGGTGGTGTCGATGGCGGCGATGACGCCGCGGACGCCCGGGGTCCGCTGGTACTCGCGGGTCATCTTCCGGATGGTCGCGACGTCGTGCGTCGGCAGCGACACCTCCAGCTGCGCCCGCTTCGAGTCCTGCCCGGTGATCTTCATGAAGTCGCCCTGGATCGCGGAGAACAGCAGCTGGAGCGCGATCGCCCCGGCCACCGCGACGGTGATCCCGCTGACCGCGCGGGCCGCGGCGCCCCCGCTGAGCTGGAGCCGCCGCACGGCCAACTGCCAGGGCACCGGGCCGCCGCGGAAGAGCCCCACCACCGCGTCCACGACCCACGGCAGCAGCAGCGTCACGCCGAGCAGGAACAGCGTCGCGCCGCCCGCGATGAGGAACGGGTTGACGACGCTCTGCGCGCCGCTGGTCCGGCCGTTGGCCAACAGCAGCGCCAGGCCGCCCAGGGGGAACGGCAGCCGCCACCACAGGCGCCGGCGGCGGCCCGCGCCGCTGCGGACGACGCCCAGCGGTTCGATGGCGACCCGGCGCAGCGCCAGAAGCGTGACCGCGACCGCGGCGAGCGGCACGACGAGCACGATGAGCGCCGCCAGCAGCGGGTTCGGGGTCAGGTCGGACGGGAAGGCGTTGGTGTCCCAGATGGTGATCCCGCCGACGAACTGCCGGCCGACCAGGAACAGCGCGGCGCCCACCAGCACCCCGCACACCGATCCGAACAGGGCTTCGCCGGCCGCCGTCCGCCGGGCCATCCGGGCGTCGGCGCCGATCAGCCGCAGCGCGGCCAGCCGGCGGTCCCGGCGCTCGCCGCCGAACCGGACGGCGGTCGCGATGAAGATCGCCACCGGCATCAGCAGCACCACGCACCCCACGATGACCAGCATCAGCAGCTGCGGGTCCAGCGGTTCGCTCTTCTGCTCGACGCCGAACCCGGCGACCCGGACCCCGCCGTTGTCCGTGCTCAACGTGGCGCTGCCCAGGTAGTACTTCAGCTCGGCGGGTCCGGCCAGGCCGGCCGGCCCGATCGTGCCGGTGTCCCGGAACGGCAGCCGCTGGCGCAGCAGCGCGTTGCCCGGTTCGGCGAGGAACTCCCGCAGCGCGGGGGAGAGCACCATCTCGCCCGGCTTCGGCAGCGCGGCCACCCCGGGCGGGGCGGGCGCCGCGGGACCGTCCGGCCGCAGCATCCGCCCGGTGAGGGGCCGGTCCCGGAACTGGGTCCGCAGGTCGGCCACGACCAGCGTCGACGCGCTCGGCGCCAGCGGCCCGTCGGCCTCCGTCGGCGTCGCGGCCAGTCGGCGCTCCGTGCGGTGCGCCTGGATCGCCGGGATCGTCGACGCGGCGAGCAGCAGCGTCACGCCGAGGCCCACGCCCAGCGTGGTGAGCAGGGTGCGGATCCACCCCTCGCGCCCGCCGCCGACGGCGAACCGGACCCCCATGCCGAGGTCCCGGGCCCAGCCGCGCAGACCGCCCCCGGAGGTCGTCGCATCGGTGCTCATGCCGCGCCCACCGCCTCGCGGGCGATGCCGTCCCGCACCACGACCTCGCGGTCCGCGTACGCGGCGACCCGGGCCTCGTGGGTGACCAGCACCACCGCCGCGCGGGTGTCCCGGGCGGCTTCGGTCAGCAGGCCCATCACGCGCTCGCCGTTGAGGGAGTCCAGGGCGCCGGTGGGTTCGTCGGCGAAGATCACCCGGGGCGTGGTGGCCAGTGCGCGGGCGATCGCGACCCGCTGACCCTGCCCGCCGGAGACGTCGCCGGGCCGCTTGGCGGCGAGGTCGTCCACCTCCAGCCGGGTCAGCCAGTCGCGGGCGCGGCGTTCGGCTTCCTTGCGCTTGGTGCCGTTCAGGCGCAGCGGCAGGGCGACGTTCTCCAGGCAGGTCAACTCCGGTACCAGTTGGCCGAATTGGAAGACGAAGCCGAAGTCGCTGCGGCGCAGTGCGCTGCACCGCGCGTCGCTGAGGTCGGTGAGGGCGTGCGGGCCGTAGCGGACCGTGCCGGAGTCGGGGCGGATGATCCCGGCGAGGCAGTGCAGCAGCGTGGACTTGCCGGACCCGGAGGGGCCCATGACGGCGACCACCTCGCCGGGGTGGATGGCGAAGTCCGCGCCGTCGAGCGCGGGCGTCGGCCCGTACGCCTTGTGCAGCGCACGGGCTTCGAGGAGGGAGCCGGCCGGGTTCATGTGGGGGCCTTCGGGAGTGCGAACAGGGCATGGCGAGGGGTGCGCGCGGTAGACGCAGCGCCGTCCCAGAGACATGGAACGCACTCTACATGAGGTGTATACGCGAGATGTATAGACGGCGTTTCTACTGGTGCGCCGCCCCCTTCACCGCCCGCCCGCCGCGCCGTCGGTCCCGTCCGCCGAATGTCCCCGCGGACCCACCGCCGCGTCGGGGTCCGTCTCCGGCGCCGGCTCGCGCCGCTTGGGCGGCCGGCCCCGCCGCGCCGGTCCGCCCGCACCGCGCGGCAGCCGCCCCGCCTCGGCCAGCGCCTTGCGGAGCAGGAACTCGATCTGTGCGTTGGTGCTGCGCAGCTCGTCGTTGGCCCAGCGGCTCAGGGCGTCGTGCAGGAGCGGGTCCAGCCGCAGCAGCACCTGCTTGCGCTGCTGCGGCCGGCGGCCCGCGGGCCGTTCGGGGTCCGTGCCGGCCCCTTGGGGAGCGTCGGCACTCACTGGTAGAGCGAGCCCGTGTTCAGGACCGGCTGGGCGGCCCGGTCGCCGCACAGCACCACCATCAGGTTGCTGACCATGGCCGCCTTGCGCTCCTCGTCCAGTTCGACGATGCCCTGCTCGTTGATGCGCTCCAGGGCCGACTCGACCATGCCCACCGCGCCCTCGACGATCTGCTGGCGGGCCGCGACGACCGCGCCGGCCTGCTGCCGCTGGAGCATCGCGGAGGCGATCTCCGGGGCGTAGGCGAGGTGGCTGAAGCGGGTCTCGATGATCTGCACGCCGGCGGCCTGCACCCGGGCGGTCAGCTCCACGGCGAGCTTCTCGGTGATCTCCTCGGCGTTGCCGCGCAGCGAGAGGCCGTCCTCGTCGTGGGCGTCGTAGGGGTACTCGATGGCGATGTGCCGGACGGCCGCCTCGGTCTGGGTGGCGACGAACTCCAGGAAGTCGTCGACCTCGAAGAGTGCCTGGGCGGTGTCCTCGACCTTCCAGACGACGATCGAGGCGAGTTCGATCGGGTTGCCGTAGGCGTCGTTGACCTTGAGGACCGAGGTCTCGTGGTTACGGACCCGGGTGGAGATCTTGCGGGCCGAGGTGAGCGGGTTGACCCAGCGCAGGCCGTCGGTGCGGATGGTGCCGACGTAGCGCCCGAAGAGCTGGATCACCCGGGCCTCGCCCGGCGCGACCATCTTCACGCCCGTCATGCAGAAGAACGAGCCCAGCAGCAACAGGATCCCGACGATCACCAGGGGGGCGGCGGCCGCGGCGTTCCCGTTGTTGCCCAGGACGCCGCCGGTGACGATCACGGCGATGCCGAGGGCGACGCCCAGGACGGTCAGCAGCAGGGCCAGCCCGCCCGGGATGCTGTGCGCGGCCCGCTCGCGGACCTGCGGCGCCGGCATCTCCGGGGTGTCCGCGGAGGCGGCGGGTGTCGTGTCGGTCATGGGGTCCCCGTTTCGTGGAGGGCGCGCGCCGAAGGGCGTGATGTGCGCCGCAGCGCGCGCTTTCGCTGGTCTAGCAAAGTGATATCACTTTAACGCGCTGGCCTGCTGCGGTCCAGAGCGATACGGTCCGGCGGCAGGGGGGTTGCCCTCGTCCCCCGTGCTCTTTGTCACGTCGGGAAAAGCCTTGATCGATGAGTATTTGTTGTCAGATGCGGTGTTAGCTTCAACAGCTGAGTTATGCCGGGGGCGGAACGACTGGAGTTGCACGAGCGATGGGCCGAGCTGATGCGAGGCGAGCGCGGCAGGGCAGCGCCCGCCGGGCCGGGAAGAACACCAAGAAGTCCGGCATAGGCCGCTTCTTCACCTGGAAGAAGGTCCTCGGGACCTTCCTCGGCGCGTGCCTGCTGGGGATCGTCGGATTCATCGGGCTCTACCTCTACGTGGACGTCCCGGCCGGCAACAAGCAGGCCAAGCTCCAGAGCAACGTCTTCAAGTACGCGGACGGCTCGGTCATGGCCCGGGTCGGCCAGGTCAACCGCGAGACGGTCCCGCTCAGCCGGATACCCAAGGCCGTCCAGCACACCTTCGTCGCCGCCGAGAACAAGACGTTCTACAACGACTCCGGCGTCGACCTGAAGGGCACCCTCCGCGGCGTCGTCAACACCCTGAGCGGCAAGGGCAAGCAGGGCGGCTCGACGATCACCCAGCAGTACGTCAAGAACTACTACCTGAGCCAGGAGCAGACGGTCTCCCGCAAGCTCCAGGAGATCGTCATCTCCCTCAAGGTGGACCAGAAGTTCTCCAAGGACGAGATCCTCGCCGGCTACATCAACACCAGCTTCTACGGCCGCGGCGCCTACGGCATCCAGGCCGCCGCCCAGGCCTACTACGGCGTGGACTCCGACAAGCTCACCGTCGCCCAGGGCGCCTACCTCGCCTCGCTGCTGCAGGCGCCCAACCAGTACGACTGGGCCATCGCCAGCGACGCCGGCAAGAAGCTGGTCCAGGAACGTTGGGCGTACACGCTCGACAACATGGTCGAGATGAAGTGGATCACGCCCCAGGAGCGTGCCCAGCAGAAGTTCCCGGTGCCCAAGCCGCCCAAGCCGCTGCCCGGCCTGTCCGGCCAGGCCAGCTACATCATCGACGCCGCCAAGAAGGAGCTCTTCGCGCACGGCGTCGACGAGAACGAATTCGAGGCCGGCGGCTGGACCGTCACCCTCGGCATCGAGAAGAACCGGCAGAAGGCGCTGGAGGAGTCGGTCAAGCGCAAGCTCACCGACGACCTGGAGCCCGGCCAGCGCCCGGTCGACCGCGACGTCCAGCTCGGCGCCACCTCGGTGGACCCGAAGACCGGCTACGTCGTGGCGCTGTACGGCGGCGCCGGCTACCCGAAGCACTACACCAACAACGCCACCCGCTCCGACTACCAGCCGGCCTCCACCTTCAAGCCGCTGATCCTGGCGTCGGCCATGGAGAACCACGCGGTCACCAAGGGCGGCGTCCCGATCAACCCGAACACGATCTACGACGGCCGCAACCGCCGTCCGGTCGTCGGCGGCACCACGCCCTTCGCCCCGCCCAACGAGGACGAGCACAGCTACGGGAAGATCAGCGCCCAGGTCGCGATGAACAACTCCGTGAACGCGGTGTTCGCGCAGATGGGCGCCGACGTCGGCCTGGACCAGGTCAAGAAGACGGCGGTCAGCCTGGGCATGGACGGCGCCAAGATGGACGTCCAGCCGGCCATGACCCTGGGCACCATGGGTGCCAGCCCGCTCCAGATGGCCGGGGCGTACGCCACCTTCGACAACCACGGGCAGAAGGTCACCCCGTCGCTGGTGAAGAAGGCCGTGCACACCCAGGACGGCACCGACAAGGAAGTCGACCTCAAGAACCCGATCGGCGAGCAGGTGCTGTCCCGGACCACCGCCGACACCGTCACCTCCGTCCTGACCGGCGTGGTCAACGACGGCACCGCCTCGGAAGCGGTGAAGAACACCGACTACAAGGCGGCGGGCAAGACCGGCACCTCCGACGACAACAAGTCGGCCTGGTTCGTGGGCTACACCCCCAACCTCGTCACCGCGGTCGGCATGTTCGGCGAGTCGCCCAACGGCGGCACCCAGGTCACCCTCAAGGGCGCCGGCGGCGGCGGCCGCGTCAACGGCGGCGGCTACCCGGCGCGGGTCTGGGCCGACTACACCCAGGCCGCGCTCGGCGACGGCACCGGCGGCGACTTCGACCTGGAGACCGACATGGGCGCCGCGGCACCCCCGCCGCCCAGCCCGACGGCGACCCCGACCGTGCCGGTCACCCCGACGCCGACCCCGACGCACTCCGCGACGACCTCGCCGACGCCGTCCACGTCCCCGTCGGACACCACCTCCGGCCGGCCGTCCGGCAGGCCCACGCCGACCGGCGGCGGCTCCACCCCGCCCGACGGCGGCACCGGCGGCAACCCCGGCGGTAACACCGGCACCGGCGGAAACACCGGTACCGGCGGCACCGGCGACGGCGGCACCGGTGGCAACCCCGGCGGCAACACCAGCAACGGCAGCAACGGTCTGCCGAACTTCGGCTGACCCACCGGCCCCCGGCAAGCGCCGCGGCCCGCACCCCTCGGGGTGCGGGCCGCAGCGCTTCCTGCGCGGCTCAGCCGCCGTTGACCTTCTTCGCGATCCGATCGCCGAGCTGCTTGTCGATGTTCCGCCAGTACTGGAGCGCCCGGTCCAGCACCGGCCGGCTCACCCCGCCGAGCAGGTGCCCGGCGACGTTGTCGACCAGCCGGTCGCGGGCCGCGTCGTCCAGCACCTCGCGGACCATCGTGCCCGGCTGCCCGAAGTCGTCGTCGTCCCGGCGCAGCGTGTACGCCTTGCGCACCATCGCCCCGCTGCTCTCCCAGCCCGCCGGCTCCCCGTACCGCACGGTGTCGGCCGCCGGGCCGCCGTAGGAGTTCGGGGCGTACGGCCGGGCCGCGCGCGACGGGTCGAAGCGCATCGGGCCGTCCTTGGCGTACGAGTGCGCCGGCACGTGCGGCCGGTTGGGCGGCAGCTGCGCGTAGTTGGGGCCGATCCGGTACCGGTGGGTGTCCGGGTACGAGAACAGCCGGCCGAGGAGCATCTTGTCCGGGGACGGGCCGACGCCCGGCACCATGTTGGACGGCTCGAACGCGGCCTGCTCGATGTGGATGAAGTAGTCCTCCGGATTCCGGTTGAGCGTCATGCGGCCGACCTCGATCAACGGGTAGTCGCCGTGCGGCCACACCTTGGTCAGGTCGAACGGGTTGAAGCGGTAGTCCGGGGCGTCGTCGAACGGCATGACCTGCACGTAGAGCGTCCACGACGGGGCGTTGCCGCTCTCGATGGCGTCGAAGAGATCCCGGCGGTGGTAGTCGGCGTCCTCACCGGCCAGCCGGTCGGCGTCGGCCTGGGTGAGGAAGTCGATGCCCTGGTCGGTCTTGAAGTGGTACTTGATCCAGAACTTCTCGCCGCCCGCGTTGACCCACATGTAGGTGTGCGAGCCGTACCCGTTCATGTGCCGGTACGTCTTGGGGATGCCGCGGTCGCCCATCAACCAGGTCACCTGGTGGGCCGACTCCGGCGAGAGCGTCCAGAAGTCCCACTGCATGTCGTTGTCGCGCAGCCCGCTGTCGGGACGGCGCTTCTGCGACCGGATGAAGTCCTGGAACTTGATCGTGTCCCGTACGAAGAAGACCGGGGTGTTGTTGCCCACCAGGTCGTAATTGCCCTGCTCGGTATAGAACTTGAGCGCGAAGCCGCGCGGGTCGCGCCAGGTGTCGGGGGAGCCCTGCTCGCCGGCGACGGTCGAGAAGCGGGCCAGCATCTCGGTTTCCTTGCCCGGCTGGAAGAGGTCCGCCTTGGTGAACTGGCTGACGTCGTTGGTGACCTTGAAGAAGCCGTACGCGCCGCTCCCCTTGGCGTGCACCACCCGCTCGGGGACCCGCTCGCGGTTGAACTGGGCCATCTTCTCGATCAGGTAGTGGTCATGGAGCAGGATCGGACCGTCCGGGCTCACGGTCAGCGAGTGCTCGTCGCTCTCCACCGGGATGCCGGTGTTGGTCGTCGTGTGCGGGACGTTGTGCGCGGTGCTGGTCATTGGAGGAATGCCTCCCGTTCGATGACTGGCGGTGGGTGGGTGGGGGCCGTCAGTCCCTTCCGGGGGCAGCTGGTCCCTTCAGTCCCTTTTGACCCACCCAAGCAGTCAACGCCCCCGACGGCATGTCGGCAAGGGGTCCCGGGCGTCCGGACGGGTCCGACCCGCCCCGCACACGAAGGGACCCCGCCCGAAACCGGACGGGGCCCTCGACACAACACACCGCGGACCGCCTCAGCGGCGCGCCCCCGGCGGCATCGACAGCTCGAACCAGACGACCTTGCCCATGCTCAACCGGGTCGCGCCCCACCGCCGGGCCATCCGATTGACCAGATACAGCCCCCGACCACCCTCGTCGGACGGCCGGGCATGCCGCAGCCGCGGCAGCTGCGGAACGTCGTCCCCGACCTCACAGCGCAGCACGTCGGTCCGCAGCAACCGCAACGTCACCGGCCGCTCGGCGTACCGCACCGCATTGGTCACCACCTCGCTGACCAGCAACTCCAACTGGTCCGACAGCTCGTCCAGGCCCCAGCGGGCGAGCGCCCGGCGGGCCAGCCGGCGGGCCTGCCCCGCGGTCTGCGCCTTCGGATCGAGATACCAGTACGCGACATCGCTCGGCGCGATGCCGTCGAACCGGGCCGCCAACAGCGCGATGTCGTCATCGCGGTCACCCGGCCCGAGCATGTCCAACACCTCGTCGCACAACGGCTCCAGCGGCGGCGGATTGGGCCCGGTCAGCCGGGCCGTCTCGGCCAGCCGCTCGCGCAACTGCTCGATGCCGGTCCACACGTCCCGGATCCGCGACTCCACCAGCCCGTCGGTGTACAGCACCAGCGTGGCGCCCGCCGGGGCGTCCAGCTCCACCGCCTCGAAGTCCACCCCGCCGACGCCGATCGGCGCGCCCGACGGCACCCGCAGCACCTCCGCACGCCCACCACGGTGCAGCATCACCGGCGGCGGATGCCCCGCGTTCGCGACGGTGATCCGGTGCGCCACCGGGTCGTAGACCGCGTACAGGCAGGTCGCCATCCGGTCCGAGCCCAGGCGCTGGGCCTGTTCGTCGAGGTGGTGCAGCACCTCCTGCGGCGGCAGGTCCAGCCCCGCGAGAGTCTGCGCGGTGGTCCGCAGCTGCCCCATGATCGCGGCCGACGTCATCGAGTGGCCCATCACGTCACCGACGACCAGCGCCACCCGGCTGCCCGGCAGCGGGATCGCGTCGTACCAGTCACCACCCACCCGGGCGGTCTCCGCGGCCGGCAGGTAACGGCTGGCCAGCCGCACCCCCGTCGGCTGCGGCAACGAGTCCGGCAGCATGGTGCGCTGCAACGCGTCGGCGATGTACGCCTCGCGGCCGTAGAGCACCGCCTTGTCCACGCCCAGCGCGGTGTGCGTCGCCAGCTGGGCCGCCACCAACAGATCATCCGGCTCGAACGCCGGCCGGTCCGGACGGCGCAGGAACACCGCCGCGCCGATCACCCGCCGGCGCCCGCGCAGCGGCGCCAGCACCACCCGGTGACCGCCCGGCAGCCGAGTGTCCGGACCCAACAGCTCGGGCAGCGCGGTGCGCGCCGCCTGGGCCTCGCCGAACAGCGGCCGCACCCCCCGCAGCACCTCCGCCAGCGGCCCGCCCGGGCGCACCTCGGCCAGCTCCGCGGCGCTGCCGCCCATCGCCGGCCCCAGGTCCGGCTGCGCCGGCAGCACCGGCAGCCGCAGCCCGTTCGTGTCCGGCTCCTCCGGGATCCGGTCGGTGCGGCGCAACCGCAGCACCACCGGGCCGGTCGGCCGCTCGTCACCCACCGGCAACGGATCGCGCAGGTAGACGAGGATCGCGTCGGCGAAGGTCGGCACCGTCGCCCGGCACAGCCCCAGCACGATCTCGTCCAGGTCTATGCCGCGGGCGATCCGCCGGGTCGCCGCCCCGATGAACCGCAACCGGTCCCCGCTCGCCTGCCGCGCCGCCGCGACCTCCCGGCTCTCCTGGCCCTCGCCCGGATGCGCCGACCGCGCGGGCGGCACCGTGGGCGGCCCCGCCGGAGGCGGCAGCTCCCCGTCGGCCGGACCGGACCGACCGCCGCCCCGCACGCCCGGCGGCGACCCCGGCGGCAACCCGCCCCGGCCCGACTCACCCCCGTGCGCCCGAGACCCCGAACCGCCCTCGCGCGGCCGCCCGATGCCCTCACCGCCGGGGCGCGGCTGCGCGTGCCCCGGCTCCTCGTCCGGCTCCGGCGCACCGGCGCGGTCCACCGCACCCTGCGCCACCGGCCGGCCCGCACGGACCGCCGCGCGCTCCGCGCCCGACTCTCCGTCCGGCCGCCCCTCCGCGGGCATGGCCACCTCCCCGTACGGGTCGTACGCGGCTCCGTACGCCCCGGTGTATCCACCGTAGAAACTGTCGCGGGACGCCCGGGCGGCGCCGTACGCCCGCGCGCCGTCACCGGCCGGGCCGTGATCGGCGGCCGGCTCGGCGTCCCCCTGCCCGCCCGGCGGCCCCGCCGCGGCCGTGGCGGCCAGCCCGCCGGCCGCGCCGCCGCAGCCGGTGTCGTCGTCCCCGCGCACCGCGAACCCGCTCCCCGGCGCCGGCTCGTGGCCGGCGTCGGAGGGTTGCTGGAGGGCGCTGCGCGGGTCGGGAACGCCGCCGAGCGGCGCCGTCCCCGCAGCAGGGGACGCCGAGGACGCGGCGGTCGGGGCCGACTGCCGCGTTTCGTGGGAGGTGGGATGCTCCGTCACGCGTGGGATTCCATCCGTCCGGGGCTGGCGCAGGCGCGCCGCGTTCGGTGCGCGCCGCCCGAGCGGACGCGCCTGACGCGGTGCGTCTCAAGCGCGTCGCAGGTGCAGGAAGAGCTGGATTTCGGGTGGTACGTCCGTACTCGACGGGGCATACGCATACGAGTCCTCCCCGACGATGTCGAAACCCGCGTCGCGCACGACCCGGCGCAGGTCGTCCCGCAGATATCCCGATACCCGGATCGTGCTGCCGAGGAACGGAATGGGGAAGTCGTCAATATCGGCCTCGACCATCGCCAGGGCCAGCAACCCGCCGGGTCGCAGGAGGTCGTGCAGCATGCCCAGGGCACACGGAATTTCCGCGCGAGGCATCATCAACAGGGAGAAATAGGCGGTGATTCCGTCGAAGGAACCCGGACCGCCCAGCCGGCCACCGCGCAGATCGGCGATGTCCAGTCGGTGGAATTCGCCGGCCGGGGCGTTGGCCTGGGCGATTTTGACCATCCCGGGGGAGAGGTCGATCCCCACGACCCGATGGCCCGCGTCGCAGAGTTGACGGGCGGTCGGCAGGCCGGTGCCGCAGCCGGCATCGAGGATCCGCGACCCGGCCGGCAGTTCGCCACTCAACCACGCGCCCGAAGCGATCTGACCTTCCTTATGCGGAAAAGCCGTTTCGTACTGGTCACCGATCGCGTCGAACGCCTCGGCCTGTCCGGCCCGGTCAAGTGCTAACCGGTTCAGGCCCTCGTACGCGTCGTAGCTCGTCGCGCTCACGACTTCGCCCCTCCTGCGACCGCAGTCAAGTTCGTTTTCTCGTTCTGGAGTTGCGCCTGTGCAGTCTTGCGGAGGACGATCCTACGTTTGAAGGCCCAGGGCACAGCAAGGGGGCTGGGTACCGCTTCTCGTCCGGTGGGACCCCCAAGGGAACCCGGCGGGAAACGGTTTCGCCCATAGGCGCACCTTTCCACCGTTCGCCCCCTTCACTCTCTTCACTCTCTTCTTTTCACGTTTGCTGTCTCGCTACCGCAAACAATCCGGCGGTCGATCCCAGTTCTCCGGAAGCGCGGGAACCTCCCAGGCCGGATCGGGCCGCCAGTCCTCCCAGCCGTCCGCGAACGGCCCTTCCCACGCCGCGATCTGTGCGACCGCGGCGCGTCCGGCGGACCGGACGGCGACCTCCTGGGCATCCGTCACCAGCCCGTCCCGCCGAGCCTGGGCGAACTCGTCCTCGTCCCGCCACTCCCAGCGCCGATCCGGATAGACGCAGATGTCGAGGAAATGATCGAGCGAGTCGATACCGCCCGACCAACGGTCGCGCGGCTCCTCCAGATTGACGTACCAATTCTTGAAGTGCCAGCCGCTCTCCCAGAACAGCCAGACCGACCAGGGATCTCCCGGGCGGGCCAACTTCAGCACGCCGTTGCCGAACCAATGGTCGCGCACGGTCCGCCGCGGTGTGGTGTAGCGGGTGGCCAGCGGCTCGTGGTGCACCGGGGTGCCGTCGGCGAGCACCGGCTTGATGCACGGCGTGCCGGGCGCCATCCACACCGCGAGCAGCTCCTCGGTGTCCTGGACGACGGTCATCGGCCGACAGATGTGGAACCGGCGGGGATCGGCGTTGTCGCGGTAACGCCACAGGACCTGGTCGCCGGGCGCCCAGCGCCCCGCTTCCGCCGCGCCCCGACCCGCCCCGGCCGCCGGCGCGGGCACGCCGGTCGTCTCACCCTCCGCCGTCTCCACCATGTCCGCTGTCATGCGCAGATCTTAGGGGCGTCGCGTTACGCGTGCGGTGACATGCGCCGCACTGGTGGTTACGGGTGGGTCATCCGCAACACGTCCAGCGCCTCGTCGAGCTGCTGCACCGTCAGCAGTCCACGCTCGACGTAACCCCCTTCGAGCACCACTTCCCGGATCGTCTTCCGCTCCGCCAACGACTGCTTGGCGACCTTCGCGGCCTCCTCGTAACCGAGGTACCTGTTCAGCGGCGTCACCACCGACGGCGACGATTCGGCGTATTCCCGGGCCCGCGCCACGTTCGCGGTGATGCCGTCCACCGTGCGGTCCGCCAGCAGCCGCGACACGTTGGACAGCAGCCGCACCGACTCCAGCACGTTCCGCGCGATCACCGGCAGCATGACGTTCAGCTCGAAATTGCCGGCCGCGCCGGCCGCGGCGACCGTCGCGTCATTGCCGGTGACCTGCGCGGCGACCATCAGCACCGCCTCCGGAAGCACCGGATTGACCTTCCCCGGCATGATCGACGAGCCGGGCTGGAGGTCCGGCAGGTTGATCTCGGCGAGCCCGGTGCGCGGGCCCGACGCCATCCACCGCAGATCGTTGGCGATCTTCGTCAGGCCGACCGCGACGGTCCGCAACTGACCGCTGGTCTCCACGATCCCGTCCCGCGCCCCCTGCGCCTCGAAGTGGTTGCGCGCCTCGGTCAGCGGCAGCCCGGTGGCCCGCGCCACCTCCGCGATCACCGCCGCCGAGAACCCCGGCGGCGTGTTGATCCCGGTGCCCACCGCCGTGCCGCCCAGCGGGAGTTCGGCCAGCCGCGGCAGCGACGCCCGCAGCCGCTCGACGCCGTAGCGCACCTGCGCCGCGTAGCCCCCGAACTCCTGCCCCAGCGTCACCGGCGTCGCGTCCATCAGGTGCGTGCGCCCCGACTTGACCACCTCGGCGAACTCCGCCGCCTTCCGCTCCAACGCCTCCGCCAGGTGCTCCAGCGCCGGAACCAGGTCGTTCAGGACCGCCGACGTCGCCGCGACGTGGATCGACGACGGGAACACGTCGTTCGACGACTGGCTCGCGTTGACGTGGTCATTGGGGTGCACATCCCGCCCCAACCGCTCGCTGGCGAGGGTGGCGAGCACCTCGTTGACGTTCATGTTCGACGACGTCCCCGACCCCGTCTGGAACACGTCGACCGGGAAGTCCTCGTCCCACCGCCCCTCGGCGACCTCGGCGGCCGCCTCCACGATGGCCTCCGCGACGTCCTTGCCCAGCACGCCCAACTCGGCGTTGACCTTGGCGGCCGCCCCCTTGATCCGCGCCAGCGCCTCGATGTGCGCCCGCTCCAGCCGCTGCCCGGAGATCGGGAAGTTCTCCACCGCCCGCTGGGTCTGGGCCCGCCATTTGGCGTGCGCGGGAACCCGCACCTCACCCATCGAGTCGTGCTCGATCCTGAATGCGCCGTTATCGCTCATGCCTATGACAGTGCCCGCGGACCGGGATCTGTTCCCGACCCACGCCGGATGTCACCTGCCTGCGCCCCGGCCCACCGCCACCCCGGGCGGCCCAGGCGGCCCGGGCTCTCGGCGGCCGGGGACCGGCCTTCTGACGGGACGTCGGCGAGGCTTCCCCCGGCCCCGCCAGGGGCCCCCGCCCCCGCCCCCCAGCCCTCCCCCTCCCCCCACCGCGCGGAACGCCCCAGACCGACCGGACATCGGCCACCTCGTCCGCCCACACCTCACCCCGCCCGCACCGCAAGCCACTCGTACGGCAGCTCACCCGCACCGCACCACCGCCGAGCCCACCACCCGCCCCCCGACACTCGGCGCCACTCCCGCACCCGCCGGCCCGAGTTGGCCGCGCCCCGCAAGCCCCGCGACCACCCGCAGCCGCACGAACTGCACCTGCCTCACGGTGCGTTCGCCGACCAGCTCCACCGCCGTCTCCAACGCCCGCGCCCGCACGGTCCCGACGTCCACCGCTCCGGATCAAATCCCTTGGCCACGGCCTCACTTCCATTCTTACGCCTGTAGGAATCAGTACTCACTCCCTTCCCAAGGTTACGGCGGAGGGTGACGATGGGAACACGGAACGTAGTAATCCGCTGGAAGTTGAGGGGATCCCACGACGACATCCGGGAGCCGCCCTAGCCACTAACGGGACAACTCCACGACCCCATCGAACAGGAGCGTCACCATGGCCACGAGCGCCGGCCACACCCCGTCGGGCCCGCGATCCCGGCAGTCGCTGATGACCCTGCGCGTCTACACCACGACCCGCGACGGCGTCGTCACCCAGGAACGCGCCCAGATCCACGTCGTCGCCGGCGACCGCTTCGACCTCTACGGCCTCACCCAGACCTGGCCACCGTGCGCGTGCCCGCGGCACCGGAGGCGGTAGTCACGCGCCCTGTCGTGGGTCGATCGGTGACATCGGAGGTCAGCCGAAGGGTGTCCGGCGCCGTTCTCCTCCGGTAGGAGGTGTAGCCGTGTCAGGCTCGGCCGGGGTGGACGAGGGCGCCCTCTCCTCCCTCTCCGCCTCGCGCATGCGTGTGCCGGGCGGATGGGGCGATGGCTCGTCGAACGTGATGCTTCGCATGAGGTCCGCCATGTCGTCGCAGTACTCGTCCCAGTGGCCCTCGCGAGGGGTCGTGAAATTGATGCAGACGAGGCACTGTTGCTGGCATTCGCTCCCTTTGGGAACGGGCAGGAAGGCCTGCATTTCAGCGACGGCCACGTCCAGTTCCTCGCCCGACGGAGAGGCCCCCGCAGGGATCTGGAGGTTTTTCACGCCGGACACCACGGCCATGGGGCCGTTGGGGGTGTCGAAGACACTCCCGGTCCAAGAGTCACCGCGCCCGGCGGTGAGGGAGCGGATTATGCCGTTTGTCGCCACGGTTGCATCGCCGAACTCGAAAGGTGTGACGGTGACTAACAGTGTGCCGAACGAGAGCTCGCCGTCGTAGGTGCGCACACACGTCCCGGCGTACAGGGTGCCCGACCTTTCGAGCGCCTGCGACACCTTCTGGACATCTTCCACGAGATTCTGGAATGCTCGCGGGTCCGAGTCGAGGGCTTCTCTGGCCTCCTTGGTCATGCGTGCGATGACCGCCGCTTCGGCCTCTTTGGCGCTCGCCCCTACGGGCATGGCGGCGAACCCCGCTGGCACGGTGAATTGCACAGCTACATCCCAGTCTGGTCGTGAGGTGGGCTGCCCGGGGGTAGGGGAGGAGGCGGGGGCGGGGGAGGGACCCAGAAGCGAGCCGCTTCCTGTTGTCGAAACTTTTCGAGCAGCTCTAGATTTCTTTTTTGGCGATTTCTTGCGTAGCGAGGGCCCAGAACGGCTCCGATGACGAACAGGGCTCCGATGACGCATGAGGCCATGCTGACGGCTGCCGAATCGTGAGCTGCCAATGCCATGGAGAAGCACATGAGTGCGCCGAAGGTGAACGTGATGACCACTTGGGACGGGTGCAACCCTTCGGATCCCTTGGTCTCGCGTGTGGCCTTCGCTGCGCGAAGCGGTGTGACTAAGTGCGGATCGGATGCCTGGGAAACCGACCAGTTCTGCGTTGTCAGCGCCTGCCAATTCCCTGCGGCCTGTACGCGGGCAATTGCCGCCTGGGCGCGTTGGCGAGCTGTGGGGCTGTCATCGCGTATGAAATTCAAGCGGATCGCTCCGCGCCCCTGAATTTCCTCGCCGGAGAGTGCGTAGCCAAGTTCTGTGGCTATCCAGGTAATGCGGTCGATGCGGTGCGCCGTGAGTCCAGGAACTATTATTTCGACGGAGGGTCTTCCGTCGAAACCAGCGGCTATGGCGTCGTCATTCATGGAACCACCATCACCTGTCGCCACCGGCCCCATCCTTCTCGCTTCCCTTGTTCCAGGCGTTCTCAAGCGCCGGCAGCAAAGGGCCGACACCCAGCTCGATGGCCTGTCGCGGGTTCTTTGGTACAAAATTATCGAAAACGGAAGGATCCCCGAAAAGGCTGGCGACGGAATCGACGAGACCGAAGTTCGATGCCCCGTCCGCAGCCCGACTGCTGAGTATCGCCGTGCCCAGTTTGCCCCCGACGCGGGCGCCGGCGGCAAGGGGAACCAAGCCCAGAGAATCCTGCGCCAGGGTGCGGTTCGACACAACGTCTTCACCGCCCGCTGCGCGGGCCACGCCGTGCAAGGCAAGTGCTCCTGCCGCGAACACGGATGATGCGACCCCGATTTGCCCCGCCAGCGGAGCGTTACCCATCATGCCGACCCCGAGTCCGACCGCGCCTACCACAGCGCTGACCGTTGACAAGACGTCTCCGACGGCAGAGATGGCATTGGCGTGGTCCTTGGCCCATTGGCAGATCTGGCGGGCAGCGATCTCTTGGCCTTTGACCAGTTGACTCAAGCCGTGCTTCAGATCGTCGAAGAATCCTGGCCCCTTCGGCGCTTGTTCGCTTGCGGCCTTCAACACTGCGGCGACGGTCCCCGCCAGTTCCTCGTGCTGGCTTCGGATGTTCTTGGCGGAGGCGATGATGCCTGCCAACTCCTCACGTGCAGCTCCGAGCTCGTTGAGGGCTGCGGTGTAGCGCTGCTTGGCCTCTTCGGCCTCCGCGTCAGTCATCCCGATGCCGCCGTAGCGGAAGAGCTGTAAGTCCTCGCTTTTCTCTGCTCGTTCGGCGCGCTTGCGGGAGGCATGGGCCTCGGTTTCGTACGAGTGCGCCTTGGGCTGCATCGTGCCCAGCTGCTTTTCCCACATCTGCAGCACACCGTGAGCCAGCTTGAAGCTTTCGCCGGCATCATGGAGCAGCTTGGGAAGTGCTGCGGTCTTGGCGCGGAATGCGTCCGCGGAGGCGCCGGTCCAGCCGCCGTCGCTGACGTTGCGCAGTGCTTCGGAGGCGCTCGTGATGTTCCTGTGTGCGCGGTTCAGATCCTCGACCAGGTCACCCACGGCCTGAGGGACGCCAGGCGCCGGATTGAACTGCAAACCGGGAAAATTGCCGTTGTCCTCGTACGGATCGCCGCCCCCGTACCCCCACAGCTGTTCACCGAGTGACACTTCTCTTCCCCCGTTGCCTTTCACTAAAAACCTACGCTGTGTGCGGTGTTCTGTTTCTCACCCGAAGGGATTGTTTCCCGTGCCGCCATTGTTGCTGCTGCGTCGGGTTGCCTTTGAAAATGCCTGCTGTACGGCGTCGTCCGTCTCGCTGTACGCCCGCGCCGTGAGGTGCAGGCCCTGTTTGATGGCATCGGTCAATTGAGTGATCTGATCGATGCCGTATTCCCAGGAGCTTTTGAAATCTGCTCCGGACTTATCGATCTGCCCGTTGCCGAGATTTCCGGTGGTCGCACTCCGTAGATCACCGCTCGCGCTTTTCATTGACTCCGTGCAGCGCTCCAAGCGCGTCGCCAGAGACCCCAACTCTTCGACATCGACCGTGAATTCCCCTGCGCCGGACACTGGCCCCCGCCCCTTTGGTGTGACGTCCTCTACTGCTTGGCCGGCGAGAATAACACCTGTGTGTTTCCACTGGTCAAGTACTTTCCGCCACGCATGCGGCGGCACGGGACAGCAAGGGGGATTCCGGTCGCGTCAACGCCGGCTGGAAAATTGGCGAAAAGCCAGCGGCCGCCACCCGTGTGCTGCAGGTGACGGCCGTAAACCGTACTTTCCGGAACGTTATGTGTTGTTCGGGAGGTTGTGCCGGGCGATTACTTCCCCTGTCGCACCGGAATGCTGGTGAACGTCGGCGTGGTCGGGGCCGGGTCCTGGAAGAAGTCGTTGCCCTTGTCGTCGACGACGATGAAGGCGGGGAAGTTCTCGACCTCGATCTTCCAGACGGCTTCCATGCCGAGCTCTTCGTATTCGAGGACCTCGACCTTCTTGATGCAGTCCTGGGCGAGGCGGGCGGCGGGGCCGCCGATGGAGCCCAGGTAGAAGCCGCCGTGCGCGGCGCAGGCGTCGGTGACCTGCTGGGACCGGTTGCCCTTGGCGAGCATGACCTTGGAGCCGCCGGCGGCCTGGAACTGCTCGACGTAGGCGTCCATCCGGCCCGCCGTGGTCGGGCCGAAGGAGCCGGAGGCGTAGCCCTCGGGGGTTTTGGCCGGGCCGGCGTAGTAGACCGGGTGGTCCTTGAGGTACTGCGGCATCTCCTCGCCCGCGTCCAGCCGTTCCTTGATCTTGGCGTGGGCGATGTCGCGGGCGACGACCAGGGTGCCGGTCAGCGAGAGCCGGGTCTTGACCGGGTGCTTGGTCAGCTCGGCGAGGACGTCGGCCATCGGGCGGTTGAGGTCGACGGCGACCGCGTCGAGGTCGGCGCCGGCGCCCTTGGTCAGTTCCTCGTCGGTGGTGTCGGGGAGGAAGCGGGCCGGGTCGGTCTCCAGCTGCTCCAGGAAGACGCCCTCTGCGGTGATCTTGGCGACGGCCTGGCGGTCGGCGGAGCAGGAGACGGCGATGGCGACCGGGCAGGAGGCGCCGTGCCGGGGCAGGCGGACCACGCGGACGTCGTGGCAGAAGTACTTGCCGCCGAACTGGGCGCCGATGCCGATCTTCTGGGTCAGCTCGAAGACCTTGTCCTCCAGCTCCTTGTCGCGGAAGCCGTGGCCGGTCGGCGAGCCCTCGGCGGGCAGCTCGTCCAGGTAGTGCGCGGACGCGTACTTGGCGGTCTTGAGCGCGTACTCGGCCGACGTGCCGCCGACGACGATGGCGAGGTGGTACGGCGGGCAGGCGGCCGTGCCGAGCGAACGGATCTTCTGCTCCAGGAACTTCATCATGGACGCCTCGTTGAGGACGGCCTTGGTCTCCTGGAAGAGGAAGGACTTGTTGGCCGAGCCGCCGCCCTTGGCCATGAAGAGGAACTTGTAGGCGCCGCCGTCGGTCGCGTACAGCTCGATCTGGGCCGGGAGGTTGGAGCCGGTGTTCTTCTCGTCCCACATGGTCAGCGGCGCCATCTGCGAGTAGCGCAGGTTGAGCTGGGTGTACGCGTCGTAGATGCCGCGGGACAGGGCCGCCTCGTCGCCGCCCTCGGTCAGCACCTGCTGGCCGCGCTTGCCCATGACGATCGCGGTGCCGGTGTCCTGGCACATCGGCAGCACGCCGGCCGCGGCGATGTTGGCGTTCTTGAGCAGGTCGAGGGCGACGAAGCGGTCGTTGGCGCTGGCCTCCGGGTCGTCCAGGATCTTGCGCAGCTGGGCCAGGTGGGTCGGCCGCAGGTAGTGCGCAATGTCGTGCATCGCCTCGGCGGCGAGCTTGCGCAGCGCCTCCGGCTCGACCTTGAGGAACGTCCGGCCGTCCGCTTCGAAGGTGCTGACGCCCTCCGAGGTCACCAGACGGTAGGGGGTGTTGTCCTCGCCGGTGGGGAGCAGGTCGGTATAGGCGAATTCCGGCATGGGGGATGTGTCCTTACTCGGAGGGGTGGTGGCTGGCTTCTACGGCAGCGCCTGAACAGCGTAGAACCCCGGTGTCCGGCCGTTGCTGTGAGGTCGGGCTCAGTCCGTGGGAGACGCGTCCGCGATCCCCTAGTCGCGATCTATCGCGTTTCGGTACGCTGGGTCCGTGGACGCTTCAGGAAACGGGGGACGACCGGGCCCCGAGACCCCGCCCGGACCGCTTGCCGCGCAGCGCGACCAGCAGGCGGTGAAACTGACCAAGGGCGAGGTGGGACCGCGGGCCGAGCCGGTGGCCGAGGCCACGGTGCCCCCGGCGGCGGCCGGGAGCGACATCCGGGCCTCGGACGCGGACCGCGACCGGGTCGCGGAGATCCTGCGGGAGGCGCTCGCCGAGGGCCGGCTGGACGCCGAGGAGCACGCCGAGCGGATCGACGCGGTCTACCGCGCCAAGACCATGGGCGAGCTGGAGCCCGTCGTACGGGACCTGCCCGCCGGCGGGGCCCGCCCGCAGCCGGAGCCCTCGCCCCGCGAGTACGGCCCCGGCGGCCAGGCCGCCGACCAGAACCTCGTCGCGATCTTCAGCGCGGCCAACCGCAAGGGCCGCTGGCGGGTCCCGCCCCGGATCAACGCGGTCGCCATCTTCGGCAGCGTGGAGATCGACCTGACCGAGGCGGTCTTCCCGCAGCAGCGGGTCCAGATCAACGTCACCTCCGTCTTCGGCAGCGTCGAGGTCCGAGTGCCGGAGAACATCACGCTGCGCAGCAGCGGCTCCGGCATCCTGGGCAGCTTCGAGGTGGAGACGCACGAGGCCGCGGACGGCGAGGCGCCCGAGGTGGACGTGCAGGGCTTCGCACTGCTGGGCAGCGTCGAGGCCAAGCCCAAGCGGGGCGCCTGGATCCGCGACCTGCGGGACCGGCTGCGCGGCGAGCGGCGCGAGTGGATGGACGAACTCCGGGCCGAACGGCACGCGCGGATGGGCGAGCTCCGGGCCGAACGGCACGCGCGGTTCGACCAGTTGCGGTCGGAGCGGCACGAGCGCCGGGAGGAGCGCCGGGACCGCCGTCGCTTCGGCTAGCCGCGCCCGGCGGTGGACGCGGGGCCGGTGCGGCGGCACGTGAGGGGCCGCCGGCCCCTCGATCGCCACGGTGTGCATAAGCCCGCGTACAGCGGGTAGGGCTGGTGCATCGTCTCTCGTACGGCTGCGGGGTGCGAAAGGCCGTGCGCAGCGAGACGGGCAAGGGTGATTTCTCTCGCCGAAGCCGTCGTCAGGAGTAGACCGTGCTGCTACCGCATCAGGCCCTGCAGGATGCCGCTGTCGTTCCGTCCCAGCGCGGGCACGCTCGCGACGAGGCCGGCCCCTGGCATGCGGAGGCGGTGTGCCGCCGGGACGAGGCCGGGTTGTTCTTCGCCCCCTCCAAGGAACCCACCGCCGCACGGCTGGCCAGGGAGGAAGCCGCGAAGCGGGTCTGCGCCCGCTGTCCGGTGATGGTCGAGTGCCGGGAGCACGCCCTGCTCCAGCCCGAGCCGTACGGCGTCTGGGGCGGGTTGACCGCCGCCGAGCGCCGGGTGGTGCTGACCCGCCGGCGGCGCCGGGAGAGTGAGTTGCAGCGGGCCGCCGCGATGCCGGCGGCCGGTTGACCCCACCCGCCGCCCGGTACGAACGCCACCGCGTCCGTACGCGTCTCGCCCCCGCCGGAAGTCGCATCCGACGGGGGCGAGTCGCGTCACCGGTCCGGGGCGGCCGGTCCGGACCGGCCGGGGGTCAGCTGGGGCGCTCGAAGTCGATCGAGCTGTAGGCACGCAGCTTCGAGAGCCGGTGCTGGGAGTCGATCTGACGGATGGTGCCGGACTTGGAGCGCATCACCAGGGACTGGGTGTAGGCGGTCTCCGCGCGGTAGCGGACGCCGCGCAGCAACTCGCCGTCGGTGATGCCGGTGGCGACGAAGAAGACGTTGTCGCCGCGGACCAGGTCCTCGATCTGCAGGACCTGGTCGAGGTCGTGGCCGGCGTCGAGGGCACGCTGGCGCTCCACGTCGTCCTTGGGCCACAACTTGCCCTGGAACGTGCCGCCCAGGCACTTCAGCGCACAGGCGGCGATGATGCCCTCGGGCGTTCCGCCGATGCCCAACAGCAGGTCCACGCCGGTCCCTTCGCGGGCCGCCATGATCGCACCCGCGACGTCGCCGTCGGCGATGAACTTGATCCGCGCGCCGGCCTCCCGGACCTCCTTGACCAGGCCCTCGTGGCGCGGCCGGTCCAGGATGACGACGGTGACGTCCTCGACCGCGGACCGCTTCGCCTTGGCGATCCGCTTGATGTTCACCGCCACCGGGGCGGTGATGTCGACGAAGTCCGCCGCCTCCGGGCCGGTGGCGAGCTTGTCCATGTAGAAGACCGCGGACGGGTCGAACATCGAACCGCGCTCGGCGACGGCCATTACGGACACCGCGTTGGCCATGCCCTTGGCGGTCAGCGTGGTGCCGTCCACCGGGTCCACGGCCACGTCGCACTCCGGGCCGGTCCCGTCGCCGACCCGCTCGCCGTTGTAGAGCATCGGGGCGTTGTCCTTCTCGCCCTCCCCGATGACCACGACGCCGTTCATCGACACGGTGTGGATCAGTGCGCGCATGGCCTTCACCGCCGCGCCGTCCGCGCCGTTCTTGTCGCCCCGGCCGACCCAGCGGCCCGACGCCATGGCACCGGCCTCGGTCACCCGGACCAGTTCCAGGGCGAGGTTGCGGTCGGGGGCCTCCGGGCTGACCTCGAGGGGGGACGGCAGATGATGCTCGGTCATCGAGCGCACCTTTCTGTACGGCGACGGCCGGATTGATGAGGGTGCTTATGACTTTATCGGTAGGTCGCGAAAATGAGCAGGGGGGCCTTCGCATGAGCAAGCCAATGGCTGGGTAGCGCCCGCGCCGGGCGGCCGACGACCGCAGAACCGTTTGCCCAGGTGAGTGGGGTCCGAGGGGGGTGCGTCCGGGTGCCGGCGGGCATAGGGGACCATAGGGACGTGGCTGGTATGCGAGGCAGGCAAAGAGTGGCGGACATGGTCCTGTCGCTGGCGGTGATCGGCGTCCTGGTCGGGGCGATCTACTTCTTCATCCCGCACGACGACAGCGCGACCGCGGAGAAGAACGCGGTCCAGACCGTCGACACCCGCGTCGAGATCATCACCGCCCGGCGCGCCGCCCCGTACCCGGTCGCCGCGCCCGAGGGCCTGCCCAAGGGCTGGCGGCCCACCTCCGTCTCCTACGAGGCCAGCAACGACGGCAAGGGCGGCGCCTGGCACCTGGGGATGCTCGACCCGGAGCAGCAGTACGCGGCCATCGAGCAGAGCGACGCACCGGCCAAGCAGTTCATCCAGGACGTCACGCTGGGCGCCGCCAAGGTCGAGGGCCAGCAGGCCGTCGGCAGCAAGAAGTGGGACCGCTACCAGGGCGACACCTACAAGGCGCTGGTCCACCAGGAGCCCGGGGTGACCACGGTCGTCACCGGCACCGCGCCGTACGGGCGGCTGGCCGAACTGGCCGCGGCCCTGGTGGCGAAGAAGGGCTGAGCCCGAAGGCGTCCTCGCGGCCGGGCCGTCGAGCGGTGGTCGGGCCGCCGGTGCGCGGTCGCTCGCGGACCGGCGGCCCGGGAGGCCCGCCCAGCCCGCCCCGGTGGCGGCGGAGCATGCCCCGTTCGCCCGGCAATGCCGGAAGGCCGCCGCACCCAGCCGGGTGCGGCGGCCTTCTCGCGTCGGGCCGGGGTGGCTCAGACGGTGGCGGTGGCCTCGTCGAAGGACAGGCGCGGCGAACGCGGGAAGAACGCGTCCGCGCCCGGCTTGCCGAGGTTGATGACGAGGAAGGACTTCTGCTTGCCGTCGCCGAAGAACTCCTTGTCGACGCCGGAGAAGTCGAAGCCGGTCATCGGGCCGGCGGCCAGACCGGCGGCGCGGATGCCCAGGATGAAGTAACCGGCCTGGAGGGTGGCGTTCTGGGTGCCGGCGACCTCACGGACCGCGGCCTCCGAGAAGAAGCTGTCCTTGACGCCGGGGGCGTGCGGGAAGAGCCGCGGCAGCTTCTCGTGGAAGTCCAGGTCGACGGAGAGGATCACGGTCAGCGGCGCGGCCAGGGTCTTCGGGCCGTTGGCGCCCATGGCGTGCGCGACCAGGCGCTTACGGGCGTCCTCGGAACGGACCAGGGTGATCCGCAGCGGAGACTGGTTGAACGCGGTCGGGGCGTACTTCACCAGGTCGTAGATGGCCTGGACCTGCTCGTCCGTGACCGGCTCGTCCGTGAACGTGTTGGCGGTCTGGGCCTCACGGAACAGGAGGTCCTGAGCGGCGGCGTCAAGGGCGAGAGACATCAGGGGCACCTCGGGGCTTCAGGTGGGTTACAGAGCTTGAGACTTCGCTGTCTACGGGAGCCACTCTAACCCGGATAGATTAAAGTTCAACTAACGGGTGGAAAGTGTGAGTGGCTTCACAAGACGGGAACGGCCTTCCGAGATTCGGAAGACCGTCCCTGCGGCCGGGAAACGTCGGGCCGCGCGCCGCTATTCCTGCTCCGCCGCTTCGTCGGCCCCCGAACCCTCGGCCAGCGCCGCGTCCAACCGCGCCCGGGCCCCGTCCAACCAGCGGCGGCAGACCTTCGCCAGCTCCTCGCCGCGCTCCCACAGGGCCAGCGACTCCTCCAGCGTCGTGCCGCCCACCTCCAGCCGGCGGACGACGTCGATCAGCTCGTCGCGCGCCTGCTCGTAACCGAGGGGGGACTCCACCGGCGCCGCCTCGGCCGCCCCGTCCACCACGTCATCCGTCTTCGCCATGTCTCCCACCCTATGAGTCCGCCCCGTGCGGCACCGGCCGGTCGGCAGCGGCATCCGGGGCCGCGGTCACCCGCACCCGGAACGCGCCCTCGGCCACCCTGGCCCGCAGCTCTTCGTCCACCGCCACCTCGGCCGGCGTGCGCACCGCCGTCCCGTCCGGCTTCTGCAGCACCGCGTAGCCGCGCTGCAACGTCGCCTTGGGAGAGAGCGCCACCACCCGCGCCAAGGTGTGCACCAACTCCGAATCCGCCCGGTCCAGCAGATGCCCGAGCGTCCGCCGGCCGCGCTCCAACAGGGCGGTGACCTGCTCCTCGCGCTCCTCGACCATCCGCTGCGGACGCTGCATCGACGGGCGGTGCAGCGCCGCCGTCAGGCCCCGCTCCTCGCGGTCCAGGAAACCGCCGAGCGCGCGCCGGGCCCGCTCGCGGAGCTGGTGGACCCGCATCAGCTCCTCGCCGACGTCCGGCACCACCTTCTTCGCCGCGTCCGTCGGTGTGGAGGCGCGCAGGTCGGCCACCAGGTCCAGCAGCGGGGCGTCCGGTTCGTGGCCGATCGCCGAGACCACCGGGGTGCGCGCCTCGGACACCGCCCGGACCAACTGCTCGTCGGAGAACGGCAGCAGGTCCTCCACACTGCCGCCGCCGCGCGCCACGATGATCACGTCCACCTCGGGCAGCGCGTCCAGCTCCTGCACCGCGGCGATGACCTGGGGCACCGCGTGCACCCCCTGCACCGGGACGTTGCGCACCTCGAAGCGGACCGCCGGCCAGCGGTGCCGGGCGTTCTCCAACACGTCGCGCTCGGCGGCGCTGGCCCGGCCGCAGACCAGCCCGATCAGCTGCGGCAGGAACGGCAGCGGCCGCTTGCGCTCCGCCGCGAACAGCCCCTCCGCGGTCAACGCCCGCTTCAGCTGCTCCAGCCTGGCCAGCAGCTCCCCGACGCCGACCGGCCGGATCTCGGCGGCCCGCAACGACAGCTGACCGCGCGGCGCGTACCACTCCGGCTTGGCGTGCACCACCACCCGGGCGCCCTCGCTCACCACCTCGGCGACCTTGTCGAAGACCTGGCGGTAGCACGTCACGCTCACCGAGATGTCGTGCGACGGATCGCGCAGCGTGAGGAACACCACGCCCGCCCCCGGCCGCCGCGAGAGCTGGGTGATCTGCCCCTCGACCCACACCGCGCCGAGCCGGTCGATCCACCCGCCGATGAGCCGGGACACCTCGCCGACCGGGATCGGCGCTTCCGGAGACGTAGAGACAGCCATACGAGCGAGAGTAGCGGCGGCCACTGACAGTGGCGGGCGTCTCGCCGTCGGTCGCGCCGGCCGGCGCGACGCGGTGCCGCCGGACGGGGTGCCGCCCGGACCGTCCGGCCCCCGCCCCTAGGCGTCGGACGGTGCGGACCGCGCCTTCAGGTACTGCACCGCCAGCACCACCAGACCCACCAGCAGCCAGACGCCGCCCACGGCCTGTGCGGTCCGCGACGCCTCGACGATCACGGCGACCACCACCGCCAGTCCCACCAGCGGCACCACCACATGGCGCAGCACGCTCGGCGCCGCCGCCCGCCGCCGCACCCGGAACCAGCCGATCACCGAGGCGTGCAGCAGTCCGAACGCGGTCAGCGCGCCGACGTTCACGATCGACGACAGCTGGTCCAGACCGTCGTCCCGGGTGGCCGCCCAGACCGCCGCCACCAGCGTGACCGAAGCCGCCCCCAGCAGCGCCCGACGGGGCACCCCGCTGCCGGCGTCCACTTTCGCGATCGCCCTCGGCAGCCGCCGGTCCCGGGCCATCGCGAACAGCAGCCGGCCGGCCGCGGCCTGCCCGGCCAGCGCCGCGAACGCCGCCCCGATCGCCTTGCTCACCGCCACCAGGTCGTGCAGCCAGCCCCCCACCGCGGCATCCACCGTCGTGTAGAAGGCGGCCCCCTGCTCGCCCGGCCGGGCGGCCAGCTCCGCGGCGCTCATCGGGGCCAGCAGCGCCGCCAGGTACGTCTGCACGGCGAACAGCACCCCGGCCGCCACCAGGCACGTCACCACGGCCCGCGCCACCAGGCGCGAACCGCCGGAAGCCTCCTCCGCGAACGACGCGATCGCATCGAAGCCCAGGTAGGACAGCACCGCCACCGACACCGCCGCCAGCACCGCGTCCAGGGAGAAACCGCTCTCGCCGGTCAGCGGCACCGCCCAGCCGCGCTGCGCCCCGTGCGCCACCAGCGTCCACACCGCCGCCACCACGAAGACCACCAGCACCACGACCTCCAGCGCCAGCACCGCGAACCCGACCACCGCCGCGGTCCGCACCCCCCACAGGTTCAGCAGCGTGGTGACCACCACCGCGAGCGCCGTCCACACCCACTGGTGGACCTGCGGCACCAGGGCGTGCAGCGCGATCCCGGAGAACAGGTACGCCACCGCAGGGATCAGCAGGTAGTCCAACATCGCCATCCACCCGGCGACGAACCCCGCCCCCTCGCCCAGCCCGACCCGCGCGTACGCGTAGACCGAACCGGCCTTCGGCACGACCTGCACCATCTGGGCGTACGAGTAGGCCGTGAAGGCCATCGCCACCGTGGCGACGACGTAGACGCTGGTGATCGCCCCGTGCGAGGTGGCCTGGAGGGTGCCGAAGATGCCCACCGGCGCCATCGGGGCGATGAACAACAGCCCGTAGACCACCAGGTCCCGGAACGACAGCGTCCGCCGCAGCGCTCCGGTGCCGCCGCGCGCCCCCTCGTCCACGGTCGCGCCGTCCGTACCCGGCATTCCGCCTCCTCACCCGTGCTCCCCCTCAGTCTGGGCCACCGGCGCGATCACGCCCCGCCGGGGCGCGGCCTTACGATGGGACCCATGTCTGCTACTCCCGGTCCGCAGCCCAGCCGCAAGGTCCTCCTCGCCGCCCCCCGTGGCTACTGCGCGGGCGTGGACCGCGCCGTGATCGCCGTCGAGAAGGCCCTTGAGCAGTACGGCGCCCCGGTCTACGTGCGCCACGAGATCGTCCACAACAAGTACGTGGTGAAGACCCTGGAGAAGAAGGGCGCCATCTTCGTCGAAGAGACCGAGGAGGTGCCCGAGGGCAACATCGTCATCTTCTCCGCGCACGGCGTCGCCCCGGTCGTCCACGACGAGGCCAAGCGCGGCAAGCTCGCCACCATCGACGCGACCTGCCCCCTGGTCACCAAGGTCCACAAGGAAGCCGTCCGCTTCGCGGACGAGGACTACGACATCCTCCTGATCGGCCACGAGGGCCACGAGGAGGTCGTCGGCACCAGCGGCGAGGCCCCCGAGCACATCCAGCTCGTCGACGGCCCCAAGGACGTCGCGAACGTCGAGGTCCGCGACCCGGACAAGGTCGTCTGGCTCTCCCAGACCACGCTCTCCGTGGACGAGACCATGGAGACCGTCGACGCCCTCAAGGGCCGCTTCCCCAACCTCCTCTCGCCGCCCAGCGACGACATCTGCTACGCCACCCAGAACCGCCAGATCGCGGTCAAGCAGATGGGCGCCCAGGCCGACCTCGTCATCGTCGTCGGCTCGCGGAACTCCTCGAACTCCAAGCGCCTGGTCGAGGTCGCCCTCGGCGCCGGCGCCAGCGCGTCCCACCTGGTCGACTACGCGGGCGAGATCGACGAGGCGTGGCTCGACGGCGTGCACACCGTCGGCGTCACCTCCGGCGCCTCGGTCCCCGAGATCCTGGTCGACGGCGTCCTGGAATGGCTCGCCGCCCGCGGTTTCGAGGACGTCGAGACGGTCACCGCCGCCAAGGAGTCCATCACCTTCTCGCTGCCCAAGGAGCTCCGCCGCGACCTGCGCTCCGAGGCCCGGTCCGCCGTCGAGGACTGACCGACCACCGCCCGCCCGCCGTCTTCGCCGTACCGGGGGCGGCGGGCGCGGTACGCGCCTAGCCTTTTCCCATGAGGGTCTTCGGTGTGGACATCGGCGGATCGGGCATCAAAGGCGCCCCGGTCGATCTCGAACGCGGCGAACTCGCCGACGAGCGCTACAAGGTACTGACCCCGCATCCGGCCACCCCCGAGGCGGTCGCCGACTGCGTCAAGGACGTCGTCGACCACTTCGGCTGGACCGGACCGGTCGGGGCGACCTTCCCCGGCGTGGTCACCGGCGGGATCACGCGCACCGCCGCCAACGTCGACAAGCACTGGATTGGCACGGACGCCGCCGCCCTGCTCACCGACCGGGTCGGCGGCGGCGCCGGCGGCTGCCCGGTCACCCTGCTCAACGACGCGGACGCCGCGGGCCTCGCCGAGATGCGGTTCGGCGCCGGCCGGGACCGCACCGGCACCGTCATCGTCCTCACCTTCGGCACCGGCATCGGCAGCGCCGTCTTCACCGACGGCCGGCTGATCCCCAACACCGAGCTCGGCCACCTGGAACTGCACGGCCACGACGCCGAGAAGCGCGCCTCCACCAAGGCCAAGGAGGACGAGGAGCTGAACTGGCAGCAGTGGGCGCACCGGGTCCAGAAGTACCTCGCCCACGTGGAGATGCTCCTCTCGCCCGCCCTGTTCGTGATCGGCGGCGGGGTGAGCCGCAAGGCGGAGAAGTTCCTGCCGCTGATCGAGGGGATCAGGGCCGAGATCGTCCCGGCGCGGCTCCAGAACAACGCGGGCATCGTGGGGGCCGCGATGGCCGCCCAGGCCGCACGGACCGGGGCGCCGCCTACTGCCGAGCCACCTGCCGCGGACGGCTCCCCGGCCGGGAACGGTGCGGGGCCCGCGGCACGGATCCGTCCGGCCGAGGGGCCGTCGCCCGCGGACCGGGCCCCGAGCGCCGCTGTCGACTCACCGGTCGGCTGGCCCGACGCCGGGCGATGAGCAGCGCCTTGCGGACCAGTACCACCAGCCCGCAGACGAGCGTGCCCCCGTAGAGCCAGCCGGCGTTCAGGGCGAGCACCGTGAACACCCCGATCAGCAGCCCGGGAAAGCCCGCCTGGCCGTGCTGCACCGGCACCGTGCCGACGGCGAACGCGATCGGCAGCGCGACCGGGGCGGCGACCAGGTCGTACGGCCGCACCCACGCCCCGGCCGCCACGCTGACCAGCAGGAAGAAGACGCCGTACGCGGACTGCGCCCCGCCCAGCAGCCAGCGGTCCACGAAGCCGAAGGCCAACAGGGCGAAGGTGGCCAGCAGCCCGCAGCCCAGACCGGTGAGCTTGGCGGCGGGCATCCGGCGGGCCAACGAAGCCACGGGGGCGGGCGCCGGGGGCCGCCGCGGGCCGGCCCGGTAGACGGCCGCGACCTCGTCGCCGTCGGCCGGCGGCCCCACGGCGGGCCGCGGCATCCGCTCGCCGCCCGCCGAGATCGGCGGCCGGACCGGCGTCGCCCGGAACTCGCCGGGCGCGGGGGCGTAGCCGCGGGCGGTGACCTCGGTGCCGGCCGGCACGGAGGCGTAGCCGGACGCCCGCATCGCGGACAGGAAGGCGTCGTCGGGATCGGGGGCCACGGCCTCCGCGGGGCGCGGGAGCCGGGCGTCCTGCCCCGCGTCCGGGCCACCGCCGTACGGCCGGCCGGGCTGGGGCGTGCGCGCTTCGGGTTCCTCCACGTGTTGCTCCACTCGGCAACGGTAGGCCGCTAAGTGGGATTAATCGGTCATGAGACACGCACTTTGACCTACCTTGGGGGCTCCGTTAAGCGGCCCGGCGCACGCCACCGGAGCGCGCGGGGCGACGGACGCGGTCCTCGGGGCCGACTCCGGGCCGCCCGGCACGGCGGGACCCGCCCAGTAGACTGGTGGATCGGCCCCACCCCGCCCGGCCCGGTCCCACCGACCGGCCCCGGGGAGCGGCCCGCCCTTCGCCCACCTCCAGCTCCGGGAAGTCGCCACCGTGTCGCTCACGATCGGAATCGTCGGTCTGCCCAATGTCGGCAAGTCGACCCTGTTCAACGCCCTGACCAAGAACGACGTGCTGGCGGCCAACTACCCGTTCGCCACCATCGAGCCGAACGTCGGCGTGGTCGGCGTCCCCGACCCCCGCCTCGCCAAGCTCGCCGAGATCTTCGGCTCCGCGCGGGTGCTGCCCGCCACCGTCGACTTCGTCGACATCGCCGGCATCGTCCGGGGCGCCTCCGAGGGCGAGGGCCTGGGCAACAAGTTCCTCGCCAACATCCGCGAGTCGGACGCGATCTGCCAGGTCATCCGCGCCTTCAAGGATGAGAACGTCGTCCACGTCGACGGCAAGGTCTCGCCCAAGAACGACATCGAGACCATCAACACCGAGCTGATCCTCGCCGACCTCCAGACCATCGAGAAGGTCCTGCCCCGCCTCCAGAAGGAGTCGCGGATCAAGAAGGACGTCGCCCCGAAGGTCAAGGCCGTCGAGGAGGTCAAGGCCATCCTGGAGGAGGGCCGCACCCTCTTCGCCGCCGGCTTCGTCCAGGGCACCGAGAAGACCGAGCTGCTCCACGACCTCCACCTCCTCACCACCAAGCCCTTCCTCTACGTCTTCAACGTCGACGAGGAAGAGCTCACCGACGAGGACTTCAAGAACGAGCAGCGCGCCCTGGTCGCCCCGGCCGAGGCGATCTTCCTCAACGCCAAGCTGGAGGCCGACCTCGCCGAGCTGGACGACGCCGAAGCCCTGGAGCTCCTGCAGTCCGTCGGCCAGGAGGAGCCCGGCCTTGCCACCCTCGCCCACGTCGGCTTCGACACCCTCGGCCTGCAGACCTACCTGACCGCCGGCCCCAAGGAAACCCGGGCCTGGACGATCAAGAAGGGCGCCACCGCCCCCGAAGCCGCCGGCGTCATCCACACCGACTTCCAAAAGGGCTTCATCAAGGCCGAGGTCATCTCCTTCGCCGACCTGGTCGAAACCGGCTCGGTGGCCGACGCCCGCTCCGCCGGCAAGGCCCGCATGGAGGGCAAGGAGTACGTGATGCAGGACGGGGATGTGGTGGAGTTCCGCTTCAACGTGTAGCGGGTGACATAGCACGGCAGTCCTGATCTGGCAAACATGCAGGTCAGATGGGGTCCACCCCTCCGGGGGTGGGCCCCTGGTTTTTTCCCGTGCTGACTTGGTGCTGACCTGAGAGCACCCCTCGGCACCCCTCCGCATCCCTCCTGTGCTGACTTGGTGCTGACTTCGGGGGCCCTCTCGGGAGCTGACATCCCATCGACAGCGGGTGCCGCAACCGCCGCCGGATGTATCTACCACCGGCCTCCGGAACGACAACCAAACCTGCCCGGTACGGCCCAGGTAGGAAGCGGGCATACCCATTGGATCGAACAGGCGTTCGCATGTTCTACTCGTGGAATCGACCGTTCCGTCTGAGGTGGGGGAGCCGCGCTGTGCCCAGGGTGATCAGTGATTCAGAGCAGGTATCGAGCAGTCCGTTCGGACGGTTGCTGGCTATCCCTGCCAAGGGCCAGCCGCAACGGAAGCAGGCCATTGGCGCGTATCTCGGGTTGGCTGTTGCCCTCGCAACGGCGTCCGGATTTGCGACTCTGGACGTGAATCACGGGTCCGACACGAGGCGGGCTACAGCAGCTTCGGCAGATGACGTGAAGCTCCACGGGGACGCCTATAGCGAGACCCCGAAGGAGGGGTACGACTCCACGTACTTCGATGGCGCTGGCGGAATTGCCGGCATTCCTCTCACCGAGGAACAGCGGGCGGCGCTGATCAAGGAAGCTAAGCGCCGGGGGATGAGCGAAGGCGACGCCTACGCACTGGCCTACGGAGACGGTTCAGTGGTTAGGCACACGCCGGACGGTAAGCCCCTTGTCGACACAAGCCATGTAGTCCTGGCCCAGGGTCCAATCTTCAAGCGGCTGACGCAGAGCGAACAGGAACAGCAGTCGCTTACGCCCGCCGACGAGCCCGCCGCGTCCTCGGACGTTGTGGCCCAGTTCGGCGGGCAGTCGACGGGCCCCACGTCGAAGCCGAAGCCGAAGGGGTCCGCCAAAGCCAAGCCAGCGCCGGGGCGGACGACGGTGGCAGAAGGCGCGAGTCGGCCGACGCCCTACTACACGGACGGTCGCGTCGACCTGAACGGCAACAGCCCCGAGCCGAACGCGCTCAGTGACGAGCTGCACGACTTCCTTCCCGACCCTCTCGACGAGATGCTGTCGACCTTGACGCCCTTCAGCGCCTGGATCGGGGACCTCTCAGCGCCCGGCACGAGCCCCGACATCTCCGTGCAGCCCCAGCCGGACGGCGGTCTGACGATGACTTGCGTGACCCAGGTGAGCGACGACATCACCGTGACGGCTCACGTGGTGGCTCCGCCGGCCGACGCCGATGTGCAGCCCACGGTGGCCGTCACGGTCACGGACTCCGATACGGGGCAGGTTCTCTCGGCGTCGCAGCCGCAGGCCGCAGACAGCCTCGACGACGTTCCGCGGGTTGCCATCGGCGAGGTGGTCGACGCGGTGATCTCGGCCTCCGACACGACGCACGAAGCGGATGACGCGCACCTGGCCGATGCTGTCCAGGAGAGCGGCGAGGACGCCCTCGACGCGCTTCCCCCTGTGGCGGAGGGCGGAACGCCCCCGCTGCCTGCCACGGGGGAAGCGGACAGCAGGGGCGAGACTGAGGGTTAGCGCCGGTCCGGCCCAGCAGGGGCTCAGGGCTTCGGACGCGGGGCCCTGAGCCGGTGGCTCGCTACTCAGAAGCCGGTGACCGGCTGGCCGGTGAGGCGCTGGGCGACTTGCCAGAGCATCCCGCTCCGCGATGCCTTCACGAGTACCTTGTCGCCAGGGCGAAGGATCTTTTCGAGGAAGGCCGCAGCGGTCTCGTTGTCGGCGACCATCGCGATCTCGGGTACTCCGGCCGCGCCCGCGTAGAGGACGAGTTGCTTCACCATGTCGCCGCCGACCCCGATCACGATGTCGATGCCGAACTCACCAGCCATGCGGCCGACCGATCGGTGCGCTTCCACGGCTTCCTCGCCCAACTCCAGCATCTCGCCTAGTACGGCGATCGTCCGGCCGCCCTCCAGCTTGACCGCCGTGTCGGTCACGTCGGTGGCGGCGGGGCCGTCTGCCTCGGTCATGAGGGGTCTCCGTGAATCAGGGGCGCGAAGGTGATCGCGCGGCCGGTGTAAGAGTGGGCCAGGCGGCTGAGCGGGACGTGTCCATGCGTCTGACCCCACCTCGACGGGTCTCGGAAGTGGATCGTCGGGTCTGGGCCGTCTTCATATCCGCGAAGGATGACGAGGTGACCACCTGAGCGCCCGTCTTCGGGGAACTGCTCGGTCACAGACGCGATGAGCGGCGCATCGTCCAGCCTTGCGGGCAGATCCTCGACGGGTAGGGGCTCTGCGGTCGACGGAACTCCTAGTTCGGCGGCCAGGCGGGCGATTCCTGCGTGGAGTGCTCCGCGCGGGGTCAGGATCTCGCCCTTGACCGCGAGTTTGAGGAGTTCCGTGACCGTGGGCGCCTCCTGCCCATAGGCGAGGAGGATCATCCGCAGCGATGCCAGGCCGCACGCCCGGTTGGACCATTCGGTCCTGTCCCCGAGGGCCCAGCCCCCGTGTAGATCCCACTCGGCGGGGTCGATGAGCTGTCGGCACATGGGGACATCGTGGACGCGCGGCACAGCGGGCTGGCTCCTACGGTGAGACGGCAGCCTCCCGAGTCGACATGGTGCTGGAGAACGCGGGAGTGGGCAGGGGGACATCGTACGGCCGCCGGGCGAGCGCCTCGTGAAGCATCGCCAGGACGACATCCGTGTGCGTGAAGCCGAGCGTGGCGGCGCCCACGGCGAAGTTCGAGTCTCGCGACATGCCGGGGGTGGGGTTGACCTCCAGCGCGTACGGCTGGCCCTCCGGGGTGAGCATGAAGTCGATGCGAGCCGAGCCGCGCAGTTCGAGTCCGTCCCACAGGGTCTTGACCTGCTGGGTGACCTCCCCCAGAACCTCGGGAGGCAGGTCCGCGACCCGCACGGCGACAGCGCCTCGGGAGTCAACGTCGAGCTTGGTGTCGGCGTCATAGAACTCGGCGTCGGTGGCCTCTGTCGCCAGCGGAGGGAAGATAGCGACGGAGCCGCCGGGCAGCTCCAGTAGCCCCACGGTCAGGGGAGTGCCCGTCACGTACTCCTCGACGAGCACGGCATCGCCCGTCTTGCCCGCTGCGTCGGTCAGTGCGCGCCCGAATTCGGCCTGCTCGCGTACGAGGCTCATTCCGACGCTGGAGCCCCCCAAGGGCGGCTTCACCATTACGGGACGCCCGCTCCAAGTGGCCGGGCCGCCGGACCATACCGACCAGCCGGGGGTGGGCACCCCCAGGCTGAGCATCACCCTCTTGCAGAGGATCTTGTCGGCGGCCACCGCCGACGCCGAGACCCCGCTCCCGCAGTACGGCACGCGGAGGTAGTCGAGGAGTCCCTGCAAGCGTCCGTCCTCCCCGTACGGGCCGTGCAGATTGGAGAGGGCCACGTCATACGAGGCCAGCTCCTCGATGAAGCTCGACTCGCAGGGGTTGAGCACGGTCCAGCGGGCGCCGATCTCGTCCAGGGCCTCGGACAGGGCGGTCACGGAGCGCTGGTCGACGGGGCACTGCGAGTGGTAGAGCTGGTCCTCGTCGGACACCGGGCCGTAGATGAGGGCGACGTTGAGTCCCTGCCGGTTGCGTCCCCAGGCGCGGAGGTCGTGGATGACCTTCTGCGTCGTCGGGTCCGTGACGGGATTGAGGAAGTTGGTCATGCGAGCACCCCTTCGAAGGTGTGGGTAACGGGGCCGCCGACCCATTGGGTTCGGCGCGGTCGGTCTTCGTGAGGCCGGACCGTGAGCGGCTCCCCGGCGCGGTTGTGAACGGTGACGGGGCGCGGGGAGACCAGGCCGCGCATGGTCGCGATGACGACGGCCGCCACGGCTCCGCTGCCGCACGACAGCGTTTCCGCCTCGACCCCGCGTTCGTAGGTGCGGATCTTGAGGGCCTGGTTGCCGGCCGACTGGACGAAGTTGACGTTCGTGCCGAGCGGCGCAAGGTCGGCGTGGTGGCGGACGAGGCGGCCGACGAGTTCGGCGTCGATCGCATCCACGTCGTCTACGACGGCGACGACGTGTTCCGTGCCGGTGTGCGCACTGTCGAACCACGTCGGCTTGTTGTTGATCATCGTGTTGAGGCGGCGTGGGTGGATGGCGCCGACCTCGGCCGTGACCCACACCCCGTCGTCGCTCACGACCGCCTGGTGCTCCACTCCGGCCATGTGGAGGGTCATCTCCGTGAAGCCATGGTCGCGGTGCGCAGCCCAAGCGGTGCACCGTAAGGCGTTGCCGCACATGGTGGCGACGGAGCCGTCTGCGTTGAAACAGGCGACTTCGAGGACGGCAGGATCGCTGGCGATCAACCTGTTGATGACCAGTCCGTCAGCGCCGACTCCGGTCCTTCTCGCGCAGAGCCGCTCAGCCTCCTTGGCCCAGTCCTTCTCGGGGCCGAGGTCGATGGCGGGGAAGACGAAGTCGTTCCCAGCGCCGTGGATCTTGCGAAAGCGCATGGCGAAGCTCCTCGTGTGAGGTGGGGTAGCTCAGATGGAAGGGTCGAGACGTGAGGCAGTCAGCGGTACTCGGCCTGGCGGTAGATGGTGAGCGCCCTGTCCATGACCAGCGGGAGATGGCCGGAGAAGATCAGGACCCGCCGCCCTGCTATGCCGGTGGAGCGCATGTCTTGCACCATCAGGTACGAGTCATCGAGGTAGACGAAGTCTCCAACTCGGACATCACTCGGCTGCCGGGTTGCGGGGACGGTCCCGATGGGCGGTGGAGGTATGGAGGGCGTAGTCGCCTGCTTGCGCTCGTACATCAGCCCCTCCAGATGCCGAGGGCGATGGCGCCGCCCAGCGCCAGGACGCAGGCCACGTAGAGGATTTGGTGTGTCAACTGGCTCACGAGGCGCCGACCGAGGGGTCACGAAGCCGGTTGCGGACAGGCCGAATGCCGATGTCGTTCGGAGGCACCCATGCGGCTGCGCCCGTTTCGATCGCCGAAGGGAACACGGCGCCCGAGTGGGCGCGGAACAGGTACCGGAAGCCGACCCGAAGCCGGGGCCCGTACCGATGCTGGCCCGGCCGGGTCACGTCGATCAGGAATGGGCCCTCGGCACCCGGAACGGTCCACACGTCCCGTATGCCGACCTCCTCGGTGAGGAGCCGGAGAGCCGCGCCGCTGAGGGTCTCGTCCTGTTCCTCGGGCTCCGCCTCGGCGAGGGCGAACCCGCCACGGTGCCGCAGGCTGAGGACGTGCCCACTCTCGTTCACTACGAGGGCGCCCGTGGTTATGACCGGGCAGCGTTCCGCATGCGTGCAGACGCGATGAGAGGTGTGATCGCGAGCCGCGTCGTACAGCGGCATCAGCGCCATCTCCTCGGCGGGGTGCTCGTTGAGGTAGCGCGACAACTCCCTGACGACATGGCCCACCTCGACGGTCACGGCGCACTCACCCCCTCCTGCTCGGCGTAGATCCAGAGCAGGCGTCGTGCGACCAGGGCGGTG
This sequence comes from Streptomyces sp. x-19, assembly GCF_046549115.1. Lineage (NCBI taxonomy): Bacteria > Bacillati > Actinomycetota > Actinomycetes > Kitasatosporales > Streptomycetaceae > Streptomyces > Streptomyces sp. x-19. The sequence goes on along the minus strand of NZ_JAJPWK010000001.1, from coordinate 322,438 downwards.
TCGCGGAGGTAGATGAAGACGCCGAAGGCCGGCGTTTCGTTGGTGGGGCGCGTTCCGTGCTCGATCAGCGTGCGTCCCTGTCGGCACAGCCGCCGTACGTCCTGGTCTTCGGCCTGCCCGAGGTCCAGATTCAGGAGGCTGCTCAGGTGTCGCACGAGGAGCGGCAGGGACGCATCCATGTCCTCGCGGGTGGTGGTGCCCATCTTCATCGCGAGGACGAGTTCGGTCCGATCCGAAATTCCCTCTACGTCGATGGTGGGATCAACCGCCGTGCAGTCGGCCACCCGAGGAGACTTGCCGATACTTGCCAACGCCATCACGTCCCTCCCTGGCACGTTTTGGAACCGTGCGCATAACCGTAGGGAGGGGGGTGAGAATAACTCCAGGAGTGTGCCGGAACTTGCCAGACTCAGTCGAGTGAATTGATGGCCCTGGTGATGATGTCGCGCGCAGCGTGGCCATGAACGGCGAGGTTAGCCAGGTCGGTAAAGGTCTCCACGTACATGGCTACCTCGTGCCTTTGCACGACGCTTAGGTGAGCGGAGACAAGCTCGACCTTCACGGTGTGGTCGTCAAAGAGGAAGAACCCTTCGACGGGCATGAACGGCCGTTCGACGTCTCGGGGGATGATCCCAATGCTCACCGTGGGCAGAGCCATCACCGTGAGCAGGTAGCCGAGCTGTCCGGCCAGGACTGCCGGCCCGCCGACGCGGTGATATAGGGCGTCCTCTTCCAGGAGGATAGAGAACTGGTGATTGCCGTAGACGATCTTCTGCTTTTCGACACGGACTTCGACCGCCGAGTCAATGTCATCGGCGAGGCCGCGGCGGTCACGAATCGAAGTCAGCAGCGCCTTGATATACGAGGCGGTTTGCACAGGCCCAGGGATCAGCCAAGGCGAATAGAAGCGGAACCGCTGAGTGCGCTCCCAGAGCGGCAGGACGGACCGCTGAGCCCAGGTGAGACCGTCGCGCTCCATGTCGCCCCACTCGACGTACATGCCCTCGATGCCCTGGGCCGTCGAGACCAGATCCTCGGCCTGGTCGTCCGCTCCACACCCTCGGCACCAATCACGAAGATCGCGCTCCGAGGGCGCACGTGTGCCGCTCTCGAAGCGCGAAGCCTTCGACTCATGCCACCCGATGTTCTGCGCCAGGGCACGTTTTGTAAGCCCGGCCGCTTTCCGGATCTCACCCAAGCGGCGCCCGAGCGCTTTACGTGCTTCTTGGACGCTCGAAGACGCCGGTTCCATTTCTCGGTGACAGTCCTATGTGTTTCAGTGTGCGAACTCTGCGTGAGGTGTGGCCTTCTTCCAGACGGCTTCGAAGGCAGACTCGCAGAGCTTTGCGACTTCCGGGTCCTCGGTGAGTTCCGGTTCGGTGGGTTCGCCTTCTCCGTCGAAATGATTGACGTACACGAGGCTGGAGTCGAACAACCAGAAGTCGTTGCCCGGAAGAGCGATTCCGGTGGCGCTTCGCCGCGAGAGCCAGCGCACATCCTCGCCCGCTGCGATATTCAAACCGTCCGTCACGTCGTACTCGAAACGGATGTATTCGCTTACGGGAGTCGAAACGACGCGCGCCCGACGAATCTCGACGCCGCGTGCCACGGCTTCGCTGACGATTTCGTGCCAGGCACCCCACCGCTGAGCGGGGTCGATAGGCACGCCGGCCTTCCAGTCGATGAAAGCCGAGTCCGTCTTGGAGTAGGCGTCTCGCGTCTCCAGGTGGACAGCACTCCTCTGGCAGTCGCGGAACAGCTCCCTAAACGTCGGGGCCGCTGCCATCCTTCTCCACCTCCGGGTCGGTGTCCGCGCCCTTCCTGTCCTGCTCAAGGAAGAACTGAACCATGTAGCGCGGGATCTCGACGACCCCCTCGTGGGCGGGGATGCTCATCTGCTTGAGCCGCTTTTCGTCCTCGACGTTGAAGCCCTGGACCAGGTAACGGTCCGTCTCCTCGTCCAGGTACACGGTCGGGCTGTTGCCGTCCGGGCTGTTCGGGTCCTTGCCGAGCATACGCAGCGCCATGATGCCCTCCTCATGAGGTCGGTGTCGCCCTACGTGCCCGATCCTGCCCGAAGCGTTGGCGTCGCGTCGAGAAACTTGCCAGAACTTGCCCGAGGCCCTTGGCAGAGCCAGGTTCTTAACGAACTTCGGTGGCCAGGGACTCGAAGCGCCCCAGCAGGAAGCGGACCATGGCGGCGAGCACGACTGCTTGTCGGCTCGACTGCACTGTGAGTGCGTTGATCTGTGCCTTCAGCTCGTCGTCGCTGATCTCGGCCAGAGCGGAGAAGGCTGTGTTCGACGCGTTGTCGGCGGAGAGAAGCAGGGTGCTCTCCTTGAAATCCTCGATGAGGATGGCCCGGTTCACCCTGGCGTCGGCCTGAGCGTTCTCCGCCTCGTTGTACGGGCGGGACAGAACTGCCCCGTCCTCCTGGCGCTCGTAGTACGTCCTGGTCGTCTCGTCCCAATACTCGATCGCGTCTTCCGGCATTGCCTCGCTCAAGCCGCACCCTCCAACTCGTCGTAGCTGTCCACGTACTCGGTCCCGTTCAGGTGGGCGGCGATCTTGCCGATGCCGCGTTCACAGCGGTAGCGCACGGCCCGCCCGGTGACGCCCTGGAGCGTGGCCGACTCCTCGTCCGGAAGGTCCGCCCCGAAGCGCAGGACGAGGGACTGGCGTTCGCCGATCGACAGGGGCGCCGTCCCCCAGCCCCGCCGGATATCGGCGAGGTGGGCGAACAGCGTCCCCGCGGCCTTCTTGTCGACCGTGCCCTTCGGCATGTCGGCGTCCGGGGCGGTGGGATTGCGAATGCCATACGCCGCTTCCGCGTCCCACACCGCCGGTAGGAGGTGCTCAACGAGGCGTCGGTCGTAGGTCACAGGCCGCTTCTCTCGGCCGCGTGCCGGGCGGCCTCGTAGGAGATGTGGCCGGAGCGGTGCTTCGCGTCGGTCAGCCAGCGGTCCCGCAGCCGCTGAGACATCCATCGGTGAAGCAGGCCGGCACCACCCTCGGCGAGAGTGCGCCGCACATCGGAGGCACGCTCGGCGGCCACGATGACCGCTTCCTGGTAGGCGTCGTCGTACTCCAGCGTCAGGCCGTAGTCGCGGGCGAACGCACGGGCTACAGCCTGCGCGACGCTCTCGACCTGCGGCTCGGCGAGGACGGACCAGTCGACTGCCTTCACGGCTTCGGCTGATTCGAGATCGGCGAGTTGCAGGGTCATCGGACCACCTCCTTGACTGGTACCTGGCCGTCCTTCGTCACCGCGACGACCAGGCCGGGGGCCCCAGTGGTGCCCTTGGCGTGCCGCCACCAGGTCGACTCGCTCTCCATGGCCGGAGGCTGAATGAAGGTGCGGGGGCCGTCTGTGTCCACGAACTCGTGGTGAAGGTGGCCGGCAAGGAGAAGGTCGGCCTGGTGCATGGCGGACTCCTTATTGAAAGCCTGGCCGCGCCACCACTCCCAGTGCTTGCCCGGCCGCCACTGATGACCGTGAGCGTGGGTCACGACCGTGCCCGAGCAGTCGACGGTGACGGTCAGCTCGTCCGTGTCCGGGACGAAGCACTCGACGTGGCCGAACAGCTCCGGGTTCAGCTCCAGTGCGTCGCGGACGGAGATCAGGGCCTCGGTGTCGTGCGAGTCGTCGTACCTCGTCACGCCCTTACCGGCCACACGGACAGCCTCCCCATGGTTTCCGGGGACAGCGGCCATGGTGACCCGCTCCGCGAGGGGGGCCAGGGTCAGCGCTGCGTGCAGCATCACCCGCCGGGTAAGTCGGATCTGCTCGGTGAGGGTCAGGGGAGTTCGCCAGAGGTTCGCCCCGCCTTGCGACTGGAACCCTTCGATGTGGTCGCCGAGCCACGCGACGTGTACGTGCCCGATGTCGAACCGCTCGCGGTACATCTCCAGCAGATCGGCGGCCCCGTTCAGGCAGTCCACCGTGCGCTTCAGCGTGCCGGCCGGTCCGTCCCCGTCCGCCTTGCCGAACTGCATGTCGCCCAGGGCGATCACGAGGGTGTGGTCGCCGGTGACTCGTGTGGCCGCAGGCGGGCCGGGCTGGTGGGTCTCGATCGCTGCCAGCAGCTCGCCGATGTCGGGGCGCTCATCCGGCGAGACGGTCTTGGCGCGGGCGAACGTGAAGCGCGTGCTCAGTCCCGTCTCTCCGTTCGGCATCGTCCACTCAGAGCTGCGGAATCCCTTCACCTCCCACTCCCCGGCGTCGAGGCCGTGGGCGTGGAGAACGTCGGCTGCTGTGCCCTTCGGGTCCATTTCGGCGGGGCCGCGAACGGTGACTTCGGCGTCGTCTCCGGACACCTCGATCTGGCGGGTGAAGTCGCGCTCGGGGTCGGTCTGGCGGGGCGGTACGGAAGGCCCTACGGGCTTCGAGAGAAGCTCGTCGAGGAGGGTGTCACTCAAGCGTTGTCGCTCTCTTCCTGGCGCAGTCGGCGCCGGTACGTGCGGATGGTGGATGCGGACACGCGGTGTCCGTAGCGGTCGAGAATCCAGACGAGATCCTCGGCGGCCGTGCCCTCAAGGAGGTGTCGCTCGAACGCTTCGCGCTCGCGTGGCCCGAGGGCCTGCCAGATCCGCTGAAGGCGAGGTCCCGGATTGCCGGGAAGGGCTTCGGTCACGCGGCCTCCTGGTCGAGCGACTCCACGGCCGCGACCGCGAGCGCCGCCAGGCGGACCAGGCCGGAACGGATGTGCTGGGGCTCCGACTCGGTGAAGGCGCCGAACGCTGCGGCCAGGACGGCGGAGTCCCAGCCGGAAGTCTTCGCCAGGGTTCGGCTGTGCTCGATGGCCCGCCACCGGTTGGACTGGCGGAGGTGATAGGCCCTGCCCTTCGCTGGGCGCTCGCCTCCGGCCGCCGGAAGCCGCCGTGTGCCGAGTACCTTGCGTGCGGACTTCACCTCTGCCATGACCGTCGTTGTCGGATCGGTCCTGCGTGCCGGCCGTTTCGCGGGTGTCGTGTCAGTCAACTCGCTGTCTCCTAACTGGCGAGGTCGTACAGGGCCTGGGCGCCGCCCTGCATGTAGGTCTCGTTCACGTCGCCGTCGCGCAGGCGGATGCCCTTGGCGTTCCGCAGGGCCCGGCAGACCTTGTTGTTGAGTTCGGCGCCCGCGTCGTCGGGATCGCTCCACACCCAGACCTTCGAGAAACCGGCGAGCATCCGGCGATGGCGTGGCAGCCAGAGGGCGGCGCCGGGGATGGCAACGGCGTGGAAGCCGACCTTGCGGAGGATGATCCGGTCCAGCTCACCTTCGGTGACGTGGATTTCGTCTCCGGCCGCGTGGATGGAGTCGACGCCGTACATACGGGGGGCGTCGTCCTTGATCGTGTTGTACTTGCCGTGGCCCAGGGCTCGGTGGTCGTGTTCTTCCAGGCAGCGGAAGCGGATCGTCAGCGGCTGCCCGTTGCGGTCGAGGTAGGGGATGGCGAGCATGCCTCGGTAGCGGGCGTGGCCGGGAGCCGGGTCATTGACGACGCCAAGCCGGTACGTATCCGCTTCGGGCTGACCGATCCCGCGAGCGAGGAGGTACCGAGCGGCGTCCTCCGTAAGCGCTGCCTGATAGGCGGTTGTCGCCTCCTCCAGCGTCGCGCACTGGGAGGGCGAGAGAGGTCGCAAGGGACTTCGCTCCGACAAAGGTGATCTCTTTCCTGTTGACGATCGTTTCGTGCTTGATGATCAGCTCGTAGCTGTCCCCGCCCTCGTGGCAGGAGTGGCACTTCCACACCTGCCGGTCGAGGTTGTAGGAGAGCGAGGGGGTGTTGTCCTCGTGCAGCGGGCAGCGGGCCATGCCGTAGGACCGGTGGGGGTTGAAGTCCACCTCGTAGTGTTCGAGCACCGCCTCCAAGGTCGGCCTTGTACCGTCTTCGTCGTCGAAGTCCCGGCGCCCCAGGCGATCAAGCCTCACGGCAGCATCCAATCCAGATCACGCATGCTGATCTCGTAGAACTCCTCCATCTCGAACAGGAGTTGGGCGTCGAACTCGGCGTCGTTGAGGAGGTCGAGGAAGGCTTAGAACGCGAGGGCCTCGGGCTCGCTCACGCGATCCGCCGGCCTTTGAAGGAGCTGCTCTCGCCGTCCCAGCCCAACTCGAACAGGCCGTCCGGCTCGCTGGTCTCTTCGAGGAGATCCGCCAGCTCGCGGGCCAGTCGCCTGTGCTCCGCGACCTCCTCGAACAGCCTCACGCCTCCTCCGGCGGAAGGTCGAAATACTCCTCGACGGTGGTCAGGACGTACGCCTGCCGCCAGCTCGCCCCGCGCCGCCGGACGATCACGATCACGTCCACGTCCTTGGGGCTCAAGCCGCGGTGACGCGCGAAGTTGTCCCGCTCGCGCAGGGCCTCACGGACGAAGGTCCCCGGTTCGAACTTGGCGTTCTTCGCCTCGATGATCAGGTAGCGCCCACCGTCCCATCGCACGACGTGATCACCCTCGTCGTCCTTGCCGACGAGCCGCAGCCGCTCGATGTCGACCCCGGCTTCCCGGAGCCTGTCGCGCAGCTCTGTCTCCCAGTCCGCGCCCCGCCGCTTGTTCCTGCGGTTCCGCGCCGTCACGTCGTTCAACTCTTACAATCCTCACTGCTTCAGGGCGTCGAGCGGCGACCACTCGCGGGCCGCAGGCTGGTGGAGTGGCGAGATGCGGGGTTCGAGCTTGGAGAACGTCGTGATCTCCGGATGGCATCGCAGCGTCGCGTACCGGCGCGCGGTCGGGTCGCATGGGCCCATCCGCTGCTTGATCACGGCGATCTTGAATTCGAGCGAGGTCGGGTCCAGGGCTACGGACAGCGACAGCTCGGGCTTCTCCGACAGGCCGCCCTTTACCTGGTCGCGGGACGGGGGCGCCCACGGGTCGCTCTTGGCTTCCCACGACTTGTCGGACGCGTGATGCAGCACGATCACCGTCGAGCCGGTGGAACGGGCCAGCTCCGTCAGCCCGGACATCACCGCCATCTGCTCGGTGTAGTCGCTCTCCGCGTTCTCGAAATCCATCAGGTTGTCGAACACCAGGATCGACGGGTAGGCGTTCCACAGCTCGACGTACGCCTCCAGTTCCTCGTCCACCCCACGCCAGGTGATCGGCGAGCCGAAGGAGAAGGTGATCTGGCTTCCGCTGAGCGCGTTGAGGTACGTCTCTCGATACCGGCCGCCTTCGGCCATGCCCGCTTCGACCATCTCGGTCGTGTCGCCGGTCGCCAGGCTCGCGAGCCGGGAGGACGCGGTGAAGGCGCTCATGTCGGCACTGAAGTACAGCGTCGGCAGGTTCATGCTGGCGACCCAGAACAGGGCCAGCCCGGACTTCTGCGTGCCACTTCGGCCAGCGATCATCACGACTTCGCCGTGCCGGGGTCGGCAGCCGAGGTTGTAGAGCGCGTCGAACGCCTCGATGCGGGGGAGTTCCTTGCCCGACTCCGAGTGCAGAGTCAGGGACCTTCCAGGGGTGAGCACTCCGCGGTGCCTCCTTCCATAGGGGGTGCCGGGGGCGGCCAGGACGACCGCCCCCGTGCCGGCCACTGCCTCAGTCGAAGTCGGGGGCGTCGGCCACAGCCGCGTCCACGGCGGCGTCCCGCTGGGAGGCGTACGCGACGACCTGGTTGCGGACACCCGTGTCGGTGACCTGCTTCCAGACCCACGCCGGGTGTGCACCCGGCTTCTTCGCGGGCACCTGGGTCACGGTGACCAGGACGGCACCGCCGACGACGGACTCCAGGTCACGGGCGAGAACGGTCTGCTCGATGCGCTGCCCCTTCGAGACCTCGGGCGCAAGCTTGTCGAGCTGCTCCGGGGTCTTGAAGACGGTCACATCGCACAGAACCGAGTCCTTCGGCCCGTTGGGCGTCGGTCGCTGGCGGTCGAACTGCTTGACCTCCAGGAGGATCGCAACTGCCTCGGCAGCCTCTGCGGGCTTGAACCATCCGCCGTTGGCGGTCGGGATGTCCATGAGGTTCAGGGTCACTACTGGTCTCCACTCTGTCGGTGAACGGGGTACGGGTTGTGCTGGGCGGGGACGCGGATCGCGAGCGACCCCGCAGCGATGGCGGCGGCTACGGCCGCGCCGAGGAGGCGGCGGCCCATCACGAGCCCTTGAGTGCTCGGCCGCGCGCCTTCCAGGCGTCCATGACGGCCTGGTCGCCGAACGCGGTCTGGTTCGTCGCCCACAGACGCCGCAGCTCATCGGCGTTCTGGCATGCGGCGATCTGGTCGAGGACCGCGCTGGTCGTGGACTGCGCGGCGGCCGGGGACGTGCCTGCCGCCTTCCACGCCGCGCTGGGTTGCGGGGCGGACTGGGGCACGATCCGTGCGTCCAGCCCCTTCACGATGGTGGTTGTGCTCTGTGCGATCTGCCCTGCCTCGACGATGAGTTCATGCAGCGAGAGATCTGCCACACTCTTACCATCTAGGCTGAAGAACGCCGTGATGTCGTCGCGGATCTCGCCGGGGCCGCCACGGAACACGGCCCACGAGTCGTCGTGGTTGCGGCCGTACTTGATGGTGACGGTGATGGATCGGCCCTCGTCGGCCACTCGCTGTGCCCCTCTCTGTTCTCGCCGCGCGGTTCGTGCGGCGCTTCAGCCACACTATCTCAATCGGGGCGCAGAAGCTAGCGCTAGTTGAACTGGGCCAGGGCACCCTTGACCGAGCGCATCCGGCGGATGTCCAGTGCCAGGCGGGCGGCCTCCCAGCCGAGGCGGAGATCGGCCCAGTACAGCGTGCAGTGCGCCTCTCCGGCGGGCAGGTGGATGATGATGCCCCAGTCCTTGTTCACTGCGGGAATGGACGCGTACGCGGCGGACGCCAGGGCGGCCGGCACGTCGGCCTTCTTCCAGGCTGCGAGCGCCTTCTTGTCGCCGTCGTTCACGGGGCACAGGGTGTGGTCGTACAGCTCGCCGCGTGAGTAGACCGCGAGCTGAGCAGCCATCTTCAGGCCGCTGTACTGCACCGATCCGGTCTTCAGGTCGCCGATGAACAAGCCCTCGATGTGCCCGCCGTCCGGGCCTGGGCCCGAGTACCGGAGCATGCGGTCGAAGGTTCCTGCCGCGCCGAGTTCGTCGATCACGACGAACTGTTCGACGGCCACCACGTCGAAGTCCACGGTCGCCATCTTGTAGGCCGCCATGTCGGCGACATCGCTCAGCGCGGTTCCGGCCGGCAACTCGTCGCCCCGGTCGACGTACTCCGACAGCGTGTGGAGGTGCGTCCCCTTCTCTCGCTTCGCGTTGGCTCCGGCGAGGTCGACGGCCTGTTCGGCGAGGGTGTTCAGCCTGCGCTTGTCCTGGGCGTCCTCGGGGCTGAGCTGCCTCACCACGTCCAGGAGCGCGGGGCGCCTCGCGGCCCCCACCAGCGTCATGCGCTGACGCCAATCGGACAGGGCCGACTTGTCCTCGATGCAGTCGATGAACGTGGTCGTGCGGGTCAGCGACCTCGGTCGCCCGCCGCCCTTCGGGACGACGATGGGGCGCCCCCATCCGTCGCGGGGGACGCTCGGAGCGCGAGCGGGTAGCTGCTTCAGTTCTAGGGTCACTCGGTTCTCCAACAAGGTCAGGCGATGGACTTCAGGTAGAGACGAATCGAGTCGTCCGGCAGGACTTCCGGCTCGCATTCGTCCTGGTCAAGCAGGCTCAGGTTCAGGGCTTCGGCGGCCCGCAGAACGGCGGAGAGGTTCTCCGTTGTGTGGTCGGGGCTCGCGGTTATGTGGAAGTCGAACTGCTCTTCATCGACGTAGAGCGTGACGCCGGGGCGACAGACGAGCCGCGGAATCCTCGGCTTCTCGACTGTCTCGGAGTCCACCCCACGGCCGTGCGTCATGCACCGGCTCCTCTCCCCTTGCCAGTGCGTCCCCTGCTCCGGCGTTCGTTCGATTCGTGTTCGATGACTGATTCTCACCGTTTGTTGACGTCTAGGTCAACCCTTGCAAACCTACCCGGAGCGAGATCCTCCGCTCGGCCACGTTTGGGAGGGTTGACCGTACGCCTGGGGTACGACAAAGCCCCAGGGGTGTCATCCCTGGGGCTGATGTTTTGTGGAAATGAGAAAGGACCCCGCAGGGGGGTCCTTTCAGTCTTCCGTCTGAGTCTCGTGCTTCTCCGGCCCGGCCTTCTTGGGCTCCGGCTTGCGAATGAGGTCGGTGTCCGTGGCCTCGCGCGGAACGAGAAAGAAACCGGCGTCAGTCTCGGGGTCGTAGTACACGACCCGATCCTTCTCCCTCAGCGTCGCCTTCCAGTTGTCCAGGCGTTCTTGCTGGTCAGGCTTGAGTTCCTGCTTGCTGCGGAGCCGCGCCTCGTAGCGCAGCATCGTCAGCGGATACTTCCACCGGTGCTTCGCTTCGACCGTCCACGGGATTAGTTCCGTGTCTCTTGTGATCTGTAGATCAAGACCCTGGCGGTGGCGAAAGGTGGCCCACATTGAAGTCGTCGTCTCAATGTTGTACTTCTCAAGGTACTTCTCGACGATCCAGGAGTAGGACTTGCCCTCCTTGATCCAGCGGACGGCTTCGGCCACGTTCTGTACCTTGGACTTGGCCGGCATGTCGTCCTTCCCTTGGTAGCAACACTGAGCAGCGCGAAGGGGAGTTTCCGATCACGCAGGGCCTACTGTGCCATGTAAGAGTTGAACCCGTCAAGCAGAGACTAGTGAGCAGGTGTAAGGGTTGTGCTCGTCGAAGTGAAAGTTCGGGTGTGCGACACGTGCAAGCGTGTCGGGGTACCCGTCAAGACGTACACCGTCACGGACGACGAAGGCCGCCAGGGTGAAACGGACCGGTGCGCCGACGACGCCGAGGCGTTCGAAGGCGTCCTCGTCGTAGAGGCTGCCCCGGAGGCCAGCCCTGCCCCGGCCGCCCCAGCCGCAAAGAAGTCCCCGGCGAAGAAGACGGCAGCGAAGAAGACCGCAGCGAAAACGGCGACGGCGAAGAAGGCGGCGGGGAAGAGACCCGCCGCGAAGAAGGCGCCCACCCGTGGGCACAGCAAGACGCCCGAGATGACGGTCGAGGAGATCAACGCAGCGAAGGCCGCAGGCACGCTGTAACGACGAGAAGCCCCCGCCTGCCACGCGGGCAGACGGGGGCTTCGGGCTACTCGGCGTCCTCCGCGCTGTCGGAGTCATCCGGGACGACGACGCCGATCGCGGTCAGGAACTGGACGATCACGGCAACCTCGGCCCGGTCCGCGAAGACGACGGCCGCGATGCTGACGAGGACGCCCAGGCCCGCGATGGTGGCACCCACCCGCGTGCGGTAGCGCACGGGGAGGGCGTTGACGATGCCCGCTATCGGGCCGCGGATCTTGTTCACTTGCGTCCTGCTTCCTTCTGAAGCTCCTTGAAGCCGCTCGGCCCGATGGCCGGGTCGTACGACTTCCCCTTGCTTCGGTACTGGGGGTTCTTGTTGTGGAAGCGGCCCACGGCCTTCTGCGTCTCGGGCCCGTAGAGGTCGGTCACCGAGCCGGGGATAGGGCCGTAGCCAGCCTTGATGAGGAGCTGCTGAAGCTCCTTGACCTGCTTGTGGCGTGCGCCCGGCTTCACGCCCGAGGCGAGGGCCACGATCGTGCTCGGGGTCGGCTTGGCGGGCTTCGGCTTCTCCGCAGGCTTCGGGGCGCTGCCCTTCCACGCAGGGTCGGCCGACTGGATGCCCTCGGCGAATGCCGGGTAGCCGTAGCCGAAGACATAGGAGTCCGTCCGGCGCCGCTTCTTCAGGTACACGCCGTCGCCCTCGGCCGAGCCGTCTGCGTTCGTGTTTCCCTCGATGGTGAAGATCCACGTCGCGTCGTAGTCGTAGACGAGGCCGGTGTGAGCCCCGCCGCCGTTGCCGTAGAACACCTGCGCGCCGATTGCGGGGTACGCCGAGAACCGCTTCCGCTGCTTGAACCAGGACACGCCGGTCAGGCAGGACGCGGTACGGGGGTAGAGGGCGGCGAGGCCGGCCTTCATGGCGCACCAGGACACGAACGTCGCGCACCATGCCTGGAAGTCGGACCACTCCAGGCCCGGTACCTGGTCGCTGTACTTCTGGTCGTTGTTCCAGTGGCCGCCCGCGCGGCCCTCGTGGTACCCGGCCTCGGGCTTGGCTATGTTGATGATCTTCTGGGCGTCGCCCATGTGTGGTGCTCTCCTTCGGGCATGAGAAAGGGCCCCGCCTCGTCGTGAGGAAGGGCCCGTGGGGGGTGGGGGTCAGTTGATGGGGGGTGCCGCCGTGCGCGACAGGTGCTCGTCCAGCCGCTCGGCGACGGCCAGGCGCTCGACGCGCTCGTGGGCCATCTCCCGCCGCAGATAGGCGAGTTGCTCGGCGTGGTCGGCCTGGCCTTCGAGAACGCGGCTCATGCCGTCGACCACTTGGTCCAGGTCGTCTCGGAGGTTGGTGGAGTGGGTGTTCGCGACGTGCTCGCGGACCTCGCCCATAACGCGGCCCTGTCGGCGGACGAGTTCGACCAGGACGCCGACGAGGGCGGCGGTCACTGCACCGCCCGCCGAGACGAGTGCCACCTGAACGCTGGGGTCGATACTCACCCGGCAAGCTCCTCGATCCGGGCCTCCAGCGCCGCGATACGCCGCTCTTGGTCCTGCACGACGGGCAGGAGTGCCACGCCTAGCAGGTCGTAGCGCACCGTTTCGATTGCGCCTTCCTCGTTGAAGCAGACGATCTCGGGGAGGGTCTCGAAGACTTCCTCGGCGATGAGCCCGAACTCGTCCTTGCGGCCCGTGACCGGAGTGCCGTCAGGCTTCTCGAAGTCGCGCCGGTCGTAGACCCGAGGGCGCAGGGCGAGCACGTCACCGGAGACCACCTCCGCGTCGCGGACGTTGGTCTTGTAGCGGATCGAGCTGGTGTTGCGCCCGAAGTCCCCGCTCCCGTCGACCCACACGGCGTAGTACGTGCCGGACCCGCCGACCTGGGAGGCGTGGGCCCGCTTAGTGCCGTTCGCCCAGGAGATCGTGTCCCCTGATTCGAGGTACTGCGAGTGCGTGTGGCTCGATGGCGGGAACGTGGTGGGCTTCGAGGTGACGCTCGTCCACGTGTGGGAGTGGGTGGCCGGCGGGTACGTCGAGGGCGTTCCTGTGATGTCGCCCCACGGGTGCTTGTGGGCAGTCGGCGGCAAGGAGGAGGGCGGGTTGGAGATGTCCTCCCACTGGTGGGCATGCGCGCTGGGGGTGTACGTCGCGGGCTTGCCGGTCAGCGAGGACCACGACACGGTGGGCGCCAGGTCCGTCCAGACCGAACCGTCCCACCACTCCCACCGCGCAAGGGTGTTGTTGAAGCCGAGCAGCCCCTTGCGCGGGGAGGTCGGCCGCGTGCTGGTCGCCCAGACGCCGACGCGGTGTCCTACGACGGGGCGCGTCGCCGTGATGTCAGCGGAACCGATCGACGCGACGTTGGCACCGACCGCGATGTGGCCGAGGGCCAGCTCGTAGATCCCGGTGTCCGTCTGCGTCGTGGCCGGTGGAGTCGACGAGCCTGCCGTGCCCTGCTTGAGGACGAGGGTGATCGAGTTGGTCGCAGGGTCGAGCTTGAGCACCACGCGGTCGACGCGGGCGCTTGTGCTGGCTGCGGGCACCGTCAGCACCTCGGCCGCGGTGGACTGCACCATGTGCCCGCGCAGGATCGCGAGGCCGGGCTGAACCGTGACGGTCATCCCGGCGCCCGCGCCGAGCTGGAAGCCGGGGGCGTCGTACGCGGAGACGACACCGGAGTCCTGGAACTCGCGGAAGAGCGAGCTGTACTGGCTCTCGGTGACGGTCTGGGAGTCGAAGGGGAAGGAGGTGATCGCCAAGAAGCGGCGTCCTTTCGATCAGAGCGCCTGGCCGGCGTCCTCGATGATGAGTTGCGATAGGCCGCCCGGTAGGAAGCGGACCATGCCATAAGTCGCGGCAGCGCGACGGGTGTTGAGCGTGACGCCGACCGTGACAGTCCCGGCGGGAGGGTTGTTGATGTAGAAGTCGGCGCCAAGGCCGGTCGACGAGTTCGAGTCGTCGTTGTAGGTCGTGGTGAAGATGTCGCCCACGGCGGTGCTGCTGGTCGTGACCGTGTTCCCTGCGGCCCAGCGGACGGCGGTGGTCGCACTCTGCTTGGCGTAGCGTCCGCTCGTGCTGTCGCCCGTGCCGTCCGTGTCGACGCTCGCGATCCGGAGGACGACCTTGTAGCAGCGGTTCGCCTCGGCGGTGAACGACTGGGTGTAGACCACGGTCGCCGTGTCGCCGATGTACGCGGTGGTCGAGAGCTGTTGGATCGCCACGACGCCCTTGGCCCGGCTGTCCTCGAAGGCCAGGGGCCGCCACTTCGTCCAGCCTCCGGCGTCGCTCCCGCTGCGTACCCACTCTTCGGCGACGGTGGGGCTGAGCCGAACCCAGTGCTGGGTGGCGTACGTGTTCGACGGACGCCAGGTGGTCACGAACCCGAACCGGCTGCCACCGCCGAAGTCCCAACCCCCGGCCGTGCCTTGGTCGGCCGACAGCACCAGGCGCGATGTCCCCGACGGGTACGTACTGGGAAGCGAGGTCTGGGTGTAGTCGGCGGCCGAGACGTTCCGCGCACCAGGCGGTGTCGCCTCTGCGGTGCGTTCGAGCGAGGACACGCGGGCCTCGGTGGACTGGGCGCGGTCGGCGGCTGCGGCGTTCGGATCGAATCCGCCGGGATCGCCAAGCAGCGTGCCGAGCTGGAAGCCGTCGCTGCCCGCCTTAATGATCATGCCGGTGACCGGGGCGGTCAGCTCCTGGCCTCCCGCGATCACGCTCACGCGGTCGCCGAGGCCCCAGTCGACGCCGAACTCCATGGTCGAGTCCGCGACCGGCACGGCCTGTACCGCAGTACCGGTGAACCCCTCGTCGGCGAGCACCTCGTTCCCGGCCTGTGTCAGCTCGGCTGTGTCGTCGGTGTTGCGCTGGTCGACGAAGCGCTCGATTCTCCGTCCCCAATCGGCTTCGGCGCCTACCGAGGCGGCGTTGTCGACCGGAACGAAGGTACGGTCCTCCTGCTCGCCCTGGCCCGCGACGATGACGCGGGTGGCACCGGGCGTGGAGACCGATACGCGCTGCCCGGCCAGGGTGCCGGCCAACACGTCGAGCCGTACCTCGCGCGTGCGGTCGGTGATCGCGAACGTCTCGAAGGTGAGCTGGGTGCCGCGCTGCACGATGCGGAACCCGAGCCCGGCGACGGTCGCGATCTCCGTCAGGAGTTCGCCGAGGGTGGGGAAGCGGGCGGCCTTGGAGAGCGTCGGCCCTCGGCCCAGGTTGGCCCCCATGACGAGGGCGGAGCGCCGCCGAGCTGCTGGGGCCGAGGGGCCGCAGTTCGCCGCGACGTAGGCGTGCATGAGGGTCTCGGCCGGGCCGGTGCGTTCGTCGTGGCCGACCGTCTGGGTCGTCACGTCCGGGTTACTGGGCTGTGGCCAGGCCAGCATGTCGGACAGGATCACCGAGTCGCTGACCCCTTCGAACACCACGCTGCCGCGTCGGTCCTCGGGGGTGGCGGCGTACTCGGACGAGGTGACCGGCCCAGACATCAGAACGTCTTGTGGGCCGGTGAGGATCAGACCCGCGCCTGGCACCCGCAAGGTGTCGGTGAGGGGGTGCTCGGTAGCGAGGGTCAGTTTCCACGTGCCGACGTTGTTGAAGGTGTCCTGTACTTCGAGGGAGAGATCCTCGGGGCGGATCAGACCGACGCGGGTCAGTGTCTTGTTCCGCACCTCGACGGTGAGGTCCGCGAGTTTCAGTCAGATCACCATCCATCTGCGGGGCTGCCAGGTGCACACGACACGGGAAGCCGCAGTGGTGTCGAGGAGGCTCACGCCAGCCGTCGAGGTGCCCGGTGGCACTGTCCAAAAGCGCGGGGCGGCGGCGAGGTCGGCGTACCGGTTGGTGTTCGCGCCGTCGCGGACCGAGCCGTTGCGGGTGTCGATCGTGAGCTTCTGACCAGCGGCCAGGGCGCCCGTCCAGCGGAGTTTCTCGCCGGTCGCGGAGGTGACGGTCAGGTCGCGCCCAGGGCCGAACACGTCCCAGGTGGGGTAGGCCGCCACGTCACCGGAGTTGTCGAGCTGGACACTGCCGATGGCCTGCGACGCCGCGAGCGGCATGGCGACCAGGTTGGACAGGAACGGGCGGGTGCCCGTATCGCCGCCGACCGTCTGGGTTGAGACGGTCGACGCGGTGAAGTACGGGTCCGGGGCCCGGAAGGAGATCACGGTCTGGAGGTCCGCGCCCGCCGTGGCGTCCAGGTCTCCGCCTCCGGTGCGATAGACCTGCGTGGACCACCGCACCCCGTCATCGTCGACCAGGACGAGCGAGCACTCGCCGGCCACCGCCCGAGCCAGCCGGGAAACGAGGCCGCCCAGGTCGGCGCGGTCCCGGCCCACGATGTCGAGAGGGATATCCAGGTCACGGGACACGACGCGTTGTCCCCGCCATCGGGCTCCGTCTCCGGCGCCCTCAAGCCACTGGACCTCGACGGAGGGCAGCCCGAGGCCGGTCATCCCGGCCGTGGCCTGGAAGCCGAATCCGCGGGTTGCCACTCCGTCGAGGTCCAGTACGTCGCGCTCAGTCTCCAAGAGGAGCGCGGTCATTCACCACCCCACCATTCGTGCTCGGTTGGCCGCCGCGAACAGCTCCTCCTGGGAATCCAGCGAGGAGTTCGGAGCGGCGTAGTAGTTGAGGACCTTCGTTGCCGTGCCGCCCGACTGCGCGCCGAGGCCGCCAGAGACAGCGGCCGTGACGGAGCGGGCTGCGGCTGCGAAGTCCGCCGAGGTCGGACGAGCGGTCAGAGCGTCAACGGCCTTGGCCACACGTCCCGACTGGCTCTCGACGCCCTTTGCGAAGCCGAGGCCGACGAACCCGCCGAGCTTGGAAAAGACCCGCGAAGGCGAGTGGATGCCCAGGCTCTTCTTGATCGCGGCCACCATGGCGTCTGCGATCTTGAGCATCTGCTTCTCGATCGCCGCCTGCTGGCTTTCGAGCCCCTTGACGATGCCCTCGGCGACACGGATGCCGTTCTGGTACATCGCGTCGGATGCCGTCTTGCCCGCCGCGTTGGCGTACTTCTCCAGCTCGTCTTGGAGCTTGTTGATCTCGGAGACGCCGCCCTTGCCGGCCGCCGCGATCGACTCGGCCGCCGCGAGACCCGCCTCCGGGCCCGCGCTGGCGATCTGGTCCATCGTGGCCTGGTTCAGGCCGAGCGACTTCAGCTTGTCCAGCGCGGCAGCGAACCGTTTTGCCTGGTCGATCGCCGTTTGCAGGGCCTTGGTGATCCCGGTGAAGGACGAGTCCTCGACCTTCGTCACGTCGCCTGTGCTGATGATCCTGTCGGCGACCTGGCGGGCGTAGTCCGCAGCCTCCTCGCGGAGCTTGTCGAGCTTGTCGCGAGCCGCTTCGAGCTTCTTGCCCGCGCTGTCCCACTGGGCGGTCAGCTTGAGCAAGGCCGTCCGGTCGGAGTTGACTCGGTCCTTCAGGCCCTTGCTGGCGTTCTTGGGGATCTTCGCCGTCAGGTCGGTGAGCGACTTCTTTACGTTGTCGTACTGCGACTCCAGGCCCTTGATCAGGCCGCTGATGATCAGCTTTCCGGCGTCGTAGAGGAGTACGGCGTCCTTGGGCGCCGGGCCCTTCCAGTCAGTGAGCTTGCTGGTCAGCTCGCCGAGCTTGCTCTTCACCGCGCCGAACATCGACTTGATGCCGGAGATGAACCCGGTGATCAGCGCCTTACCGGCGCTGATCAGGGTGGAGCCGAGCGAACCGAGGGCGGACTTCGCCTTGCCGGGCAGCTCCTTGACGGTGGTGACCGCCTTGCCGATCCACTCGCCGATCGTCGACACCAGCTTGCCCAGGGCCGACGAGGCGGCGGACCGGATGGAGGCCCAGCCGCTCGCGAAGAACCGGCCGATGGCCGAGATGCCGTCCGAGACGATGCCGCGCATCCCGGTCATGAACAGTCCGGCGTAGCCACGGATCGCGGCGAAGGCGCCCGTGCACAGGTCGGCGACGAGCTTCCAGCCGGACTTGAACAAGGCGCCGATGGCCTTGAGGCCCTTGCCGATCCCGCCGATCAGGCCGACGTTCAGGAATACTTCGAGCGCGCCGAGGATCGTGTCCCAGATGCCCTTGACGAGGTTCCAGATGCCGGACCAGAACTGCGACCAACCGGCCTTCAACGTCGAGAAGTTGCCGGTGAACAAACCCGAGATCAAGCCCCAGGCGATCTTGATGGCGCCGACGATGATGTCCCAGACGCCGGTCACGATCTCGACCAGACCCTCGAAGACGAGGGCGACCCCGTTGACCGCCGCCACCAGGGCGCCGGCCAGCAGCTCGACGATGAACTTGATCACCGGGACGAGCACCGGCATCAGGAAGTTGACGACGGCGAGCAGCGCGTCTAGAACCGGCTGGATCGCTTCGAGCAGCCGCTGAATCGCGTCAGCCAGCGGCGGAAGAACGCCCTGGATGACCTCGCTCAGCATCGGGAGCAGCGGTTGGATTACCGCCGTGATGATCTGGAGCGCGGTGGCGATGATCGGCTGAAGCGCCGTGAGGACTTGCTGAAGCGCGGCCGACAGAACCGGCAGGATCGGGGCGAGCGCGGATGCCAGCGTGGCGACCAGCGGGGCGAGCGCCGCGAAGATCTGCCCGAAGAGCTGCGCGACGATCGGCAGGATCGGGGCGAGCGCGCCGACGAGCTGGGCGATGACCGGTGCCAGGGCGGTCACGATCTGGCCGAATGCCTGGCCGATGGTCGGCAGAATGCCGCTGAGCGACTGGAAGGCCGCGCTGAGCGCTTGCCCGACGATCGGAACGAGCTGCGTCAGGATCGGTGCGATCGTCTGGATCGCCTGGGTCAGCGCGCCACCCAGGAGCTGAATGATCGGGATGATCGACGGCGCCAGCGCCGTGAAGGCGTTCGCCAGCGGTATCAGCGCGGCGGCCACGAGCGGGCCGAGCATGGCCGCGAATGCGCCAACCACCTGCATCAGCGCGCCGAGCGCGGCGCCGAGCGGCGCCATGGCCGGGGCCAAGGCGGTCACCGCGGACTGGAGCCCGTCGAACAGCGCGTGAACGCCGTCCATGACGCCGGGCTGGTTCAGCCCGTCCGCGACGGCGGAAAGCGCTGTGCCGATGATCTGCCCGACCTGCGGGAGAATCGTTTCTGCAAGCTGCGCGAGCTGAGTGAATAGCCCCTTCACCGCCGGGCCCGACTGGGTGGCGATGGCGTCCATCGCGGCGTGCGCGCCCTTGAAGACGCCGATCAGGCCCTCTTGGAAGCCGGAGCTGTCCACGGTGTTGTGGATGCGCTCCAGCGTGTCGGCCATCATGCCGAGCGAGGAGCCGCCCGCAGCCTCGGCCGCCCGAGCGATGCCGGCCAGGATGCCGCCGACGTTCAGCAGGACCGAGCCGAGATCCTTGAGAGCCTGAATGCCCTCGTCGATCCAGCCCTTGAGCTTGCCGTTCCCCTCGGACTTCGTGAGGAAGTCCGAGAACTGGGTGCTGATGTCGACGAACCACTGAGCCAGCGACGGGAGGTAGCTGGTGCCGACCTTGCCGAGGACGGCGATGATGTTCGCGAAGGCGCCCGTACCCGTCGTCGCGATGTTGATCGACGACGAGAGGTCGGTGAACATCTGGGCAAGCGCCGGGTCGAGCGCGCCCTGAAGAGAAGTGGCGAGGCCGCCGAAGAACCCGCCGAGCTGGGTCGCGGTCTTGGCGACTCCGGCGGTGAACTCCGGAAGGAGTTCGTCGACCATCGTACGGATGGGCGCCTCTGCCTTGGCCCAGAAGTTCTCGCTGATCGTGTCCTGGAGAGATGACAGCGCGGTTTTGACCTCGGGCAGAACCTTGTTGAAGTCCTTGAAGGCCGCGATCGTGACGCCGAGCCCGACCGCGATACCTCCGAGGAGGCCGGGCAGGAGCAGCGCGCTGGCTCCGATGGACGCGAGCGAGGAGGACAGGGCGGCGAGGTTGGAGGCCGCAGAGAGGCCCCAACCGGCGAGGCCGGCAATCGCGAGCGAGAGCGAGCCGATGATCGGGACGCTCTTGTCCAAGTTCTTCAGCGTCCGGCCGAGCTTCTCGAAGATGTTGTTCAGCACCCGCGCCCCGGACAGAGCGGCGAGGGCCGTGGCGACCTTGGTGACGGCCGTGTTGTCCAGCTCCGGGATGATCGGCACCGTGCGCGGGCGCGTCAGCACCTGGAGCCGTGCGGACATCGCGGCCCCGGTGCCGTTGGCGATGTCGAGTTCGACCTTGACCTTCAGCGGCGAGAGGTCATCCGCCCAGTCCTTGAGCTTGTGCTTCACGCGGTCTGCGGACTGCTGGTCAAGCTCCAGCTCGACCTTGCCCGTGGCCTTGAGGTCGTCAACCTTGAAGTCGACCTTCTGGCCGTTGGCCCGGTGCTGAAGCTCGCGGGCCGCGTTGCGGACGGCGGTCGCCATGCCGTCCGTGGAGATCGTCGTGTAGAAGCGGATCTTGCGAGCGTCGCTCTGCTTGTTCCGCTTGTTGATCTTGCGTAGTTCCTCGACGAACTCGCGCGAGGCGCCGCTCATGTCGATCTTCGTCGCGACCGTGAGCTTGAGCTGCTGCTCGATGCGGTCGAGCTGGCGCTCAGCCTGCTTGCGGAAGTCGTCGGTGTTCGGGAGCACCTTGACCGCGACACGGCCGATGATCTGCCCTGTCGCCAAGGGCTACCTCCGAGAGAAGTGCTGGTAGATCGCCTTGACGGTGGTCGGCCGCTTCGGGGCCTTCGTCGTCGGCTTCGTCTTGGACTGCGGGCGGGGGAAGGGCGGGATCTTCGGGGCCTTGCCCTTGCCCCACTGGCCCGTGGCCCTGGTGTTCGCGTTGAGCGCGTCGTAGAGATCGGCTTGCATGTGCCGGTCCTGGCCCCAGCCGAAGAACTCCCTGCCGCCCGACGCGAGAGCGACGGTCAGGGAGGTGTCGGGCAGCCTCGCTACGCAGAGAAGGACGAGCGCGGGGGAAGGCCCCCGGCCTGCGATGACTTCCGCGAGATCAACGCCGAAGTGAAAGAGCAGATCCGGATACAGGCCCTCGCCGTGCTCGTCGATCAGTCCTGCGAGGCCGAGGCTTCCCCCACCTGAGTGCCCTTGCCGTACCGGTCGAAGATCTCGGCGAGGATCGCGAGGTCGCCGTTCACGGCGTCGAGCAGCGCGTCAGCCGCGGTGCCCGATTCGGCGACGAGGCGGATCGCCTCGGACATGAGGGCTTCCTGATCGGCGCCGTCCGCGCCGAGCCGGTCCTGAAGGGCGCTCAGGTCGTCGCGCTTCGGCTTGGTCAGGCGCAGCGGGTTGAGCAGACGAACGGTGCGCTCGCCCAGCTCGATGTCAGTGCTGCCGTAGCGGGCCTCGGCCGCGTTGCGGATGTCGTCGAGGGAGAAAGAAGCCATGGGGGTGCGGACCTCCGGGGGAGAGATGAACAGGGGGTGCGGACCAAGGGGGAGAGACCCCGGCGCGAACGGGTCCGCGAGGCTCGCGCCGGGGTGGTCGAGGGGTCAGGCGGCCTTGCCCGCCGTCCAGGCGGTTCCGCTCCAGAAGGCGTTCGAGCCATCGCCCAGCGCGACGTACTTGCCGGTGGTCCAGGCGCTGGTGGGGGTGGCGGTGACGGCCGCCAGGTCGTCGAGCGAGGCGGGGACAACCGCGCCGGTCGGGGTGAAAGAGCCGGGGGTGCCGGCCGTCGCGCCCGTGGCGACGATCCCGCCGAGCGGGGTCACGGCGTAGGTCCAGGAGTTGTTGCCGAGGGTCATGGGCTTTACGCCCAGTGGGAGCCCGGCAAGGGACTCCGTGTCGGCAATGGCCATGTCGTCGTTGCGGTAGATCTCCGCCTTGGGGGCGTAGATCGCGAAATGGTTCTCGCCGTCGATGAAGATGGCCAGGAATGCCGACTGGGTGGGAACCGGTTCTGCGGGGACGCCGACCGAACCATCAGGCAGCACGGGGGCATTGGCGCCGAAGTACAGCTTGAGTCCGGCAAGGTCGAACTGCTGCAAAGTCAGCGTCATCGTCTCGGTACGAGCCGAATACTTCGTCCGCAGTGACTTGTTCTGGAGAGTGCCGATCGTGGTCGCTTCGCCACCGTCAGAGGTGATGCCGAAGACATCCTCAAGCGAGGTGTGGCCGACCGTCTGCCACGGACTTGTGGGAACGAGAAGGTCGTCGGGCATCGGCGTACCAACCGGGGCGGTCAGATAGTTGCCGGAGCCGACGACGAGAGTTGCATTGTCGTTGAGCGCCAAAGAGAAACGTTTCTCCTAATTCGCGCACGCCAGAGACCCTGACCGCGCAAAGGGCGTCAGGGTGCGTGCGGGTGGATTACGGGAGGGGGTAAGGGCGCGTCCGCGATTTCCGGATCTGAACGTCGAAAATCGACTCGTAGCGCCACACGCCAGTGGGCAAATCCGCGTACTGCACGGGCCCGGTGGCGGTAGCCCAGTCCGAGGCACGGCGCGGCGATGAGTTCATGTCCACCCGCGTGATGTGGCCGCGACCGGGGATGACCTCGTGCTTCAGCCAGGAGTCCCGCAGCACGACACGTACGGCCTCCGACAGGATCGCCGCGTCCTCGTCCCCGTTGGGGTCGGGGGCGAACGCGTTGATGACCACGCGGGCCGAGTCGGTGAACCGCGTGTCCGCCGCCCACTCGCCGAAGGTCGGATCGCGCCGAACGAGTACAACGGGGAATTGCTCGTGCTGGTCGATGAGGCTCTTCACCCGGATGCCGGGGAGGCCCTTGCGGAGCACGGCCAGGAGCAAGTCCTCGACCGGTGAGAGTTCGGCGAGGGCCTTGATGTGATCAGGGATGCCGGCCACTTAGTCGAGCTTCACCTTGCCCTTCCTCTTCTTGGGAAGGTTCGCCGCCGTGGCGAGGACGTACAGACCGTCCATCTCCGGGATGGTGTCGAGGAACTTGTTTCCGTTCCGGTCCTCGCGGACGACGACCGACTCTTCACGGCCGTACTCGATAGAAAGGGCTGCCTTCTGGCCTCGGTCGTCGGAAAGGATGACGTACTTGTCGACCTTTCCTTCCTCGACGACGATTTCGGAGTGCCCCTCCGCCCGGTGCTGCTTGAGGATCTCCTCGGCACGGACAGCGATTTCGAAGGTGCGTACTTCGAGTTCGGCTTGCACACCCTCGTTCAGGGCCAGTACCTTCGTGAGCTTTCGACCGCCCACGCTCCGATACACCGTTGCCATTAGGGTCGCTCCCGAATGTCGATCGACCAGTGACGGGTGCGGCGGTCGCCGTGGTGGTAGGCGGGAGGGGAAACGATGTCCCATTCACGGCCGTTGTATTCCACGCGCGACCAGAGGGAGACGCCTTCGAGGTGGGCGTCCACGATCATCCGCGTCACGTTGATCTGCTGTTGGCCCGGCACTTCCGCGCGAGCGGAGCGCTGCGGGATGAAGGCCGCCTTGACGTCGATGGACCCTGCGGGGTCGGCCACGATCACGCGGTTTCCGCGGTTGTCGACGACCTCGACGGTGCGCCACACGCGCGCCCTCTGGCCGCGTCGGCGTTGCACGCTCACCACGGTCCCCGATCGTCGCGGAACAGCGGGAAGGAGTCGCCGCCGTAGTCGACGGGAACCCGGCCGCCGGAGGGTCGGATCTTCGAGCCCCACGCGGAGATCTCCGCACTGGCCAGCCCGCGCCGTCGTCCGCCGAGTTCCTCCAGGAGCCGGATCTCCTCGCGCGTGAGGTAGACGGTGCCCGCGTCCTGGCCGATGTCCGCCCAGGCGAGAGTCTCGTCACCGGCACGGCTCTGGGTGTATCCGTTCGGGTTGCGCATGTACCGGGATGCGGCCTTGAGAACGAGGGTGCGCACCAGGCGGGGGGCGGCGTCCTCCGGCCACTCGCGGCCGTACGTCGCAGCGAGGTCGGAGGCATCCTCCAACGCGCCCATGGCGATGCGGAGTTCGTCCTCGTCCAGCTCCCAGTCAAGGCGGCCCTTGAGTTCGTCGAGCGTCGCGTACGCCACGCTGCGACCTCCTTTCGGGCAGGCCGAGCGGGGCCGACGCGAAGGCGTCGGCCCCTACTGGGCGAGGGTCAGGCGTTGGCCGGGTCGCTCTCCGGCTTGGTGCCGGCCGGGGTCCAGACCCGCGCGTCCGAGATGCCGGTGATGGTGGCCAGCTCGTCGGCCGCAGCCGGGTAGTCGCTCTTGCCGTCGAGCGTGAGCTTGATGCCGCGAACGAAGTGCTCCTGCGAGGAGATGATTTCCTTCTCGTTCGCTTCGTCCCAGCCCACGAGAATATCGGTCACGCTGCGGAAGCCGTTGTACGTGTTCACGACCGAACGGTCCTGCAAGTACAGGGAGTCGTAGTCGCGAATCCATCGAAGGGCGATTCCCTCGAAGGAGGTCGTCGCCCCGTACGGAACGGACTGGGGCACCGAAGGGGCGCCGGACAGGAAGATGAAGCCCGAGCTGGCAAAGGCATACGCGGCGTCGCTCGGAATCGTCTGATCGACCACGATCCGGAATCCGAACCGTTCTGCCAGCGTCGCGGTGCGGAGCGCCGATTCGGCCTCCGAATCGCCAACGTTCTGGGCCAGGTTGAGCTTCTCGTCGTTCAGAAGGGCCGACTCGAAGTCGGAGCCGACGAGGAGATAGCGACCCTCCTTCGGCGCGTGGAAGGCGTTGAGTACCCGTCGCGCCTCGATCAGTGCGCCGCGAAGGTTCTGGCCGGCGTTGCCGATGGTGACGGCGTAGTCCTGGCCGGTCAGGGTCTTGACGGCCCGGCGCTGAAGGCCGCGGGAGACTGCCTTCACCTGGGGCCGGAGCAGCTTGCTCCACTGGTCGATGTCGAAGTCATTCTGCTCATCGGTCAGCTTGACCGCAGAGTACGAGTTCCCACCGAAGGTAACGGCGATCTTTCGCTCGCTGTACTCGTCGAACTGGATCGGCGTACTGCGGTCGTTGCGCCATGCGTAGTCGTGGAAGGGCAGGATTCCTTCCACCTTCATGCTGATGGTGTCGTTGTCCGCGCCCTTGAACTGGTCGATGCCCTGCTTCTGGAACAGATTCGGGATGATCAGCTCCTGTTCGAGCATCCCGACTGCGGTGTTCACGAGCTTCTGGGGCTTAACGACCTGGTGCTGTGTGGTTGCCAATTAAGTGCATCTCCGGGGGCATAAGAAAACCCCCGGCCGGTCGGCACGGGGGTCATGGGGAACGCGTCTTCAATTCGCTAGAAGCGCCGAGAGCGCCGCGCGAGAGCGCGCGGGTCCATCTCTCCGTCGTCCTCGTCGGACGGGGTGAGGCCACCGCCGAGGGACTCCGGCACGGCCGGTGCGAGGAGTGCCCGGAGGGCCTTCGCGTCGGTCTCCAGCTCCTCGACGGTCACGCCGCGAAGCCGTGCGGCCAGTTCGTCAGGCAGCTCGTACTTCCGGGCGACCGTGCCGACGACGAGGGAGTGCTCAAGCTCGGCGTTCTTCGTTTTCACCTCGGCGAGCGCGGCCTCGAACTCCTCCGGGCTCTTGGCCTCGGTGAGCCGGGTCTCGGCGTCGCGCAGCCGAGTGCGGTACGAGGCAGCCTCGCCGCGCACCTTGGTCAGCTCCTTGCGGGCCCACTCCGGGAGGTCGTCCTCGGGGGCGCCGGCCGGAGTCTCCGCCGACTGCGCGTCGCCTTGCGGCTGCTCGTCCTTGGTGGCCGTGGGGTCGTCGTTCGGGGTGGGGGTCTGCTCAGACAGGGGTCACGCCTCCTGGGCTGTGATCGTCGATCGCCGTGCCTCCTGGGCAGCGGCTCTTTGCTTCTGGCGGATGAAGCGCCGCCAGGCGCTCACTGCCGACTTGCCGCTCAGGCCCTTGGTGACCTGGGGCCACAGGGCCTCGTACTCGCGGGACAGCGCGGTCAGCTCCGAGCCCTGGTACTGCTGCATGGAGAAGACCGGCGCCGCGTAGCAGTGACAGTTGTCGTGGTAGCGGTCGCCGTCCGCGAACGTCGCGGACTCGCGCGACTTGTAGACCGGACCCCGGCTGATGAGCATTGCGCACCACCCGCACGGGGTGCCGGTACGCGAGAGCCGCACATATCCGAGCGCCCTGCGGTCGCGCCGCATGTGGTTCCAGGTGGTCGAGCGGCCTCCGTTCATGGCGACACGGGAAGCCGCGGCTGCCTGCTGGGCGCCCGCCTGGCGCTGGGCCTCGTCACGAGCCTTGTCGGCAGCCTTGGCCGGCTGCTCGTCGCTGATCTCGTCGAGGCGGCGATCCAGGTTGTTCGTGCCGAGCGCGTCGAGGACCGTACGAAGTTCGTCCTCGGCCTCGCGCTCGATCCGCTCCTCTTCCTCGCGCAGCCCTTCGAGTTCCTCGACGAGGATGCGCTCCCAGTCCTGGTCCTGGTCCTCGTCGGCCGGCGCCGCCTGGGCGTCTTCCTCGGCGGACACGGGTTCGTCGTCGGGGGCGGACGAGGCTTCCCCGGACTCGCCGGTCGCGGCCTCGCCCTCTTGGTCGGAAGCGGGCGGTTCGTAGGTGCCCGCCAGCTCGGCGAACTCGCGGCGAAGGTCGGCGAGGGAGACGTACTCCGGCTCCGGGTGATAGGGGTCGGCGACCGTCGTGCCCGTTTGCAGCGCCCGTGCGAGCCGGTAGTACGCGCGGGCCAGGTCGCGGGACTGCCGCCTGCGCCCCATCACGAGCGAGATGGCCCGTCGCAGCCAACCCGAGGCTGTAGCCGCGCGCTGCGCGGCCGGGACCTCGTGCCAGAGGGAGAGGGCCTCGGTCACGGTGGCGGCGCCGATCTGGGACAGGGCGACGTGGAAGGCGGCCGACGCCTGGTCGGTTTCCTTCTGTCGTGCGGCGCTCGTCACGCTGCCGCCCCCAGCTCGGTGCTGCGCTGGGTGTCGGGTGTGGCCCGTTGCAACGCGCTTGCGAGCTGGCCCACCGAGTCGTCATCCTCGGCGAGTTGCTCCCAGTCCTCGAACTCGTTCTGGGTGACCCCTGGTACGCGACGCCACAGTCCCTTGGCCGGGATTCCGAGCTGCTCGCGCAACTTCCCGAGGGCGTCGGCCGCCTGGGCGAGGCTGCGCTGTTCCATGTCGCGCCAGATGACCTCGCCACGGTAATCATCGGCCGAGGTGGTGTTGCCGGACAGCTCGGCCGCCAAGCGGAACACCCTCTCCCAGCACTCGCCGAAGGCGGTACGGAACTCCGCGATCTTGCGGCTCAACGCTGTCTCCGCAGCCAGGAGGGCTTCGGCGCTCAGGTTGGCGATCTGGCCCAACAGGTGGTGGGGCGGGGTCTGGCTGACTGCCGCGAGGTGCCTGATGGACATGTCCACGGATTGGATGAACCCGCCAAGCGGGGTTTCGTCCAGCGATCCGAACTTCACATCCGGGTCCTCGGCGAACAAAAACCTCTTGGCGTTGTGGTTGATCGGCAGGGGGATCGGATTGCCCTGGCTGTCGAGGATGGCCTCGCCGGTCTCGGGGTCGCGCTGGACCGGTGGGGCCATACCCGTGACAGTCCGGACCTTCACCGAGGCGTAGGTCTGGGCGACGAGGAGGTCAAAGATCGTTTGGTTGATCCTGTCCTGCAACGCGATCATCGGTTCGATGACGCCCAGCGTTCTGCCTTCGAGGTCAACGCTCGCAGCGAACCGCGTCACGGGGCACTCCGAGGCGCCGTGCCGGCCCCCGGCCGAGACGGTGATGCCCTTCTCGTCTTCCAACGTCTTGAAGGTGATCGCGTACTCGTGCCGCGCGTCCCACATCCGGGCCTTGCCGAGCGCATCGCCCGAAGGCCAGGCGGTGACGGTCAGCGCCGCGTACGGGGTGTCATCGTTGGCCGCGTCCTCGTAGAGAGCAGCCGTACGCAGGGCCGACAAGCCCTTCGTGCGCACAGTCCCGGCGCGCGTCTTCTCGGTGACGGTGAACGAGTGGCCGTACGTGAGGGCACCCCGGTATACCGCAGCCTGCCGGGCGTCGAGGCGAGAGCGCTGCCAGTGCGCCCACTCCACGGTGGTGGTCTCGGCCGGGGCCGGGAGGCCGCCACCCGCCTTGCCCGATCGGAATCCATCGACGTACAGGGCCTGGGCCGGAGTGCCCACCAGGAGCGGCAGCCAGTTCGACACCGAGCGTCGCGCGAGGAGTCGGTATTCGTCGTCGGCCTGGGGCGGCATGTACGGGTCGTCGTGATGACCGTGGAGATAGTCGTCGATCCGCTTCAGCCGATCGCCGTCCCGGTTCAGGATGGCGAGGAGCTGCCGCGCAAGCGCGGCAGGGGACAGGGGGGCGGTCAAACAATCACCGCCTTTGCCACACTCTTACAATCGGGTCACAGGAAATAGCCGCGACCGGTCCGCTTCCGGACCTTCTTGCCGCGTGCTCGTAGGTCGATCAGGGCCTCGTGCGCCAGGAGCAGGGCCGCGTAGAGGTCGACCTTCTTCGGGCTCTCGCGCGACTCCTTGCCGAAGCTCACGCCGTAGTTGTTCACCCGCCGCCGCGCGTTGAGCACGTGTCGCCGGAGCTTGAGGTCACCGTCGTGGACGAGCTTGCGGTCGAAGATGGACCGCATCAGGCGCTCGTGCGCCAGCGTCGATGTCTTGAGCGAGCCCCGCATGTCCCAGCCGATCGCGTCCTTGCCGAGCGAGGACTTCACTGCGAGATCCTCGCCGTAGGTCTCGGACCACTCGGAGATGTACGACTCCCACAGGGCAACATCGGCGTAGAAGCCTTGCACCTGAAAGAGCCGGAACGCGTCGTGCACAGCGGAGTCGACGGCCGCCTTGGAGACCTGCCAGTTCGTCCCGGCCGGACCGTCCGGCTTCTCCCACAGCCCGATGGTGAAGGCGGCCATGTCCCGGACGCGGAGGGCGACCAGCGCGGTGGCGTCGTCGGTCTTGCCGCCGTCGAAACCGAGCGTGATCTCGTCGCCCGGCGCGAGCACCAGGGCGTCGTCGCGGAGCATGTCCCACTCGGCCGGCCCGTACACCGCGTCTTCCTCGGCGACGATCTGGTTCAGGTACATGCGCCGGGAGCGTGCGGCCGAGATGGTCAGGCTCAGAACGGACTTGATGATCGACTCGACCTTGAGCCAGACCGCGTCACCCCTGATTTTGGGGATGACGATGCGCAGAGCCTCGGCGGTCAGCGGCGTGGCCGGGTGCGCCTCGATGCTGTCGTACAGCGCGCCCACGTCGGCTGCCAGGCCGGCACGCACCTTCTCGTACGCGTCGCGCTGCCGCTCGGCCACGCTGTCCTCACCCGGCATGAATGCGTTGGTGATGGCCAGGTAGCGGCTGTTCATCTTGGTGGCGTTGCCGTCGATGGTCTCGTACATCTTGTGGCCGCCGTTGCCCAAGATCCAGTGGTGGGTCTCGTTGAGCAGGGTGAAGGTGGTCCGCTTGCCTTCGATCGCCCGGTAGGAGCTGGTGACCGCCTGGAGCCTCTTGCGGCCCCGATCAGCGCGGATCAACTCGGCACCCATCTTGATGCCGTAGGCCGCGATGAGCCGGTCCGAGACCAGGATGGGCAGGTAGCCCATCGTGTTCGTCGTCTGCTCCTGGCTGACGGCCGTCACCTGCACCCACGCCTGCGGATGCGGCTTGGCCACTGGCTCGCCGTTCTCGTCCCAGTGGGAGAAGCGCGACGGTCCAACGAACTCCACGAGCGAGATGACCGCGAGGAGAGGGTCCTTGCCCCAGCCCTTGAGCCGCTGGAGAACGCCGGTCCGGTAGACGAACTCCCCGTCCTCGTCGATGGCGTACCACCACAGGAGGAAGCGGAGCTGCTCGCGGGTGAACTTCCAAGGGACTGGCTGGTCGTCCGTGGAGCCTTCGCCGTTCAGGTACTCGGCGCACCATCCAGCGACCTGCCAGCCCAGGGTGCGTTCGGGGAGCGCCCACCGACCGAAGGCATCCTTCTGCCACGTCGGCCCGTGGAACTCGGGCTCCAGGGCCTCGATCTCGTCAAGGGTGAGGGGTGCGGTCTTCGCCACGTCTCACCCCCCGAGATCAGGCTTCGAGGCCGAGATCCTTCTTGTAGTCGGCGATGGCGAGCACGGCCGCGGACTGCTCCTGCGGCTCGGGCTCGTGCAGCTCGACGCGCACGCGGCGCCGGTCGCCCTCGGCGACGAGGAGCCGCTCGAAGGCGCTGTAGATGGTCTGGAGCATTTGTCCCGAGCGTTTTCCGGACTTCTTGTAGTAGCTCAAATCCTCACACAGTGAATACGCGAAGGCCCAGTCCGAATTCTGATAGAAGTCGGCCTGGCCGGAGGACTTGAGAGAATCCCAGAGGCGCTTGGCGATGGGGTGCCAATTCCGGTCGCCGTTAGGGATTTTGACTTCCTTCATGACGCCCTTGGTGACGGACTGGGCGTTCCCGCCCTTGCGCTCTCGCGGGCGGGCGAGGTCAGCCTCCCGATTCGGTACGGGGCCGGGCATCGCCCACCTCCTTCGCTGAAGAACTGGGCCCCCGAAGGAAGTGCCTCCGGGGGCCGGCGCGGCTCTACGGGCCCGAGGCCCGGAACTCTGCGCAGTTAGAGCAGACCAGGGTGCTTCTCTGACCTGCGGAACTTGCGGTCCTGGCGCCGACGACCGGCGGCCTTGGCCGCTGCTCCTTCTTGGGAGCTTTTTGCCCGGTGATGCCACCCGCAGAGTGATCTTAGGTTGGTCTCTCGATGGTCGTCACCGGGCCGGATGTGGTCCACGTCGGTAGCAGGCTCCGCACACCGCACGCCGTACTGATCTCTGGCTGTGCACTGGTGGCGGTCACGCCTCAGAACGCGGATACGTAGTTGAGGCCAATTCGCCGGAAGGCGCTGCCTGCGGTCGGAACTCGACCATGACATAAAGCCTCCAGGCGTACAGATAGAGGCTTTAGGCACCGGCGAAGGAGCATCAGAAATAGGCCCCCTCCGGGGGCCCATAGTCGAAGTTCTCAAGCCGTAGAGGCTCAACCTTCTACTTATATATACGGAGCCTGGCGGCGATCCTGGAACGCAGGCACGTGTGAGCCCCGCCACACTCTTGCGTGCGTGGGTCCGGCGCGGGGCGTCGGATCAACTCTTGCAATGCAGCCACACTCTTGCGTATGGTGCACGGCACAGCAAGCAAACGACCCCGGCTCGACGGTGCGCGAACACCTGGCCGGGGTCGTCGACCGAGAGGGGTATCTCTCGATGCGAGTGCATCGTAACCGGCACGACCGCGCCTTCGTGGTCGTGCCCAACGCCGCCGCACGCCACAGCGGCCTGTCCCTGTCCGCCCGAGGATTGCTGGTCACCCTCCTGTCGCTCCCGGACGGCGCCCGCGCCACCGTCGACACCGTGACCGATCAGGTTGAAGAAGGCCGTCGCGCCGTGGCCAAGGCGTTCACCGCCCTGGAGAAGGCGGGCTACCTGCGCCGCGAGCGCGGCCAAGACCCGGACACCGGCCTGTGGGGAACGCAGACCCACGTCTCTGACCTGCCGATGGACCGCATTCCGGCGGTCGGTGAGCCGAAGTGCCGGAACGTCGGCGATCTCCCCAAGGGGGAAAAGAACCAGGCAAAGAACCTCCTCCCTGACGCCGAGCCGAGCGGCGACGAGGCGGCGACACCGCTGCGGGCCGAGGAGGAGGAAGAGGCCCCTGGCCACAACGACCAGACCGACGCCGCAACCGGCAGGGCCGCAGCGACCCTCGCGCAGCTCGGCGACGCGGACCGCCGACTGACGCTCAGCACCAGCGAAGTCCTCCGCCTGGCCCCTCTCGCTGCCGCCTGGCTCGCCGAGGGCCACACCGCCATGAAGATCGTGGCGGCCCTGACGACTCGGCTGCCGGAGCGCGTCGACTCTGCCGCCGCCCTGGTCTCGTACCGCCTGACGAACCAGATGCCGGCCAAGCCCCAGCCCAAGCCGAAGCCCGCCCCGGACACCCGCCACCACTGCCAGTCCTGCGACGCCGTGTTCCCCGCCGGAGTCACGCAAGACCTGTGCAAGCTGTGCCGCGAAGAAATGGACCGTGCCACCGGGCACATCCTCGGCACCCCAGCCCCGGCAACCCCCGAGCAGCCCGCCACTGGCAGCGACGAAGCCGCCGGACTGCTGGCCGCCATCCGCCAGCGCCGAGCCACCGGCGTTACCGCCCGCCGCCATGGCCGCCCGGCCTTCGCCGCCGCCTGACCCTGCCAGCGCTCGCACCTTCCAAGGGAACACTCATGTCTACGTCCATGCACATGCCCTGGTACGCCAAGGCCGTCTTCGTGGCTGGCAGGCCGCTCGTCCTGGTGGCGGCTCTCGCCATGTCGGTGCCCGGAGAAATCCAGATGGCACAAGCCGCGGGTTGGCACGGCTGGGTCGCCTGGCTCATGCCGGTCTGCATCTCCGCCTACGCCGCCGCAGCGGCCGTCATCGCCGAAGTCCGCCGCCGGATGGCACTGCCAGGCCGCCTCACTGCCACGATCGGAGCTGGCGCCGCTCTCGGCCTGGCACTGTCAGCACAGGTCGTGGCACACCTCATCGAGCAGAGCTACATGAACACCTCCGCCATCCTGGTGGCGCTCGTCTCCGCTGTGCCGCCGCTCGTCGTGGCACACATGCTGCACATGGCGGCGACCCCTGCCGCCGAGATGACCGCCTCGGTGCAGATCCGCCAACTGGAAGAGTTGGTCACCGCGATGGCGGGCGAACTGGCAGATGCCTTTGATCGCGAGGGTAGGGCGCTGGTGTCCAAGGCCCACGGGGTGAAGAACTCGTATGACGAACTGGCCGACGACATCGACGAGCTGGTGGCCAGCGCTGACGCCATGGCGGACGAGCTTGCCGGGGAGCTGGCAGCGGCCGAGCTGGCGGAGCCGAAGTCGCGACGGCAGGGCAGTGCCCGGAAGGCCATCCCGCTGACAGTGGTCAAGGAAGCCGTCGCCGCGATGCAGGCGGAGGGGGAGAAGGTCACCGGGCCGACGCTGGCCGGACGGCTCGGCTGCTCCGAGCGCTCGGGGTATCGGTACCTCGGCGAAGTGCAGGTCGCCTGACCTCTGACCTGGCAGTCAACGGCTTGACTGGTAAAGAGCTTGACTGGTCAAGCCGTTGACTGCCACAGTGGGCGCCATGGCGAATTCACCAGTTTTTGAGTACGAGATCTTGGCGCCCGACGTGGACGGGTGGGGCTCCCCGGCGCGGCGTGGCACCGTCGCCGACTGGACGGGCACTGCCCACGACCTCGGCCGTGACATCTTGAGGCGCTGGCAGGCAGCACCGCCCGAGGAGCGCTATGCCGACGCGCGGGTGGTCGTAGAGGTGACCAGCGATCACGGGGCCTGGGCCGCCATCGACGACACCACCCCGCCGGGGCCCGTAGAGCAGGCCCTCGAAACGGCAGTTGAGGCGAAGCTCGTCGCCGACTTCGCCTCCGACCGGACCGGCGATGAGCTGGCAGAGGCCATGCGGGACGCGTGCAGATGGGGCGGCCTGTCGAAGAACAAGATCGCCGATCGAGTGGGGCGCGTCATGTCCCGCCCGACCGCCCTCAAGCAGCTCAAGGGGGTCTGGCCCGCCGATGAGAGCTACGACCTCACGGTGCGGGGCGCGATCACGTACGACATGGGCGCGGGCAGCAAGGAGGCGGTCGCCTGTCCGACGTGCGGCGCAATGGAGAACCACACAGTCTTCGGCTCGCCAACGGGGGAAGTTCGGGTGGTCTGCGAAGCCCGGCACCACGTCGAGTTGCCGGCCGCGGTGGACGGTCGGCGCCTCTTGGAGCTGCTGATCGAGAACCCCGACGCGGGGATCAACCGCTTCGGCGCCGCCGAGTGACCTAGAGTCGAGCACCCCGTACGCCCCGCTCGCCCTGACGGCAGGCGGGGTGTGGCCGTCCCGTCGACCTTGGAACTGTGGCGGAATCCGCGCTGCTAAGACGTGGCGGTGCCGGCCTTCGCGTACCGGGGGTCATACCCCCACCCCGCCTGGCCTGGTCTAAGATCGCGCGCCACATGCGGACGCACTCACCCCCCGCACCCCCCAAGGCAGTACCCCGGCCGGATCGCGGGCCGTTTGCCTGCCTGCCTGCCTGCCTGCCTGCCTGCCTGCCTGCCTGCCTGCCTGCCTGCCTGCCAACCGGGCCGAATCAGGCTCGAATCAGGCCCGGAGAACGGCGCAGAGAGCCACTCAAGCAGTCCACTAAACAGCATCTGACCTGCTGATTTGTGGCTGCATTTGCAAGAGTGTGGCTGTTGCCGTAGTGTTCTCCTCGTCGCCACAACGGGACGCCAGCCGCAAGGCAGGCCAGCGAAGCGGGGACAAGCACTCGAAGCGATTGCAAGAGTTGCGCAGTACGGGACCGACCCGCTAGGGTTGGGACCAACGCCGAACGGGAACACCGGGCAGCGGTCAGGACACTGGGATTGCCTGGCCGACCGGCTCTCATGGCAGGTAGCAACGCAGCGATTGTAAGAGTTGCGCAGAACGGCCGAGACCCGCTAGGGTCGGAGCCAAGCCAGACCGGCTCAGGCCGGTACGGCGCACGAACTGAGCTTGACGCTCACCCGGCCCCGCCTCAAAGGCGGATGTCGCAACCGCATCGCGGTGTGGGTGGGTACGCAGGGCACAGGTGGGCTTGAAGGTACGTGATCCGGAGGCGGGGCATCCTGCCGGTGATGGGAGCGTGCCGGAGACGACGCCGAACCCCTGGGGTACAGCCAACGTAACAGGCAGAGGCGCGGATTCTCTTGTCCGCAGTCCCGCCCGTACGGTCCTGGTGAAGCCTGCGAACCGCCCCGTTTCTCGGGGTAGGCGCTGGGTGAGAAGCAACCCTCGGATGCCCGTGGGAAGCGATGTCAGGGCAGCCGTGTGGACTTCGGAGGTCAGGGCTCACCGTTCTTTCGAACGGGCCGGGAAACCGGCCGGAACGAACCGAACGGGCCGGAGGAATCCGGCCGGTTCGAGAGGTGGTGGAACGGTGAGCCCGATGGCTTGAGCAATCCGCCATCGTTACCCGAAATGATCACCTGACTGAACATCCGGCCCGATGGGTCGGGCCTCCCGGACGCCTTGGGCGTAGGTGCGAAGCCACTGGGGGGCGCTGATTGCGGCCCCATTGTAAGAGTGTGGCTGTGGTCCGATGTCGCCGAAGGGCGTCGAATCGAATGCCGGACGGCTGTCCGGCGAGTCCTAGAAGGGGACCGACATGATCGTCACCACCAAGCCCGTGAACCTCGTCAAGTCCGACTGCATCGGTACCGGCCCGAGCCTGATTGAGCAGGCCGACAACCTCGCCGAGCGAGCGTTCAGCCTGGCCCTGGAGCTGGATGCCGCGAAGGTCGAGCTGGCGGAGCTGGAGAACGTCGAGATCGGCTGGATCAAGATCGCCCTTGGTCTGATGGTCGAGCGGGACGCCTACGCGGTGGCCCTGTACCAGGCGACGCGGGAGCTTGAGGCTCTGGCTGCTTCGTAAGGGCCCATTGTAAGAGTGTGGCGAAACGCTTCCCTTCGGCTATGCCGGCCGAGGGTGAAGCGTCGTACCCGGAGTGGTGTCCGGGACCTGATGAGCCAGCCGCTCAACCTGAAAGACGAGGCCAGATGCGCCGCCAGTCCAAGATCCCCAACGAGACGTTCCGCGAGTACGCGGCGCTGCTCGAAAACGCCAACTACGCCTATCCGTCCTGGCGCACTTCGTACTACGGAGACGACGACGATGCCACGCACGTCGAGATGTTCTCGTACACCGAGTACCCCACCAGCCTTGGCGACAAGTCCAACTTCCGCGTCGCCAGAGACCTGATCCGGTGTGCGGCCGACGAGGGCTACGAGGGCACCAAGCGATCTCAGGCCCAGGTCATCGAGATCGACGGATCGCCCGTCCACTACGGCTCCGCGTACTCCCTGTACGTCCAGGTCTACGAGCACGGCAAGAAGCGCAAGGGCTACACCGCAGCATTCCGCGAAGCGGTCGCCTTGGCCGAGTACGCCAAGTACGAGTACCCGTTCCTCGACGAGAGCGATCACGGCGAACTCGAAGACGAGGTCTTCAACGAGAACCTCGAAGGTGCGCTCGATGAAGCCTGCCGCGAGTACCCCGACGACACGGACGAGGACCGCGCGGCCATCACCGAGCACGCTCTCGACGATCTGTACGAGCTGAAGTACCAGGAGTCCGAAGGCGAGGTCTCGTGGATTCGCTCGGCTGAGATCTACGCCGAGCACCGCGACGCCCACTTCTGCGCACTCGCCAACGAGCACATGAATGCCCCGATCGAGGGTCAGCTCGCGCTCGTTTGACCCCTCAGCCGCCGCCCCTTCCTGATGACTCCCCTCGGGGAGGGGCGGCAACAAGGCGAAACACCCTGTTCAGGGTGTCCGGTCGGGGTGGTGCCCGACTGCTGACGATGCCAGCCCGCATCCATTCCAAGGACGATCCATGAAGATTCTTCGCGCCCTGAACTTCCGCGCCAAGCGCCGTGCTGAGCGTGCTTTCTACGCCGAGTTGCTCGAACTGAGCGGCCAGGTCGCCATGGTCCATCAGGAACTCACCGCGGCCGTCGACCACTTCGCGGACACCTTCGACGACGGGATGTTGGCCTCCCATGTCGGCGAGAGCTTCACGTGCACGGAGACGGACGCGATAGCGAGCCTCCTCCTTGCGGCCGGCCGCCGTGATGCGGCCGTGACGTGGCTGGAGTGCCATGCCGATGGCGACGAGTATGGCGACGCGCACAACCAGGGCACCGAGGTCTGGCACGACGAGGAAGACCCCTTCCCGACCGCCGTCGACATCCGCGAGTACGCCCACGCCCTCGTGGCCTGAGTCGGGGGAATCTGCCGCAATGCAAGAGTGTGACTTCTGCTGTCTGCCCGGAGCCCGATGGCTCTACGTGCCCAGGGACAGGGCCCACGTCGCCCTGATGACCGATGACGGAGTGGTGGCACCCCTCCCGAACGATGGCCGCTGGCGAGCCTGCGACCTCTGCTCGGATCTCGTTGACACGGACGACATGGAGCGCCTGATCGCCCGCTCCCTGAACACGATGCGCGTACTCGGCGTGCCGTTGCCGGACGGCCCGGAACTTGAGGCGCTGGCCATGGTCGTGATGGCCAACTTCGCCACCGTGCTCGCCGGTAGGCCCACGAAGCAACCCCTGTAGGTGATTGGCGAAACCCCCCTGACAAGGGGGTCGGGGCGGGGTGGTGCCCGCTTCCTGACGATGCCAGCCGCATCAAGATCCACGAGGTACACATGAACGACGAGAAGCAGCCCCACCCCAAGCTGGCGCAGATCCGCGCCATGCTGGCCAAGGCGGAGGACCCGGCGGCCACGCCCGAGGAGAGGAAGGCGTACAACGCCAAGGCTCTCAAGCTGATGAGCAAGTTCGGTATCGAGCGCGCCATGCTCGCCGAGAAGGAGCCCAACTCCGACAAGGTGAGCGACCGTTCCATATCGGTTGAGGGTTCCTATGCGTTGGAGCGCCGTCTTCTCCTGAACGAGATCGGACGCAGCCTGGGCGCCAAGGTCGTCTACAACCCGATGCGCAAGGTGAACGGCAGAAAGATCTACCGGGTCCACCTCTTCGGCTACACGAGCGACCTCGACCGAATCGAGATGCTCTTCGCATCGCTCTCCCTCCAGGCCACCAATGGGCTTGTCTATGCCCGGCCGTGGGTGCCTGGCGAGAGCGTGGCCGCCTACCGGCGCTCGTGGCTGCGAGGCTTCACCACCGAAATCGGCAGCCGACTGCTCGGCGCGGAGAAGCAGGCCCAGGACGACGCCGAGGAAGAGCGGAGCGGCGAGGGGCGTTCGGTTGCCCTCGTGCTGGCCGACCGCAAGAGCATCGTCGAGGCCGCGCAGGCACGTGCATATCCGAAGCTCGGCAAGGCGAAGCTCCCGAAGCTGACCGGAACGGGGCAGCGCGATGGGCGCGCGGCTGGTCGCCGCGCCGACATCGGGGGACCGCGCGTCGAAGCCACTCGACGCCAGGCGGTCTCGGCATGAGCGATCACATCAAGGCGAAGGTCCGCGAGGTGCTGGCGGTCACCCGCGAGGTCGAGAAGTGGCGGGAGGACTACGACCCGGCCACCGATGAGTGGTACACGCTGTGCAACCTCGCCGACCTCGCCGAGCAGCTCGTGTTCCTGCTGCCGGGTGAGCTGCTGCCCGAGGAGGAACTGCGCCATCCGTCCGGTGACGAGCACGCCACCGTCGACGAGCTGTTGAAGGTGCTGGGGGTCGACTGGTGACCTGGCCCTACGACCTCTACATCTGCGACTGCGGATACGAGAACCCCGAAGACCACGACGGTTCGTGTGGTGCCTGGCGGCACGGCGGCACGTTCCACGACTACGGCTACCGCGAGGCGTTCCGGGCCGCCGCCCGTGAGAAGCACGCCTACGTCGAGTCAACCAGTCCGCACAACGGGGTGAAGGCCGTGGTCTTCCAGCACGTCGAAGGCGGAGGGCTCTGCGAGCTGTGCGGCCCGACGACCGGCCGGCGTGGGCCGTGGACCCGATCGCCGTCCAACCGCCAGTTCCTGTGCGAGGTGTGCGTCCGCGATCTTCAGGGCGCTCTCGATGACCTGCACAAGTCGATCGGCGCCTACCGGTCACTGGAGCTGTGGCCCGTCCTCGAAGACGCGGAACGCTGACCGACTCATCCAGGCGAAACCTCCGAAAGGAGGTCGCGGGGCAGTGGTGTGCCCCGCCTGACGAAGCCAGCCGACATCAACAGCGAGGACACATGAACACCCTTATCTCTCTCGACACCCCGCGCGTGTGGATCGGGTGCCTGGCCTGCTACAACGCCGGTCACCTGCAAGGGGATTGGTACGACGCCGACACGGCGGACCTCGTGACCCCCTCGGACCTCCACGGCCGCGAGACCCAGCACGAAGAGCTGTGGGTCATGGACCACGACAACTTCCACGGCACGATCACCGGGGAGTGCTCTCCGAGCCACGCCGCCGAGATCGCCGAGGCCCTGGCCGGCCTCCGTGACGACGAGGCCCCCGCGTTCGGCGCTTGGTTCTCCGAGTTCGGCTCCGACACGGAGCCCAATCAGTGGGTGGACCAGTTCCGTGACGAGTTCCGCGGATTCCACGACAGCGAAGCCGACTTCGCCCGCGAGTGGTTCGAGGCCACCTCCGACGAGGAGGAGAAGGCCCGCCTGACCCAGTGGCCGTTCAACGAAATCGACTGGGAGCGCGCATCGCACGACCTGTTCACCAGCGGATTCCACGCCGAGGACGCGCCCGGCGGCATCTACGTCTTCACGACCCGATGACCCCCGAACCCTGCGTCGAGTGCGGGGACGCGCCCGAGCTGCTCGACGAAGACCTGACCTGCGGCCCCTGCCGCATCCGAATCCACCTGGGAGCAACA
The DNA here is from genome assembly GCF_046549115.1 of Streptomyces sp. x-19. Lineage (NCBI taxonomy): Bacteria > Bacillati > Actinomycetota > Actinomycetes > Kitasatosporales > Streptomycetaceae > Streptomyces > Streptomyces sp. x-19. The sequence goes on along the minus strand of NZ_JAJPWK010000001.1, from coordinate 283,201 downwards.
GTCTTGGAGACGAAGACCGTAACCGTCCGATTCGAGGTCCAGGAGATCTCGATCGTGGACGTGGAGGCGGAGCTTGAGGTGCCCGTCGACATCATCGACGACGACGAGGCCCTTCAGCAGTGGCTCGACGAGCACGAGGACGACTGGGCCAGCGAAGTCGACCTGGACGACGCCCACGACATCGCCCGCGAAGTTGTCGACGTGTACGGCGCGAGCGCCTGACCGTCCAAGGTTCCAAGCTCCCGTTCCCTGCCATGCGAAGTGACAGGGAACGGGAGCCCGGCGAAACCCGCTGGTGAGGCGGGTCGCGAAGCGGTGGTGCGCTTCGCCTGATGATGCCAGCCAGCATCGCCCCCAAGGATACCGATGCCCAACACCCCTGCCCTCGTGCAGACCGAACCGCCTCTGAACGTCGTCCGCTGTGTGGAGTGCAGCGGCCCTATCCGATACATCGACCGGAAGCCGTATGAGTGCGCCGACTGCGGACGCAACGTCTACATGCGCGACGGCCTGATACGCCCCGGTTACCACTGGGAGATCGTCGGAGACTGGCTGACCAGCGTGGAGACCGTCGACATCGACTGGGACGGGGACGAGTGATGTCCTTCCGCTCCCTGGAGACGGCCGGTGCGCTCATCCCGACCTCCGAGCTGGACCTCGACGACCTCTCGCCCGAGGAGCTGGAGCAGCTCGCCGCGCCTTGGCCGGCGCGGTGGCTCTACCCGCCCGAGGAGGGCGACCCCGACCGTGTGGTCTACCTCTTCTGCGGGCCCGGTGGCCTCGACGTTGGAGTCCGGGACGTTCTCGGCCACCAGCTCGACACCGTGGGCGTCGAACTCAACAAGGACGCCTCCGCCACGGCCCGCGCGGCAGGATTCCAGCGCATCGTCATGGACGTGCGGCTGCTCGACCCCAAGCACCCCGCTCTCCGTTGGGTGCGCGGTCTGATCGTCACCGCGCCGTGCCAGTGCTGGACCCCTGCGGGCAAGCGGGCCGGGCAGGACCCCCGCAATCAGGAACTGCTCTTGGACGTGTTCACCGCGGCCTTCGAGGCGACCTTCGGGCACTGGCACGACTCTGGCCCCTGCGAATGGGAAGGCGAGTGCCTGATCTGTGACGACCCGGAGTGGGATGGGTTCGGTGGATTTACCGGTCCTCTCCTCACGCTGGACGAGGTTCGGGCGCCGATCGCGCAGATGACGGACGAGCGGATCGGCCTAATCGCCGAGGTTCTGATCTGGTCGCTCAGCCTGACCGCACAGTGGGACAACCTCCGGTGGCTGGCCATGGAGCAGAGTTCGGCCCTGCCGGAGCTGGTCCTCGACGGCCTCCGCGAGGAGTTGTGGTCGGCGGACTGGTGCAGCGCGGAGTACCGCGTCCTGGACGCTGTCGACTACGGACTCGCCTCCCGCAGGAAGCGCGTCTTCATGATGGCCGCGCGCCACTCCTACGTCGATCTCGACGCCCTGACCCCCAAGGCACCGATGCCGACCACGACCGCAGCCGAGGCCCTCGACTGGCCGACTGGCATCCGGGTCAACACGCGGGGCGTCCGTAAGACGGCCGGCGGGAACTGCTGGAGCGCGGACAAGCCCGCGACCGGCATCACCTCGAAGATCCGGGGTTGGTACTGGGAGCACGACAAGGACCGCAGGTTCAGCCTCGACGAGGCCGCGCTCCTGGTCGGCTTCCGCCCTGGATACCCGTGGACCGGTTCTCGGTCGAGCTGCACCCAGCAGATCGGCGATGTGGTCGCCCCACCGATGGGCGGGGTCGTGATCGGCAGTCTGCTCGGCCTCGACTGGGAGCCCCGGCTCCGCGCCTACCTCGCTGAGATCTACTCCACCACCGCAGGACGGCCAGCTCACGCGCTGGCCGCCTGACCCCAACTCACCTGCAAGGAGACACCATGCACGACATCATCGACACCACCGAGGACGGCCGTTTCCGGGTGCGCCTGATCCAGGACGAAGACGCGCCCAACCCGCGCGACGACCGCGACACCCTGGCGCACGTGATCACCATCGACACACACCTCGGCTGCTACCTCCCCGTGGACAAAGACGGCGGCCCCCTGACCGAAGCATGGTCGCGGGTGAGCTGGAACCGCTGGAAGGGCGTCGACACCTTCACCCGCTACGCCGCCATCTACCACGGCGCGATCGTCATCGAATCCCGCCCGGAGCGCGGCCCCGTCTCGCTTTGGTACCTCATGCGCGACGAGGCCGAAGACCTCGGCATGCTCCCCGAGGCATACCTCGACGCCGAGCGGACGGAGTACGAGGCGTGGGCCCAGGGCGAGGCGTACGGCTGGGTGATCGAAGAGGCCGTCGACCGCCAGCGCACCGACGACCCCACGGACATCCGAACCGAGTGGGAGGAAGTCGACTCCTGCTTCGGCCACTACGGATACGACTGGGCCGTTTCTGCTGCCCGCGACGCCCTCCGCTTCTACGTCGCGAAGGCGTTGGTCGCTTGAGCACCTACACCCCATTGTAAGAGTGTGGCGAAACCTCCTGGGAGGAGGTCGTCGCGGGGTGGTTCCCGCGGCCTGATGAAGCCAGCCAGCAACGAGGAGAGCACCATGACGACGAACCCGCCGGCCACTCCGGTCGAGACCGAGTACGGCACTATGCACGTCCGCCGCGTCACCGACGCTGAGGTGGACCGCGACAAGAAGGACTGGACTGCCTCCTACGAGATCACCGGTCGCCGCGTCACCGGCCTCGTCCACGTCCGGCCGCAGTTCCGCCGCGAAGTCGAGCTGTTGCCTTCCTTCTTCGAGGTGGTGGTGACGGGCGACGGAGGCGGGAAGACCCCGGCCCATTTCACCGTCAACGGCGTCGAGATCGACAAGGGTACGAGGATGCTCAGCATCGGCGAGCCTGAAGATGCGACTCGGTTCCGGTTCCGTCGAGTCCTGGCGGACTTCAAGACCGAGGTCATCTCCGACGCCGCGAACGACCGGATGCGCGCCGCACTGCGCTCCGTACTCGAAGTCCACATCGCCGACACCCAGCTCGTCTGGGAGCACGCCACCGCGCACGCCCGCTATCGCTTGCCGGGGCGGCGCCACGACACCACCGTGATCATGAAGGCCACGGAGAAGGAGGTCGTCAAGCTGGAGGGCCAGATCGAGGGGTACCGTCAGCAGCTCGCCCTCTTGGCGAACTTCGAGGAGCTGGCCAACGCACTTCGGCCGGCCGCACCCGAGCCCGAGCGGACCCCCATCGCCACTCTCGCGGCCGGGGACCGTGTGACGGCCACGGGCAACGACACCAGGGGGCACACCGTGACCCGCGTCGGCCGGCTGCTCGCGGACCCGGAGGTCGTGACGGTCCAGGACTGGGGCAAGCGCGTCAAGAAGTGGCGCCTGCACATCTCCGACGAGCCCGATGCCACCCCGACCCGCTCCAACTCGGTCACCCTGCACGCGGACGGCGACTTCGCACGCCTCTCCGCCGTCGCGTGAAACACCGCCTGCGGAAGCGGCCCGAGCAGCGTCTACAGTGCCTTCGCTGCCGGGCCGCCTTCACCGACCACGACTCGGCCCGCGCGTCGACCTTCGCGTGTCCCGGCGAGCCCCTGGTGCACGGACTTCTCGGTCGCCGTGAGCACATCCGCTACCCCACCTGGTCCAAGGACCGGAGCTGTGAAAGCTGGGGTTGTCCGGACCCCGACCCGACCCACCAGTGGCACGGGCCCGACCCGTACTGCGACGAACTCGGCTGCTCGATCTGCCTGCACGACTGCGACTGTGACGTGTGCGGAGGCTTCGTGCACGCGCCCGGACTGCATCGGCTCGTCGACAGCCTCGAAGGATAGGAACTCAAGCAATGAAGACCCCACTGCTCGGACTTGCGGGCGCCGCCCGCTCCGGCAAGGACACCGCGGCCTCCTCGCTTGCGGACTGCGGCTGGCAGCGCAAGGCGTTCGCAGACCCTGTTCGAGAGGTGCTGTACCGCGTCAACCCGGTGCTGATCGACCCCCTGAGCGAGGCCGGGACGACCACCGTCGCCTGGGAGGTCGACAGCCACGGCTGGGACTACGTGAAGAGCGAGTTCCCCGAGGTGCGCGGATACCTCCAGCGGCTCGGCACCGAGGCCGGGCGCCAGGTGATCGACGAGCGGATCTGGATCGACACCCTCTTCAAGGACTACGGGGGCTGGGAGAGTCCGACCGTTATCACCGACGTGCGGTTCCGCAACGAGGCCGAGGAGATCAAGGCCCGTGGCGGCCTGGTGGTCAAGATCGTCAGGCCGAGCCAAGTCCTGATCGACGGAGCCGAGCACATCAGCGAGAACGCCCTCGGCGGGTGGGAGTTCGACGCCACGGTGCTCAACGTCGGCACCGTGGACCAGCTCGGCGCCAGCATCCGTTCGATCGCGGCTTCAATGTAAGAGTTGTTCAGTCGGCATCATTGAGATAGTGTGGCATTCAGAAGGAGGGGACACCCCATGAACGCAACCACCACCCTTATCGGAAGCCCCGCTGTGCTCGATGAACTCCCGGCCGGCACGGAGGTCAAGGACGCGGACGGCGACAGCGGAACCAAGACCCGAGACGGCGGCTGGAAGGTCGTCGGCTTCGGCTGGGCCCTGGACCCGGACTGGTTCCGCTTCCCCGTCCACGTCGTCAATCCAACCGCCGCGACCGCCGAACTCGTCGCCGACCTCGCAGGCCCGCAGACGCCCCACGTTCTCAAGTCGGAAATCCGCGGCATCCTCGGCGACATCCACAAGCTGTGGGAAAAGCAGGAGGCCGAACTCGACGAACTCCGCGACGAGGACGGGGACGTACCCAGCGACAACTTCCGCGAATGGGACGGGCTTCGATACGACGCTCACCCCGAGCAAGACTCGGGGATGCTCGGCACCGTCGTGAGCCGATTGGAGAAGCTCCTCGACCCCTCCGGTGGCGCGTGAGGATCACCCCCCGCAAAGAGGAGGTCGAGGCCGTCAAGGCGCTGCTCGAAGACCCGGACTTCGACAGCGCCGACCAGATGGCGAAGGCCCTGATCAAGGAAGTCGGCGAGATCCTCCAGATGCGCGACTGGGTGGCCCTCGTTCACACCTGGAGCGACGGAAGCCGGGGCCTCAACTGGGCACCGTTCGGCAACGAATCCGAGGCCCGCGCCTTTGCATCGAAGCTCTCCATCGGCGGCACCGGCCGCCTGGTCAAGCTCTACGCCCCCGGCGTGATGCTCGCCAACGTGGACGGCAAGAAGGGCTGGAAGGGCTACTGCCAGCACCCCGACTGCGGCCATGCACCCTTCACCCACTCCGCCGCCAGCGCCGCCCGAGGCGCCTGCCAGATACCCACCTGCCCATGCGGCAAATTCGAGAAGTAAGCGAGGAACAGCACATGACCATCACCGCAGTCGGGTTCAAAACCTGCGCGTGCGGAGCGAAGCGCGGCTACGACGACGAGCGGGTGGCGGAGAAGGCGTTGGGCAAGGCCCAGGCCAAGCGTCACCGAGCCGGAGACCGCAAGGGAACGCGTCGGGGACTGCACCGCGAGAACCGCTTCTACGAGTGCTCCTTCGGCCTGTACCACCTGACCTCCCAGTCCCGCGCCGCCTACTACGGAGCCGCCGCTTGATGCCGCACAGCGAGAAGGCGCTCAGGAACGGGTGGGGCTGGGTGCTCGGAGTCTCGGGCCAGGAATGCCGGGTGTACTCGCGCCCCGTCCAGCAGCCTCCGGCGGAAGATCCGGCGGAGCTGCTCGGTCGAGTCGCGAAGCTCCTCGGCGTCGAGGACCCCGCACTCGTGCCGGCCGCCATCCGAACCCTTCAGGCGGACCGGAAGAAGGCGCTCGACTCGGCTGCCCTGGCGTGGAGGGCAGTCCATGACCTCACCGCGGCCGAGCGCAACCAACGGACCACCGGTTGACGCAAGGCGGAAGCAACCGGCTGCTGACGCCGGAAGAAGTCGCCGACTGGCTCAAGGTCAGCGAGATCACCGTGAAGAACAAGTACCGGGCGTGGGGGCTGAAGCCACAGAAGGTCGGCCGCCTCCTGCGATTCCGCGAGCGCGACATCGTCGCCTACCTCGAAGCCCACTACGGGTAGGGCACAGCCCTGACCTGCAAGGAAAGGGGGCCACATGGCAACCGTATTTCAGAAGTGCAAGGAAGACCCGCAGGACCGCTTCTACCTCTGCGAGAAGCTCCGATGCGGCCACAAGTGGACTGTCCGGTATCGAGAGCCCGGCGGCCGGACCGCCCGGCAGAGAGAAAGGACGTTCGCGAAGAAGACGGGCCCGGACGGTGCCGATGCGTTCGCCTCGAAGGTCGAGCACGACAAGGGCATGGGCGTCTACCTCGACCCGCAGCGGGGCGCCATCACCCTCAGAGCATGGGCGAAGGAGTGGCTCGAACGGCAGATCCTCGCCGAGGGGACCGTGCGGAACTACGAGGGGTTCACGAAGAATCACCTCGTCCCGCACCTCGGCCGCAAGACCCTGGCTGGACTCGCGAAGTCCGACTTCGAGAAGTTCATCGCCACCCTCCACCGATCGGGCGAGGGCATGGCCGCCTCGACGATCAACGACCGCATGAAGTTCGTGACGGCGATGATCGAGGCCGCCGTCACCGAGAAGCGCATATCCGAGAATCCGGCGGTCGGTGTCAAGATCGCCCGGACCAGCAGCCTCGCCGTAGACGAGGACGAGATCCCCACCCTCGAAGAGGTCGACCTCCTCGGCAAGCACATCTCCCAGCAGTACCGGCTCACCATCTACTTGCAGTCAGGCGCTGGGCTTCGGATCAGCGAGACCCTGGCCTACGCGAGCGAGTGCCGACGCCCCGAATTCATTCGAGTCCGCTGGCAGGTCAGCTCGAAGGCGAACCGTGGCGACTGCCGCACGGCGTTCGTACCGTTGAAGCATCGGGCCGAGGGGGAGTACCGGGATATCCCCACTGCCCCCTTCCTTGAGGAAGAGATCGACGCGCACGCCGAGCAGTGGGAAGCCGTTCCAGTGCCCTTCAAGGACAAGGCAGGCAAGGACAGGCAGCTCGACGTTTTCTTCGCTCCACGCGAGCGCGGAAAGGGCACAATGCCCACTGCTACGACGTACGCCTACCATTTCCGAAAGGCTTGCAAGGCGGCTGGGCTGGTCGACGTGAACGGCAAGCCGAAGTACACACCGCACAGCCTTCGACACTTCTTCGCCTCAACTGCTCTCGCGAACGGCATCCCGATCCACGAGGTGTCTCGCTGGCTGGGGCACAAGTCGATCAAGACGACGGTCGACATCTACGGCCACCTCGTTCCGGGGGCCTGGCACCGCTGCCGCGAGGTCATGCAGAGCGCCATGCGGCCCGAGCCGGTCGACGTGCCGACCGAGGCGCCCGAGGTGGCGGCCGGCTACGAGGAAGCCGCGTAGGTGCTGAGCTTGTTTTCCCGTGCTGATACTGTGCTGACTTGGCCCCCTCAGAACCACGTTTCCGCAGGTGGGAGCGTTGTAGTCAACATTCCGCTTCAACGTGTGACGGCCGCTGCCGCATCGGCGTAGCGATCCGGCGCATATGCAGGTCAATCGGGGTCGGTCTCTTATGGGGCCGGCCCCGTTGTCGTGCCGGGGCTGGATCGGTGCGGGATGTGCTGACGGTTTGTTCGTCACCTGTCGTCATCCTGGGCGACCGGACTGGCTTCCGGATTCTGGATTGCTTGGGCAGAGGCGGGTGACGTCGTTGCCCGCAGTGCGTGCAGGGCCGTGCCACATCCTTGCCCGGCGCGCAGCGCGCGGTACGGATCGCCGCGAGGGGGGATTCTCTCGGACCGACTGATCGGTCTGTCCGGCGGTCATAAGCTGGTGGCCGTAGTGGAGTCCGGGCAGGGGCAGGGTGAAGAAGACCATGCGCGACCTCACCGAGGCGGACCTCAAGGCGTTGGCCGGTGACCGTTCCTTCGAGCGTGGGCGCGGGTACGTGGATGCGGTGTCCGGGGTCGAGGTCGGTGACGGCTGGATCGGCGCGAGCGTCCACGGCACGGAGCGGTACGAGGTGGAGTTGGTCCTGGACGGGACCGGCGGGCTGTCCGGCGAGTGCGACTGCCCGTACGGCCTTGAAGGCAACTTCTGCAAGCACCTGGTCGCCCTCGGCCTGACGGTGCTCGCCCGGCAGGAGAGCCTGCCGCGGCAGCGGAAGGCGGCGCGGAACCGGGCGCAGGACCTCGACGGGTGGCTGTCGGCCCGTTCCAAAGGCGAGTTGCTCGCTCTGGTGCAGGAACTGCTCGGCGAGGACCGGCAGTTGCGCCGCCGCCTGGAACTGCGGGCCGCGAGCGCCCGCGGGGACCTGTCCGTGGTCCGGGCCCGTATCCGTGACCTGCTCGACATCGGCCCGTTCGCACAGTACGGGTACGTCGAGTACGCCGATGCCCGCGCGTACGCGGATCAGGCCGGGCAGGCGGTGTCGGCCATCGGCGCGCTCACCGGCTCCGGACGGGCGGCGGATGCGATCGTCCTGGCGCGGGAGGCGATGGAACTGCTGGCACAGGCGGTGGAGTGCATCGACGACTCCGACGGATGGCTCGGCCAGGTGGGAGCCGGTCTCGTCGACGCCCACCTCGACGCGTGTCGTGCGGCGCGCCCGGACCCGGGAGAGCTCGCGAGCTGGCTCGTCGGCCATGCGCTCGGCGAGTTGGGCGACGGCCTCACCGACGTCGATCCGCTCGACTACGAGGACGTTCTCGGTGCAGAGGGGACGGCTCTCCTGCGGAAGCTGGCGGTCGAGGCGTGGCAGGGCAACCGCCGTGGCTGGGCGGAGAAGTACCTGATGGAGCGCCTGGCCAAGGCGGGCGGCGACGTCGACGCCGTGATCGCCGTGCATGCGGCCGACCTCGCGCCAGACGGCCACACGCACCTGGTCATCGCCCGCGAGCTGGACACCGCCCGGCGCCCCGACGAGGCTCTGGGCTGGGCGGAACGCGGTATTCGGGAGGCTCGGGACCTCGCTGACGTCGACACCGCTCTGGTCGACTACCTCTGTGACCGCTACGCGCGAGCGGATCGGCTCGTCGACGCCGTCGCCCTGCGCCGCGACCACTTCGGTGCCCACCGCACCCTGCTCACGTACCAACAGTTGCGTGCCGCCGCCCGGGCAGCGGCACGCTGGCCGGCCGAGCGCGAGGGCGCGTTGGCCCTGCTGAGGGCCGACGCGGGACAGCGGAAACGGGGCGGATACGGCAGCCCGGTCCTGGTCGACGTCCTGCTCGACGACAAGGACGTCGACGCCGCCTGGCAGGCCGCCACCGAGACCGGCGCCCATGACCGGCAGTGGCTCTCCCTGGCGGACCGGGCCCGTGCCACCCGCCCCGCCGACGCGCTCGGCGTCTACCTGCGCCTGGCGGAGCCGTTGACCAAGCGGACCGGCAACAACGTCTACGAGGAGCTCGTCAGCCTGTTGCTGAGTATCCGGGACTGCCACCGCCGCCTGGGATCGCCGGAGGAGTTCACCGGGTACGTGACCGCCTTGCGCACCGCCCAGAGGCGCAAGCGGAACCTGCTGCGCTTGATGGACGAGCACGGTCTGTGAGTCGGGCGACGCCGCGCGGGGCTGGCTGTCCCGCGCGCCCTGCCACCGGGCAGCCCTCCGTTACCGGTGTGCGTTTTCGTGCGTGGCCGCAGACGGCGGACGAAGCGCGTCGCCAGCTCAACACCCCAACCGCCCGCCGCCGAGAATCCTGCATTCGTGGACGAAGGGGCCGTAGGAGCGGACCTCGAAGGCTTGTTGGGGGTGGGCGGAGAGGCCGTGGACGGTGAAGTCCTTGCCGTTGTTGGTGATGTCCTGGGTGTGTTCGCCGTTCGCGTCGGCGTCGACGTAGTGGGTCTCGAACGCCTTCCAGGAGCAGTCCTGGGTGCCGGAGGTGACCTGGACGCGGAGTCCTTCGGGGGCCGCGCCGTTGCCGAGGTCGATCTTCTTGTACTTGAAGAACGGCTCTCCGTAGTGCTGTTCCTCGTCCCCGGTGATGAGCGGGGTGGAGGGGGAGCGGGCCAGGTCGAAGAGCATGCCCTCGTAGCTGCCGCCCGCCTGTCCGCGTACCGAGATGACCGTGGTGGCCTTGGCGGGTGTGCAGGTGAGGCCCTTGATGCGCAGGTCCGTGACGACCAGGCTCGCCTTCCGGTCGCTGAGGAGGTCCACGAGCCACTCCTCCGAGTACCCGGGCGAGGCGACTTTCATGGCCGGGTGGTGGACGTCGGTGAACGAGACGCCCCGGGCGTGGTGTGCCGCGTAGAAGGGGGTGAGCGGGTCGCCCTTGGGCTGCATCGCGAGGAGGGTCTTCTTGTCCTGGGGGGAGAACGGCGCGTCGAAGATCCGGGCCTCGGGGTATTGGGCGTTCAGGCGCACGGATGCCGAGAACGCCGGGCCGGCGCGGTCGGCCTTGTCGTCGGCCTCGCTGGTGACCCGTGCGTCGTGCTCCGAGGTCAGCCAGTCGGTGCCCTTCGTCGCGACGAGCGCGACGAGCGCCGCCAGGACCGTCCAGGAAAGCCTGATGAGGACCTTGCGGTTCCGGCGACGGCGGTCGGGGTCCGCGGCTTCCGGCATCACGCCGTCGACCAGGTCGTCGAGGAGCGAGGGGGCGGGCGGACGGTGCTGGTCCCGTCTGGCCGGCGCGGGGTCGTGGCCCGAGGGGCCGGCCTGTCCGCCGTCCCCCGACGGGGGCGTGGGCGGCGGGGACGCAGGGGGTGTCCCGCTTCCTGTAATGGGAACCGCCTTACGGTGATAAGTGACCGTCGGAGACGGGGTGTTGATGGTACGACATGGTTGCCTGGCAGGCTGGGTGAGCTGAGGGGGCGGGATCGGTGCGGGTGGCCCGCCTACTGCGGGAACACCTCGAACAGCGTGGCCGGGCGGCCGCGGTGGCGGGTGGCGCCGGTGCGCAGCGAGCGGTCGATGAAGGCGCGGGCGTAGGCGTGGGGGTCCTGGTCGGGGGTGGTGAGGGCCCGGATGTAGGTGGCGTGGGCGGCGAGTGAGGCGACGGCGCGGGTGATGCCGGGGCCCACCTCGACGGCGTGGGTGGGGCGGGGCGAGCCGGCCACGGCGGTCCAGCGGACGCCGGACCAGGGGGCCAGGCCCTCGGCGTCGGCGAGTTCGGGGAAGATCCAGCGGTTGGCGGCGTCGCCCGCGGCGTCGAGGACGGCGCGGCCGACCACCCGGTGGTCGGGGGTGTTCCACTGGGTGCCGAACCAGGTGTCGCGGTGGTTGAGGGTGATCAGGAGTTCGGGGCGGTGCCGGCGGACCGCCGCGGCCAGGTCGCGGCGGAGCGGCAGGCCGGCCTCGATGACGCCGTCCTGATGGCCTGTCAGGAACTCGACGGTGTGGACGCCGACGTGGGCCGCGGAGGCGCGCTGTTCGGCCTCGCGGACCGCGGCGCACGCGGGCGGCGCGAGGCCGTCGATGCCGGCCTCACCGCGGGTGACCAGCAGGTAGCGGACGTCGCGGCCGGCCTCGGTCCATTCGGCGATGGCCGCCGCGGCGCCGTATTCGAGGTCGTCGGGGTGGGCCACGACGGCCAGCGCCCGCTGCCAGTCGTCGGGCATCGGGCGGAGGGAGCTGACGGCGGCGTTCTCGGTCGGCATCGCGGCCCCTTTCTGCTCGGTGACGATCGTGACACGGACGGACACGGAACGTGGTGGAACGCTTGTTTCAGTACGGCCACTGCGTGGCGCGAGTGGTGGCTGAACTGCGTTCATTACTTTGGGTGAAACTCAGGTCTTGGGTTGCGGTCGGCAACACGCGGTTGTCACGCTGTTGCTGACTGTCAAGCTGTTGGGAGGGGCACGTGCCTTTCGGTGAGCAGCCCGCGTACCTCCGCGTCGCCGGCGACCTGCGCCAGAAGATCGTCGACGGGGTGCTGGCCCCGCACACCCGCCTCCCTTCCCAGGCCCGCATCCGCGAGGAGTACGGCGTCTCGGACACCGTCGCCCTGGAGGCGCGCAAGGTCCTGATGGCCGAGGGCCTGGTGGAGGGCCGGTCCGGGTCGGGGACGTACGTGCGGGAGCAGCCGGTGCCGCGCCGGATCGCCCGCGGCGGCTTCCAGACCCGCGGCTGCACGCCGTTCCGTCAGGAGCAGACGGACGAGCGCGTGCGGGGCACCTGGGAGTCCAACAGCGAGCAGGAGCCGGCCGGTTCGGTGGTGGCGGCGCGGCTGCGCGTCCCGGTGGGCGCCCGCGTGATGCGCACGCGCTACGTCTTCCGCGCCGAGGGTGAGCCGTCGATGCTCTCGACCTCCTGGGAGCCGCTGGAGATCACCGGGCGGACGCCGGTGATGCTGCCGGAGGAGGGTCCGCTGGCCGGGCGCGGGGTGGTCGAGCGGATGGCCGCCATCGACGTGGTGGTGGACAACGTCGTCGAGGAGGTCGGGGCGCGCCCCGGACTGGCGGAAGAGGCGATGGCGCTGGGCGGGGTGCCGGGGCACGCCGTGCTGGTCATCTCGCGGACGTACTTCGCGGGCGGCCGGCCGGTCGAGACGGCGGACGTGATCGCGCTCGCGGCGCGGCACCGCATCGCCTACCACCTTCCGGTGAAGTAGGCGTGTCGCGAACTCCCCGTGCTCGTCAAGTCGACGCCGCGTAGGGGAATCCTGCGGGATTCGTAGGGTCCGGTGGTGCGAAATTCGGCCGAGATGCGCGTCCCGTTTAGGCCGGTTTCGTTACCTATGTCGTCCGAATATCGGTGTTGGAAACCTCACAGAGGCTCAACTGGGCGGGATTTTTTGGCCGGTGTGGGAACCGGATCTTCGGATTCGCTCATACGATGGCGAAGTTTGTGCACGGCACGGGGGAAGACCAGGAGACCAGCACGTGAGCACGACGAAGACAACGAGTGCGGAGCAGGGTTCGCATTCGAATTACCGTCGGTCCCTCGGGACCATCGCCCTGACCGCCACTGGTCTCGGGTCGATCATCGGTTCCGGCTGGCTGTTCGGGGCCGAGCGGGCCGCCGCCATCGCCGGTCCGGCCGCGATCCTCGCCTGGGTCATCGGCGCGGTCGTCGCGCTGACCATCGCGCTGACCTACACCGAGCTCGGCTCGATGTTCCCCAAGGCCGGCGGCATGGTCCGCTACGGCCAGTACTCGCACGGCTCGCTCGCCGGCTACCTGGCGGCCTGGGCCAACTGGATCGCCATCGTCTCGGTGATCCCGGGTGAGGCCACCGCCTCCGTCCAGTACATGAGCAGCTGGGACTTCGGCTGGGCCAAGGCGCTCTTCGACGGCAAGGAGCTCACCGGCTCCGGCGTCGCGATCGCCAGCGTCCTGCTGGTCTTCTACTTCTTCATGAACTGGTTCGCGGTCTCGTTGTTCGCCAAGACCAACACCGCGATCACGGTCTTCAAGGTCGTCGTGCCGATCCTCACCGCGGGCGCGCTGATCCTGTCCCACTTCGACACCGGCAACATCGAGCGCGCGGGCGGCTTCGCCCCGAACGGCTGGAGCGCGGTCCTCAGCTGCGTGGCGCTCTCCGGCATCGTGTGGGCCTACAACGGCTTCCAGTCGCCGCTGAACCTCGCCGGCGAGGCGCGCAACCCGGGCCGTTCGCTGCCCAAGGCCGTCGCCTTCTCGATCGTCATCGCGCTGGTCATCTACCTCGCGCTGCAGGTCGCCTTCCTCTTCGCGGTGCCCGGCGGGGACCTGAGCAAGGGCTGGGGCGGCCTCTCCTACCACTCCCCGCTCGCCGAGCTGGGGCTCGCCTGGGGCCTGAACTGGCTGGCGCTGCTGCTGTACGCGGACGCGTTCGTCTCGCCGTCCGGCACCGGCATGATCTACGCCGCCACCACCTCGCGCATGATCCAGGGCGTCCAGGAGAACGGCCACCTGCCGGGCATCTTCGGCAAGGTGGACGCGAAGACCGGCATCCCGCGTCCGGCGCTGGTGCTCAACCTCGGCGTCGCGTTCCTGTTCCTCGCGGTCTTCCGCGGCTGGGGCTCGCTCGCCGAGGTCGTCTCGGTCGCGACCGTCATCTCGTACATCACCGGTCCGGTCGCCGTGATGGGCCTGCGCCGGCTGTCGCCGCAGATGAAGCGGCCGGTGAAGCTGCGTGCCATGCCGGTGATCGCCCCGATCGCGATGATCTTCGGCTCGCTGGTCCTGTACTGGGGCAAGTGGCCGCTGACCGGCAAGGTCATCTTGATCATGGCCGTCGGGCTGCCGGTCTGGGCGTGGTACGAGATCGGCCGGCCGTGGAAGCAGGGCCGCAGCCCGCTGCGGGAGCTGCTGCCGCACCTGAAGGCCGGTGCCTGGATGGTGATCTACCTGCTCGTCATGGCGACCGTCTCCTACCTCGGCGGCAAGGAGTTCGGCGGCAAGGGCTACCTGCCGCCGGGCCTCGACCTCGTGGTGGTCGCGGTGATCGCCCTGGCCTTCTACTTCTGGGGCGTGCGCAGCGCCTGGCGCAACCCCTCGCTGGTCGCGGTCGAGGCCGAGATGGCGGCGGCCGAGGCCGGCGGCGAGGCGACCGGCGAGAAGGCTCCCACCGGCGCCTGAGCGACCGTTCGCGGCCCCTGCCGCCCCGTACGACCGCCCGAGTTCCTCGGGCCGAACCGGCCACCCGCGGGCCGAACCTGGTCTTCCAGGTCCCCGCGGGTGGCCGGTTCGGTGTCTCTTTGTGTAAATCCATATCCGGTGCGTAAAGGTCGGGCGTAGGCTCGGGCATATGCGGATTGCGATTTCGGCATCAGCACAGGAGGGGCGCGCCGCGGCGCGCTGCACGGCGGACGGAGGGGCGCAATGACGGAGAACGAGACCGCCTTGCCCTGGCTCGTCATCCGCCAGGACGAAGGCGGCAACCGCTATCGCGTCGGTCGCTATGCCACCCGAGCGGAGGCGGAGCGGGTCGCCGACCGCCTCGACACCCGCGGCAATCAGCGGCTCTACGCGGTGGAGCGGGTCGGCCAGGGCGCGGTGTGAGGAAGTCGGTGACGGGAGCGGAGCGGGGAGCGGGAGGCGAGCGGGGGACGTAGGCTGCCGCGCATGACGACGGTGCGCGTAGTGGTGGGCGGTGCGGTGTGCGAGCGGGGCCGGTTGCTGGCCGCCCGGCGGAGCGCGCCGCCCGCGCTGGCCGGCCGCTGGGAACTGCCCGGCGGCAAGGTGGAGGACGGCGAGACGCCGGAGCAGGCGTTGGTCCGGGAGCTGCACGAGGAGCTGGGGGTCGACGCCGCACCCGTGGAGCGGATCCCGGGCGAGTGGGTGCTGCGCCCCGGCTACGTGCTCCAGGTGTGGACCGCCCGGCTGGTCTCCGGCCGGCCGGAGCCGCTCCAGGACCACGACGAGCTGCGGTGGCTGCGCCCGGGCGAGGAGCGCGAGGTCGACTGGCTCGACCAGGACCGCCCGGCGGTCGCCGAGGTGATGCGGCGGTTGGGCTCCAGGCCGGCGGTCGGGATCCCGGGCGCGCGGCTGTGAGGGCGGGGCCCGGCGGTCGGTGTGCGCCCCCGGTGGGCGCGGGTGGCGCTTTCGCGCCCACCGGTCGCTCATGTCCGCCCGCTCGCCGGGTGTGCCCACCCTTCCTGGGTATTGCTCCGAGATGCGCCATTTATTCCACAGTGCACGGTTGAAGGCGGTACTTGCCGCTCGATATCGGGTATGTCCTGATTGGCCCCATTCGACGGGGCCGGGTACGACGGGGGACCCCTCGGCCTGGGAAGTGATCGGCGTGAGCGACAGCGCAGCGGCAGAGGTCCCGGAGCCCGGTCCCCCCGATGTCCGCAGGCGCGGCAAGACGTCCGGTGCACCGAGCGCCGAATGGAGCTTCCCGGCGGACCCCGGCGCGGTGCGCACCGCCCGCACCATGGTCCGTCAGGTGCTCGCCGACTGGGGGTTGAACGGCGCCGCGGACGTCGCCGTGTTGCTGGTCAGCGAGCTCGTCACCAACTCCCTGCGGTACGCCAGCGGTCCCATCGGCGTGCGCATGGTGCTGTTGGGGGCCGGGGCGCTGCTCGTCGAGGTCTCCGATCCGCTGCCCGATCCGCCGCGGACACGCACCGCCACCCCCGATGACGAGGGCGGACGCGGACTCCAACTCGTCGCGCACACCTCGCGGCGCTGGGGGACCCGGCAGGGAAAGAGCGGCAAGACAGTGTGGTTCGAGCTGTCGGTGGCTGGTTAAGAGTCATGAGGGGTCCTGATCGTTGCCATTTCATCGACATTTTGTAGATGGCCTGCGATCGAGACTGTGCTGTGATCGTGAAGACCGTGTTCCGGATAGCCGAGGTGCTGGAATACTCGGCAGGTCCGGTCCGGGCACGATGAGCTGGAGGGGACGGGGCTCGTGAGCGAGAAGTCATCTGGCGGGGTGGTACCTGCGCAGAACGGTGGCCGGGGCGGCACGTACGGTCCGGCGGAGCGGAGCGGCCATCGCCATGCCCGCGAGCCGGAAGGCACGCCCGTGTGGCAGAGCAGTCGGCCCGGATCGATCTACGACTACATCAAGGTCGCCTCCTTCTCGCTCGGCCCCGACGGGCGCATCGACCAGTGGAGCGAGCGCGCCGAGCAGATGCTCGGCATCCCCGCCCGCCACGCCCTCGGCAAGGACCCCGTCGAGGCGTTCGTCCCCCGGGAGTTCCGCGAGACCGGCCGCCGCAAGGTGTCCGAGATCCTCGACGGGCGGGAGTGGACGGGGCTGGTGCCCTACCGCCGGGAGACGGACGGCGCGGTGGACGGGCTCGCCGAGATCTACGTGATGCCGGCCGAGAACGAGGACGGCGAACGCGGCGCGGTCTGCCTGGTCGTCGACGTCCGGGCGCTGCGCGGGATCGAGACCGACCTCGCCGCCGCGCAGGCCGTTTTCGGTCAATCCCCCATGGGCTTCACCCTGTTCGGCACCGACCTGAAGCTGCTGCGGGTCAACGAGCGCTTCGCCACCGTCTTCGGCGGCCCGCCCAGCAAGTACCGGGGCGGCACCCCGCACGACTTCCTGCCCCGCCCCGAGGCCGAGCGGATGACCGCCGCGCTGCGTCGTGTCCTGGAGACCGGCGAACCGGTCAGCGAACTGCAACTCGTCGGCCACGTCCCCGGCGAGGAGGACCGCCGCCGCTGGTCGATCTCGCTCTACCGGCTGCACGGCGCCAGCGGCCGCCCGATCGGCGTCGCCGCGCTCGCCTCCGACGTCACCGGCCGCCGCCGCGCCGAACGCGAGGCCGCCAACGCCCGCCGCAACCTCGCGCTGCTCAACGAGGCCGGTGCCCGGATAGGCAACTCCCTGGACCTGGAGACCACCGCCCGCACCCTGCTCGACGTGGCCGTCCCGCAGTTCTGCGACCTGGCGTCGGTCGACCTCTACCAGGGACTGCTGGCCGGCGACGAGGAGCAGCCGGGGATGAGCGACGGCAGCGCGGAGCTGCGGCGGGTCGCCTTCGCCAGCGCGGTCTCCGACGTGCCGCTGCCCGGCGGCGCTCCCGAGGAGGACCCGGTCACCGTCGGCGCGGTCCACCGCTACCCCTTCAACTCCCCGTGCGCGGCCGCCCTGCGGACCGCCCAGGCGCAGATCGTCCCCGGCCGGGAGGGCGACGAGGGCCCGGAGCTGGGCGCGGTGGTGCACTCCACCCTCGCGGTGCCGATGGTCGCCCGGGACACCGTCGTCGGCCTGGTGCGGTTCTCCCGCACGAAGGGCAGCGAACCGTTCGGCGAGCGGGACACCGCGCTGGCGGTGGAGCTGGCCGCCCGGGCCGCGGTCTGCATCGACAACGCCCGCCTGTACCGCCGGGAGCACGAGCGCGCGCTGATACTGCAGCGCAGCCTGCTGCCGCCCGGCGACCCGGAGGCGGCCGGCCTCGACATCGCCTGTCGCTACCTGCCCGGCACCACCGCGACCGAGGTCGGCGGCGACTGGTTCGACGTGATCGAACTCCCCGGACACCGCACCGCGTTGGTGGTCGGCGACGTCATGGGCCGGGGCCTGCGCGCCGCGGTGGCGATGGGTGAACTGCGCACCGCGGTGCGCACGTTGGCGCTGCTGGACCTGGAGCCGGCCGAGGTCCTGGGCGCACTGGACGAGATCGCCCGGGGGCTGGGCGGCAGCGGCGACCGGGGGGCCATGGCGCGCACCGCCCGCAGCCGCTCGGGTGCCCCGGCCGGCGGGCCCCAGAACCGTTCGGCCCGCACCGCCGACCTCTCCGAGGTCTACCTCGCCACCTGCGTCTACGCCGTCTACGACCCGATCACCCGGGTGTGCACGTTCGCCAACGCGGGCCACCTGCCGCCGGTGCTGGTCGAGGAGGGTGAGGAGGCGCTGCTGCTGGACGTCCCGCCGGGGATGCCGCTGGGCGTCGGCGGCGAGCCGTTCGAGGAGATCGAGGTCGAGGTGCCGGACGGCGCGCTGCTCGCGCTGTACACCGACGGCCTGGTGGAGTCCCGGCACCATCCGCTGGACGAGGGGCTGCAGGCGTTCCGCCGTGCGCTCTCGGACGCCGACCGGCCGCTGGAGGACGTCTGCGACCACGTCCTGTCCGCCCTGGACACCTCGCACGGCGAGGACGACATCGCGCTGCTGATGGCCCGGGTGCACGGGCTGCCCAAGGACGCGGTGGGCGACTGGAGCCTGGCGCCGGAGCCGCGTTCGGTGGCCCGGGCCCGGGAGCTGGCCCGTGACCAGCTGACCGACTGGGGACTGCAGGCCCTGGTCGACACCACCGAGCTGCTGGTCAGCGAGTTGGTGACGAACGCCCTGCGGCACGGGCACGGGGAGATCCGGCTGCGGCTGCTGCTGGACCGGACGCTGGTCTGCGAGGTCTGGGACGCCGATCTGGCCCAGCCGCGGCGGCGGCGGGCCCGGGACACCGACGAGGGCGGCCGCGGTCTGCAACTCGTCGGCCTGCTGAGCGAACGCTGGGGGAGCCGGCGCACCCCGCGCGGCAAGACCGTCTGGTACGAACTCGCGCTGCCGGACGGCGATGCGGCGCCGGTGGACCCGGCGGAGGCTCTGCTGAGCCTGTTCTGAGGGGCGTGGCCCGGGGTGCGCGGCGGGCGGCCCCGGGGACCCGGGTGGACGGACCCGGGTGTGGTGGTGCGGTCAGGCGTCGCGGAGGTGCGCGGCGGCCAGTTCGGCCTCGCGGACGACGCGTTCGGTGTCGACGTGCAGCAGTTCGCCCTGCGACTTGCGCAGGTGGCCGTCGACGAAGACCTCGCTGACGTTCGGCGGCTGGCCGTTGAGGACGATCTGGCTGGTCCAGTCGAAGCGCGGGGCGAAGTTGAGCGTGCCGGGGTCGAGGACGACGACGTCGGCCCGCTTGCCCGGGGTCAGCGAACCGACCCGGTCCGCCATGCCGATGGCCTCCGCGCCGCCCAGCGTCGCCATCCGGAGCACCGCAGGGAGGGTCGGGTGGATGGCGGCGTCCTCGTGGCGGGCCCGTTGGAGACCGACGGCCGCCTTCATCACGTTGAACATGTCCGAGGTGTCGTTGGTCCCGCCGTCGTGGCCGAGGCCGGCCTTGACGCCCTGCTGGTGGAACGCCGGCAGCGGGCAGATCCCGGACGCCAGCCGCATGTTGCTCAGCGGACAGTGGGCGATCCGCACGTCGTGCTCGCCGGTCAGTGCGATCTCCTCGTCGGTGAGGTGGATCGCGTGGTTCATCAGCAGCTTCGGGCCGAACGCGTCGATCTCGCGCAGTGAGCGGATCGGGTCGTCGGCGCGGTCGCCCTTGTTCTCCAGGACGTGCGAGTTGAACATCACGCCCAGGTCGCGGGCGACCTCGTACAGCGCGCGCAGCTCCTTGATCTGGCCCATCCCGGCGTGCGCGGAGACCTGGACGGAGGCCAGCGGCAGCGGGTCCAGGAAGTCCTTCTTGATCTTCGGGATGAGGTGGGCGTCGGCGGCGCTCTGCGTCGAGGCGTAGACGAAGCGCAGCCCGGAGTCGTCCAGCGCCTTGATGTAGCGCGCGCTGGTGTCGTACGGGACCGGGTGCACCCAGTCGACGAGGGTGGTGACGCCCGCCTGGAGGGCGTCGAGCGCGGCCAGGTGGACGAAGCGGTACATGTCCTGCGGGCCGATCTTGGGGAGCGTGACGCGGTTGCAGTCGCTCAGCCAGCCGTAGAGGTCCTCGTTCGAACAGCCGCCGCGGATGCTGGACTGCCACAGGTGGTTGTGCAGGTCGACGAAGCCGGGCAGCACGATCTTGCCGCGGGTGTCGAGCACCCGGGCGCCGGCCGGCGCGGTCAGGCCGCGGCCCACGGCGGCGACGGTCCCGTCCTTCAGCAGCACGTCGACGCCGTTCTCCAGCTGCCCGAGCGTGCCCTTGCCCACGTGGGGGTCCATGGTGAGGACCAGGTCCGCGCCGCGCAGCAGGGTGGTGCGACGGTCGCCGGGGGCCTCGGTCGGTCGGGCGGGGCGGTCCTGGGCCAGCGCGGGGAAGCCGGCCGCGGCGGCCAGCGGGACGGTGCTCAGGCCGGCCAGGACCCGCCGTCGGTTCATTTTCGGAAGATTCATTCCGCTCTTATACCGCGGCTGTTCGAATCCACCGTAAGGAGGTTTTCAGCCATGTGATGCAGCATCAGAAATGCTGTATCTAGGGCTAGTTGGGCGTCAGGTGGGTCATTCCGTCCGCCGTCGGATCTTGTTCCCGAGCCACACCAGAGGGTCGTACTTGCGGTCCGCCGCGCGCTCCTTCAGCGGGATCAGCGCATTGTCGGTGATCTTGATGTTCTCCGGGCAGACCTCCGTGCAGCACTTGGTGATGTTGCAGTAGCCGAGCCCGTGCTCGTCCTGCGCGCTGACCTTGCGGTCCAGTCCGCGGGCCGGCGCGGCGTCCAGCGGGTGCATGTCCAGCTCGGCGATCCGCATCAGGAACCGCGGGCCGGCGAAGGCCGCCTTGTTCTCCTCGTGGTCCCGGACGACGTGGCAGGTGTCCTGGCACAGGAAGCACTCGATGCACTTGCGGAACTCCTGCGACCGGTTCACGTCCTCCTGCCGCATCCGGTACTCGCCCGGTCCCAGTTCGGCGGGCGGGACGAACGACGGCACCTGGCGCGCCTTGGTGTAGTTGAAGGAGACGTCGGTGACCAGGTCGCGCAGGACCGGGAAGGTCCGCATCGGGGTGACGGTGAGGGTCTCGGTGCGGGCGAAGACCGACATCCGGGTCATGCACATCAGCCGCGGTCGACCGTTGATCTCCGCGCTGCACGAACCGCACTTGCCGGCCTTGCAGTTCCAACGGACCGCGAGGTCCGGCGCCTGGGTCGCCTGGAGGCGGTGGATGATGTCGAGCACCACCTCGCCCTCGTTCACCTCCACCCGGAAGTCCTCCAGCGCGCCGCCGTCCGCGTCGCCCCGCCACACCCGGAAGTGCGCCTGGTAGGCGCCGGAACGCTGTTCCGCCTGCCGCTCGCTCACCGGCTCAGCTCCTCGTCCGTCAGGTACTTCACCAGCTCGTCCTTGTCGAAGAGTTCCAACAGGTCGCGGCGGATCGGCGGGGTCTCGCGGCGGGAGAGCCGGATCTGCCCCAGCGCCGGGTCCGGATCGCCCGCCGCGTCCCGGTCGTCGGCGAGCAGGCAGACCAGGTTGACGTTGCGCCAGCGCCGGTCCATCTGCGGATGGTCGTCCCGGGTGTGCCCGCCCCGGCTCTCCGTGCGCTCCAGGGCCGCCCGTGCCACGCACTCGCTGACCAGCAGCATGTTGCGCAGGTCGAGGGAGAGGTGCCAGCCCGGGTTGTACTGCCGGTGGCCCTCCACGCCCGCCCGGCGGGCCCGCGCCCGCAGCTTCGCCAACCGTTCCAGTGCCTCGGCCATCTCGCCCTCCCGGCGGATGATGCCGACCAGGTCGTTCATCGACTGCTGGAGCTCCTGGTGCAGGGTGTACGGGTTCTCGGCCGGGCCGCCGCCCTCCTCGGCGCTGAACGGGCGCAGCGCCTCCGCCTCGGCGGCGTCGATCCCGCGCGGTTCGGGGACCGGCCGGGCGCGCAGCCCGCCGACGTACTCGGCCGCGTACAGCCCCGCGCGGCGCCCGAAGACCAACAGGTCGGACAGGGAGTTGCCGCCCAGCCGGTTCGAACCGTGCATGCCGCCGGCCACCTCGCCGGCGGCGAACAGGCCCGGCACCCCGGTCGCCGCCGCGGTGTCCGGGTCCACCTCCACCCCGCCCATCACGTAGTGGCAGGTCGGGCCGACCTCCATCGGTTCGGCGGTGATGTCCACGTCCGCCAGCTCCTTGAACTGGTGGTGCATGGACGGCAGTCGACGGGTGATGACCTCGGCCGGCATGCGCGTCGAGACGTCCAGGAAGACCCCGCCGTGCGGGGAGCCGCGGCCCGCCTTGACCTCGGCGTTGATGGCCCGCGCCACCTCGTCGCGGGGCAGCAGCTCGGGCGGGCGGCGGTTGCGGTCGGGGTCCTCGTACCAGCGGTCGCCCTCGGCCTCGGACTCGGCGTACTTCTCCTTGAAGACATCCGGGACGTAGTCGAACATGAACCGCTTGCCGTCGCTGTTGCGCAGCACCCCGCCGTCGCCGCGCACCGACTCGGTGACGAGGATGCCCTTGACCGACGGCGGCCAGACCATCCCGGTCGGATGGAACTGGACGAACTCCATGTTGATCAGCGGTGCGCCGGCCAGCAGGGCCAGCGCGTGGCCGTCACCGGTGTACTCCCAGGAGTTCGAGGTGACCTTGAAGGACTTGCCGATGCCGCCGGTGGCCAGCACCACGGCCGGCGCCTCCAGCACGAAGAAGCGGCCCGACTCCCGGTCGTAGCAGAAGACGCCGGCGACCTGCCCGTCGGTAGTCAGGACGCGGGTGACGGTGCACTCCTGGAAGACCTTCAGGCCCTCCTCGTACGAGCCGGAGACCCGCTCGTCCTCCTGCTGGAGCGAGACGATCTTCTGTTGGAGGGTGCGGATCAGCTCCAGGCCGGTGCGGTCGCCGACGTGCGCCAGCCGCGGGTACTCGTGGCCACCGAAGTTGCGCTGGGAGATCCGGCCGTCCGCGGTGCGGTCGAAGAGCGCGCCCCAGGTCTCCAACTCCCAGACCCGGTCCGGGGCCTCGCGGGCGTGCAGCTCGGCCATCCGCCACTGGTTGAGGAACTTCCCGCCGCGCATGGTGTCCCGGAAGTGCACCTGCCAGGTGTCGTGCTCGTTGGCGTTGCCCATACTGGCCGCGATGCCGCCCTCGGCCATCACCGTATGGGCCTTGCCGAACAGGGACTTGCAGATCACCGCCGTCCGCATGCCCGCCTCGCGGGCCTCGATGGCGGCGCGCAGCCCGGCGCCGCCCGCGCCCACCACGACCACGTCCCAGGTCTGCCGGTCCACATGCGCCATCAGTGGCACACCTTCCCTCGGATCTCTTCGGTTTCTTCGGTTCCCTCCGGGCCCTCGGGGACCCCGGAAGCCCGCGGACGTCGTGCGTCAGAAGAAGCGCGGGTCCGCGAACGCCCCGCTGGCCAGGAGGAAGACGTAGAAGTCCGCCACCGCCACGCTGATCAACGAGGACCAGGCGAGCAGCATGTGACGGGCGTTGAGCTTGCTGACCCAGCCCCACATCCGGTACCGCACCGGATGCTTGGAGAAGTGCCGCAGCCGGCCGCCGACGATGTGCCGGCAGGAGTGGCAGGAGAGGGTGTAGGCCCAGATCAGCACGATGTTGGCGAGGAAGACCAGCGACCCCAGGCCCATGTGGCCCCAGCGGTAGTGGTCGTCGCGGAAGGTCAGCACGGTGTCGTAGGTGAGGATGCCGGCGACCAGCACCGCGAAGTAGAAGAAGTAGCGGTGGACGTTCTGCAGGATCAGGGGGAAGCGGGTCTCGCCGGTGTACTTCTTGTGCGGTTCGGCGACCGCGCAGGCCGGCGGGGAGGCCCAGAAGCCACGGTAGTACGCCTTGCGGTAGTAGTAGCAGGTCAGCCGGAAACCCAGCGGGAAGATCAGGATCAGCAGGGCCGGGGACAGGCCCCACCAGCTGCCGAACAGCTCCCAGTTGGGACCCCCGCGCATCGTGTGGCAGTTCTGCGCCAGGCACGGCGAGTAGAACGGCGACACGTACGGCGCGTGGTAGTAGTCGGCGTTCGCGAACGCCCGCCAGGTCGAGTAGACGACGAACGCGAGCAGTCCGGCGGCGGTGCCGGCCGGCGCCAGCCACCAGCGGTCGGTGCGCAGGTGGCGGGCGGGGATGGCGGCGCGCGAGGCATCGTGCACGCCGGTCGGGCCCGATTGCGGTGCGGGTTCGATGCCAGTGGCCAACGTTACGTCTCCGTCCTTACGGCGCGTGCCGGTCCTTGGCGCCCAGGCCCTCGTCCTCGGCGTCCGTCCACAGCGCAGAGTTGTAGGGGGTGTCCGGAATCGGCACCATCTCGTCGTCGGCCGCGGCGGGCCGGCCGGGCGGCGCGCCGGCGAGGCCCTCCTTGAGCAGCGCCAGGCTCTCCCGGAGGTGGTCCGTGTCGCTGCGGACCCGACGGACCTCCAGCCCGCCGCCGATCCGTGCCTGAAGCTTTCCGACCGCCTGGACGAGGGCGTCCAGGCTGCGTTCAACCGCCGTCAAGTCGTCCTGTACGGACATCACATGCCCTCACTTCGTGACGTGTGGTGGGCGATCTCATGCGCCCGAGAGTGTCGCGCGTCACAGTAGGGCTTGGGAAGGGGGCAGGCACCACTACGACTCGAACCGGTGCGTTCCGGACCCGCCGCAGGACACGGAGCGTCGAACTCCGGTGCGACCGGGGACGCCGTTGAGGCGTACGGGGCGGGCGGTGCGCCACCGGGTCCGTCGGCCGGCCGAGCCGGCATTGGGCCGGGCGGGTGGCCTTCGCCGGACCCGTCGACGTGTCGGTCCGTCAGGAAGCGGACGGTCACCTTCAGTAGGGAGCCCATAGATGTGATGAGCCGCAAAGTCGGCCGGACGTGTTACTGCGGCTCGGCGCGGCGCGGGCGAGCCGGAGGGAACAGTCATGACCGACCACGTCAGCCCAGGCGGCGCGGTGTGCCGGAGGCGCCGCTGCGCCGCGCTCGTCGCGGTGGGGGCGCTGCTCCCGTTGCCGGTCCTGGCCGGTTGCAGCCAGGGCGACACCGCGCCCTCCGTCGCCCAGTCCCAGGACATCGCACCGGCCCCGCGGGGGATGGTCAAGGACGGCGGCACGGTCCGGTGGGCGATCGACGCGCTGCCCAGCACCTTCAACGCCTTCCAGAGCGACGCGGACGCGGCCACCACCCGGGTCACCGGCGCCGTCCTGCCCAGCCTGTTCACGCTCGACGCGAGCGGCCACCCCCAGCGCAACGCCGACTACCTCGGCGCGGCCGACGTCAGCGCCCGCGAGCCCCGACAGGTCGTCACCTACCAGCTCAACCCCAAGGCGCGGTGGAGCGACGGCCGGCCGATCGGCGCCGCGGACTTCCTCGCCCAGTGGAACGCGCTGCGCGGCAAGGACAACGCGTACTGGACCGCCCGCAACGCCGGCTATGACCGGATCGCCAAGGTCGAGGCCGGCGCCAAACCGCACCAGGTCAAGGTCACCTTCGCCCGGCCGTACGCCGACTGGCAGTCGCTCTTCACGCCGCTCTACCCCAAGGGCGTGATGGGGAAGGCCGACGCCTTCAACGACGCGGCGCGGGAGAAGCTCCCGGTCGGCGCGGGCCCGTTCCTGGTGCGCAAGCGGGACGCCGACCGCGGCACCGTCACGCTGGTCCGCAACCCCACCTGGTGGGGCGACCGGGCCAAGCTCGACAAGCTGGTGCTGACGGCGCTGCCCCGGGACAAGCGGTCCGGGGCGCTGGCCGCCGGGACGATCGACGTCGCCGCGGTCGACCAGGGCGCCGCCAAGCAGGTCGCCCAGGCCGCCGCGCCGGCCACCGCCAAGGGCGTGGACGCCAAGGCCGAGAACGCCCGGACCGCCGCCCGGAAGTCCGCACTGGGCGGCTACGTCGTCCGCAAGGCCCTGGAGCCCGCGTACACCCAGCTCGCCCTCAACGGCAGCGCCGGGCCGCTCGCCGACCAGCGGGTGCGCCGCGCGGTGGCCCGCGCCATCGACCGGCAGGCACTCGCCGACTCCGTCCTCAAGCCGCTGGACCTGCCCGCCCAGCCGCTCGGCAACCACCTGCTGATGGCCGGGCAGCACGGCTACGAGGACCACAGCGACGCGATCGGCGAGGCGGACGCGGGGGCGGCCAAGAAGCTGCTCGCCGACGCCGGCTGGAAGCTCTCCGGCGGCTCCGCACCGCGGCCCGCGGAGGAGCAGGCCGGCGCCGGCCGCGCGGTCACGCCGGACCGGTCCGACGACGGCGACGACGGGTACGCCGAGGACCCGCGGGCGGACGAGCCCGGGGACGGCACCGCCGCGGACCAGTCCGGCGACGCCGAGTCGGACGGCCGCAACCCGCACCGGCCGGGCGCGGGCGCGGACCGGGACGGCGCCCGTCCGGCCGCCGCCGAGGCGCCGCTGTCCTTCGCCGGGGCGGTCGGCTCCGAGGTCCAGCAGGCCGCCCTGCTGCGGCAGAGCGCGGCCCTGTACAAGGCCGAGGCCGCCGAGGAGCGGGCGGCGGCCGCCGGGGACACCGGCTCCCCGGCGTACGGCAAGTACCGGCGGTACAAGAAGCGGGCCGCGCAGGCGCTGGGCGCCGCCGAGCTGATCGAGACCGGGCAGGCCCCGCACCTGCCCGGGGCGGCCGCCGGCCACGCCGCGCTGCGCACGGCCAACAGCCCGTTCCGCGCCCTGCAGGCCGGCACCGGGCACTCGCCGGAGGCGGCCGCGGGGCGGGCGCCCGGCCGGGCGCCGGTGCTCAAGAAGGACGGCCGCCCGCTGGCGCTGCGCCTCGTCCTCCCCGACGGGCCCGGCTCCGAGCAGCTGCGCACCGTGGGCCGGCGGATCGCCGGGATGCTGAACCGGATCGGGGTGCAGACCGCGATCCAGCGGGTCCCGGACGCCAGCTACTTCAAGGACCACATCGCCTCCGGCGACTTCGACCTGGCGCTGTACTCCTGGCCCGGCACCGCCTTCCCGGCGACCGACGCCCGGCCGATCTTCGCCAAGCCGCAGCCGGCCGCGGACGGTTCGCTGACCGTCGAACAGAACTACAGCCGGGTCGGCACCGACCACATCGACCAGCTCTTCGACCAGGCCGCCTCGGAGCTGGACGGGGACGCCTCGCGCACCCTGGTCGAGCAGGCCGACGCCCGGATCTGGGCCGCCGCCGGGTCGATCCCGCTCTACCAACGGCCGGAGCTGGTGGCCACCCGCAAGACGCTCGCCAACATCGGCGCGTTCGGCTTTGCCACGCCGCGTTTCCAAGACGTCGGTTACAAGAAGTAACGGCTACGCCAGAGCTAAAGTTCGGTAAGAAATCGCAGGTCAGAGGCGCTACGTACGGGCTGGGGCGGCCGATGTCGCCACAGCCCCGTACCATGGGGTGAGGCCGTGGCGTAGTTGTGCCCGGCGGGCGCGCGTACCGGACCGTACGCGCCGCCATCCACGATTCCGGGAGAAGCGCCGCACCGTGTCCGCCACACGTCACGACATCCGCAACGTCGCCATCGTCGCCCACGTCGACCACGGCAAGACGACCATCGTCGACGCCATGCTCAAGCAGGCGGGCGCCTTCGCCGCGCACGCCGCCGAGTCCCTCGACGACCGCATGATGGACTCGAACGATCTGGAGCGTGAGAAGGGCATCACGATCCTCGCCAAGAACACGGCGGTGAAGTATCACCCCAAGGACGGCGGGGAGCCCATCACGATCAACATCATCGACACCCCCGGCCACGCCGACTTCGGTGGTGAGGTCGAGCGCGGTCTGTCGATGGTGGACGCCGTCGTGCTGCTGGTCGACGCCTCCGAGGGTCCGCTCCCGCAGACCCGCTTCGTGCTCCGCAAGGCCCTCCAGGCCCGGATGCCGGTCATCCTGTGCATCAACAAGACCGACCGCCCGGACTCCCGGATCGACGAGGTCGTCAACGAGACCTACGACCTCTTCCTCGACCTGGACGCCGACGAGGACCAGATCGAGTTCCCGATCGTCTACGCCTGCGGCCGTGACGGCATCGCGTCGCTGACCAAGCCGGAGGACGGCACCGTCCCCGCGGACAGCACCAACCTGGAGCCGTTCTTCTCCACCATCCTGGAGCACGTCCCGGCCCCGACGTACGAGGAGGACGCGCCGCTCCAGGCGCACGTCACCAACCTCGACGCCGACAACTTCCTCGGCCGCATCGCGCTGCTCCGCGTCGAGCAGGGCGAGCTGCGCAAGGGCCAGACCGTCGCGTGGATCAAGCGGGACGGCAGCATCGCCAACGTCCGCATCACCGAGCTGATGATGACCGAGGCGCTCACCCGCAAGCCCGCCGAGAAGGCCGGCCCGGGCGACATCTGCGCCGTCGCCGGCATCCCCGACATCATGATCGGCGAGACGCTGGCCGACCCGGAGAACCCGGTCGCGCTGCCGCTGATCACGGTCGACGAGCCGGCGATCTCCATGACCATCGGCACCAACACCTCGCCGCTGGTCGGTCGGGGCGGCACGGGCAAGGGCGCGAGCGCCAAGGCCGCGGTCAAGGACCGCAAGGTCACCGCCCGCCAGGTCAAGGACCGCCTGGACCGCGAGCTGATCGGTAACGTCTCGCTGCGCGTCCTGGACACCGAGCGCCCCGACGCCTGGGAGGTGCAGGGCCGCGGTGAGCTGGCGCTGGCCATCCTGGTCGAGCAGATGCGCCGCGAGGGCTTCGAGATGACGATCGGCAAGCCGCAGGTCGTCACCAAGGACGTCGACGGCAAGACCTACGAGCCCGTCGAGCGCATGACCATCGACGTGCCCGAGGAGCACATGGGTGCCGTCACCCAGCTCATGGGCGTCCGCAAGGGCCGGATGGACAACATGTCCAACCACGGCTCGGGCTGGGTCCGCATGGAGTTCGTCGTCCCCTCCCGCGGTCTGATCGGCTTCCGCACGGAGTTCCTGACCAACACCCGCGGCACCGGCATCGCGCACTCCATCCACGAGGGCCACGAGCCGTGGTTCGGCACCCTGACGACCCGTAACAACGGCTCGCTGGTCGCCGACCGCTCGGGCGCGGTCACCGCCTTCGCGATGACCAACCTCCAGGAGCGCGGCGTGCTGTTCACCGACCCCGGCACCGAGGTGTACGAGGGCATGATCGTCGGCGAGAACTCGCGCTCCGACGACATGGACGTGAACATCACCAAGGAGAAGAAGCTCACGAACATGCGGTCCTCGTCGGCCGACTCGTTCGAGGCGATCGTGCCGCCGCGCAAGCTCTCCCTGGAGCAGTCCCTGGAGTTCTGCCGCGACGACGAGTGCGTCGAGGTCACCCCGGAGGCCGTGCGCATCCGCAAGGTCGTCCTGGACCAGAAGGAGCGCGGCCGCTCCGCCTCGCGCGCCAAGCACGGCTGACGCCACCCAGGCCCTTCACGGCGCCCCGTCGGACACGGTCCGGCGGGGCGCCGCCGTATGGGCGCACGGCGCGGTCGGCGGCGGTCGTCGTCGGTCATCCGAGGGGTTTCCCGGGGGTTCGGAGCAGTGGCGACCGGTGCCGGGGTGCGGTATGGCACGGTTTGGGCTCTGATGTGGGCTACGTGTGGTCCCCGTGACTACGTGTGACCCGGAGTCCGGACCGTAAGGAGGCACCATGCGCCCAGCGGTGTGCGCGAAGTGGGCCGGCTGCGCGGCGGCGGTGGCCCTCGTGACCACCGGGTGCGGGGGCGGGACCGCCGGGCCGGGCGGCTCCGCCGTCGTCAGCGCCTCCTGGGGCGACCCGCAGAATCCGCTGGAGCCGGCCAACACCAACGAGGTGCAGGGCGGCAAGGTGCTGGAGATGCTGCTGCGCGGCCTCAAGCGCTACGACCCCGAGACCGGCGCGGCCAAGAACGTCCTGGCCGAGAAGATCGAGACCACCGACGCCCAGCACTACACCGTGACCCTCAAACGCGGCTGGAGTTTCAGCGACGGCGAGAAGGTCACCGCCAAGTCCTTCGTGGACGCCTGGAATTACGGCGCGCTGCTGGACAACAAGCAGAAGAACGCGCCCTTCTTCCAATACATCGACGGCTTCGACAAGGTGCACCCGGACAACGGGAAGCCCACCGCGAAGACCCTCTCCGGACTGAAGGTGAAGGACGACCAGACCTTCGACGTCACGCTGAACCAGAAATTCTCCAGCTGGCCGGACACCCTGGGCTATTCGGCGTTCATGCCGCTGCCCCAGGCGTTCTTCCGCGACCACGCCGGCTGGCTGAAGAGACCCGTCGGCAACGGCCCGTACCTGGTGGATTCCTACACCAAGGGCAGCGTGCTGAAGATGCGGAAGTGGAAGCGGTACCCCGGTCCCGACCCGGCCCAGAACGGCGGTATCGACCTGCGCGTCTACACCGACAGCGAGACCGCCTACACCGACCTGCAGGCCGGCAACCTCGACCTGGTCGACGACATCCCGGCGTCCCAGCTGAAGAACGTCCGGTCCGACCTCGGCGACCGCTACCTCAACCAGCCGGCCGGCATCCTCCAGACCCTCACCTTCCCGATGTACGACGCGCACTGGGGCAAGCCCGGGATGGAACGGGTGCGGCGCGGCCTGTCGATGGCGATCGACCGGCAGCAGATCACCAAGGCGATCTTCCAGCACACCCGCACCCCGGCCACCGACTGGACCTCGCCGGTCCTGGGGGAGAAGGGCGGCTTCAAGGAGGGGCTCTGCGGCGACGCCTGCGTCTTCGACCCGGCGAAGGCCCGCCAGCTCATCAAGGACGGCGGCGGACTCCCCGGCGGCCGGATGACGATCACGTACAACGCCGACACCGGCTCGCACAAGGACTGGGTCGACGCGGTCTGCAACAGCATCAACAAGACGCTGGGGAACGACAAGGCGTGCGTGGGCAATCCGGTCGGCACCTTCGCGGACTTCCGCAACCAGATCAGCGCCCGGCAGCTGACCGGCCCCTTCCGGGCCGGCTGGCAGATGGACTACCCGCTGATCCAGAACTTCCTCCAGCCGCTGTACTACACCAACGCCTCCTCCAACGACGGGAAGTTCAGCAACCCCGCATTCGACAAACTCGTCAACCAGGCCAACGCCGCCCCGGACACCCGGCAGGCGGTGGCGAAATTCCAGGACGCGGAGCGGATCCTCGCCCGCGAAATGCCGTCCATTCCGCTCTGGTACCAGAACGGCAGCGGCGGCTATTCGGACCGGATCAGCAACGTGCGGCTCAATCCGTTCAGCGTTCCGGTCTACAACGAGATCACCGTCGGCTGACCGCGGAGGCGAGCGCGCATGGGACGTTATGTGATCCGGCGGTTGCTCCAGATGATCCCGGTGTTCATCGGCAGCACCTTCCTGATCTTCCTCATGGTCTACGCACTGGGCGATCCGGTCGCCGCGATGTTCGGCGACCGGGCGCCGGACCCCGCCACCGCGGCGCAGATCCGCCACGACCTCTACCTCGACCAGCCGCTGTGGAAGCAGTACCCGCACTACATGGGCCAGATCTTCCAGGGCAACTTCGGCACCGCCTTCAACGGGCAGCCGGTCACCGAGCTGATGGGCACGGCCTTCCCCGTCACCTTCCGGCTCACCATCGTCGCCATCGTCCTGGAGACGGTGGTGGGTGTCGCGCTGGGCGTGTTCAGCGGGTTGCGGCGCGGCCGGAGCATCGACACCACCGTGCTGGTCCTCACCCTCGTCGTGGTCTCCGTACCGACCTTCGTCAGCGGTTACCTGCTCCAGTTCGTCTTCGGCGTGAAGTGGGAATGGGCCGCGCCGACCGTCGCCATCGAGGCACCCTTGGGCCAACTGTTGCTCCCGGGGCTGGTGTTGGCGTTGGTCTCGCTCGCTTACGTCACCCGGCTGACCCGGACCTCGATCGCCGAGAACGCCCGCGCCGACTACGTCCGCACCGCCGTCGCCAAGGGGCTGCCCCGGCACCGGGTCATCACCCGCCACCTGCTGCGCAACTCCCTGATCCCGGTGGTCACCTTCATCGGCACCGACATCGGCGCGCTGATGGGCGGCGCCATCGTCACCGAGCGGATCTTCAACATCCACGGCGTCGGATACCAGCTCTACCAGGGCATCCTCCGGCAGAACTCGCCGACCGTGGTGGGCTTCGTGACGATCCTGGTGCTGGTGTTCCTGATCGCCAACCTGCTGGTCGACCTGCTGTACGCCGTCCTCGACCCGAGGATCCGCTATGCCTGAGCCGCACGTCCCCCAGGAAGCCATCGGCCACGGCGACGGCGGCACCGCCGCGCTCGCCATCGGCGAGGCCGAGTCCCTGGCCCGCGCCCCCGGCGCCGGGCCCCCACCCCCCGGTGGCGAACCCACCGGAAAGCCCCGCAGCCTGTGGAGCGACGCCTGGCACGACCTGCGCCGCAACCCGGTCTTCGTGGTCTCCGCGCTGGTCATCGTCTTCCTGGCGGTCATCGCCATCTGGCCGCAGCTGATCGCCACCGGCAACCCGTACCGCGCCGACCTCTCCAAGGCCCAGCAGGGCGCCGCGCCCGGCCACCCCTTCGGCTACGACACCCAGGGCCGCGACGTCTACACCCGGGTCGTCTACGGCGCCCGCGCCTCCATCACCGTCGGCACCTGCGCCACCGCCGGCGTCGCCCTCCTGGGCAGCCTGCTCGGCGGCCTGGCCGGCTTCTTCGGCGGCTGGTGGGACACCCTGCTCTCCCGGCTCGCCGACGTCTTCTTCGGCATCCCGGTGCTGCTCGGCGGGCTGGTCTTCCTGTCCGTCGTCACCAGCACCACCGTCTGGCCGGTGGTCGGCTTCATCGTGCTGCTGGGCTGGCCGCAGATCGCCCGGATCGCCCGCGGCTCGGTCGTCACCGCCAAGCAGAACGACTACGTGCAGGCCGCGAGGGCGCTGGGCGCGGGCAACGGGCGGATGCTGCTGCGGCACATCGCGCCCAACGCCGTCGCCCCGGTCATCGTCGTCGCGACCATCGCCCTGGGCACCTACATCGCCCTGGAGGCCACCCTGTCCTACCTCGGCGCGGGCCTCAAACCACCCACCGTCTCCTGGGGCATCGACATCTCCGCCGCCTCCACCCACATCCGCAACGCGCCCCACATGCTGCTCTGGCCCGCGGGCGCACTGAGCATCACGGTGCTCGCGTTCATCATGCTCGGCGACGCGGTGCGCGACGCCCTCGACCCCAAGCTGCGCTGAGGAGGCGTCAGATGACCAACGGCGGCGCACCCGCGACCGAGCCGCTGCTCGACGTCCAGGACCTCCAGGTGGAGTTCCGCACCCGCGACGGGGTGGCCAAGGCCGTCAACGGCGTCAGCTACACCGTGGCGGCCGGCCGGACGCTGGCGGTGCTCGGCGAGTCCGGCTCCGGCAAGTCCGTCACCGCCCAGGCCGTGATGGGCATCCTCGACTCGCCGCCGGGCTTCGTCACCGGCGGCCGGATCCTCTTCCAGGGGCGCGACCTGCTCACCCTCGGCAAGGAGGAGCGCCGCAGGGTCCGCGGCGCGAAAATGGCGATGATCTTCCAGGACGCGCTCTCCGCCCTGAATCCGGTGCTCAGCGTCGGCGCCCAACTCGGCGAGATGTTCCGGGTGCACACCGGGGCGTCCCGCAAGGACGCCCGGGACAAGGCGGTCGCCCTGATGGAGCGGGTCGGCATCCCGGCGGCCCGGGCGCGGGTCGGGGACTACCCGCACCAGTTCTCCGGCGGCATGCGCCAACGCATCATGATCGCCATGGCGCTCGCCCTGGAACCCGACCTGATCATCGCGGACGAGCCGACCACCGCCCTGGACGTCACCGTCCAGGCCCAGGTCATGGACCTGCTCGCGGAGTTGCGCCGCGAGTACCGGATGGGCCTGATCCTCATCACCCACGACCTCGGCGTGGTCGCCGACGTCGCCGACACCATCGCGGTGATGTACGCGGGCCGGGTCGTCGAGACCGCCCCCGTCGACCAGCTCTACAAGGCGCCCGCACACCCGTACACCCGCGGGCTGCTGGAGTCCGTGCCCCGGCTGGGGCACAAGGGGCAGCAACTGCACGCGATCAAGGGCCTGCCGCCCAGCCTCACCGCCATCCCGCCCGGCTGCGCCTTCCACCCCCGCTGCCCGCTGGCCCGCGACGTCTGCCGCACCGACCGGCCGCCGCTGAACGACGTCGGACCGGGCCGGGCCAGCGCCTGCCACTTCTGGAAGGAGACCCTCGATGGCGCCCGGTGAACCGCTCCTCGAAGTCCGCGACCTGGTCAAGCACTTCCCGCTGACCCGCGGCGTGCTCATCAAGAAGCAGGTGGGCGCGGTCAAGGCGGTCGACGGGGTCTCCTTCGCGCTCCGGCAGGGCGAAACCCTCGGCATCGTGGGGGAGTCCGGCTGCGGCAAGTCGACGGTGGCCCGGATGCTGGTCGGACTGGAGTGGCCGACGGCCGGGCACATCCGCTACCGCGGCGAGGACATCACCCGACTGTCCGGGCGCGCCATGAAGGCCGTCCGCCGCAACATCCAGATGGTCTTCCAGGACCCCTACACCTCGCTCAACCCCCGGATGACGGTCGGCGACATCATCGGCGAGCCCTACGAGATCCACCCCGAGGTGGCGCCCAAGGGCGACCGCCGGCGCCGGGTCCAGGAACTCCTCGACGTCGTCGGGCTCAACCCCGAGTTCGTCAACCGCTATCCGCACCAGTTCTCCGGCGGCCAGCGCCAGCGCATCGGGATCGCCCGCGGCCTGGCCCTGCGCCCCGAGATCATCGTCGCGGACGAGCCGGTCTCCGCCCTCGACGTCTCCGTCCAGGCCCAGGTCGTCAACCTCCTGGCCCGGCTCCAGGACGACTTCGGACTCTCCTACGTCTTCATCGCGCACGACCTGTCCGTCGTCCGCCACCTCTCCGACCGGGTCGCGGTGATGTACCTCGGCAAGATCGTCGAGACCGGCACCGACGAGCAGATCTACGACCACCCCACCCACCCGTACACCCAGGCGCTGCTCTCCGCCGTCCCGGTGCCCGACCCCGACGCCCGGGCGCACCGCGAACGCATCCTGCTGAGCGGCGACGTCCCCTCCCCGGCCGATCCGCCGTCCGGCTGCCGCTTCCGCACCCGCTGCTGGAAGGCGCAGGAACTGTGCGCCCGGGTCGAGCCCCCGCTGGCGGTCCCGGCGGCGTTCCACGACGCCGCGGGCCCGGCCCGGCACGCCTCGGCCTGCCACTTCGCGGAGGAGCGGCACGTGGTGCCGAGCGAGTAGGGCACCGGAACGCGGCGGAGCCCGCCTCCCCGGGGGGAAGCGGGCTCCGGCCGTGCGCGGGGCGGGGCGGTTCAGCCCTGCGCCGCACCGTCCTCGTCGGCACTCTCCTCGATCGCGGCCAGCGCCGGGTCCAGGACGATGTCCTCGCCACGGGTCGTCGGGTCCTCCGGGAAGTGGCAGGCGGTCAGGTGACCGTCGCCGTTACCGGAGATCTGGAGCAGCGGCGGCTCGTCCGTCGCGCACTTCTCCTGCGCCTTCCAGCACCGGGTGCGGAAGCGGCAGCCGGACGGCGGGTTGACGGGGGAGGGGACGTCTCCGGCGAGCCGGATCCGCTGGCGCTCCTCGTCGCCCTCCTCGGCCAGCTTCGGCTCGGGCACGGCCGACAGCAGGGCGTGGGTGTACGGGTGGCGCGGCCGGTTGTAGATCTCGTCGCGGGTGCCCACCTCGACGATCTTGCCGAGGTACATCACCGCGACCCGCTCGCTGAAGTGCCGGACGACCGCCAGGTCGTGGGCGATGAAGACGAACGCGATGCCCATCTCGCGCTGGAGGTCCTGGAGCAGGTTGACCACCTGCGCCTGGATGGAGACGTCCAGCGCCGAGACCGGCTCGTCGGCGATGATCAGCTTCGGGTTCAGGGCGAGCGCGCGGGCCACCCCGATGCGCTGCCGCTGGCCGCCGGAGAACTCGTGCGGGAAGCGGTTGTAGTGCTCGGGGTTGAGTCCCACGGTCTCCAGGAGTTCGCGGATCTTCTTCTCCCGGCCGCCAGGCGGGTTGATCCCGTTGATCTCCATCGGGCCGTTGATGATGCTGCCGACCGTCTGCCGCGGGTTCAGCGAGGCGTACGGATCCTGGAAGATCATCTGGATCTCGGAGCGGATCGGCGCCAGCTGCTTGCGGTTGGCGTGCGTGATCTCCTGGCCGGCGTAGGTGATCTTGCCGGAGGTGGGCTCCATCAGCCGGGTCAGCAGCCGGCCGGTGGTCGACTTGCCGCAACCGGACTCGCCGACCAGACCGAAGCTCTCGCCGGCGTGGACGGTCAGGTCCACGCCGTCGACCGCCTGGACGGCCCCGACCTTCCGCTTGAACGGGAAGCCGCCGTAGATCGGGAAGTGCTTGGTCAGTCCCTCGGCGGCGAGCAGGGGCTCGCCCTGAGCGGGCGCGGCGGCTCGGGGCGCGGGCAGGGTGTCGTTCTTGGCCATGGTGGTAGCTCCCTAGCCCAGCCGGGGCTTGATCTGCTCGGTGAAGAGGGTCTGCTTCTGCTCGGCGCTCAGGTGGCAGGCGGCGGCCCGACCCGGTGCCAGCGGCGGGCGCTCGCCGGTGCAGCGGCCGCCGTCGACCTCCGCGGTGAACGCGCAGCGCGGGTGGAAGGCGCAGCCCGACGGCGGGTTGAGCAGGCTCGGCGGGGAACCCGGGATCGGGTGCAGCTCCTCGTTGACGTCCGAGGAGAGCCGCGGCATGGAGCTGAGCAGGCCCCAGGTGTACGGGTGCCGGGGCTCGGTGAGGATCTCCCGGACCGAACCGCGCTCGACGGCCCGGCCGGCGTACATCACCAGCAGGTCGTCGGCGGTGTTGGCGACCACGCCGAGGTCATGGGTGATCAGGATGATCGCGGAGCCGAACTCCTGCTGGAGGTCCTTGAGGAGGTCCAAGATCTGCGCCTGGACGGTGACGTCCAGGGCGGTGGTCGGCTCGTCGGCGATCAGCAGCTGAGGGTTGCAGACCAGCGCCATGGCGATCATCGCGCGCTGCCGCATGCCGCCGGAGAACTGGTGCGGGTAGTCGTCCACCCGCAGGCTGGGCTGGGGGATGCCGACCTTGGTCAGCATCTCGATGGCCCGCTGCCGGCCCTCGCGCTTGTTGGCGCCGGTGTGCTTCATGAACGGTTCGGCGATCTGCCGGCCGACGGTGTAGTACGGCGACAGGGCGGTCAGCGCGTCCTGGAAGATCATCGCCATCTTGTTGCCCCGGAGCTTCTCCAGGGTCTTCTCCTTGGCGCCGGTCAGCTCCTGGCCGTCCAGGTGGATCTCACCGGTGATCTCCGTGGCCTTGGGGTTGTGCAGCCCCAGCACGGCGAGGTTGGTGACGGACTTGCCGGAGCCCGACTCGCCGACGATGCCCAGGGTCTTGCCGCGCTCCAGGTCGAAGGAGAGGCCGTCGACCGCCTTGACGATGCCGTCCTCGGTGGAGAAGCGGACATGCAGGTCGCGGACGGAGAGGAAGGAATCGCCACCGGGTCCGTTCGGGACCGGCTTCTCCGCGGTCTTGGTGGGTGTGGTCACGTCAGGCTCTCCTAGGACAGGCGCACGCGCGGGTCGATGAACGCGTACGCCGCATCCACGATGATGTTGAACACCAGGATCAGGGCCGCGCTGAAGACCAGCACGCCCAGCACCATGGGCAGGTCGAGGGTGGTCACGGAGTCGATCGCCAACCGCCCCAGCCCGGCGAGCTGGAAGGTGAACTCGGTGATCATCGCGCCGCCGAACAGCGACCCCAGGTCCATGCCGAGGATGGTGACGATCGGGATCAGCGAACCGCGCCAGGCGTACCGCAGGAAGACGTAACGCGCCGGCATGCCCTTGGCCTTGGCGGTGCGGACGTGCTCCTCCTGGAGCTGTTCGATCATCGTCGAGCGCGACATACGGGTGTACTGCGCGGTGAAGATCGTCGACATGACCAGCCACGGGATCAGCAGGCCCATGAACCAACCGACCGGGCTGCTGGTGAGGTTGACGTACTTGGGCGCCGCCATGATGCCGCTGTAGACGAAGATGCCCAGCACGACCGGGCCGAGGATGTAGATCTGCACCGAGCTGAGCACCATCGACGCGCCGGTGACCGTCTTGTCCAGCAGCGTGCCGCGCTTCCAGGCGGCCAGCAGGCCGGCGCCCAGGCCGATCACCAGGAACACCACGGCACCGCCGATGGCCAGCGAGGCGGTGGTCGGCAGCCGGTCCATCATCGTCGACCAGACGTCCTGCTTCGTGGCGAAGGAGTAGCCGAAGCAGGGGGCGCTGCAGTGGCCGAGGGTGAAGTCACGCCCGGCGAACACGCCGACCAGGAAGTCCCAGTACTGCGTCGGAAGGGGCTTGTCGAGGCCCAGGTTCTGGTGGATCAGGGCGATGTTGTCCGCGGTGCAGTTCTTGCCGCAGGCCATCATCGCGGGGTCGCCCACGGAGAAGAAGACGAAGAAGGTGACCGCGCTCAGCAGGATGAGGGTGACGACCGCGCCGAACGTCCGGCGAAGTAGGAAGGGAAGCATGGCAATTCGCTGCTCTCAGGACGGCGGCTGCAGTGGGGTGAGGGGTGGCGGGAAGGCATCCGGAGGCGCGCCCCGCCGTGCGCGCGCTCCGGAATGCCTTCACACGGTGCTTACTTCTTGATGAACAGCGTGGTCGGGTCGATGTAGTTGACGTCCGTGTTGTAGCGGGCGCCACCGATCTTCGAGCCGTACAGCTGGAGCATCTTGGTGTAGAACACCGGAGCGGCCGGGTTGACCTTCTCCACGATGTACTCGTGGAGCTTCTCCCACTCGGCGGTCTGCTGCGTGATGTCCGTGATCTTCTTGATGCGGTCGATCTCGCTGCTGATCTTCGGGTCACGGACGTGCGAGTAGTTGGCCGCACCGTCCTGGATCTGCCGGCCGTCGTAGGACGGCGGGATCACGGTGGAGGCGTCCGGCCAGTCCTGGCCCCAGCCCGTCATGTAGATGTCGAAGCCGTTGTCGACCTTGCCCATCTGCTGGTACCAGGAGGCCGCGTCGACCTCCTTCTTCTGCACGTTGAAGCCGGCCTTGCCGAGCGCGTCGGCGATCGCGACGGCTTCCTTCTGCCGGATCTCGGTGTTGGAGTAGGCGTAGACGAGCTTCATGCCCGTCTTGCCGGCCTCCTTCAGGAGCTGCTTGGCCTTCTCCGGGTCGCCGTTGGGCTTGGAGAGCTTGCCGTAGGGGTCGTAGCCCTTCTTGTAGCCCGCGACGGTCGGGGCCAGCAGACCGCCGGCGATCTCACCGCCGTAGCTGCCGCCGTTGATCCGGACGATCTGGCTGTTGGGCATGGCGTAGGTGATCGCATCGCGGATCTTCTTGTCCTTGATGCGGTCCATGTTCATGTTCATCTGCCAGACGTAGGGCTGGTAGCCCTGGACCAGGCGCTTGCTGGCGCTGGCGTCGTCCAGCACCTGCTTGGTCAGCGTCGGCTCCACGGAGTTGGTGAAGCTGACCGCGGTCTGGTCCACGCCCTTGTCGGCCATCAGCCGCTTGGTGGAGTCGGACGCCTGGTGGTTGAAGGTGATGCTGAAGCCGTCGACGTACTGGTGGCGCATCGGGTCGGACTTGGCGTCCCAGTTGGGGTTCTTCACCAACGACATGGACTTGCCGGCCTTGAAGTCCGCGATCTTGTACGGGCCGGAGCAGACCGGTGCGACGTCGTACTTGTCCTTGGTGTCCTTGTCGCTGTCCGGGACGACGCTGTAGCCCGCCATCGTCAGCGCGTAGGGCAGCTGCGTCTGCGGCTTTTGGAAGTGGAAGATGACGGTGTGGTCGTCCGGGGTGTCCAGGACGGACTTGGGCAGGTGGTCACCCTTGTACGGACCGTCCGGCAGCGCCTTGCGGTAGGTCGTGCCGTCGCCCGAGAGCCACTGCTGGACGTAGGTCGGACCCTCGGTGATGAACTTGGCGTACTGGCGCTCGAAGGTGTGCCGGATGTCCTTCGAGGTGATCGGCTTGCCGTCCTCGAACTTGATGCCGTCCTTGAGCGTGTACTTCCAGGTCTTGCCGCCGTCGGACATCTGGCCGGAGTCGGTGGCGAGGTCACCGACGACCGTCTTGTTGCCCTTGTCGTCCTGCTTGAAGGTGGTCAGGCCACGGAAGATCAGCTTCGACAGGTCGCCCATGTCGCTGACGTACATCTGGGCCGGGTCCAGGTGGTTGTAGCTGTCCCGCTGGTAGACGGTGACGGTGCCGCCGGGCGTCGCGCCCGCGACCGGAGCCGCCGGACCGGTGGACTGGGCGACGTTGCCCAGCGGCACCGCCTTGGCCTGGGCCGCGGCATCCTTGTCGGTCTGCGACTTGTCCTTGCCCGTGGCGCCGCCGCTGCTGCACCCGGTGAGGGCGAGCGAACCGGCCGCCATGGCCACGAGCACCGCACGGGCTCTACGCGTAGTGAGTGCGTTCATGAGGATCCAAGCACCTGCCTGTCAGTCGTTGTCCCAGATGTGCTGTCTGACGCATCCGGTGCGCGACCGGTGCGGGGGCGACAGCTGCCCCCGTCAAGTGGACGATCAGCGACCGGACTTGGGGTCGAAGGCGTCCCGGACCGAGTCTCCGAGCAGGTTGAAGCAGAGCACGAAGATCACCATCGCGGCGCCGGGGAAGAGCAAGAAGGTCGGGTCGTTCTCGTACACCATGCCGGCCGTGTGGAACAGCCGTCCCCAGTCCGGGGTCGGCTCCATGATGCCGACGCCCAGGAAGGACAGGCCGGCCTCCGCCGTCACGAACAGCGGGAGCATGTAGGTGCTTTGTACGAGGATCGGAGTCACCACGTTCGGCAGCAGTTCCTTGGTGATGATCCGCCAGGGGGAGGCGCCGGTGATCTTCGCCGCCTCGACGAACTCCCGCTCGCGCAGCGACAGTACCTGGCCGCGCAGAAGGCGGGCCAGACCCATCCAGCCGAGCGCCCACTGCACGAGGATCAGCGCGATCACCCGGATGTAGGTCGGGGTCTCGTCGCCCGGAGGGACGAAAAGGGCCACCACCACGGGCATGAACGCCACGAACGTCAGCTGGCTGGGGAAGGCGAGCAGGAAGTCGATCACCCGGCCGAGCCAGTAGTCGGTGCGGCCGCCGAGGTACCCCGCGGTGACACCGAGGATGGTGCCGGTGATGACCACCAGGATGGTGACGGCCACGGAGATGCCGAGCGAGGTCCGCATGCCGTACAGCAGCTGGGTGAAGAGGTCACGCCCCAGCGACGGCTCGATGCCGAACCAGAAGTCTCCGGAGATGCCGCCGTTGGCGCCCATCGGATAACCGAACTCGTCCAGGAGGTCGGGGTTGTCGCTGCCGTAGAGCGTGTACGGATTCTTGCCGTAGATCGCGGCGATCACCGGGGCCAGGGCCGCGATGACGAAGAAGGCGAGCACGACGATCCCGCAGATCATGCCGGTGCGGTCGCGCTTGAAGCGCGTCCACATCAACTGCCCGGGGGAACGGCCGACGAGCTCACCGCCCTTGCCCTTCTTCTCCTTCTTCAGACCCTTGGACGCAAGCCCCGGGGTATCGGACTTGTCTGTCGCGGTCTGGGATGGACTAGTCATCGCGAAGTGCCCCCGCGCCGAGTTCTCTTGGAACGTGAAGCGGCACCCGTCGCACCGCTGGATGAGCGCGACTTTCGCAAGTGATTTACGGCCGAGTCAAGGGTATGAGGTGTGCTTCTGCACAGGTCGTCCGCTTCTTGAGCGAAGATTGCGCAGATCGTCGCCAAGGCGTGCTTGACACCGGGTTGTCATGTACGGCATGAGGGACAAAAGTGAACCAAACGCTTTAACGTGAAGGCAACTTGCCCGTCGCATCACCGATATACGGACGCGCCATGCTGAACACCGTACGGCCGTGCGGGTGCCGTAGGTCGGCCGGGGATGCCAGCGGCGCCCCGGCCGACCGCCGTTTTGTGGGTGTTTGGCGTTCCACTTCCCCGGTGTCTGTTGTCCGGGGGGCGAGATTGGTGTAGACCTGCGGCAGTGCGTTTACGAATGCGGGGATGCTGTGCGCGTCGTCGGGCCGCGAGGTGGACGGGAGCAGTCCGGGTCTGCCGCCCCGCGTCCACAGTGCGGTCACGCCGTCTCATCCGAGGCGCGCGCGGTACCGCTGACGTGGTCGAGCGCGACGCGCGGCGATGGACGGCACGCGGGGTGCGGGCACGCCCGACGCCGTCCACGGAGGGCCCGCCGGAGCCGGTGGGCGCACCCGTGGACACTGTCCGCGGGAGGCGTCGCTTGAGCCGCCCGGGCGGCTCAAGCGGGTCCGCTGGATGGGACGTTGGCCGTCCTCACCGGACGTCTGCTTCCTGCGCGCCGCGGCCCGCCCGGTGGGCGCCGGACGCCCCCGCCGGTCCGTGGGCCGGCGGACGGCGCCCGGCGGATCTCAGCGAAGTCCCAGGGACCGCTTGAGGAAGTCCACCTGGAGCAGGAGCAGGTTCTCCGCCACCTGCTCCTGCGACGCCATGTGCGTCACCCCCGAGAGCGGCAGCACCTCGTGCGGCCGGCCCGCGGCCAGCAACGCCGAGGACAGCCGCAGGGAGTGCGCCACCACCACGTTGTCGTCGGCCAGTCCGTGCACGATCAGCATCGGGCGGTGCGGTTCCACCGCCTGGGACAGCCCCTCGTCCGTCACCAGGGAGTTGCTGGCGTAGACCGCCGGCTCCTCGTCGGGGTGGCCGAGGTACCGCTCCTGGTAATGGGTGTCGTACAGCCGCAGGTCGGTCACCGGCGCGCCCACCACCGCGGCGTGGAAGACGTCCGGCCGGCGCAGCGCGGCCATCCCCGCCAGGTACCCGCCGAACGACCACCCGCGGATCGCGACCCGCCCCAGGTCCAGGGGGAAGGAGTCGGCCAGCGCCTCCAGGGCGTGCACCTGGTCCTCCAACGCCACCGGCCCGAGCCGCCGGGAGACCGCCTTCTCCCACGCAGGGGAGCGGCCCGGGGTGCCCCGGCCGTCCGCCACCACCACCGCGAAGCCCTGATCGGCGAACCACTGGGACGTCAGGTACGCGTTGTGCGCGGCGACGACGCGTTGGCCGTGCGGACCGCCGTAGGGATCGAGCAGCACCGGCAGCGGACCGTCGCCCTCCGCGTAACCGGTCGGCAGCAGCACCGCGCACGGGATCCGGCGCTCGCCGGCGAGCACCAGCCGCGGTCGAGCGGTGAGACCCGGCGTCTCGGCGTGCGAACCGATGACCGCCAGCACCTTCTCGCCGCCGTCCGGATCCAGCCGCACCACTTCCGACCGGGCGCCCGGCCGCTCCAGCGACGCCTGCGTCAGGACCGTCAACGCCCCGCCGCGCACCGCCGAGGAGACGGTCGGGTGCGGCTGCTCGCCGACCCGCTCCCAGCCGCCCTGGTCGCCGCTGCCGCGGAACCACGCCCGGTACACCCCGATGTCGTGCACGTCCGCACCGCTGGCCGAGAACAACACGTCGTCCTCGCCGATGTCCAACACGGCCCGGACGTGCAGCGGCTGCCCGGTCAGCGGCCGGTCACCGACGAACAGCCGGCGGGCGCCGCCCTCGTCGGCGATCCGCACCAGCCGCCCGTCCGGCGTCCACGCCGGCGCGCCCGGGTACGGCTCGACCCACACCTCGTCCTGGTCCTCGTGCACCAGGGTGGTCGCCCCGGTCTGCGGATCG
This sequence comes from Streptomyces sp. x-19, assembly GCF_046549115.1. NCBI lineage: Bacteria > Bacillati > Actinomycetota > Actinomycetes > Kitasatosporales > Streptomycetaceae > Streptomyces > Streptomyces sp. x-19. The sequence continues at coordinate 239,674 of NZ_JAJPWK010000001.1, read as the reverse complement.
ACCTTCAGATAGCGCTGGGCACGCTGGTCCCGGGTCTGGACCAGCAGGAGCGGCGGGCCGGCCGCCGACCAGTGGACGCGGGCCAGATAGGGGTAGCGCGCGGTGTCCCAGCGGACGTCCGTCCGGGAGCCGTCCAGACCGAAGAACGCCAGGGTGACGTCGGCGTTGGCGCTGCCGGCCACCGGGTACGGCACCTGTGCGGGCGCCCGGTCGGGGTGCGCCGGGTCGGCGATCCACCAGCGGGTCACCGGCGCGTCGTCGACCCGTGCGGCCAGCACCCGGTCGCTCTCCGGCGACCACCAGAAGCCCCGGTGGCGCCCCATCTCCTCGGCCGCGATGAACTCGGCCAGCCCCCAGGTGACGTCGGGCCCGTCCGGCTCCGCCAGCGCCCGGTCCGCGCCCGCGGTGCCGTCGCCGTCCGCCGCGACGACCCGCAGCGCGCCGTCGGCCACGTAGGCCACGTGCCGGCCGTCGGGGGCGGGGCGGGGGTCCACCACCGGACCCGCCACGGGGAGTTCGCGGGTGGTGCCGGCGCGCAGCTCCGAGACGAACAGCCGGCCCGACAGGGCGAAGGCGGCCAACTCCACGGCGGCGTCCACCGCGTAGCCGACGATGCCCGCCGACCCCTCCCGGCTGCGCTCGCGGCGCGCCCGCTCCTGCGGCGAGAGCTGCTCGTCCGCCCCGGCCAACAGCGCCTGCGGGTCGGCGGCGGCGAACTCCCTGCCGTCGTCGAGGTCCAGGACCCAGAGCTGGTGGCTGCGGTCGGTGCCGGTACGGGATCGGAGGAAGACGACGCGGGTGCCGTCGGGGGCGAGGGCGAAGTCGCGCGGGGTGCCGAGCGTGAAGCGCTGGGTGCGCGCGTAGTGCCGCGGGAAGGGCAGCTGTCCGGTCATGCCGCCGAGCCTACGGCGGCAGCGCCCGGCCGGCGCGTGGCTGTGGAAAACGGCGTGCGCCCCCACCGTGCTCCGGTGCACCGACTTATGCGCAAGGACGGAAAGTTATGATCCCTTGCGCGTAGGGGGTACGGGGTAAAGAGCCCTTGGCATACCCGGGTGCGTGGCGTCGATCCGTCGACTCACGTACCGTCAACTCTGTCCGGACCATGAGTACTTGGAGGTGAGCCGCCGTGGCACTCTCGATTTCGGCGGTGGTGCTGCTGGCGATCATCGTCTTCTTGCTGATCAGGAAGTCCGGGCTGAAGGCGGTGCATGCCTTTGTCTGTATGCTGCTGGGCTTCTATCTGGCCAGCTCGTCCATCGCCCCGACGATCAAGACCCTGACGACCAACGTCGCGGGGATGCTCGGCGGCATCAAGTTCTGAGCGTTCCGCCCCACCCCGGTCGGCCCGCGCCGCCCCGCCCCGCGCTCCCGCGGGGCGCCCCGGCCGACGGCCGGCGAGCGGCTGCGGAGGGCACGGTGGGCGGCTCGTAGGCTGTCTGCATGACGTCCCACCCTGTCCCGGCCCCCGCGGGCGGAGGTGCTGCGCGGCGCAGTGACCTCCCCACCCGCCGTCTCCTCCTGGTGCACGCGCACCCGGACGACGAGTCGATCAACAACGGCGCCACCATGGCGAAGTACGCGGCCGAAGGCGCGCTGGTCACCCTGGTGACCTGCACCCGCGGCGAGGAGGGCGAGGTCATCCCGCCCGCGCTCGCCCACCTCACACCGGACCGCGACGACGCCCTGGGCCCGCACCGCGTCCACGAGCTGGCCGCGGCGATGGCCGCCCTCGGGGTCGGTGACCACCGCTTCCTCGGCGGCCCCGGCCGCTACCGGGACTCCGGGATGATGGGCGCGCCGCAGAACGACCGACCGGACTGCTTCTGGCAGGCGCCGGTGGACGAGGCGGCGGCCCACCTGGTGGCCGTCATCCGCGAGGTCCGCCCCCAGGTCCTCGTCACCTATGACCCGAATGGCGGATACGGCCACCCCGACCACATCCAGGCCCACCGGGTCGCCGTACGGGCCGCGGAGCTGGCCGCACGGGCGGACTTCCGCCCGGACCTCGGCAGCGCGTATGCGATCGAAAAGATTTACTGGAACTGCAACCCCCGCTCGGAGGTCGAGGCGGGCCTCGCCGCGGTGCACGCGGCCGGTCACGGCTTCGCCGGGGTCGCCGCGGTGGACGACGTGCCGGGCGTGGTTCCGGACGACGCGGTCACCTCGACGATCGCCGGCCCGGGCGGGTACGCGGACGCGAAGGCCGCGGCGATGCGCGCACACGTGACGCAGGTCGTGGTCGACGGCGCGTTCTTCGCGCTCTCCAACGACCTCGGGCAGCCCCTGTTCGCCGCCGAGCACTACCGGCTGGTGCACGGGACGCCCGGCCCGGCCGGGGCGGGACGCGAGGACGATCTCTTCGCCGGCGTCGGGGAGTCGGCCACGTCGACGGGTGCGCAGCCGCGGACCCGCAGTGAGGAGGCGGCGGAATGACGACGTCCAAGGGTGGCGGGGCCACGGGCAAGGGCGGCGGCCGCAACGGCGGCGCCGATGCGGACGGCGGACGGCGGACGCGGGCGTCCGGCAGTGGCGCGGCCGCCCCGCGCGGCGGCACCCCCGCACCACCGACGCGCCATCCGGCGGCCGGTGCACCGCTGACGCCGGGCCGGGTGGGCCTGTACGTCCTGCTGTTGGTCGTGGCCGTTCTCGTCGCGTTCGCCGGCACGCTCCTCCAAGCGGCCTGGTTCCCGGGCGGGTTGCTGCTGGCCCTGGCCGGTCTCGTCGGCCTCTTCTACGGGGGCGCGCGGGCCACCGGCACGGCGGGCGGGGTGCTGGTGCCCGGCGCCGCTTGGCTGGTGACGGTGTTCCTGTTGCTCAGCGACGTGCGTCCGGAGGGCGATTTCCTGTTCGGGCCGGGGCTCGGCTCGTACGGCTTCCTGCTGGGCGGCATCGTGATCGCTGTGATCTGTGCCACCGGGAACCAACTGCGCGCTGCGGGCGTACCCCGGGGCCGAGTTGGCGGATGACGTGGTCCATACCGGGACGGATGCCGCGGGCTTCCGGGGGCCCGCCCGCGTTTGCGGAGCGGCCGCCGGCGGGGCGGTGTTCCGGCGCACCCAGAGTGTCGGCCGGCGGCGGCCAGTATGGTGGTGCGCGCCGCCGCGCCGCCCTGGGGGCACTTGCCGGCCTGAGGCCGGGGATCATCTCTGACGAGCGGCGGAGCCAACCGGGAGAACCTGCTTTGAGTCGTGAATCTGACAGTTCGTCCTCCGGCCCCCGGGGCCGCGGCGGAGCCGTGTACCCGTCGGGGACACCGCCCTACGGTTCGCCCAGGGGAGAAGCCGGCGAGGCGCCGGGAAGCGGAGCCGCGGACCGGCCGGAGGAACCCAAAACCGAGACCACGCTGACGACGCGGATCAAGATCAACATTCCGGGGTCCCGCCCCATCCCGCCGGTCGTCGTGCGCAAGCCCGTCGGTGAGGAGTCCGGCATGAACGCATCGGCTGCACCCGGCGGTTCCGCCGGCCCGTCCGGTTCCCGGGGGCCGTCCGGTCCCGCCTTCGGCGGTGAGAGGCCCGCCGAACGCACGGCGGAGACGCCGCGGCCGGAGGAGGCGGAGGAGGCACCCGCCGCCCCCAAGGAGAAGACGACCAGCGACTGGTTCTCGCCGCGCAAGCCGCAGGGCCAGACCGGTGGGAAGCCGTCGGCCGCCGACGCCGCCCCGGCACCGGGAACTCCCGGCGCGCCCGGCGGGGCGTCCGCGCCGCGCCTGGACCTCCCCTACTTCTCGGACGCGCCGACGGACTCCGGACCGGCCCCGCAGAGCGGCCGCGCGCCGGGCGTCTCGCCCTACGAGAGCGACCCCCTGGGCAGCGACCCCTTGGGCAGCGACCCGCTGGGCAGTGACCCCCTGAGGAGCGACCCGCTCGGCGGTGACCCCCTGGGCGGCAAGCCCTTCGGCGGCGACCCGCTCGGCGGCGACCCGTTGGGCGGCGGTCCCCTGGGCGGCGACCCGCTCGGTGGCGACCCGTTGGGCAGCGACCCCCTGGGCGGCTCCGCCCTCGGCGGCGACCCGTTGACCGGGCCCTCCCCGTTCGACGGCGGTCCCCGCGCTGCGGCGTCCCCGTTCGACGGCGGCCCGCGCGGCGGCTCGCCGTTCGACGCGCCGCCCCGGCCCGCCGGCGACCGCAACCCGTTCGACGCGCCGGCCGGCGGCACGGCCCCCAACGGCCCGACGTCCGGCCCGGCGCGCGGCGACTCGGCATTCGACCTCCCGCCCGGCTTCAGCGACCCCAGCGCCGGCAAGAGCGCCGCGGGCCGACTCAGCGACGACACCGCCGAGCTCACCCCGCAGCCGCCGGCGCCGTCCGCCGGCTCCGGTGGTGGCCCCGGCGTGACCGGCGGCATCGCGGGCGGCCTGGCCAACGGCGGCCCCAAGGGCCCGGCGGCCGGGACCGGCCCCAAGAGCGGCGGCCCGGGTGGCCGGCTGTCCGGCGACACCCTCGTCAGCGGCATCCCCAAGGTGCCGGGGAAGGACGGCCCGTCGGCCGCCACCCCGTTCGCCGGGGCGTCCGGCAGCGACGAGGACGGTGCCGCCGCCAAGCCGCGACCCAAGATCCCCGAGCCGATCAACCCGCCCAAGAAGGGCCGCAACAAGCTGGTGCTGATCGGCGTCGCGGTCGTCGTCCTGGCCGGTGTCGCCTACGGCGCCGGGCTGCTGCTCGACCACTCCGACGTTCCCAACAACACCACCGCCCTGGGGGTGGACATCGGCGGCAGCTCCAAGGATGACGCGGTCAAGAAGCTGGAGACCGCCCTCAAGGACCGCCGCTCCGCGCCGCTCAAGATCACTGTGGACGGCAAGTCCGAGACCCTGTTGCCGGCCCGGGCGGGCTTGGACGTCGACCTCCAGGCCACGGTCCGCAACGCGTCCGGTCGGGACTACAACCCGATCTCCGTCGTGGGCTCGCTCTTCGGCGTCAAGCGCACCGCCCAGCCCGCGGTGATCACCGACAAGGAGAAGCTGGCGATCGCGCTCCAGGGCGTGACCGGACCGGCCAACGCCGAGATGGACGGCGGGATCACGTTCGAGAACGGCAAGGCGGTGCCCCACTACGGCGCGCCCCACAAGGCGATCGACGTCGCCGCCTCCGAGGACAAGATCGCCGCGGCCTACCTCAACCGCGTCAGCACCGGCGGCGACACCCCCGTGGTCCTCGCCGCCACCACCCAGCAGCCCAAGGTCAGCAAGGCCGCGGTGGACAAGGCGCTCCAGCAGTTCGCCGAGCCGGCGATGTCCGGGCTGATCACGGTCCGGACGGACCCCGGGCACACGGTCTCCTTCAGCCCGCAGAAGTCCATCCCGAAGTTCCTGTCGTTCAAGATCATCAGCGGCGAGCTGGTGCCGTACTACGACCGGCCGGCGCTCAAGGAGCTCTACGGCAACACCTTCGACAACGTCATGGTGACCAAGGGCGACGGGACCAAGCACCCGGTCAGCGTCGAGGAGGTGGCCGGCGCGGTGGGCAAGGCACTGCTCGGCAAGACCCCCGCCGAGCGCGTGCAGACCATCGCGACCAACGGCAGCTGAGCCCCCCGCGGCGGCTGGTCCGGCCGCCGCAGGTTCAGCAGAAGCACAGGTCAGAGGCCCTCTCGGGCGAGTCCTCAGGGATTCCCCTAGGGGGCCTCACCCATGACATCTGTCATACCGCCTTGCGGACACCTGACACTGCCGCCCGGCCCGACGATCCGGCAGGCTGAACGACATGACGACGACAGCTACCACCCCAGCCACCACCGCGGCCGACGCGGGACGGGCACCGGTGGTCAGCTTCCAGGGGGTCAGCAAGAGTTACGGCGCGGTGCGCGCGGTGGCCGATCTGCACCTGGAGCTGCACCCCGGCGAGACCGTCGCTCTCCTCGGCCCCAACGGCGCCGGCAAGTCCTCCACCCTCGACCTGCTCCTCGGCCTGCGCACCCCCGACACCGGATCGGTCTCCCTGTTCGGCACCACCCCGCAGCGCGCCATCCAGCTGGGCAAGGTCGGCGCGATGCTCCAGAGCGGCGGCCTGATGGAGGGCGTCAAGGTCCGGGAGCTGGTCCGGCTCGCCCGCGACCTGCACCCGCACGGCTATCCGGTGGACCAGATCCTGGCCGCCGCCGGCATCACGGACATCGCCGACCGGGTGGTCGGCAAGCTCTCCGGCGGCCAGGAGCAGCGGGTGCGGTTCGCCCTGGCCACCGCTGGCGCCAACGACCTCATCGTGCTGGACGAGCCCACCACCGGCATGGACGTCTCCTCCCGGCAGACGTTCTGGGGCGCGATGCGCCGCCAGGCCGACGAGGGCCGCACGGTCCTCTTCGCCACGCACTATCTGGAAGAGGCCGACGAGATCGCCGACCGGGTGATCGTGCTGCACCGCGGCCGGGTGCTGGCCGACGGCACCTCCGCCGAGATCAAGGCCCGGGCCGGCGCCCGCCGGATCACCTTCGACCTGGAGGGGGCGGCCGACCGCGGCGCGCTGGAGGCGCTGCCGCACCTCACCTCCCTGACGGTGTCCCACGCCGGTTCCGGCAGCACCGTCCGCATCCAGTCCCAGGACGCGGACGCCACCGTGCACGCCCTCTACGGCCTCGGCCTCTACCTGCGCAACCTCGAAGTCTCCGGCCTCGGCCTGGAGCAGGCGTTCATCGCCATCACCACCGCCGAGGAGGCGGCCCGATGACCACCCTGATCAAGCTCGAAATCCTCCGCGCGCTGCGGAACAAGAAGTTCATGTTCTTCTCGGTGATCTACCCGCCGGCGCTGTACCTGATCATCGCCGGTGGCGCGGACAGCAAGCCGCTCCCCGGGACGGGTCTCAACATGGGGCTCTACTACATGGTCTCGATGGCCGCCTTCGGCGCCATGACCGCCGTCCTGCTGGGCAACAGCGAGCGCATCGCCAAGGAGCGCGAACAGGGCTGGGTGCGCCAGCTCCGGCTGACCGCGCTGCCCGGCCGCGGCTACGTCGCCGCCAAGATAGCCGCCGCGGCGACGGTCAGCCTGCCCTCGATCCTGCTGGTCATGATCGTTGCCGCCGCCGTCAAGGGCGTCCGCCTCGAAGCCTGGCAGTGGATCGCCATCGCCGTCGGCACCTGGCTCGGCAGCTTCGTCTTCGCCGCCCTGGGCGTCGCCATCGGCTACCTGGCCAGCGGCGACGCGGTCCGCCCGGTCTCCATGCTCTGCTTCTTCGCGCTGGCCTTCCTCGGCGGCCTGTGGATGCCGATGACGCTGCTGCCGCAGTGGGTGCAGAACGTCTCCGAGTGGCTGCCGACGCACGCCTACGCGGCCCTGGGCACCGCCGTCGAGGCCGGTGGCGCGCCGCACGTCAAGGACATGGCGATCCTGCTGGGCTACCTCGTCGTCTTCGTGGGTGGTGCAGCCTGGCTGTACCGCAAGGACACTCGGAAGGCATGAGACAGGTGCGGACGAAGAGCGCGGCCGACGACCGGAACCCGGTGCTGATCGGGCAGCGCCCGCGCAGCCGCCGCCAGGCCCTCGGCAAGTCGATGTGGGTCGGCGTCTGGCTGCTCTACCTCGCCGGTCCGGTGGCGGAGCTGACCAGCCACGCCTTCACCACCGCGCAGCGGGTCTGGGGCGCCGTCGGCCTCACGCTCTTCGTCCTCGCCTACCTCGTCCTGATCTTCCGCCACATGTGGCAGAAGCCGCCCGTCTCGCTGCGGTACGCCCCGCTGGGCGTGATGCTGGCGCTGTCCGTCGCCCTGACCTGGACGCTGGGCTACTCCTGGCTGGTGCTGTTCATCTTCACCAGCGTGGCCTCCGCGGTGGTGCTGCCCTGGCAGCGCTCCCGCTGGGCCATCCCGTTCATCACCGTGGTGCTGATAGCCATCGGCGCCCACTACCCCGAGATCCGCAACTACTACCTCTTCGCCTACGCGCTCCCCGCCCTCGGCAGCGGCTTCGTCATGATCGGCGTGCAGAACCTCGTCCGCACCAGCCAGGAGCTGCGCGTCGCGCGGGAGGAGGTCGCCCGCCTCGCCGCCAACGAGGAGCGGCTGCGGCTCGCCCGCGACCTGCACGACCTCCTGGGGCACTCGCTCTCCCTGATAACCCTCAAGAGCGAGCTGGCCGGGCGGATGCTGCCCGACCGCCCCGAGGACGCCGCCCGGCAGGTCGCGGACATCGAGCAGGTCAGCCGGCAGGCCCTGGTCGACGTCCGCGAGGCGGTCACGGGCTACCGCCGCCCCCGGCTGGCGGTGGAGCTGGCGGGCGCGCGCGCCGCACTGCGCACCGCCGACATCGCGCTGACCGTCGACCCGTCGCTGGAGGGCGAGTTCCACGGGCTGACCGCCGACACCGAGGGCGCCCTGGCCTGGGCGCTGCGCGAGGCGGTCACCAACGTCGTCCGGCACAGCGGCGCCCGCCGCTGCGACCTGCTGCTCACCGAGGAGCGGGAGGCCGACGACCGGCGCTACGTCTGCCTCGTGGTCACCGACGACGGCGAGGGCCCGCTCCGCGGCCAGCACGACGGCAACGGCCTCACCGGCCTGCGCGAGCGGCTGGCCCTCACCGACGGACACCTTCAGACCGGGCAGGCCACCGGGACCGGCGGATTCGCGCTGCGCGCCTACGTCCCCGCGACCACCCCGGCGGCCTCCCCGGACGACCGGAGCCCGGTGCCGGACACCTCTCCGGAGCCGGTGAACGGGCCGGCCTAGGCCCGGTCGACGCCTCCCGTCCGGTCGGGACCGCCCCCGGTCACCGCTCGCACCGGTTCCGGGCCGCCGCGGCCGTCCCAGGCCGTAAGCTGGCCCGCATGATCAGGTTGCTGCTGGCGGAGGACCAGTCCATGGTCCGGGAGGCGCTGGCGGCATTGCTGTCCCTGGAGGGCGACCTGGAGGTCGTCGCCCAGGCGGCGCGCGGCGACGAGGTCCTCGCGCAGGCGCGGGCCCACGACGTCGACGTCGCACTGCTGGACATCGAGATGCCGGGCCTGAGCGGCCTGGACGCCGCGGCCCGGCTGCGCGACGAACTGCCCGGCGTGAAGGTCGTCATCCTCACCACCTTCGGCCGCCCCGGCTACCTGCGCCGGGCGATGGAGGCCGGCGCGGACGCCTTCCTGGTCAAGGACGCCCCGGCGGCCCGGCTCGCGGACGCGGTGCGCCGGGTGCTGGACGGGGAGCGGGTCATCGACCCCGTGCTGGCGGCGGCCGCCCTGGCCGACGGCGCCAGCCCGCTGACCGACCGCGAGCGCGAGGTGCTGCACGCCGCCGCCGACGGCGCCACCAACGCCGAGATCGCCGCCGCGCTGCACCTCTCGCAGGGCACCGTCCGCAACTACCTCTCGCTCGCCATCCAGAAGACCGGCGCCCGCAACCGCGCCGAGGCGGTCCGCACGGCCCGCGACAAGGGCTGGCTCTGACCCTCCCGCCCCTCGCGTCCCGCCCTCCGTCCGGCCGCTGGCGGGCCCGCACCACCGGCACCGCTCCCGGGACCTTCGCCCGGGGCGGGTGGACCTTCGCCCCTGTGCGCGCCCGCGCAACGTCCCGCAGGCTTGAAGTGTCATGCCAGCCCAGCGCCCCGCAGAGGGCGGCCTCGTCGCCCCCGTGCTGCTGATCCTCGCCATCCTGGTCGTCGCGACCGTCGACGCCACGACCGGCCCTGAGCTGCACATCTCCGCGTTCATGGGGATCGCCCCGCTGGTCGCCGCGCTGCGCTGCTCGTACCCCCGCACGCTGCTGGTGGCCGTCGTCTACGTCGTCTCGCTCACCTACGTCGACCTGCTGACGGTGCCCGACTGGGCCCCGGCCAGTCGGGTCGTCGGCGTCTTCGGCGCGTTCCTGGTGGGCGTCTTCGCGCTGGTGCTGTGCCGTACCCGGCTCCAACGCGAGGCGCTGCACGCCCGCACCACCCTGGTCGCCGACACCGTGCAGCGGGCCATGCTGCGCGAGCTGCCGTTGCGGGCCGGACCGCTGGAGGCGTACGGCTTCTACGTGTCCGCGCAGGAGGGCGCCCGGGTCGGCGGCGACATCTACGAGGCCGTCAACACCCCGCACGGCCTGCGGCTGCTGATCGGCGACGTCCAGGGCAAGGGCATGCCGGCGATCGGCGCGGGCCTGGAGGTGCTCGCGTCGTTCCGCGAGGCGGCGCAGTACCAGGAGTCGCTGGAGGGGGTCGCCGGCCGGATGGAACAGGCCCTGACCCGCTACAACGCCCGCTCCGCCGAGGAGGGCACCGACGAGCGCTTCGTCACCGCACTGCTGGTGGAGGTCCGCGGCGCGGGCCGGGCCCGGCTGCTGTCCTGCGGGCACATCCCGTACTACCTGGTGCGCGACGGCGTCGTCCACGAGCGCTCCGACGGGGAGGGCGGGCTCCCGCTGGGGCTCGGCGGGCTCAGCAACGAGCCCCGCCGCAGCGTCCGCATCCAGCCCGAGCCCCACGACTGGGCGGTGCTGTGCACGGACGGCGTCACCGAGGCCCGCGGCGGCGACGGCCGCTTCTACCCGTTGGCCGAGCGGATCGCCGCCTGGATCGACCTGGAGCCCGCCGAACTGGCCCGCACCCTGCGCGCCGACCTGGAGCACTTCACCGGCGGCGACCTCAAGGACGACGCGACGCTGCTGGTGGTCCGCCGGGCCCCGGTGCACGACGCCGCGCCGGCACCGGCCCGGTCCGCGGCGGCCTGAGGGGGCGGGCCCCGCCGCCCGCTCAGTTCAGCCGGGCCCGGGCCGCCCCGGCCTCCCGGCGCAGCGCGGTCGCGGCGGCCGGCTGGACCGGCTCCAGCACCCGCGCGTACTCCTCCAACTCGGCCGCCCCGGCCAGGAACTCGCCCCGCTCGACCAGGAGCTGCGCCCGCTCGTGGCGCAGCCGCGCCGGATGGCTGGGCAGCAGCAACGACAGCTCCAGCGCCCACAACTGGACCGCACTGTGCTCCGGGCGGGCCTGGGCCCAGGCCCGGATGTTGTTGAGGATGCGCTGGACGACCTCCAACGGGCCGGCCGGCGCCAGCATCCCCGGCGAGAGCGCGGCACCGCTCGCCCCCGCGACGATCATCGCCGCGTCCTGGTCGGTGAGCAGCCGCCCGCCCCCGAAGGGGTCGGCCAGCACGTGCCGCCCGCGCGGATCGCCCAGGCCGATCACGAAGTGCCCCGGCAGCGCCACCCCGTACACCGGCGCCCCGGCCCGCCGGGCGACCTCCATCCAGACCACCGACAGCAGGATCGGCAGCCCGCGCCGCCGCCGCAGCACCTGGTGCAGCAGCGACGACTCCAGCCTGCGGTAGTCGGCGGGCGAGCCGCCGAAGCCCTCCCGGGCGCCGAGCAGCGCGGCGAGGTTGCGGGCCCAGACCTCCGGTCCGCTGCGGCCGGGGTGGCCCGCCGCGGACCCGGCCGGGGCGTAGGGCAGCAGGCCGGCGAGCCGGTCCAGTTCGATCTGTGCCGCGTCGATGCCGGCCTCGTCCAGGGCCGGGTCGGCCTCGGCGCCGATCAGCAGGCACAGCAGCGCGAGGTCCGGCCGTTCCTCGCGGGCCGCCGCCGCGAACTGCCGCCGTCGCTCCTCGCGCGCCGCGTCCCGCTCCGGCTCCCCGCGCTCCGCACGCTCACCCATGTCGAACGGACACCCCCTCAGGCGCCGACCCCGCCGCCCGCCGGGCCGCGTCGGTAGTGATAGCCGTGGTGTTCGACGAACCCCATCCCGTCGTACAGCGCCAGAGCGCCCGCGTTGTCCCTCTCTACCTGGAGGTACGCCGCTGAGGCACCCTCCGTCAGCGCCCGCTCGGCGAGGGCCGCCATCACCCGGGACGCCAGGCCCCGGCGCCGCAGGTCGGGCGCGGTCTCCACCGCGGCGAAGCCCGCCCAGCGCCCGTCGACGACCAGCCGCCCGATCGCCGCGGTGCCGCCGTCCGGCGTCGGCACCCGGGCGAACCACACCGAGGGGCCGCCGGTCAGCACCGCCCGCGCCTCGGGCGTGGGCGTGCCGGCCCGGTTGTAGAGGGTCAGCCAGTCGGCGTCCGGCTGCCGCGACAGCTGCACGTCCGCGGTGTCGGCGCCGGTGTCCGCGAGCGGTGCCAGGGCCGCGATCCGCACGGAGGTGTGCGCCTCGGCGGTCCAGCCGCGGGCGGCCAGCACCTCGTCCAGCCGCTCGTCGGTGTCGGCCCGGCCGGTGGCCACGGTCACCAGGGCGGGCAGCCCCCGGTCGGTGTACCACCGGGCGGTCCGGGCCAGTGCCTCGTCCAGGGGCAGACCGGGGTCGCCGAGCGGCAGCGCGGAGTTGGCCCGCCGGGTGAAGCCCACCCGCTTCCCGGCCGCCGCTCCGCCAGGAAGCTCCTGGACGGCCGCCCGCAGAGTCCACTCTCCGAGACGTTCCGTCTCGATGGCCGGCCAGCTGCGGGCCGCGACCGTCTGGAGCTCACGCACCGTGGCCGCCGGGACCTTCCTCCGGGCCGGTGCCGCCGGTACGACCTTGGCCGCCACCAGCGTGGATTCCTCGATCCGCACGCACTCGCCCTCGCGCCGTGTGATGCTCAACACACCGTCGTTCCATGATGTGAGAACCCCGACCGCGTCGGTGAAGGCCGGCCCCTCGCTCCCGGCCCCGGTCAAGCGCCGGACGGATACCCTTTTGCCCACGTCAGCATGGGTGATCCGGACCTCCGCGCGTCCGCCGGCGAGGAATTCCATCGCTCTGTAACCGCCCCTCTTGTTCGTCTCGTGCCCGGGAACGGAGATACTAGGTGGCGGGCATCGACGACGCCGCGCTCCCGCGCGCCCAGCGGCGGTACCGACGACCGGTCCGCCGGCCCTACTGAGGAGGAACGACAGCGTGACCTACGTCATCGCGCAGCCTTGTGTCGACGTCAAGGACAAGGCTTGCATCGAGGAGTGCCCCGTCGACTGCATCTACGAGGGCTCCCGGTCCTTGTACATCCACCCGGACGAATGCGTCGACTGTGGTGCCTGTGAGCCGGTCTGCCCGGTCGAGGCGATCTTCTACGAGGACGACACCCCGGAGGAGTGGAAGGACTACTACAAGGCCAACGTGGAGTTCTTCGACGAGCTCGGCTCCCCGGGTGGTGCCAGCAAGCTCGGCCTGATCGAGCGCGACCACCCGTTCGTCGCCGCACTGCCGCCGCAGAACCAGGACCACTGATCACCCCCCGGAGGGGCGGAAGGGAGCCGGCCCGCTCCCTCGCACCTCCGAGGCCGCCGGGGGTAGCCCCGGCGTGAGCTGGGGAAGGCCGCACGGCGCCGCCCGGTCCCGTACGGCCCACCCGCCGTACGGGACCGATGCGTTTTCGCACGCCGACGTCCCCCGCGCCACCCCGTACGAGAAAGAGAGCACCGTGGGCGCAGTCTCCTCCCGCCACCCGTCCGGCGCGTCCCTCCGCGACCGGCTGCCCGCCTTCCCCTGGGACCGCCTGGAGCCGTACAAGGCGACCGCCGCCGCGCACGCCGACGGCATCGTCGACCTGTCGGTCGGCACTCCGGTCGACCCGGTCCCCGCCCTGGTCCGGCAGGCGCTCACCGACGCGGCGGACAGCCCGGGCTATCCGACGGTGTGGGGCACCGCGGCACTGCGGGACGCGCTCACCGGCTGGGCCGCCGACCGCCTCGGCGCCCCCGACCTGGCGCACACCAACGTGCTGCCGGTCGTCGGCTCCAAGGAACTGGTCGCCTGGCTGCCGACCCAGCTGGGCCTGGGCGCCGGCGACACGGTGGCCTACCCGCGGCTCGCCTACCCCACCTACGAGGTCGGTGCCCGCCTGGCCGGCGCCGAACCGGTCGTCTACGACGAGCCGACCGAGCTCGACCCGACCGGCCTGAAGCTGCTCTGGCTCAACTCCCCGTCCAACCCCACCGGTCGGGTGCTCACCGTCGACGAGCTGCGCCGCACCGTCGCCTGGGCCCGCGAGCACGCCGTCCTGGTCGTCAGCGACGAGTGCTACCTCGAACTGGGCTGGGAGGCCGAGCCGGTCTCCGTGCTGCACCCGGACGTGTGCGGCGGCTCCTACGACGGCATCGTCGCCGTCCACTCGCTGTCCAAGCGCTCCAACCTCGCCGGCTACCGCTCCGCGTTCCTGCTGGGCGACGCCGCGGTCCTCGGCGAGCTGCTGCAGATCCGCAAGCACGGCGGAATGATGGTCGCCGCGCCGGTCCAGGCCGCCACCGTCGCGGCGCTGGGCGACACCGCGCACGTCGCCGAACAGCGCGACCGCTACGCCCGCCGGCGCGCCGCCCTGCGCACCGCCTTCGAGGCCGCGGGCTTCCGCATCGAGCACAGCGAGGCGTCGCTCTACCTCTGGGCGACCCGCGACGAACCCTGCTGGGACACCGTCCGCGACCTCGCCGAGCGCGGCATCCTGGTCGCCCCCGGCGACTTCTACGGCACCGCGGGGGAGCGGTTCGTGCGGATCGCCTTCACCGCCACCGACGAGCGGGTGGCCGCCGCGGTGCGCCGCCTGGCCGCATGAGTCACTGATCCGACCGACGCGCGCGGGGGCCCGGGGGAGAGCAGTTCCCCGGGCCCCCGCGTCGTCGCGCGGCGTCTCGGCGCGTCAGCGGCCGATCGGCATCCCGCCGATCAGGCCGTGCACCGGCGTCTGCGCCCCCTGGGGCGCACCGACCAGCTTCTTGACGGCGTCGGCGGCCAGCGAGTTGGTGGAGATGCCCTTCCTCGCCACCGGACGGGCCATGCCCTCCGCCTTGCGGGCGGTCTCCTGGGTGAACGGCGCGGCCTCCTCGACGACCGGGGCGAGGGTGCGCACCAGTGCGGGCGCGAGGGTCTCGGCGGCCTCCTTGCCGGTCGCGTTGACCAGGCCGACGCCGGTCCGGGCGGTGCTGTCCAGGGCCTTGCTGGTGTTCGCGGAGTCCAGGGTGGTCAGCCCGCCCAGTTCGCTGCCCGACGGAGGCAGGTTCACGGCGCTCGCGGATCCGGCCGCAGCGACCACGGGAGCGGCGCCTGCTGCGACCAGCAGGGCGGCTCGGGCGATCCGACGCGTAACGGGGAGGGACATGATGCTCCTTTTACGGAGAAGGACTCGTACTTCTGACAGATGTGCCATGTCCGCCGGGCGGACGGACGCCCTGATTACCGCGTCAGGAGTCCGAAGGTTGCGGTGAACTCCGGTAAAGAATTGGCAACGCGTCACATAATCTGCCCGGATAAAGATGAGCAATGTGCGCGCGCCCCGAAGTCGTACGGAAACGTCACAGACCTTTAAACGCACGGGAATTGGCCGAGGATACGGTCGCAACCAGGTGAAATACCGGTCCGGTAAAGGGGGTTGCGGCTCCGGGCGGTCAAGTCGGCCGGCGCGTCAGAGGGAAACGCGCTACTGCGCGGTGACGATCCGCACCGCGTCCGCCGCGCCCCCGGCGCCCGCCGGGCCCTGCCAGCCCTTGTCCGAGTCGGCCGCCGTCCACGTCCGCCCGGCGTAGGTGATCCGGTCGATGTGCAGGTCGGCGGCGTGCGCCAGGGCCCAGTTCGCCAACTGCCAGCCGCGCTGCGCGGCGTCGTCGGTCGCCGTCGCGTACGCGTCGGGCCGCACCGGCACGGTCAGGTCGCGGCCCGCCGCCGGCGCCCGCCCGCCGCTGCCCCCGGTCCGCGGCACCACCCCGGAGCCGAACTCCCGCACCAGCTGCTCCCGCACCTTCGCCGCGCCGTCCGGCCCGGCGCCGTCCACCGGGTGGCTCACCGTGCAGCTCAACACGTCCCCGCTCCGGCCGGTCAACGCCCCCGTGAGCAGTGCGGCGTTCGCCTCGTGCTTCGCGTACGCCTGCGGATAGCCACTGCGTTGCACCTTCTGTGCGGCAACGGTCAAAGGCAGTCGCGAATAGCCGGGAACTTTCACCAGATGGCGGTAGAACTCCCCGGACGCATAGACGGGATCCATGATCTCTTTCACGGTTCCCCAGTCCTGCGAAGGACGCTGCTGGAAAAGCCCCACCGAATCCCGGTCGCCGAAATTGATGTTGCGCAGTCCGGATTCCTGCATGGCGGTTGCCAGTGCGATCGTCACCGCCCGCTCCGGAAGCCCGCGCGAGGCCGCCACCGCGGAAATCGTCGCGGCGTTCGCGGCCTGTTCGGGACTGAGCTCGTACGGATCCCCGTCGCCCTGGACCCGCACCGTGCAGCGCGGTGCCCCGGGGCCGCTGGTGACGTACTGCACCAAGAGGTACGCGATCACTCCGAGGAGGACGGCGACCGCCGCGGCGGTGCGCCACCGACGGGCACGGCGGGCCGGGGAAACGGGCTGGGCGGACACGCAGCACAACGTACCCGAGGGCTGCCGATAGGGTCGGTCCCATGGAGCGCTCCACTCACCCCCGCCTTGACCTGTCGCTGGACGCCGCCGCACTGACCGCGCAGCTCGTCGACTTCCCGTCCGAGAGCGGCAACGAGAAGGACCTCGCCGACGCCGTCGAGGACGCCCTGCGTGCCCTGCCGCACCTGACCGTCGACCGGTACGGCAACAACGTCGTCGCCCGCACGCACCTGGGCCGCACGGAGCGGGTGGTGCTCGCCGGACACCTCGACACCGTGCCGATCGCGGACAACGTCCCCTCCCGGCTCGACGAGGACGGCGTCCTGTGGGGCTGCGGCACCTGCGACATGAAGTCGGGGGTCGCCGTCCAGCTCCGGATGGCCGCCACCGTCCCCGCCCCCAACCGCGACCTGACCTTCGTCTTCTACGACAACGAAGAGGTCGCCGCGCACCTCAACGGCCTCGGCCGGGTCGCCGACGCCCACCCCGACTGGCTCGCGGGCGACTTCGCCGTCCTCCTGGAGCCCTCCGACGGCCAGGTGGAGGGCGGCTGCCAGGGCACCCTCCGGGTCCTGCTGCGCACCAGCGGGGAGCGCGCGCACTCCGCGCGCAGTTGGATGGGCGCCAACGCCATCCACGCCGCCGCCCCTCTCCTGGCGACGCTCGCCGCCTACGAGCCGCGCCGCCCGGTGATCGACGGCCTGGAGTACCGCGAGGGACTCAACGCGGTCCGCATCGAGGGCGGCGTGGCCGGCAACGTCGTCCCGGACGCCTGCACCGTCACCGTCAACTTCCGCTACGCACCGGACCGCACCCCCGAAGAGGCGGTGGCCCACGTCCGCGAGGTCTTCGCGGACTGCCCCGTGGACGAGTTCGTCATCGACGACCACTCCCCGGGGGCGTTGCCCGGGCTGTCCCACCCGGCCGCCCAGGCGTTCATGACGGCCGTCGGCGGCAGCGCGAAGCCCAAGTTCGGCTGGACCGACGTCTCCCGCTTCAGCGCCCTCGGCGTCCCGGCCGTCAACTACGGACCCGGTGAGGCGCTGCTCGCCCACAAGAAGGACGAGCGGGTCGCGATCGACCGCATCGCGCACTGCGAGGAGCGGCTGCGCGCCTGGCTGACCGCCTGAGGACGCGCGGTGCCAGGTCAGCGGGGCCGTCCGGGACCGGACAGCCCCGCTGGCGACCGCCCGGAGACCCGCCGAATTCCCCTCCGCGCCACACCGGCGGATCTACGCTGAAGTGGCAAACGATCTGTCAGCGGAGGGAGCACGTCATGGCCAACCCCGAGGGTGCGTACAGCCCTGAGGAGCAGCGGCTGGGCCCCGTACTGCGCCGGCACGACCAGGTGCAGACGGGTACGACGACGGACCAGCGGCTGCTGGACTCCGAAGGTCCCTCCGAGTGGGTGCACACCGATCCCTGGCGCGTGATGCGCATCCAGTCGGAGTTCGTCGAGGGCTTCGGCGCGCTGGCCGAGCTGGGCCCGGCCGTCAGCGTCTTCGGTTCGGCCCGCACCCCGCGCGGCACGGCGGAGTACGACGCCGGGGTGCGGATCGGCGCGGCGCTGGTGAAGGCCGGCTTCTCGGTGATCACCGGCGGTGGCCCGGGCGCCATGGAGGCGGCCAACAAGGGCGCCTTCGAGGCCGGCGGCACCTCCGTCGGGCTCGGCATCGAGCTGCCCTTCGAGCAGGGCATGAACGCGTACGTCAACCTCGGGGTCGACTTCCGCTACTTCTTCGTCCGGAAGACGTGTTTTGTGAAGTACGCACGCGGGTTCGTCGTCCTCCCCGGCGGACTCGGCACCCTCGACGAGCTCTTCGAGGCGCTGACCCTCGTCCAGACCCGCAAGGTCACCCGCTTCCCGATCGTGCTCTTCGGCTCGGACTACTGGAGCGGGCTGGTCTCCTGGCTGCGCGAGACCGTGATCGCCCAGGGCAAGGCGTCGCCGCACGACCTGGAGCTGTTCCACCTCAGCGACGACGTGGACGAGGCGATCGCGCTGGTGACAAAGGAGGTCGGGATCTAGTCCCGGGCAGTCGGGGTCTGGTCCCGGTCGGCCGTGATCCGGCGCCCCGGTCCGCCGCGGAGAGGGGAACACCGCCCGCGCCCGCGCCGTTGTGGCCCGCAGGGGGCGCGGGCGACCCCTAGGGGATCCGTTCCCACGCCCCCGAGGGGGGTTCCCCGCCGCCGGCGGGAACGGCGCTACGCCAGGCCGCGGCGGGCGACCGCCGGCGGCCGGTGGCCGGCGATCGAGGCCACCATGTCCAGCACCTGACGGGTCTCGGCGACCTCGTGGACGCGGTAGACCTGGGCACCGAGCCAGGCGGAGACCGCGGTGGTCGCCAGGGTGCCCAGCACCCGCTCCTTGACCGGCTTGTCGAGCGTCTCGCCGACGAAGTCCTTGTTGGACAGCGAGACCAGCACCGGCCAGCCGGTCTCCGCCATCTCGCCGAGCCGTCGGGTCGCCTCCAGGCTGTGCCGGGTGTTCTTCCCGAAGTCGTGCCCCGGGTCGATCAGGATGCCGTCCCGGCGCACGCCCAACGCCGCGGCCCGCTCGGCCAGTCCGAGCGTGACCCGCAGGACGTCGGCCATCACGTCGTCGTACGCCACCCGGTGCGGCCGGGTGCGCGGCTCGGCGCCGCCCGCGTGGGTGCACACCAGGCCCACGTCGAACCGCGCGGCGACCTCCGCGAGGCGCGGATCGACGCCGCCCCAGGCGTCGTTGAGCAGGTCCGCACCGGCCTCGCAGACCGCCTCGGCGACCTCGTGCCGCCAGGTGTCCACGCTGATCACCACGTCGGGGTGGCGGCGCCGCACCTCGGCCACGAACCCCACCGTGCGGCGGGCCTCCTCGGCGGCGTCCACCTCCTCGCCCGGACCGGCCTTGACGCCACCGACGTCGATGATCGCGGCCCCGTCGGCGATCGCCTGCTCCACGCGGTGCAGGGCGGGTTCGTCGCGGAACGTCGCGCCCTGGTCGTAGAAGGAGTCCGGCGTCCGGTTGACGATCGCCATGATC
Organism: Streptomyces sp. x-19; assembly: GCF_046549115.1. Taxonomy (NCBI): domain Bacteria; kingdom Bacillati; phylum Actinomycetota; class Actinomycetes; order Kitasatosporales; family Streptomycetaceae; genus Streptomyces; species Streptomyces sp. x-19. The sequence goes on along the minus strand of NZ_JAJPWK010000001.1, from coordinate 220,447 downwards.
ACCGGTTCATGCGCTCCGAACTCGCGTTTTCCCAGCCGCAGCATTCCCTTGACTCCCTCTCCATGGTCCGGGGGCGACCCTAACTGTCAGACCCGCATGGCACGATCGGTGCAGGCACTTGAAGTCCGGGGAGATGGTCGTGTTCTGGTTCATGCTGATCGCGATGGTCGTGGTGGTGGCCGCGGTCACGCTGGTCGTCGTCGGCGGAGGTGACGCCGGCGGAGAGGGCGGCGGGCTGCGCGACGCCGAGCCTGCGGCGCTCCACGACCCGTTGCCCCAGGACCGCCCGCTGGCCCGGGCCGACGTGGAGGCCGTCCGGCTGCCGGTGGCCGTCCGCGGATACCGCATGGACGACGTCGACGACGTGCTGGACCGCCTCGGCGCCGAGCTGGCCGAGCGGGACGCCCGGATCGCCGAGCTGGAGGCGGCCCTGGCCGGTGCCAACGCCTCGGCGATGGGCGGCGCCGGACTGGTGGCGGACCTTCCGCCCGGGTCCGGACCGGCCGGGGAGCCCGGACGCCCGGAGGCGACCGAGCACGAGGACGGCGAGGCGCCGTCGGGAGAAGGGGAGGACCGGGCATGACCGGAGTGGTGACGGCCCCCGACGGGGTCCCGCGCTGCCCGTGGGGCATGGAGTCGGAGCGGATGGCGGACTACCGCGCCTACCACGACACCGAATGGGGCCGGCCGGTCCACGGCGACGACGCGCTCTTCGAGCGGATGAGCCTGGAGGCGTTCCAGTCCGGGCTGTCCTGGATCACCATCCTGCGGCGCCGCGAGGGCTTCCGCGCCGCGTTCGCGGGCTTCCGGATCGCCGAGGTGGCGCGGTTCACCGACGAGGACGCCGGGCGGCTGCTCGCCGACCCGGGCATCATCCGCAACCGCGCCAAGATCACCGCGACGATCGCCAACGCCAAGGTCGCCGCCGCGCTGGCCCCCGGCGAGCTCGACACCCTGATCTGGTCCTACGCGCCGACCCGGGCCGGCCGCCCGGTGCCGCGCAGCACCGGCGACGTGCAGCCGGTCACCGAGGAGTCCACCGCCCTCGCCAAGGACCTCAAGAAGCGCGGCTTCCGGTTCGTCGGCCCCACCACCGCTTACGCCATGATGCAGGCGTGCGGCCTGGTCAACGACCACCTCGCGGACTGCCACGTCCGTGCGGCGGTGGACGCGGCGGTCGGCTGACGTCCCGGCTGCCGCCAGGAGGTGCCGCAGCCGGGCCCGTCGCCCGTCAAGAGCGCCGGGTCCGGCGCCGCCGTCCGCCCGGTCACCGTCCTTCGAAGACCGGCTTCTCCTTGTTGACGAACGCGGCCACGGCGCGGTGGTGGTCGCCCGAGGCCCCGGCCCGGACCTGGAGCTCGTCCTCCTTTTCGAGGGTCTCGACGAGCCCGTGCCCGGCGCCGAAGGCCAGCGACTCCTTGATCGCGGCGTAGGCGGCGGTCGGGCCCTCGGCCAGCCGGCGGGCCACCGCGGCGGCCGTGTCGGCGAGTTCGTCGGCCGGGACGACCTGGTTGGCGATGCCCAGGTCGTGGGCCTCCGAGGCTCCGATCGAGCGCGGGAAGAGCAGCAGGTCGGCGGCCCGGCCGTGGCCGATCAGCCGCGGCAGCGTCCAGGACACCCCGGAGTCCGCGGTCAGCGCGACGCCCGCGAACGAGGTGTTGAAGGAGGCGGTGTCGGCGACCACCCGGTAGTCGGCGGCCAGCGCGAAGCCCGCGCCGGCACCCGCGGCGACCCCGTTGACGCCGGCCACCACCGGCTTGGGCATCCCGGCCAGCGCCGTGACGATGGGGTTGTAGTGCTCCCGCACGGTGTTCATGGTGCGCCCGGCGCCGGTCTCCCGGTCCTCGGCCAGCAGGGCGATGTGTTCCTTGAGGTCCTGCCCGACGCAGAAGGCGCGCCCGGTGGCGGTGAGCAGCACGGCGCGCACGGCGGGGTCGGCGGCGGCCTCCTTCAGGACGTCCCGGAGCGCGACCTTCGCCTCCGTGTTCATCGCGTTCATCGCGTCGGGGCGGTTGAGCGTGATCGTCGCGAGTCCGTCGGTCACGTCGTAGAGCACGGTGTCGGCCATAGTGGAGTCCCCTCCGTCGCGGCTCTGGGCTGCCCGGCAGCGGCAGTCAGCGCTCAGGATGCCGGAGATCATCCGCCGTCGACATGTGACGTACGTCAAACAATGTGGGGGTGCCGGGTGGCGGAGAGTGGCGAAGTATCGCAGCCCGCTCCCCGAATTGGGTGGGTTTGCGGGAGCGCGTTGCCAAAGGGATGCCCCCTGATGTTGGTCATCGGGTCGTTCGATGCGGGATAATGGCCTGGAAGCAATGTGTTCGACGCCGGTGACACGCGCCTATCAAGGCCGCCGGCTGAGATGAGCTGGTTTCAGGAAGGGGAACGAGCATGGCGGCCATGAAGCCGCGGACGGGCGACGGCCCGCTCGAGGTGACCAAGGAGGGGCGGGGCATCGTCATGCGCGTTCCGCTCGAAGGCGGCGGTCGACTCGTCGTCGAGCTGACCCCCGACGAGGCCAAGGCCCTGGGTGAGGCCCTGGAGAAGGTCACCGTCTGACGAGGGCGGAGAATCCGCTGCGGTTTTCGGGGAATTCCACCCCGCTACCTCCAGCCGAATACCCCGGCCCCGGCACGCGGCACGCCACCACACGGCGCGCCGCGTGCCGGGGTCGTTTCGTACCCCCGCGCGCTCGTCCGGGCCGGGCCCGCGGCGGCCGGGTCAGGCGCGCTTGACGGCGCAGAGCAGCCCGTCGCCGACCGGCAGCAGGGCCGGCGCCAGCGAACGGCTCTCCCGGATGGCCCGCAGCAGTTCGCGGACCCGCAGTACCTCGTCGGGCTGCTCCGCGGAGTCCACCGTCCGGCCGTCCGCGAAGACGCCCTGGAAGCAGACCAGGCCGCCGGGGCGCAGCAGCCGCAACGATTCGGCGAGGTACTCCAGGTACTCCAGGAGGTCGCCGTCGCAGAAGACGAGGTCGTAGCCGCCGTCCGCCAGGCGCGGCAGCACGTCCAGGGCGCGGCCCGGGATGAAGCGGGCGCGGTTGCCGGCGAAGCCCGCGGCGCGGAACGCCTGCTTGGCGAAGGCCTGCCGTTCGGGTTCGAGGTCCACGGTGGTCAGCACGCCGTCCGGGCGCATGCCGTGCAGGAGGTAGATGCCCGACACCCCCGTGCCGGTGCCGATCTCGGCGACGGCCTTGGCGTCCGCGGTGGCGGCGAGCAGCCGCAGCGCCGCGCCGGTGCCGGCGGTCACCGTGCGCACGCCCACCTCGCGGGCGCGGTCGCGGCACCAGAGCAGGGCGGTGTGGGCGGCGTCGTCGATGGTCCCGGCGCCGTACGCCTCGGCGAATGCCAAGCTCGTCTGCCGGTTGCCGGTAATGGCCCTCTCCTGTCCCCGTAGTTGACGCAACCGTGACTGTATCCGCTGCGCGCGGGAACCCGCAGATGGGACCGGGCGTTAGAAGGGGGCAGGGGGAGAGACGGGGGGACGCACCGGTGGATACCGCGCAAGAGTCCGGGCGGGAGCCGCGGCGAGACGAGAAGCCACACCAAATGCTGGTCAAAACTGCTTATCCGGAGCTAACGGGCGAGGTGGATATGGTAGGGGCTCTACTGGACACCACCAGAGCCACCAGGGGAGGTGCGGCTGCGGCGGGTGACCGAGGAGTGCGCAGGCGCTTGCGAAGGTCGTTCGCCGGGCCGAAATCCGTGACCAACACCGCTGACCGCTTCCGCCCTTACGGCCCCAAGGCCAAGGGAGGGGCTCCCGTCACCGACGCGCCCACCGCGACCTTCGCCGCAGACGCCGACGTGCAGGCGTGGACTCCGCCCACCTGGGAGGAGATCGTCAGCACGCACAGTGCCCGGGTCTACCGCCTCGCCTACCGCCTCACCGGCAATCAGCACGACGCCGAGGACCTGACGCAGGAGGTGTTCGTCCGCGTCTTCCGCTCGCTGTCGACGTACACCCCCGGCACCTTCGAGGGCTGGCTGCACCGCATCACGACCAACCTCTTCCTGGACATGGTCCGCCGCCGTCAGCGCATCCGCTTCGACGCGCTCGGCGACGACGCCGCCGAGAAGCTGCCCAGCCGGGAGCCGGCGCCGCAGCAGCAGTTCGACGACACCCACTTCGACGCGGACGTGCAGCACGCGCTGGACACCCTCGCGCCGGAGTTCCGGGCCGCCGTGGTGCTCTGCGACATCGAGGGCCTGTCGTACGAGGAGATCGCCGCGACGCTCGGCGTCAAGCTCGGCACGGTCCGCAGCCGGATCCACCGGGGCCGCTCGCACCTGCGCAAGGCGCTCAAGCACCGCTCGCCCGAGGCCCGGGCCGAGGAGCGGCAGGAGCGGCGGAGCCTGGCCGTGGTGCCCAGTAGGGAGGTCGGAATCGCGTGAGCGGCAGTGGCGGTCCGTCCCCCGCCGAGCACCATCTCGGCGACCGCCTCGCGGCCCTGGTCGACGGTGAACTGGGGCACGACGCACGGGAGCGGGTGCTGGCGCACCTCGCGACGTGCGGGAGGTGCAAGGCGGAGGCCGACGCGCAGCGTCGGCTGAAGAACGTGTTCGCGCAGGCGCTGTCCCCCGGGCCCTCCGAGGGACTGCTCGCGCGGCTCCAACAACTGCCCGGCGGCGATTCCGACGGCCCCGGCAGTCGGCTCGGCAGCGGCACCTTCGGTCGCGGTGCGTTCGCCGGCGGCGACGGCGCGTTCGGCTACGTCCCGTCGGAGAACCACCTCGGCGGCGCCATGGCGGCCGTTCCCACCCCGCCGCGGACGCGTGGCTTCCGGGTGCCGGAGTCGGAGCGCGGCGCCCCGCAGCGGCGCCGGTTCGCGTTCGCGGCGGCCGGCGCGGTCTCGTTGGCGGCGTTCGCGCTCGGCGGCGCCCTGCCGCTGGAGGCGGCCGTCGACGCGCCCGGGCCCCGCGCCGAGGGCAGCGGCACCGCCGTCACCCCGCTGGGCGCCAATCCGGCGGCCGGCTCCCTGGAGTTCTCGCGCGGCCGGGGCTTCTGGGCCACGCACGAGCCCCGCCCCGACGTCTGGCCCTCCGCCAGCAACCCGACGGGTGCCCCCGCGCCCAGTCCCATGTCGCTGCTGGGGCCGGACGAGGGCCGGTCGTCCGACGCGGTCCCGGCGTTCAACCCGGCACCCGGCCGGTTCGGCATCTCGCCGCTGATAGCCGCCACCGGCCCGGCGACGGAGTTCCGCTTCGCCCCGCTCGCCGCCACCAGCGGCAACGCCCCGGTCCGGCACACCCCGCCCCCGTTGCCGCCGCTGGAGCCCATGCGGCCGCTGCTCGGCTCGGCGGCCCCCACCGGTCAGCCCGTCACCGGCCAGCACTGACCGGGCTCTGCGCGCTCCCGCCCGGAACTGGTTGAATCCCTTCTCGGGCGGCGCGCTCCTGCCCGGGGCGCGTACCGCACGGGCCTGTCGTCGGACAGGCCCCAGGTGGCGGTGGTCCGCGCAGGGCCGCGGGCGAATTGTTGGGGAGAGCATGGACGACGCGAAGGCCGCCGGGCCCAAGCCGAAGTGGTGGCACCGCCCGGAGCAGGCTCCGGGGCCGGGACAGTCCGCCCGGCAGGCCGGGGAGGCGGCACCCGCCGCGTCGCCCGTCGACGGCACCGACCACGCCTCCGAGGCGGAGACCTCGGGCGACTGGATCGTCCGGCCGCCGCAGCCCCCGGCCGGGCCGGCGGAGCCCGCGGCCGTTCCCGCCCCGCCCGCCGGGCCCCCCGGGACCGCCGCGGTCGACCGACCCGCCGTTGCCGCCGACCCCGTCGACGCCCCCCAAGCGGCCGGTGGCGGACGGGAGTTGGCCGGGGCGTCGGCCGAGATACCCGGTGAGGGCGTCGCCCCGGAGGCCGCGACAACGACCGCACCGGCGGGGCCCGCCCCCACGGCACCGGGCGCCACCGGGCACCCCACCGAGGACGCACCGACCGCCCCGGCCCCCGTGGAGCGCCCCGCGGCGACCGTGACGCTCGGCCGGGTGCCCGCCGGCGCCCGGGCGGAGCAGCGGCCGGCGCCGGACGTCGAGCCCGCGGCCGGCACCACCCCGCCCGACCCGCGGACCGAGCCGGCGGCCGCTCCCCCCGCCGCGCCCCGACAGCAGCCGCTGCATCCCGAGGACCCCTACGGCACGCCTCCCTACGGCGGCCCCGGTCCCTGGGCGCCGGCCCCGCTCGTCCAACGGCCGACGGCCACTCCGGCCCACGGCACCGTGCTTCCGCCCGCGCCGGACACCCCGGCGCCCGGCGCGGCGACACCGGCCCCTGCCGCCCCGCAGGACGCCGAGCAGCGGCCCGCCGGCCCGCACGCCCCGGCCGGCCATCGCGCGGCGCCGGACGCCCCGTTGGCGCACTCCACGGCGTCGGACGCCGGGCCGGCCGGACCGCGGCCGGCCGTCCCCGAGCCCGCCGAGGGCGGCTTCGTCCCGCACCCGGGCGACGGCGGCCCCCGCCCCGCGCCCCCGGGAGCCGTGGCGGCCGGCGTCCCCGCCTCGGGCTTCGTCGCACCCCCTCCCGCCGCCCCCGGCGCCTGGCAGCAGTACGACCCCTGGAGCGCGCCCCCGGTGGCCGTCGCGGCCCCGCCCCGGCGCCGCGGCCGGCGTCCCGCGCTGGTCCTCGGCGCGGTGGCGCTGGCGCTGCTCGCGGGCGGCGCCGGCGGGGTCGCCGGCGCCTACATCGAGCGCTACGGCGGCATCGACGACATCAAGTTGCCGCAGGTGGCCGACGGTGTGGGGAGCCGCAGCCCGGAGAGCGTCGCCGGGATCGCCCGGGCGGCGCTGCCCGGCGTGGTGACCCTGCACGTCCGCGGGAACGCCGAGCAGGGCACCGGCACCGGCTTCGTGCTCGACCGGCAGGGCCACATCCTCACCAACAACCACGTCGTCGAACCGGCCGGGACCGGCGGCGAGATATCGGTGACGTTCAGCGGCGGGCAGACCGCCCGGGCCAAGGTCGTCGGCAAGGACGGCGGCTACGACCTCGCCGTGGTCCAGGTCGAGGGTGTCACCGGGCTGCACCCGCTGACCCTCGGCGACTCGGACGCGGCGCAGGTCGGCGACCCGGTGGTGGCCATCGGCGCCCCCTACGACCTGGCCAACACCGTCACCTCCGGGATCATCAGCGCCAAGCAGCGGCCGATCACCGCGGGCGGCAAGAAGGGCGACGGCAGCGACGTGTCGTACGTCGACGCGCTGCAGACCGACGCCCCGATCAACCCGGGCAACTCCGGGGGGCCGTTGGTGGACGCCAAGGCCCGGGTGATCGGGATCAACAGCGCGATCAGGGCCGCCGACAGCGGCAGCGGCGGACTGGACGGCGGCAGCAGCAGCCAGGGCGGCAGCATCGGGCTCGGCTTCGCCATACCGATCAATCAGGCCAAGCGGGTGGCCGAGGAGCTGATCAACACCGGCCGGGCCACCCACCCGGTCATCGGCATCACGCTGGAGATGGAGTACGACGGCGACGGCGCCCGGGTCACCCAGGCCGCCAAGACCGGTGCCGCGCCGGTCACCCCGGGCGGGCCCGGCGCCAAGGCCGGCATCCGCCCGGGCGACGTGATCACCCAGGTGGACGGGGCGGCGGTGCACAGTGGCGAGGAGCTGATCATCAAGGTCCGCAGCCACCGTCCGGGGGACGCGCTCACGCTGACGGTCCAGCGGGACGGCGCGGAACGGTCCGTCCGGCTGACACTGGGTTCCTCCAGCCGGAGCTGATCGTTTCCACCGTGTTGGCACGGGCGACTCCCGCCCGAGGCCCGGGGCCAGGTACCGTGAGAGGTGGCCTTGGCCCAAAGGCCCCCGAAGGCCGCGGATACCCCAAGGAGCTGCAAGGTGTTCTTCGACATAGGACCCCTAGAGCTGGTTGCGATCGTGGTCCTCGCGGTGCTCATCTTCGGACCGGACAAGCTGCCCAAGGTCATCCAGGACGTCACCGGTTTCATCCGGAAGGTCCGGGCGTTCTCCGACAACGCCAAGGAAGACATCCGCAATGAGCTCGGCCCGGAGTTCAAGGACTTCGAGTTCGAGGACCTCAAGCCGCGGAACTTCGTCCGCAAGCACGTCCTGGAGAAGGACGAGTACGGCCTGCGTAAGCTCGCCGAGCTCCGGGAGGGCTTCGACCTGAAGAAGGAGATGGCGGAGGTCACCGACGCGGTGCGGGATTCGACCGCGCCGCGCTCCGCGTCCGGTGCGCCGGCCGCCTCCGCCGGCGGCGCCCCCTTGAGCCTGTCCAAGGAGTCCCCGGCCGCTTCCACCGGTCGTCCGGACATGTTCACCAAGAGCACCGACCCGTCCCGACGCGAGCCGCCGCCGTTCGACGCCGACGCGACCTGAGAATCTCGTATGCCCGGCTGTGTTGACCCCACTGGCTATGCTCCCGGTGTCCGGGGTGAGGTCGCCTGAGGGGGGCGGGCCGCCCACGACGCAGGGCAACGAGGAGGCTCCGCGCAGATGGAGACGACGAGTCGGACAGTCACCGACCAGGTGTCAGCCGATACCGGCCGCAAGGTCGACGGCTATCTGCTGGCCGCGTTCCCGTGGTACGGCCTCGATGAGGCGTTCACCGGGCCGCGCTGGTTGATGCGGGTGGGCTCGGCCGCGGACGGCACCGTCGAGCACGGCGCGACCGGCCACGGCGTGGAGCCGACCATAAAGCTGGAGTCCCCGGAGGACGAGCGGTTCGCGGTGGTGGTGACGGTCGCCAGCCGACCCGTGCGGCGCAGCGCGGACGGCACCGGCGTGCTGGAGGCCACCTCGGTCTCGACCGCCGCCTGGCTCGCCGGTTCCGGGCTGTTGTCCCACACCTGGCCGACCCAGATGGACCGGACGCTGCGCCAGGACTGGCTGGACCAGCAGACCATGCTCGCCTGGGAGTTGGCCGACGACCTCGGCGGGGAGGGGTGGAGCGAGCTGATGCTCCCGGTGGACGGGGTGCCGACGCCGTTCTGCTACCGGGAGTCCGAGTACGGCTGGGTGCTCGCCGGGTCCGCCAGCAGGGACGGGGCGGAGGGGCCGGAGGGGGTCCACCTCGGTGCCTACGGGCGCGGGATGAGCGCCTACGGCCTGGGCTTCTCGGTGATCAAGGACCTGGACGCGTACGAGGGCTGAGCGCCGGACTTCGTTTTGGGGGCGCGTGTGAGGCGTCGTGCGCCCCATCAGGCGGCGCACGCGCCGTGCGCGAAAGGGCGGACCGCTGCGGATCCGCCCTTTCCGGGGGCGTGCGGGGCCTGGAGCGGGCCCGTACGCGTCAGAACTTGTTGCGCGGGGTGATCCCCAGCGACATGCCCGCCAGACCGCGCTGACGGCCGCCCAGCTTGCCGGCGATCGCGCGGATCGCGGCGCCGGCGGGGGACTCCGGATCGGTCAGCACCACCGGCTTGCCCTCGTCGCCGCCCTCGCGCAGCCGGACGTCGATCGGGATGGCGCCGAGCACCGGGACCTGCGTACCGGTGGTCTTGGTCAGCCCCTCGGCGACTCGTTCGCCGCCGCCGGTGCCGAAGACGTCGACCATCTCGTCGCAGTGCGGGCAGGGCAGCCCGGACATGTTCTCCACCACGCCGACGATCTTCTGGTGGGTCTGCACGGCGATCGAACCGGCCCGCTCGGCGACCTCGGCGGCGGCCTGCTGCGGGGTGGTGACCACCAGGATCTCGGCGTTCGGCACCAGCTGCGCCACCGAAATGGCGATGTCGCCGGTGCCCGGGGGCAGGTCCAGCAGGAGGACGTCCAGGTCGCCCCAGTAGACGTCGGCGAGGAACTGCTGGAGGGCGCGGTGCAGCATCGGGCCGCGCCAGACGACCGGGGCGTTGCCCGGCGTGAACATGCCGATCGAGATGACCTTCACGCCGTTCGCCGACGGGGGCATGATCATGTTCTCGACCTGGGTGGGACGCCCGCTGGCACCGAGCATCCGCGGCACCGAGTGGCCGTAGATGTCCGCGTCGACCACGCCGACCTTGAGGCCGTCGGCGGCCATCGCGGCGGCGAGGTTGACGGTGACCGAGGACTTGCCGACGCCGCCCTTGCCGGAGGCCACCGCGTAGACCCGGGTCAGCGAACCGGGCTTGGCGAAGGGCACCTCCCGCTCGGCGGTGCCGCCGCGCAACGCCGTCGCCAGCTCCCGTCGCTGCTCGTCGCTCATGACCTCCAGCTCGACCCCGGCGCGGGTGACGCCGGGGACCCGCTCGACGGCCTCGCGGACGCTGTTGGTGATCGTCTCCCGCATCGGGCAGCCGGAGACCGTGAGGTAGACCACGACCGCCACCGAGCCGTCCGCGGCGACGTCCACCGATTTGACCATCCCCAGTTCGGTGATGGGGCGGTGGATCTCGGGGTCGTTGACCGTCGCGAGCGCTTCGCGGATCGCGTCCTCGCTCGGCGCGGAGCCGTCGGGCTGGGGCGTGTCTGTTGCCATGCCCCGATAGTACGGCCGCGCGAAGCGCGCCCCAAAGGGGTGGCGGTCGGGTGACGAGAGGGCGGTAGGGCGGGCGGGGAGGCCTCCGGTATGGCCCTCAGCGGTCGCGTTCGTCACGCTCGGGGCGCTCGCCGTCCGCCGGCCGGCGCACTTCCAGCTCTCGCAGCAGCTCCTCCAGTTCGGAGCGGATCCAGTCGCGGGTGGCGACCTCGCCCAGGCCCATCCGCAGCGCCGCGATCTCCCGGGTCAGGTACTCGGTGTCGGCGATGGAGCGCTCGTTCTGCTTGCGGTCCTGCTCGTGGGTGACCCGGTCGCGGTTGTCCTGGCGGTTCTGCGCCAGGAGGATCAGCGGCGCCGCGTAGGACGCCTGGAGGGAGAGGGCCAGGGTCAGGAAGATGAAGGGGTAGTTGTCGAACCGCAGGGAGCCGGGCGCGGCGACGTTCCAGCCGATCCACAGGATGATGGTGACCGTCATCCAGACGATGAAGCGGCCGGTCCCCAGGAAGCGGGCGATCTTCTCGGACATCCGCCCGAACGCCTCCGGGTCGTACTCCGGGAAGAGCGTCCGGCGCGGCACCCTCGGCTGGTCCAGCCGCACCCGCGGCCGCGCCTCCGCCCCCCGGGGCCGTTCGCCCGCGGCGCCCCGGCGCACCGCGGAGGCGCCGTGCAGTCGCCGCTCCTTGGGGGGCTCCCGGTCCTCAGCGGCCATCGGCCGTCTTCCCGCGCGACCGGACGGGGGCGCCGGCGGCCCCGGGGGCGCCAGCGGTGTCGGTGCGGCCGTGCAGCCCGGCCTCCCGCCAGTCGTCCGGCAGCAGGTGGTCCAGCACGTCGTCGACGGTGACCGCGCCCAGCAGCGCCCCGCCCTCGTCCACCACCGGGGCCGCCACCATGTTGTACGCGGCCAGGTAGCCGGTCACCTCGGGCAGCGGGGTGTCCGGCCGCAGGGCCGGCAGGTCGGTGTCCACGATGAAGCTGACGAGGGTGAACGGCGGGTCCCGCAAAAGCCGTTGGAAGTGGACCAGGCCCAGGTACTTGCCGGTCGGTGTCTCGTCCGGCGGCCGGCAGACGTACACCTGGGCGGCGAGCGCGGGGGAGAGGTCAGGGTCGCGGACCCGGGCCAGCGCGTCCGCGACCGTGGCGTCCGGGCGCAGCACGATCGGCTCGGTGGTCATCAGGCCGCCCGCGGTGCGCTCCTCGTAGGACATCAGCCGACGGACGTCCGCCGCCTCCTCCGGGCGCATCAGTGTCAGCAGCCGTTCCTTCTCCTCTTCGGAGAGTTCGGAGAGCAGGTCGGCGGCGTCGTCGGGGTCCATCGCCTCCAGGACGTCGGCGGCCCGCTCGTCCTTCAGCTTGCCGATGATCTCGACCTGGTCGTCCTCCGGCAGCTCCTCCATGACGTCGGCCAAGCGGTCGTCGTCGAGGGCCGCGGCGACCTCGGCGCGCCGCTTGGGGGAGAGGTGGTGCAGCACCCCGGCCAGGTCGGCCGGGCGCAACTGCTCGAAGGTGGCGAGCAGGTTCTCCGCGCCCTGCCCGTGCTCCTCCAGGGAGAAGCCGGTCACGGCCGACCACTCGACCGTCAGCACCTCGCCCTTGCGGCGCAGCGCCCCGCCCTTCCCGCGTCGGACGAAGACCTTGTCGATCTCCCAGTCGCGGCGGGCCGGCAGCTGGATGATGCCGATGTCGAGCACGGTGACCTCCTCGCCGGTCTCGACCAGCCGCACCCGCCGGTCCAGCAGTTCGCCGAAGACCAGCGTCTCGGAGGCCCGCTGCTCGAAGCGGCGCATGTTGACCACGCCGGTGGTGACGATCTGGCCGGACTCCACGCCGGTCACCCGGGTCATCGGCACGAAGATCCGGCGCCGGCTGATCACCTCGACGACCAGCCCCAGCAGCCGGGGCGGGCGGTCCCCGATCCGGAGCAGCGCCACCAGGTCCCGCAGCCGCCCGACCTGATCGCCGTTGGGGTCGAACACGGCCATGCCGGAGAGGTGGGAGACGAAGATCCGGGGAGTGACCACCGCCATGCGTAGCGCCGCCCTTCTCCCTTGCGCCCGGATTGCTCCACTTTTGATCGGTGAAATCCCGATGGGTCCGGGTTCAGGCTAACCCGTCGGGGTGGGCCGCGCCCCGACGGGAACGGCCGTATGGTGACCGCCCGGCGCCCGGCCGACGGCCCGCCGGGCCCCGGGTACGCTGCCGTGAGCTGTCGAGGTCACCCGCATCAGGAGGCAGAGCCGACGTGAGCGTCATCCCCCCGGACACCACCCGCCGGCCGCCGGCCGAGCCCCGACGCACCGGGCGGGCGACGCTGGTGGTGGCGGCGTGCGCGGCACTGGCCGCGACGGTGACGGGCTGCGCGGAGGACCCGGACGCCGGTACCAACGGGGTCGGCAAGCTGCCCGCCCAGCAGATCGAGGCCAAGGCGCGGGCCGCCGCCGCCCGCGCCGACACCGTCCGGCTCTCCGGAAAGGTCGTCAGTCAGGGCAGCACCTACACCCTGGACATGCGGCTGGCCAAGGACGGCGCGCGCGGCGAGCTGACCACCAAGGCGGCCTCCTTCCAACTGCTGCGGGTCGGCGAGGCGCTCTACCTGAAGGCGGACGCGTCCTTCTGGGCCGGGGAGAAAGCCGGCGCCGGCTCGGGCCCCGACTCCAGCGCCGCCAAACTCGGCGACAAGTACGTCAAAGTGCCCGCCGCCGACCCCGTCTACCAGCGCTTCAGCGGCTTCACCGACAAGGAGACCCTGCTCGCCGGACTGCTCGGCCTGCACGGCCAACTGACGGCCGGCAACCGCGGGACGGTCGGCGGGGTCCGCACCGTCCAGGTGGCCGCCGGCGCCGGTTCCGGCGGCACCCTCGACGTCTCCCTGGAGGGCACGCCGTACCCGTTGCGGCTTCAGCGGGCCGGCGGCGCGGGCGAGGTGAAGCTCGCCGACTGGGGCAAGGCGGTGGACCTCAAGGCCCCCGCCCAGGACCAGGTCGTCGACTACGGCAAGCAGATCGCGCGCAGCGGCAGCGGCTGAGGGCCGCCGGCCCGGTGGGCGTCAGCCCTTGCGGCCCCGGCGCAGCAGCTTGGGCAGCGCGGCCGGGATCGGCCGGCGCGTGGTCGCGGGCGAGGCCAGCGGCGGCGCGGCGTGCGCCTCGTCCGGCATCCGGCCGGGGCGCTGCGCCGCGGTGCCGGCCGGGACCAGCCGCAGCACCCGGCACTGGCGGGCCCAGCGCTCGGTGAGGGCGTCCGCGTCCGCTGCGTTGAGCCGCTTGCCCTTCAACTCCTCGACGGTGGCCCGCCACGCGTCGCTGCCGGGCGCGAGTTCACGGACCTCGGCGGGCCAGGCGACCAGCCGACCGCCCTTGTCCTTGCTGCGCACGGTGACCGTCGCGGTGCCGCCGTCGGTGAGCCCCAGCGCGGCCAGCGGCTGCTCGGTGGCGCCGGCGCGCTCCGTCCCGGCGTCCTCCCGGCCGTCCTCCGGGCCCGCGTCGCCGACCAGGCAGACCGCCCCGTCGTGCCAGACGTGCCACAGGGCCCGCGCCGGGCCGGTCGTCCCGCGCACCCAGATCAGGCCGGACTTCTTCGTGGCCTCTTCGATGAGCGCCCGATCCAGCAGGGCCTGCGACACGGTCTCCTCCGTCATGGCCCTCAGCCTAATCGGCCCGGTGGTGGCGGTCCGGGGCCGCCCAGGCGGTGAGACGCCGCCCGGCCGCGCCGGCGACCGACCGGGTCACAGCCAGCCGTTGCGCTTGAACCCGCGGTGGATCCCCAGGCAGATGGTGACCGTGACCAGCATCATCGCCGGGTAGCCGTACTTCCAGTGCAGCTCCGGCATGTACTCGAAGTTCATGCCGTAGATGCCGGCGATCATCGTCGGCACGGCGAAGATCGCCGCCCAGGCGGTGATCTTGCGCATGTCCTCGTTCTGCGCGACGGCGGCCTGCGCGAGGTTGGCCTGGAGGATGGAGTTCAGCAGGTCGTCGAAGGACAACACCTGCTCGTTGACCCGCGCCAGGTGGTCGGCGACGTCCCGGAAGTACTTCTGGATGTCGGCGTCCACCAGCCGCATCGGGCGCTCGCTCAGCAGCTGCATCGGCCGCAGCAGCGGGGACACCGCGCGCTTGAACTCCAGTACCTCGCGCTTGAGTTGGTAGATCCGTCCGGCGTCGCCGCCCTTGGCCGTGCCCTGGCCGCCGGCCGCCTTGCCGCTGGCGCCCTTGCCGTTGGTGCCGGAGCTGAAGACGTCGATCTCGACCTCGTCGATGTCGTCCTGGACCGCGCCGGCGACCGCCATGTAACCGTCGACGACCTGGTCGGCGATGGCGTGCAGCACCGCGGACGGGCCCTTGGCGAGCCGCTCCTGGTCCTCCTGGAGGCGGTGCCGCAGCGCGCGCAGCGAGCCCTGGCCGCCGTGCCGGACGGTGACGATGAAGTTCGGGCCCGTGAAGCACATCACTTCGCCGGTCTCCACGACCTCGCTGGTCGCGGTCAGCTCGGCGTGCTCGACGTAGTGCACGGTCTTGAAGACGGTGAACAGGGTGTCGTCGTACCGCTCCAGCTTGGGTCGCTGGTGGGCGTGGACGGCGTCTTCCACGGCCAGCGGGTGCAGCCCGAACTCCTGGGCGATGCCGGCGAATTCGGCCTCGGTCGGCTCGTGCAGGCCGATCCAGACGAAGCCGCCCTCCTCCCGGACGCCGGCGATCGCCTCGGCCGGGGCGAGGTGGCCGCGCACGCGCTGGCCGTCGCGGTACACGCCGCAGTCGACGATGGCGCTGTTGGCGCAGGCGGAGGACTCGGAGCGGTAGGGGGCGTCGTCGCGGCGCCGGGCGGGGCGGACGGCGGCGCGCAGGTCGCGGATCATCGACATGGCAGGCTCCTTCGGGGCCGGCCGTCAGTGGCGGGCGCGGCGCAACGCGGCCCGGAACGAGGACGTACGAGGCGTCATCGGCCGTACGTCCGCAAAGCGGGCGGCGCTCGGTGCGGGGCTACTGACGGCAGTTCGCTGACATCACGGAAGTAAGAGTCGGAGGCGCTCTTCCGCCATCTGCGTCCGGAGCAAAAAGACTTCACGGGTTTCGCCGCGGTGCGGCTGGGTACGGAAGCCCTCGGATCAGAAGATTCGCTGCGCGAACGGGATGACGGGAGAACTGTCGGTACTGCACGGTCGACTTGGATCCACCGCAGCCCCACCTCCTCCGGCCGGTCCCCGCTGGGGGACGACGTCATTCCCTGACCAGACGGCCAGGCTATCAGCCGTCCGAAGCGCTCAGGCTCCCCTTTGCACGTTCCATACGAAACGCCGTGCGAAGCCGCTGCTCACGGGCGTCCGGGGGCGGGCGTTCGGGTGCCGGGACGGCCCCTATGCTCGGCGCATGTCTGACGTTCTTGAGCTGGTCGAGGCCCGGTTGCGCACGGCACTGGGCGAACCGGACGCGCGTGCCGCCGTCACCTTCCTCGGCACCGACCGCATCGAGGTGCTGCGCTTCGTCGACGGGGACGTGCTCCGCTACGCCACCCTCGGGATGTCCGCCCAGCCCATGGCCGATCCCACCGCGGTCGTCGCCGACCCGCTGCGCGGTCCGCGGGCCGAGCTCGTGCTCTCGGTGCGGGCCGGCCGCGCCGACACCGACAAGGCGCTCCGGCCGCTCGCCGTCCTCGCCGCGGCACCGCAGGTCGAGGGCGTGATCGTGGCCCCCGGGGCGTCGTTGGACGTGGGGGACCCGCTGTGGCCGGGGGCGCCGTTCACCTCGGTGTTGGTGGGCGCGGCCGGCGGCCTCGTCGAGGACCTGGAGTTGGACGAGCCCCGGGACCCGGTGAGATTTCTGCCACTGCTGCCGATGACGCCGAACGAGGCCGCCTGGAAGCGGGTGCACGGCGCCGAGGCGCTCCAGGCGCGCTGGCTGGAGCGGGGCACCGACCTGCGTGACCCGCTGCGCACGGGAGTGGCACTGGACTGACGCCGACGCCCCGTCCGCGCGCGGCGGACGGGGCGTCAGCCCGCCCTTCGGCCTACTGGTTGGCGAAGACCGCGATCCCGTCCTCGGTCGCGTGCCGGGGTTCCAACTCCTCGGCGCGCAGGGTCAGTGCCCGACGGCGGACCGCGACGACACCGGCGCCGACCGCCGCGGCCAGCGCCGCGACCACGAACGGGACGCGGACGTCGGTCCACTCCGCGATCTTCGGGGCGAGGAACGGCGCGGCCGCCGCCGCGAACCAGCGGACGAAGTTGTAGCCGGCGCTGGCCACCGGGCGCGGGGCGTCCGAGACGCCGAGGGCCAGCTCGGTGAAGACGGTGTTGTTCAGGCCGATGAAGGCACCCGAGACGACGGTGCAGACGACGGCGGTGGCGTGGTCGCCGTAGCCCAGGACCACCAGGTCGACGGCGAGCAGCACGAGCGAGCCGCCGAGCACCCGCAGCGAGCCGAAGCGGCGCTGGAGCCGGGGCGCGAGGAGCACCGAGAAGACCGCGAGCAGCACGCCCCAGGCGAAGAAGACCCCGCCCGACTTGTACGGGGACATGTCGAGCACGAACGGGGTGAACGCCAACACCGTGAAGAACGCGTAGTTGTAGAAGAACGCGGAGACGGCGGCCGAGGCCAGTCCGCCGTGGCCGAGCGCCCGTATCGGGTCCAGCAGCGAGGTCTTCCGGGCTGGCCGGGGCTGTTCCTTCAGGAAGACGGTGATGGCGAGGAAGCCGATGGCCATCAGGACCGCGGTGCCGAAGAACGGGTAGCGCCACTTCATGTCGCCCAGGACCGCGCCCAGGAGCGGGCCGCAGGCCATGCCGAGCCCGAGCGCCGATTCGTAGAGCAGGATCGCCGCCGCGCTGCCGCCGGCCGCCGCGCCCACGATCACCGCCAGCGAGGTGGAGACGAAGAGCGCGTTGCCCAGGCCCCAACCGGCGCGGAAGCCGACCAGTTCGCCGACCGAGGACGAGGTGCCGGACAGCGCCGCGAAGACCACCACCAGGGCCAGTCCGGCGAGCAGCGTCTTGCGCCCGCCGATGCGGCTGGAGACGAAGCCGGTGACGAGCATCGCGACGGCGGTGATCAGGAAGTAGGAGGTGAAGAGCAGGGAGACCTGGCTGTTCGAGGCGTTCAGGCCCTTGGCGATGGACGGGAGGATCGGGTCGACCAGGCCGATGCCCATGAAGGCGACGACCGAGGCGCCGGCGGTGGCCCAGACGGCCATCGGCTGGCGGAGGAGCGAGGGGCCGCCCTCCCGCCGGGCGCCGCCGCCCGGAGCGGAGGCGCTCGACGGCGTGCCCGGGGGTTGCGCGAAGGGATCGTCGTGGGTGCCGCCGCCGTGGCTGCTGCTGTGCATGCCGGGGTTCCCCTTCCTGCTGTGCGTGCGCCCGAAAATCGTTGCTGTTTACACAGAATAAGTTAGATCACCTAAAGGGTGCAAGTTACAACTAAGGGTGCGGGGTGTGCGGCGCGGTGGCCGGAACCGGTCAAGTGTGCGGTCCCGTACGTGATTAGGGGCACACCGGTCGGGTGATCGTCCTTGACGGGGCGGCGGCGCTGGAGGACCGTTGGTCCTTATGAGGGGCGAACCCAGTTGCCCGAAGTGCGGAGGCCGGGTGCGGGCGCCCGGTCTCTTTTCCGATACGTGGCAGTGTGACGCGCACGGCGCGGTGCACCCACTCCAGCCGGTCGTCCCGCCGAGCGTCGAGGCGCTCGGCGTCGTCGTGCACCGGGCCCAGGTGCCCGTGTGGATGCCCTGGCCGCTGCCGGTCGGCTGGTTGTTCACCGGGGTGGCCTGCGCCGGCGACGACCGCAGCGGCGGTCGGGCGACCGCCGTCGCCTGTTCCGGACCCGGCCCGCTCGGCGGCCCCGGTGAGCTCCTGTTGGTCGCCGAGGAGTTGGGCGTCGGGCTCGGGGCCCGCTACGCCGGCATCGACGGCCTCGACCCGGGGCCCCGGTTGAGCGTCGACAAGCCGCCGCACGCCAAGGTGCTGGCCGCCGGCCGGCCGACCGCGATGTGGCAGGTGCACGGCGCCCCCGAGGACCGCGCGGTCTTCGCGGGCGAGGCCCGCGGCCTGTGGTTGTGGGCGATCGCCTGGCCCGAGCAGTCGGGGCTGTTGATGTACGACGAACTGGTGCTGACGGATCTGCGGGAAGCCGGCGCCGAGGTGGATCTGCTGCCCTGCGGGGCCTTGTCGCCGAGGATTCTGAGCTGAGCGGGGCCCGACGGCTGCGGTTCCTCGGATGGGCGGGGGTCCGATCGGGCGGGGGCACGTCCGGGTGCCCGGTATCCTTCCTGTAGTCCGTGGAAGCGCCGTCCAGTCCTTACGGTGCCCCGCGGCCCGGTGCCCGGTCCTTCCGGGCGCACCGTCGTGTCCGTCCCGCAGGAGTCTGGAGTCCGTGTCGTGCGTATCGATCTGCACACCCACTCCACGGCTTCCGACGGCACGGACACCCCCGCGGAGCTGGTGCGCCATGCCGCGGCCGCCGGTCTGGACGTCGTCGCGCTGACCGACCACGACACCGTGCGCGGGCACGCCGCGGCGCGCGCGGCGCTCCCCGAGGGCCTGACGCTGGTCACCGGCGCGGAGCTGTCCTGCCGGCTCGACGGGATCAGCCTGCACATGCTCGCCTACCTCTTCGACCCCGACGAGCCGGAGCTCGCCCGCGAGCGGGAGCTGGTCCGGGACGACCGGGTGCCGCGCGCCCGAGCCATGGTCGGCAAGCTGCGCGAGCTGGGCGTCCCGATCACCTGGGAGCAGGTGGCGCGGATCGCCGGTGAAGGCGCCGTGGGGCGGCCGCACATCGCCACCGCCCTGGTCGAGCTGGGCGTGGTCGACTCCGTCTCCGACGCCTTCACCTCCGCGTGGCTGGCCAACGACGGCCGCGCCTACGTGGAGAAGCACGAGCTCGACCCGTTCGACGCGATCCGCCTGGTCAAGGCGGCCGGCGGGGTCACGGTCTTCGCGCACCCGCTCGCCGTCAAGCGCGGCACCTGCGTCCCGGAGAGCGCGATCGCCGCACTCGCCACGGCTGGTCTGGACGGCATCGAGGTCGACCACATGGACCACGACGTCGCGACCCGCGCCCGGCTGCGCGGGCTCGCCGCCGACGTCGGACTGCTGACCACCGGCTCCAGTGACTACCACGGCAGCCGCAAGACCTGTCGCCTCGGCGACTGCACCACCGATCCCGAGATCTACGGGGAGATCGTGCGCCGGGCCACCGGCGCCTTCCCCGTCCCCGGCGCGGGCGGCTGAGCCCCGCGGGCGTCGGCCATCCGGCCCGGCGTCGTCCCGTAGGCCCCGGTGGGGTGCCTGCGCACCTCTCCTGCCTCGTTCCCACGGGCCCTGCCCCGGCCGTGCCGCGTTCCGGTCCCGTGCGCCTCCTTCCGTTCGTCCGTACCACCGCAAGGCCAGCACCGTGTTCGACGTCGCCGTCTTCAGTACCCTTTTCGTCACGCTTTTCGTGATCATGGACCCCCCGGGCATCACCCCGATATTCCTCGCCCTGACCTCCGGCCGCGCGGCCAAGGTGCAGCGCCGGATGGCCTGGCAGGCCGCCACCGTGGCGTTCTGTGTGATCGCGCTGTTCGGGCTCTTCGGCAAGCAGATCCTCGGGCGGCTGCACATCTCCACGCCCGCCCTGATGATCGCCGGCGGGCTGCTGCTCCTGCTGGTGGCGCTGGACCTGCTGACCGGCAAGTCCGAGGAGCCGACCCAGACCAAGGACGTCAACGTGGCGCTGGTGCCGCTGGGGATGCCGCTGCTGGCCGGGCCGGGGGCGATCGTCTCGGTGATCCTCGCGGTGCAGCACGCCGACGACGCCGCGTCCCAGGTCGCGGTCTGGACGGCGATCGCCGCCATCCACGTGGTGCTCTACCTGGTGATGCGGTTCTCGCTGGTGATCATCCGGGTGATCAAGGACGGCGGGGTGGTGCTGGTGACCCGGCTGGCCGGGATGATGCTCTCCGCGCTCGCCGTGCAGCAGATCATCAACGGTGTGACGCAGGTGGTCCAGGGGTCCTGAGCGGCTCCGGACGCGACGACGCCCCCGTGCGGAAGTTCCGTACGGGGGCGTTCGCGTCTTCGGTGCGTCGCCGCCGGGCCGATCGTCGGAGGGTCGTCACGCCGTCAGGGCGTTGTCCGGGCGAGGTCGGCGGCGTCGGCGGTCAGCGGACGGCAGTGGCGTCGGCGGGGCGGATGTAGATGCGCTGCCCTATGGCGGCGGCCTGCTGCACGATCTGGTTGACGGAGGCGGCGTCCACGACGGTGCTGTCCACGGCGGCGCCGTCGGCATCGTCCAGGCGCATGATCTCGAAGCGCATGCGGCTTCTCCCTTCGTCTGATCCTCCTGCGGAGAACTCTTTGACAGGACTTGCCTGGCTTCGTTGCCGGGCGTTCCGTATGGGTACAACGAGCCTACAGCTGAAATGATTCCCTACGCTAACGAAAATTTTTCATGGTCTAAGGAATGGGTGTGCGGGAACGCGAGTGGTTGTGCCCCACGAGCGCCCGCCAGGACAATGGATCCCGCAATGAACGACCCCCAGCCCACGGGCACCACCGACCTCGGCGCGCTCGCCGCCGGCATCGAGCGCACCAACGAGCTGCTCAGCCGGGTCCTCGCGGAGGTCGCCACCACCCCGTCCACCCACGCGGTCTTCGCCGACGCCGGCTACGTCTACGCCGCCACCGGGCGACTGGTCGCCGGCACCGAGGACCGCAGGACGTTCGAGCTGGACGCCGAGGGGCTCATCGAGGCGTTCATCGACAAGGCCCGGACGATCTTCCCGGACAGCCGGCTGCTGCGGGTCTACTGGTACGACGGCGCCCGCCGCCGGATCCACACCCAGGAACAGCAGCGGATCGCCGAACTCCCGGACGTCAAGGTCCGGCTCGGCAACCTCAACGCCCACAACCAGCAGAAGGGCGTCGACTCGCTGATCCGCACCGACCTGGAGTCGCTGGCCCGGCACCGGGCGATCACCGACGCGGTCCTGATCGGCGGCGACGAGGACCTGGTCTCCGCGGTGGAGGCGGCCCAGGGCTACGGCGCCCGGGTCCACCTGTGGGGCATCGAAGCCCCCGGCGGCCGCAACCAGGCCGAGCCGCTGCTGTGGGAGGTGGACAGCGCGCGCACCTTCGACCTGGACTTCTGCAAGCCGTACGTCACCCGGCGGGCGGCCGGCGAGTTCCCCGAGGCGGGTGCCGGCGAGGTGCCGGTGCCGACCCGCGAGGAGGTCCGGTTCGTCGGGGCGAGGATCGCCGGCCAGTGGCTGTCGGAGCGCGGACCGGCCTGGGTGGCCGATCTGCTCCCCGGCCACCCGTACCTGCCCGGCGCCGTCGACCAGGAGCTGCTCACCGCCGCGGAGGCGCTGCTGAAGCACTCCCTGCGCGGCCACTCCGATCTGCGGCGGGTGCTGCGCGACGGCTTCTGGGACCACGTGCAGGGGCGCTTCTAGGGCCGCCGGCCCGGCCCGGGGGATCAGCCGACGTCGCTCCAGAAGCCGGCCAGCGCTCCGGCGGTCTTCTCCGGGCGCTCGGCGTTGGGGGAGTGCTCGGCGCCCTCAACGACCGTGCGCCGGGCGGAGAGCCGACGGGCCATCGCGTCCATCTGCGGCACCGGCCAGGCGTAGTCGACGGTCCCCGAGACGACGTGCACCGGCAGCCCGGTGCGGGCCAGTTCGCCGACCCGGTCGGGTTCCGCGAGCATCTGCCGGCCGGTCGAGATCAGCTGCTCGGGCACGGTGTTCAGCCAGCGCTGCCGCAGGAACGCGGTCAGCTCCGGTGCCAGCGCCTCGTGCGCGGCCTCCGGCGGGTTGAGCGCCTGCATCGCCGCCCAGACCTGCTCCATGCCCATCGTGCCGAGCGCGTCGATCAGCATCCGCACCCGGGTCCGCTGGACCGGTTCGATGGCCGCCGGCCCGGAACTGAGGACGGTCAGCGAACGGAACGGCGTCGGGTCGTGGAGCACCGCGGCCCGGGTGACCAGCCCGCCGAGGGAGTGCCCCAAGAGGTGCAGCGGCCCGTCCTCGGGAGCGTGCAGGGCTCGTGCCTGGGCCTGCACGTCGAGCGCCAACTCCTGCTGCTCATAAGCCTGTTCGTCGCGCGGGCCAGGGGTCTCGTGCTGTCCGCGGCCGTCCACCGCGACGGCCCGGAACCCGGCGGCGGCCAGCGGCGCCAGCAGCGCGATGAAGTCCTCCTTGCTGCCGGTGAACCCGGGGACGAGGAGGGCGGTGCCGATCGGTGCGCCGTCGGGCCGGGCGTCGTGCACGGCGAACGCACCGCGCTCGGTGTCGAGCCGGTGCGCGCGGGCGCACGGCGGCAGCGTGAGGGTGGGCGGCCTGCTCATGGGGTGAGGTTATCGGGACGGTGGGGGAAAACCCGATCGGGACGCCGACGACGCCCGAGGTGCGCGGCCCGGAACGCCGACGACCCGGCGCCCGCACGGAGCGGGGCCGGGTCGTCGGGTGCCGTCGGGCCGGTCGGCTCAGCCTTCGACCGCAGCGGCGTCCGCGGTCTTCTTGGGGGCGGCCCGCTTGCGGGTGCGCTTGGGCTTGACCTCCGCGCCGTCCACCACGGCCACGGCCTCGGGGGCGGCCTCGGCGGCCTTCGCGGCGGCGGTCTTCCGCGTCCGCTTGGGCTTGGCCGGCGCCTCCCCGTCGGTGGCCTCGGCGGGCTCCGCGGCGGTCTTCTTGGCGGCGGCCGCCTTGGTCGCGGCCGTCTTGCGGGTGCGCTTGGGCTTGGCCGGGGCGGCGTCGACGCCCTCCGCCGTCGCCACGGCCGCTTCGGCCTCGACCGCGGGCTCCGCGGCGGCGGCCTTACGGGTCCGGGTCCGCTTGGGCTTGGCCGGCGCCTCGACGTCCGCGACCACCGGGGTCGTCGCGCCGCCGTCCAACGCGTCCACGGCGACCGGCGCGGCGTCGGCGTCCGCGGTCTTCTTGGCGGCGGCGCGCTTGCGGGTGCGCTTGGCCTTCGCCGGGGCGGCGTCCGCGCCCTCGACCGTCGCCAGGACGGCCTCGGCCTCGACCACCGGCTCGACGACCGTCTCGGTCACGGCCGGTGCGGCCACCGGCTCGACCGCGGCGGTCTTGGCGGCGCTGCGGGTGCGGCGCCGGCGCGGCTTGGCGGCCGGCTCCTGGCCCGCCTCGGCGTCCGGGCCGGCCGCGGGAGCCGGCACCGTGGCGGCCTCGGCGACCGCGCCGGCCGTGGCCTCGCGGTGCTCGGCGACCGCGGCCTCGCTGGCGGCGGTGGCCACCGCGCCCCGGGTGCGGCGCCGACGACGGGGCGTGCGCGGGGCCGCGGCGGCCTCGGTGCCCTCGGCGGTGCGCACCGCGGCGTCGGCGGCGTTGCCGGTCTCCGGCGCGCCCGCGGCGGCCGGCTCCTCCAGAAGGGCCCCACCGCGCGTCCGGCGCCGCTGGCGCGGTGTCCGGGTGCGCCGGGGCTCTTCCTGGGGCTCCTTCTCGGCCCGGCCGCCGGACCGCCGGCCGCGCCCGCGGCCCCCGGTCTCGCCGAGGTCCTCGACCTCTTCGGCGGCCAGCCCGGCCCGGGTGCGCTCGGCGCGCGGCAGCACGCCCTTGGTGCCCGCGGGGATGTTCAGCTGCTCGTAGAGGTGCGGCGAGGTGGAGTAGGTCTCCTCCGGCTCGTCGAACGACAGCTCCAGGGCCTTGTTGATCAGCTTCCAGCGCGGGATGTCGTCCCAGTCGACGAGGGTGACCGCGGTGCCCTTGGCGCCCGCCCGGCCGGTGCGGCCGATGCGGTGCAGGTAGGTCTTCTCGTCCTCGGGCGACTGGTAGTTGATGACGTGCGTGACGCCCTCGACGTCGATGCCGCGGGCGGCGACGTCGGTGCAGACCAGCACGTCGACCTTGCCGTTGCGGAACGCGCGCAGCGCCTGCTCGCGGGCGCCCTGGCCGAGGTCGCCGTGGACCGCGCCGGACGCGAAGCCGCGGCGGGCCAGCTGGTCGGCGATGTCGGCGGCGGTCCGCTTGGTGCGGCAGAACACCATCGCCAGCCCGCGACCCTCCGCCTGGAGCATCCGGGCGACCATCTCCGGCTTGTCCAGCGAGTGCGCGCGGTAGACGTGCTGGGTGATGTTGGCGACCGTCGCGCCCTGGTCGTCCGGGGCGGTGGCGCGGATGTGCGTCGGCTGCGACATGTAGCGGCGGGCCAGCGAGATGACCTGGCCCGGCATGGTCGCCGAGAACAGCATGGTCTGCCGCTTGGCCGGCAGCAGCTGCAGGATCTTCTCGACGTCGGGCAGGAAGCCCAGGTCGAGCATCTCGTCGGCCTCGTCCAGGACGAGGGTGCGCACCTGCGACAGGTTCAGCTTCTTCTGGCCCGCCAGGTCCAGCAGCCGGCCGGGCGTGCCGACGACCACGTCGACGCCCTTCTTCAGCGCCTCGACCTGCGGTTCGTAGGCCCGGCCGCCGTAGATCGCGAGGACCCGGACGTTGCGTACCTTGCCGGCGGTCAGCAGGTCGTTGGTGACCTGCTGGCACAGCTCGCGGGTGGGCACGACCACGAGGGCCTGCGGCGCCTCGGTCAGCTGCTCGGGCGTGGCCCGGCCGGCCTCGACGTCGGCGGGGACGGTGACCCGCTCCAACAGCGGCAGGCCGAAGCCGAGCGTCTTGCCGGTGCCGGTCTTGGCCTGGCCGATGACGTCGTTGCCGGAGAGGGCGACGGGGAGCGTCAGCTCCTGGATGGGAAAGGGGGAAACGATGCCGACGGCTTCCAGGGCCTCGGCAGTCTCGGGGAAAATCCCGAGATCTCGGAACGTCGTAGACAGAGTCTTGCCTCTTCTGTGAGACGCGGCGGGAGGCGGCGGAGGGGGTCGTACCGCGCCGTCGTACGGGTTCGTACGGCGCCGGCCTGCTGGGCCGGATGGCGCGGGACCACTGCCGTCGCTCAGGCACTCCTGCCGCGAGCGGTGTCCCTCCTGCTGTGCGCACGTCGCGTACGCGCCGCGGGGAGGGCGGTCGGGTGGAGCCGATCGGGCCACCGACCGGGCATCCGCTTTCGTGGAACGACCCACCGACTACTCGGCGGGTCCTTTAGCACTGTACCCCGGATGTCGCCCCTGAATCCGAAGGCGTGTATGACTGAGGAATTCATCACGGCGCGCCGCACCCGTCCCGACGACCCCGCGCACGGGTGGTCGAGCCGTGGCTGACCAGGGCCTTCCGTGGCCCCTCGGGCGGGCTATTGTGCCGGTCATGGAGACGCCTGACAACGCCGCTGCTGACGCCCAGGAACACACCGGAATCGCCGCCCAGGACTGGGATCGGGCATCCGCCGACCCGCACTACCGGGCCGCCGTGATCGATCTGCTCGGTGCACTCGCGTACGGCGAGCTGTCCGCCTTCGAGCGCCTGGCGGAGGACGCCAAGCTCGCCCCCACGATGGACGACAAGGCCGAACTGGCCAAAATGGCCTCGGCGGAATTCCACCACTTCGAGCGGCTCCGGGACCGGCTCGCCGAGATCGAGGCGGAGCCGAACGAGGCGATGGAACCGTTCGCCGCGGCGCTCGACGAGTTCCACCGCCAGACCGCGCCGTCGGACTGGCTGGAGGGCCTGGTCAAGGCGTACGTCGGCGACTCGATCGCCAGTGACTTCTACCGCGAGGTCGCGGTGCGGCTGGACTCCGACACCCGCGACCTGGTGCTCGCGGTGCTGGACGACACCGGGCACGCCACCTTCGCCGTGGAGAAGGTCCGGGCGGCCATCGAGGCCGAACCGCGGGTCGGCGGGCGGCTGGCGCTGTGGGCCCGCCGCCTGATGGGCGAGGCGCTCTCGCAGGCCCAGCGGGTGGTCGCCGACCGCGACGCGCTCTCCACCATGCTGGTCGGCGGGTTGGCCGACGGCTTCGACCTGGCCGAGGTCGGCCGGATGTTCTCGCGGATCACCGAGGCGCACACCAAGCGGATGGCGGCGCTGGGCCTCGCGGCCTGACGCGGTCGGCAACGGCGTACCGGCCGCGTCGCGCCGCGGGGCGGCTGGTCAGCAGGCCGTCCGGTGGCCCTTCAGCGGGGCGGCCGGGCGGCGGGGCCGGCGGCGCGGCGGGCGCACCAGGACCGACAGCAGCGCGGCGCCCACGGCGCACGCGGCGACCATCACCTGCACCGGGTGGCCGGGCCCCAGGATCGACCGGGTCAGCAGCGCGCCGAGCAGCGCGGCGACCGGGC
Organism: Streptomyces sp. x-19; assembly: GCF_046549115.1. Taxonomy (NCBI): domain Bacteria; kingdom Bacillati; phylum Actinomycetota; class Actinomycetes; order Kitasatosporales; family Streptomycetaceae; genus Streptomyces; species Streptomyces sp. x-19. The sequence goes on along the minus strand of NZ_JAJPWK010000001.1, from coordinate 193,892 downwards.
CGGTGGCCAGCGTCAGGACGCGGTCGGGGAACCGTTCCGGCAGCCATCGGCGCGCGGACAGGGCGATGGCGAATCCGACGATCACGGCGCCGAGCGCTTCCCAGATCATGCTGTTCCCTCCCGCGTGACGAGGCCGATCGGTCGAACAAATCGGTCGTAGGCGGTCGTACCCAGGGGCCGCCGGCAACAACCCTCCGGCGCGGGCCCGCTTGTCCGGTCAGCGTGCGCCTGCGTCCGGCCATCGGGCAAGGGATTTCGGGCGTGGATTTCCGGTGCCGCGGTGGGCGCTGGAACGCCACAGGGCGGCGGCCCGGAGAACGCTCTCCGGGCCGCCGCCCTGCGGTGTCGGTGACGGCGCCCGCGCGCCGGCCTCGGTGTGCCGCTCAGGGCGCGCCGAAGCCCACCTTGCGGGCGGTCGGCTCACCGAGCTCCACGTAGGCCACCCGGCTCGCCGCGACGAGGACCTTGCGACCGTGATCGTCCACCAGGCACAGCAGCTCCGCCTTGCCGGTCAGCGCGTCGCTCACCGCGCGCTCGACCTCCTCCGCGGGCTGCCCGCTCTCCAGAACGATCTCGCGCGGCGCGTGCTGCACGCCGATCTTGACCTCCACGGCTACTGTCCCTCCGATGGTCTGGGGGTCCCCCGACGTCAGCCGGGGGAGGGTGCGCGGCCAGCCGCGCGGTACGCAGCCCACATTAGCCCGGTGCGGGGACGGACAGGACGTCACCGAACACGCCAGCAGCGAACACGGTCAGTGGGTGTCGGTGCCGTGCAGCGGGAATCCGGCGATGCCCTTCCAGGCGAGCGAGGTCAGCAGCTGCACCGCGGTGTCCCGCGGCACCTGGCTCTTCGAGGACAGCCAGTACCGCGCCACCACCTGGGAGACCCCGCCCAGGCCCACGGCCAGCAGCATCGACTCGTCCCGCGACAGCCCGGTGTCCTCGGCGATCACCGCGCTGATCGCCTCGGCGCACTCCAACGACACCTTGTCCACCCGCTCGCGGACGGCCGGCTCGTTGGTCAGGTCCGACTCGAAGACCAGTCGGAAGGCGCCGCCCGGGTCCTCCACGTACGCGAAGTAGGCGTCCATGGTGGCCGCCACCCGCTGCTTGTTGTCGTTGGTGGACTCCAGGGCCGTGCGCACCGAGTGCAGCAGGGCCTCGCAGTGCTGGTCGAGCAGGGCCAGGTACAGCTCCAGCTTGCCGGGGAAGTGCTGGTAGAGCACCGGCTTGCTGACGCCGGCCCGCTCGGCGATGTCGTCCATCGCGGCCGCGTGGTACCCCTGCGCGACGAACACTTCCTGGGCCGCGCCCAGGAGCTGGTTGCGCCGGGCTCGGCGTGGCAGGCGCGTGCCCCGCGGGCGCGCCGCCTCGGTCTGCTCGATGGCGCTCACGCTGCCTCCCAGAAATCGTTCCGTTCGCGGTCCGTACAAGGTGGTGCACCGCGGCCGTCATCGTACTTTTGGGTAACGGGGCTGTGTGCGGTCCGTGGGGAGAAATTCTGCCCGGCACCGGTCTTCGAAGGCGACATAACGTCCCAGGTCATCGGTATTCGTCTTCGTTGAGTTCGACGACCCGGGCCTGTTCGGCGCGGTCCGCCTCGTTCGCGGAGAAGTCGCCGCCGGTCACCGTGTCGTCGCGGTGCGGGGCGAGGTCGGCGTGCTGCTCGGCGGCGTCGGCCTCCGGTGCCTCCACGTCGATCTGGGTGAGGTTGGGGCCGTTCGCCGCTTCCTCGAAGGTGTCGGGGTCCGTCGGGTCGACGTGCATGGTGGCTCCCTAGTCCGGTGCGTACGGGGGCCCGGTCCGCCTGTGGTGGCCGCCCTAGCTACGAGCCTAGGAGAGCGGTTGCGGGTGCGCGATGCGGTGTGTGACCGCGAACACACAATCGGGGGCGTGATCGTCTCGTAACATCGACCCCATGTCTTCGACCGAGTCGCCGGACACCGCGACAGCCGCCGTCCTCCCGGTGCCGCCGGCCGGCCCCGGCGCCCCGGGCGCCGCGGACGAGGCGGTCGAGTGGACGACGCTGGCGTCGTCGCCACGGCTGACGCTGGCCGTCCGGACCCCGGGCGTCCCGGCCGGCGCCGCCGACCGGACGCGTGAACCGGCCCTCTACGTCCACGGCCTGGGCGGCTCGTCGCGGAACTGGTCGGCCCTGATGCCGCTGCTCGCCGACCGGCTGGCCGGCGAGGCGATCGACCTCCCCGGCTTCGGCGAGTCGCCGCCGCCGGACGACGGCAACTACTCGGTCTCCGCGCAGGCCCGTGCGGTCATCCGCCACCTCGACGCGGGCGGGCGCGGCCCGGTCCACCTCATCGGCAACTCCATGGGTGGCGCGGCGGTGACCCGGGTCGCCGCGACGCGTCCCGACCTGGTCCGCACCCTCACCCTGATCTCACCCGCGCTGCCCGAACTCCGGCCGCAGCGCACGGCGGTGCCCACCGCGCTGCTCGCGGTCCCCGGCGTGGCCCGGCTGTTCGGCCGGCTCACCCGCGACTGGACGGCCGAGCAGCGCACCCGCGAGGTGCTGGCGCTCTGCTACGGCGATCCGGCCCGGGTCACCCCCGAGGGCTTCGAATCCGCCGTGGAGGAGTACGCCCGACGGCTCGAACTCCCTTACTTCTGGGAGGCGATGGAGCGTTCGGCGCGCGGCGTGGTCAACGCCTACACGCTCGGCGGCCAGCACGGACTGTGGCGTCAGGCCGAACGCGTCCTGGCACCCACGCTCCTCGTTTACGGTGGACGCGACCGCCTGGTCTCCATCCGGATGGCGCGGCGGGCGGCCGCGGCATTCCGCGGTTCGCGGTTGCTGACCCTTCCGGAGGCGGGACACGTGGCGATGATGGAGTACCCCGAGGCGGTGGCACGGGCCGTCCGCGACCTGGTCGACTCCGCAGCGGCCCGGTCCGAGGCCCCCGGTGCCGCGCGGCCCGCGGCGGACGGGAGCTGACGGGCCCCGTGGGACGACACAGCCGTCAGGGCGGGCCGCAGCGCCCGTCCGGTGACACGGCCGAGAGCACCGGCAGTACGCCCCCCGCCCCCGCCCCCGGCACGGGGCGCCGACGCCGGACGGCCGGCCCGCCGGAGGGCGGCGGCGCGGTGCGCGGCGGCCATCCCGAACAGCGCGAGCCGGGCGGCGGCTGGGGCACGGACCCGGAGCCGACCGCCGCCGGCGCGTACGGCCACGCGCCGGGCGCCCAGGCCGCGCCGAGGATTCCGCGACCGCGGTCCGCCGAGCCCGGCGGGGCCCGGTCCGCGCCGGGCTCCTACGCCACGCCCGCCGCGGGTACGCCCGTCTTCGGCGCTCCGGTGGCGTCGCCGGGCGGCGGGCCGGGACCGCGGCGGGAGTACCTGGAGGCGTTCGGCGACCCGGCCCGGCCCGGCGCGCGCGGCCACGAACCGGCCGACCTGCCGGCGGGCGCCCCGACCGAGCGGGCCGCGGCGTCCCTGGACGGGCTCTCCGGCGGTGCGCCCGACGCGGTCTTCGCGGCGCCGGCGGGAGGCCGGGACGACGGCGATCCGACGGCGGTCGAGACCGCGACCGAGGACGGCGCCGGGGCCCGAAGCGCCCCGCGCGCGGCCCGCAAGGGCACCAAGGCGCGCACGTTCACCGGTGCGGCGGCCGCGGCGGTGACCACCGCACTCGCCGTCGTCATCGCGGGTCAGGTCGCCGACCAGCAGCGCGACGACGGCGGGGCGCAGGCCCGCAGCGGGGACGACCGGAGCGACACCGGCACCGACGAGGCGTCGCGTTCCGAGGTGCGGGCCGGCCAGGACGCCAAGCCCGCCGACTACGCCACCCAGATGACCCAAGTCTTCCCGCTCGACCCGCAGTTGACCGCCAGCGGCCAGTTCCGGCCGGCCGGCGGCGACGCCAAGGCGCCCGGCCACGGCAAGGTGCTGCGCTACCGGGTGGACGTCGAGGAGGGACTGCCGCTGGACGGCCGGCTGTTCGCCGATGCCGTGCACAAGACCCTGAACGACGACCGGAGTTGGGCGCACGGCGGGCGGCGCACCTTCCAGCGCGTCGGGTCCGGCGACGCGGACTTCGTGATCTCGCTGGCGAGCCCGGGGACCACCGCGAAGTGGTGTGCCAAGTCCGGCCTGGACACCACCGAGGACAACGTCTCCTGCGACTCGGCGGCCACCGAACGCGTGATGATCAACGCATACCGGTGGGCGCAGGGCGCCAAGACCTACGGCCCCGACAAGATGCTGGCCTACCGGCAGATGCTGATCAACCACGAGGTCGGGCACCGGCTCGGACACAACCACGAGGCGTGTGCGCGGCAGGGCGCGCTCGCGCCGGTGATGATGCAGCAGACCAAGTTCCTCACCACGGACGGGGCGACCTGCCGGCCCAACTCCTGGCCGTACCCGACCGGTCGGTGAGCCGGTCGGGCGGGGCGGAGCGTCGGCCGCGCGGCGTTGAGACGACTCGTCCCGCCCTGCGAGACGCCTTGCCGGGAACCGAACCGCCGCCCGAAGCCGTGGGCCTGTAGCGGGAGTTCGGCCTCGACCCGGACTGGGTGCCGCCGCTATCCGCGCGAGTTCGGCGGCGGCCAGTTGGGCCTCGCGCTGGTCTTCATCGCCCACGACCTGGCGGTGGTCCGGGCGGTCGGCGACCGGGTGGCGGTGCTGCGGGCCGGCCGGATCGTCGAAGAGGGGCCGGTCGACCGGGTGTACGACAGTCCGCAACACCCCTACACGCGGGGGCTGCTGGCGGCCGTCCCGGTGCTGGATCCGCAGGTCGCGGTGGGGAAGCGGGCGCTGCGGGCGGCGGCCTGACGGCCGGACCACCCCGCCCAACGGCCCCATAGCGCGGCGAAACGGCCCGAGGGGTGGAAAGTCACGCGCGTTCACCCCTTCCGGTGGCGCGATGGACAACCGTCCATCGCGCCACCGGCCCCTTTGCGTAGCTTCTTCCTGCAGGTGGCGGGTGACGTGCCGCGCCAGGACGCCGATATGGGAGGACGGGGGTGCCGTCGTGCGCATTGGACTGCTCACCGAGGGTGGCTATCCCTATGCGTCCGGTGAGGCGCACGGGTGGTGCGAGCGGCTCGTGCGCGGGCTCCCCGGCCACGACTTCGCGCTCCACGCGCTGACCACGGACGCCCGGCAGGACGCCCGGGGCCCCGGGGAACTGCCGGCCAACGTACGGCTGGCCGGGTCGGCGCCGCTGTGGGGCGACGTCCCGGTGGTGCGGCGCCGGACCGCACCGGAGCACCCCGGGGGGCGATCCGCCGGCCGCCGCGCCCGGCGCCGGTTCGTCGAGCACTTCGGCGACCTCGTGGCGGCCTGCGCGGCGCCGGCGGCGGGGGAGCGGGCCACCGGCGCGGAATCCGGCGCGGACGACCAGGCGGACCGTTTCGCCAGCGGCCTCTACGGGCTCGCCGACCTGGCCCGCGCCGGCGCCGCACTGCCCGCCCTGCTCCGCTCCGAGGAGGCCGTGCGGGTCCTGGAGGCCGTCTGTCACGGCCCCGGCGCGGCGCCCGTCCTCCAAGGGGCCCAGGTCACCGACCTGTTGGCGGCCACCGCGGAACTAGAGCCGGCGCTCCGCCCGCTCGCGCTGGACTGGTACGGCGACGCCGGGCTCGCCGGGGTCGACCTCTGCCACGCCACCTCGGCCGGCGCCGCCGCCCTCCCGGGGCTGCTGGCCAAACGCTTCTTCGGGACCCCGCTCCTGGTCACCGAGCACGCCGTGCGCCTGCGCGAGCACTACCTCACGGCCCCGACCGCACCGCGGACCGCGCCCGTGCGGGTGCTGCTCGCCGCCTTCCGGCGCGCCCTGGCCGCCGAGACCTACGCCCGGGCCGCGCTGATCACCGCCGGCGGCACCCGGGCCCGCCGCTGGCAGGAGCGGTGCGGCGCGGACCCGGCCCGGCTGCGCACGGTCTACCCGGGCAGGGACGCCGGCCCCTTCGCGGCGGTGCCGGACGCCGCGCCGGACGACTCCGCGACCCTCGTGTGGACCGGCGCCATCGCCCCGGACAAGGACCTGGTCGGACTGCTGCACGCCTTCGCCGCGCTCCGCAGGGAGGTGCCGGCCGCCACCCTGCGGATCATCGGCGGCCTGGGCGCCGACCCGGAGGCCGCCGGCTACCGCGCCCAGTGCCGGGCGCTGGCCGCCCAACTCTTCCCCGACGAGGCCGTCGACGCCCGGTCGGCCGGGGAGAACCCGGTCAGCTTCGAGGAGTTCGGCGGTCCCGCCGCACCCACCCCGGCGGACGCCTACGACTCGGCGACGGTGGTGGTGCTCTCCAGCGCCGTCGAGGGGTTCCCGCGCTCCCTGGTGGAGGCGATGTTCTGCGGCCGCGCCACGGTCTCCACCGACACCGGCGCGGTCTGCGAGGTGATCGGGGGCACCGGCCTGGTGGTGCCGCCGCGCAACCCCCGCGCGCTGGCCGAGGCATGCCGGGCGCTGCTCGCCGACCCGGAACGGCGCGCCCGCCTGGGCGCCGCGGCCCGCGCCCGGGCACTCGAACTCTTCACCGTCGAGCAGAACGTCGCGGCATTTCGTGGCATCTACCTGGAACTGATCGCACAGGCCCCCGGCGGCCCCGCGGGGTGCGGCGCCACGGCCGGGGACGGCGTTCCGCGGCCCTTCGCCCGGCCCGCGGAGTCGCGGATGCCCGAGGGGCCGTCGCCGGCCGGTGTCGCCCGCACGCCGAGTTGGGCACGGGCGGGCGGACGGGCCCGGCGCACGCGGTACGGGGCGGCCGGCGAACCGGCCGCCGGGCAGGTGTGGTGAGGGTGAGGGAGACGGCAGTGGTGACGGACGTACGGGACGTGCGCGGCGCGGTGGGCGCGGCACGGGTGACGGGCCGGGCGGACGCGACGCACGCGGTGTGTCGGGGCGGCGCCCGCGGGCGGGGCCGGCCGGGGGCCGGGCGGGCGTCGTCGGACCGGGGCGGCCCCCTCGCCGGCCCCTGTCGCCGGGACCGGAGGAGAGGAGACGGCACATGACCGCGTCCGAGAGCGGCACCGCGGCGCCCCCCGCCCGGCCGGCCCCGCGGCACGGCCCCGCCGACCCGGTCCGACTGCTGATGCACCGGCACCGCATCTTGTGCGAACGGGCCGTCGACCCTCTGGAGATCGCCGCCGGCCTGGAGGCGCACGGCGTCACCGACCGCGCCGCCGCCCGCTTCCGGCACCGCGACGTGTTCTCGCTCGCCGAGGAGCTCTACGCCCGCGTCCCGCGCGCCGACGAACCGGTGCGACGGCCGGCGCCCGGGCCGACGGCCGAGCGCGAACCGGACCCGGACCTGGAACCGGACCCGGAACCGGACCCGCTCCTGGTCGCCCCCGCGCCCCGTTCCCGGTTCGCCCGCGGCGCCGTCCAACTGCTGCCCGGCGCGCTCGCCCTCGCCACCGTCGCCGCCCACGCCGCCGTGCGGCACCCGACCCGGCACCTCGTCGCGGCAGTCGACGCCGCCGGGCTGTTGCTGACCGCCCTCGCGCTGCGGCTGGCGCTGCGGCACGGGCCGCTGCGGCTGCGCCACCGCCCCGGGTCCCGGGCCGTGGTGCTGTGGGCCGGCTGGACGGTGGGCTACGCGGTCTACGGGGACTGGTTGCTGGCGCAGCTGCTCTCCGGCGGGCCCGACGTGCCCGGCCCGCACCCGCGGGCGACCGTCGCCACCGCCGTGGCGCTGGCCTGCGCGGTCGTCCCGGCCGCCGGGTGCGCCCACTGGTTCGCGGTGCGCGGCCGCCGCGGACTGGCCAGCAGCCGCGCCCTGGCCGAACTCGCCTCCCGGGTACGGCCGTTGCTGGTCGGTGCCACGGGGCTCTTCCTGGGTGCCGCGCTGGCGCTGGCGGTCGGCGCGCACCTGCTGCTCGCCGGTGCGGGCCGCCCCGGCGGCAGGTCGGCCGTCCTCGCGGCCGGCGCGCTGGCGCTGCTGCTCTTCCTCGCCCGGCTGCTCGCGGTGCACGGCTTCCCGACGGCCGCCGCGGCCGGCCTGGGCAGCGCCGCCGTCCTGGAAGCGGCGGCCCTGTGCCTGGTGCTGGCCGCCCGGTTGCCCGGGCTGGCGCCGCTCGGCACTCCGGTGGAGACCCTGGTCGCCGCCGCCGGACCGGCCGCGGTCCCCGCCGTCGCGTGCGCCCTCGCGGCCCTGGGCCTGTTCGCCCGCGGGCTGCGGGCGCTCACCGGCGCCTGCGCGCACCCGCCCGCCGCCGCGCCCGAACGCCGCGGCGGCACCCCTCTGACCGACCGGCCGGAGGCCCACCGGTGACGAGGTGCCCCACCGGCCCGTACGGGGCTGCGTACTCCGCGTACTCCGCGTACTCCGCGTACTCCGTGTACTCCGCGTTCCGCACGGCGCGGTGCCCCGATGCCGCCGCGTCGCCCGACCCGGCCCCCGCGCCGCGGACCCCACCCCCCACCGGGCCGCCCCCAGGGGCGGGCACCGCATCCGCGGTCGGCGTCGGCGCCCTTCACCCGCTTCCCTCGATCCGCATGAGGAGTCGTCACATGAACGTCCACCCGACCACACGGCACGCGCGCAGGGGGGCCGCACGATGAGGGTGCTGCTCATCGGCGCCAACGGCTACCTCGGCCGCTACGTCGCCGACCGCCTGCTCGCCGACCCCGCCGTCCAGCTCACCGCCCTCGGCCGGGGGGACGACGCCGACGTCCGCTTCGACCTCGCCACCGGCAGCCCGGGGGCGCTCACCCGCTTCCTCGACGCGGTCCACCCCGGCGTGGTCGTCAACTGCGCCGGCACCACCCGCGGCGGCGCCCGGGAGCTGACCCGGCACAACACCGTCGCGGTGGCCACCATCTGCGAGTCGCTGCGCCGCAGCGGCTGCGGCGCCCGCCTGGTGCACCTCGGCTGCGCCTCCGAGTACGGGCCCTCACAGCCCGGCTCGTCCACCGCCGAGGACGCCGTGCCGCGCCCCGGCGGCCCGTACGGCGTCAGCAAGCTGGCCGCCACCGAGCTGGTGCTGGGCTCCGGTTTGGACGCCGTGGTGCTGCGGGTGTTCTCGCCGGTCGGCCCGGGCACCCCGGCCGGCTCGCCGTTGGGCCGGCTCGCCGAGGCGATGCGGCGCGCGATGCAGTCCGGGGACAACGAGCTCAAGCTGGGCGGGCTGGGGGTGCAGCGGGACTTCGTCGACGTCCGGGACGTGGCCCGGGCGGTGCACGCCGCCTCGCTCTCCGCCGCGCAGGGCGTGGTCAACATCGGGACCGGGCGGGCGGTGCGGCTGCGGGAGGCCGCCGCGGTGCTCGCCCGGGTCGCCGGGTTCGGCGGCTCGCTGCACGAACTCGACTCCCCGCCGGCCCGGCTGGTGATCCCGGCCCCGGCCTCCGAAGGGCACGCGGTCGGCACGCCCCCCACCGCCTACCCGTATCCGGACGGCTGCGGCACCTGGCAGCAGGCCGACGTGCGCACCGCCCGCGACCGGCTTGGCTGGCGCCCGCGGATCGTCCTGGAGGAGTCCCTCGCCGACATCTGGATGGAGGCGGCCTGCCGCATCTGAGCCGCTGGTCGGGCGCGGCACCGCCACACACCGATCCGCGAGACGGGTGTCCGGCCAGTGAGACGGCTGGCGGCGGGTACGGGGGTGGAGCACCCGCCCCCGTACCGCGCCGGCCAGGGGCGTCGGCCGTCCGGTGCGCGCAGGCCAGTGAGGTGGTGGCGGCCGTGGGCGACGCCGGGGAGTCGCTGCCCGGCTACTGGGACGCATTCGTCTCGCACACCGGACCGGGTGTCTCGGAATGAAGAAGGCCGTGGCAGTGTTACGGGGAGAACCGTCTCCACCGTTCCCGGTTCCGACCGGGGCGGGGGAACCCCATCGAGACCGACCAACGGAGTCCCCGTGTCGCTGCCACCCCTGGTCGAGCCCGCTTCGGAGCTCACCGTCGACGAGGTCCGCAGGTACTCCCGCCACCTGATCATCCCCGATGTCGGGATGGACGGGCAGAAGCGGCTGAAGAACGCCAAGGTGCTGTGCGTCGGCGCCGGCGGCCTGGGTTCGCCCGCGCTGATGTACCTGGCCGCGGCCGGCGTCGGCACCCTGGGCATCGTGGAGTTCGACGAGGTCGACGAGTCGAACCTGCAGCGCCAGATCATCCACAGCCAGGCGGACATCGGCCGTTCCAAGGCGGCCTCCGCCAAGGACACGGTCCTCGGCATCAACCCGTACGTCACGGTCAACCTCCACGAAGAGCGCCTCGACTCCACCAACGTCATGGAGCTCTTCGCGCAGTACGACCTCATCGTCGACGGCACGGACAACTTCGCCACCCGTTACCTCGTCAACGACGCCTGCGTGCTGCTGAACAAGCCGTACGTCTGGGGTTCCATCTACCGCTTCGACGGCCAGGCGTCGGTGTTCTGGAGCGAGCACGGTCCGTGCTACCGCTGCCTGTACCCGGAGCCCCCGCCGCCCGGCATGGTGCCCTCCTGCGCCGAGGGCGGCGTGCTCGGCGTGCTCTGCGCCTCCATCGGGTCGATCCAGGTCAACGAGGCCATCAAGCTGCTCGCCGGCATCGGCGACCCGCTGGTCGGCCGCCTGATGATCTACGACGCGCTGGAGATGACGTACCGCCAGGTCAAGGTTCGCAAGGACCCCAACTGCGCGGTCTGCGGCGAGAACCCGACCGTCACCGAACTGATCGACTACGAGGCGTTCTGCGGTGTGGTCTCCGAGGAGGCCCAGCAGGCGGCGGCCGGTTCGACGATCACTCCGCAGCAGCTCAAGGAGTGGATCGACAACGACGAGAAGATCGACATCATCGACGTCCGGGAGCCCAACGAGTTCGAGATCGTCTCGATCCCCGGCGCCCGCCTGATCCCGAAGAACGAGTTCCTGATGGGCACCGCCCTCCAGGACCTCCCGCAGGACAAGAAGATCGTCCTGCACTGCAAGACCGGCGTCCGCTCCGCCGAGGTCCTGGCGGTCCTGAAGTCCGCCGGCTTCGCCGACGCGGTGCACGTCGGCGGCGGCGTCATCGGCTGGGTCAACACCGTCGAGCCGGAGAAGCCCGTCTACTGAGCGGCTCCGCGAGCGGGGCGCCGCCCCGTGACGCGTGACGGCGCCGGTCCGTGCGATACGGACCGGCGCCGTCGTGTCTGTGCGGCCGGCCGGCCCACCGGTGGCGGCGGCCGGCCGGTCGGGCCTAGATCTCGCCCTTGCGGCTGAGGAAGCTGAAGGCCATCCAGCCCGGCAGCACCGGCAGCCAGAAGACCATCAGCCGGAACAGCAGCACCGCCGGGAGCGCCGTCTCGGCCGGCAGCCCGCCGATGGTCAGCGCACCCATCAGGGCGGCCTCCACGGCGCCCACCCCGCCCGGCGTCGGCGCCGCCGACCCCAGTGCGTTGCCCGCCAGGAAGGCCACCGCGATGCCGGCGTAGCTGATCTGGTCGCCGCCGCCGAACGCCCGGATCGAGGCGTCCAGGCACATCACGTTCGCCACCGTCAGCAGCAGCATCCCGCCGATGCCGGTGACCAGCTTCCGCGGCCGCTGGAGGATGTCCAGCATCCGCGGCACCACCCCGGCGAACAGCGACCGCAGCCGGGTCACCACGAACTTCCGCAGCACCGGCACCGCCGTGACGACCAGGATCAGCACGGCCACCGTCAGCAGACCGGCGATGACCGTCCGGGACGGCGAGATCTGCGGGGCGTGCTCGGTGCCCGTCAGGTAGCCGAACGCCAGCAGCAGCACGATGTGGCTGCCCAGCCCGAAGAGCTGGGACGCGCCGACGCTCGCCACCGCCAGCCCCGGACGCACCCCGGCCCGCTGGAGGAACCGGGTGTTCAGCGCCACGCCGCCGATCGCGGTGGGCGCCACCAGCTTCACGAAGTCGCCCGCGACCTGCGCGAGCAACGTCCGCAGGAACGAGACCTTCTCGGTGACGAAGCCCAGCAGGCTCATCGCCGCCGCGACGTACGTCAGCGCGGAGAAGAACGCCGCCACCAGCACCCACACCCACCGGGCCTGGTTGATCACGTCGCCGAGGTTGAAGTTGGTGAGCTGCGACAGCAGCACGTACGCGGCGAACGCGCCGGCGATCCAGCTGATCAGGATGCGTGGGCTGAGCCGTTCCAGCCTCGCCGGCTCGATCACCGCGCTCGGCCGGATCAGCAGCACCTGCCGGCGGATCTGCGCGAGCAGGTCCTCCTCCAGGGCCTCTTCCGACGCCTCCTCCAGGGCCCGCTTCTCGGCGCTCTTCTCGGCGTTGCGCACCGCCCGCAGCGCCTTGCGGTCCTGGGGGCCGTTGGCCTCCCTGGCCTCCCGTGCCTCCTTGGCGGCCTGCGACGCGGCGAGCACCGCCTCGCGCTCCCGCTTGGCCCGGTCCCGGGCCAGTTGGCGCAGGGTGGCCCGGGTGGTGCGGCTGAGCGCGATCGGCTGGAGCAGCGGCAGGCTGTCGGCCACCGCGTCCGGCCCGAGCACCTCGACGGCCGCGGCGACCGCCCGCTCCGCGCCGACCCGCAGTCCGCAGGTGGCCAGCAGCTGCGCGATGTCCATCCGCAGCACCACGTCGCCGGCGGCGATCTCGCCGCCCCGCAGGTCGGTCAGCACGATGTTGCCGGAACGGTCCACCAGCAGCGCCTCGCCGACCAGCCGCCGGTGCGCGATCCGCCGCGACTGCAGCGCGGCCACCTGGCGCCAGGCGCTGTGCATCAGCGCGTCGGTGATCTCGTCGTCGGCCAGCGCGTCGAAGGTGCGGCCGCCGATGTGCTCGTAGACCAGCATCACGGCGTCCGGGCCCAGCTCGGAGGTGGCGATCAGCTTGGGCGCGTTGGCCCCGGCGGCGATCGCCGCGTACGACAGCAGCGCCTCCTGCTCCAGGGCCTGGCGCAGCGACTGCAGGCTGCGGCGCTGGTTGATCCCGCGCAGCGACAGCCGGCGCCACACCCGGTAGAAGAAGCCCTGCGCCTGCTGCTCGCGGTCGACGACGGTGACGTCGATCGGCGGCCCGTCCTCCAGGGTGACGAGGTAGCGGCGGCCCCGGTCGGTGTGCTCCGGGCTGCCGGCGTCCTCCGCGCGCATCGCGCTGACCGGCCGGAAGCCGACCCTGCGCAGCCCCGCGAGAAGGTTCTGGCCGGTGGGGCGGACGTTGGGCGAGCCGACCGCGTAGAGGGTGCCGAAGGCGACGGTCCAGCCGATCAGCACGGTCACCACGATCGCGAACGGGGTGGTGTACCGCCCGATCAGCACCGCGAAGGCGTCCAGCAACAGGACGCACCACATCGCCACCCGCCAACGGGGGCGCCGGGACATCCCCACCGCCGTCATGTACGCGATCACCGGCGCCAGGTAGCTGTGCACCGGTGCGGAGAGCGACCCGTTGGCCAGCGGCTGGGTGAGCGCGCTGCGGATCGAGGCGGGGGCGGCCTCGGCGACCCAGAGGTCGGTGGCGAGCGACACCCCGTGCGCCAGGACGGCGGCCAGCACGCCGTCCGCGATCCGCAGCCCGTCCCGCTTGATCAGCCGCTCCACGGCGAACGCCACCGGCACGATCAGCACCAGGACGCTGGACGCCAGTCCGGCGAGGTTGATCAGCAGCGGCGGGGCCGCCCCGGCGCCCTGCCCGATGTCGTTCTTCAGGCCCTGGGTGGTGCCGTGCGCGAAGGTGGCCAGCGCCAGCACCAGCGCGATCCCGGCGATGCCGAGCAGCAGCCGCAGCAGGTCGGCGGGGCGGTGCACGCGCGCCGGCAGCAGCGGTTCGTCCACCGCCAGGCGGTCGACGTGGAACTCGCCGGTGTCCTGGAGCCCGTCCTCACAGCGGTGCGGGCCCGTGCGGGGCGCGTCGTCGGCGGTCTTGTGGTGCTCCAGCCCTTCGTCCGGCGGCTGGTCGCCGTGCTCGTCCTCCTTCGTCTGCCGGACGGGCTCGTGCCGCTCGGGTGGCTCGGGCGCCGTGGGCCGGTCCGGCCTCGCGGACGCCTCGGGTCGTTCGGCCTTCTCGATCGTGCTCGCCTTTTCGGTAGCGGGAGCCGTGGTCGGCTTCCGTCGCTGCTTCCCCTTCCCCGCCGCCCGCGGCCCGTGCGGCTGCGCGGTCCCCGCGGTCGGTTCCGGGGCGGTGCCGGTGACCAGCACGTCAGGGGCGCCCGCCTCCCGCGGAGGCGCCGCACCCTGCTGCTCGGCCGTCTCTTCTTGATCTCGTATCACCAGTCACCGTCCGGAAGATGGTGGCACGGCCGTCCGGTCCGGGGAGGCATCAGGGTGCATTTGGGGGCCACGGGAAGTGAAACCTCAGCCATTACAGCCACTACAGCCATGACAGCCATTGCGGCTATGACAGCCATGACAGCCACCGCACCGCCGCCTCCGCCCTGCTCCGCGCCGCCCCGGCCGGTGCGGATCGGGCATCCAAGCCCATTGTCGGTGCTGTGCGGCAGGATGGACCGAATGAAGGGGACCGGAGACACGTACAGCGCCGGCGCCGCCGGTGACCGGGCCGCGCCGGACGACGCAGCGGGCGCCGCGGTCGAACTGCCCGACTACGCGGAGCGGGTCCTCGGCGTCGCCGAGCTGATCCCGTCCGGCAGGGTCATGACGTACGGCGACGTCGCCGAGTGGCTCAAGGACGAGGAGCACCCGCAGGGGCCGGCGCCGGGCGGCCCCCGGCAGGTGGGGCGGGTGATGGCCCTCTACGGCGGCGCGGTGCCGTGGTGGCGGGTGGTGCGCGCGGACGGCGTGCTGCTGCCCGGGAGCGAACTGCGCGCCCTGGCCCACTACCGGGACGAGGGCACGCCCCTGAAGGGCGCCCCGGCCGCGTCCGAGGGCCACATACCGCGGATCGACATGCGGCGGGCCCGGTGGGACGGCGGCGACGGGGCGTAGCGCGCCGGCGCTCCCGCCGCCGGGTGTCCGGGCGGCGGCCGGTGCCCTGACGGCCGACCCGGCCGCGCGGCTCCCCGACCCGGTACGGTCGAGGACTGCCGTCCCGGCCGCGGTCCACCGCGACCGTCCCGACGGCCGGGACGCCCGGCGGTACCGTCCGGCCCCGTCCGCACCACGACCAGCACCTCCCTCCCAGGACCGGCGATCCACGTGAGTTCCTCCCTTCCGGCCGTCGGGCCGGCGCAGCCCCGCGCGGCGGCGCGACGCGGCGCCCCCGGCGCGTACCGCCTGGTGCGCACCCCGCCGGAGCGGACCGCGCCCCCCGACCTGGACGACGCCCAGCGCGCGGTGGTGGCGCACCGCGACGGCCCGCTGCTGGTCCTCGCCGGCCCGGGGACGGGCAAGACCACGACCCTGGTGGAATCCGTGGTGCGCCGCATCCGGGAGGGCGGCGACCCCGAGCGGATCCTCGTCCTTACCTTCAGCCGGAAGGCCGCGGTGGCCCTCCGCGACCGGCTGGCGGCGCGCCTGGCCGACGCGGACGTGCTCCCGGAGGGACCCGGTGGGCGCCGGACGGGCGTCCCCCAGGCCACCACCTTCCACTCCTTCTGTTACGCCCTGGTCCGCGCCCATCAGGACGCGGACCTCTTCGCCGACCCGTTGCGGCTGCTGTCCGGCCCCGAGCAGGACCTGGTCGTCCGCGAGCTCCTGGCGGGGCAGGCGGAGCTGGCCGGCGCCGGCCGCGCCCGGGCGGGCTGGCCGGACGAGCTGCGGGCCTGCCTGACCACCCGCGGCTTCGCCGACGAGGTCCGCGCGGTGCTGGCCCGCAGCCGGGAGCTGGGCCTGGACCCGGACGCGCTGGGCGACTTCGCCCGCCGCACCGGCCGCCCCGACTGGCAGGCCGCGGCCGCCTTCCTCGCCGAGTACCTCGACGTCCTGGACGCCCAGGGGGTGCTGGACTACGCCGAGTTGGTGCACCGGGCGGTGCTGCTGGCGGAGGGCCCGGAGGCCGCCGCCCGACTGGCCGGCGCCTACGACGCGGTCTACGTCGACGAGTACCAGGACACCGACGTCGCCCAGGTGCGGCTGCTGCGGGCGCTCGCCGGCCACCGGGGCGCGCCGGCCGCGGCCGGCTCCCCGGGGCGCACGCTGCTCGCCTTCGGCGACCCCGACCAGTCGATCTACGCGTTCCGGGGCGCCGACGTCAACGGCATCCTCGACTTCCCGGAGACCTTCCGGCGGGCCGACGGGGAACCAGCCCCGGTGGCCGTCCTGCGCACCTCCCGCCGCTCCGGCGCCGCCCTGTTGGCCGCCACCCGGCTGATCACCCGCCGGATGCCACTCACCCGCCTGCCGTCCGCCGCCGTCCGCGCCCACCGCGAGCCGACGCCCGTACGGGACGGCGGCCGGGTCGCGGCGTACACCTACCCGACGCCCGGCGCCGAGCTGGACAACATCGCGGACCTGCTCCGCCGGGCCCACCTGGAGGAGGGGATGCCCTGGCGCGAGATGGCCGTGCTGGTGCGCGCCGGGGGGCGCTCGATCCCGACCCTGCGCCGGGCGCTCACCGCCGCCGGGGTCCCGCTCGACATCGACGGCGACGACCTGCCGCTGCGCCACGAACCGGCGGTCGGCCCGCTCCTGACCGCGCTGCGGGTGGCCGCGGGGGCGCCGGCCGAGCGATCCACCGGCGGGGCCGCGCGCGGCGACACCGCCGCCGCCGACGAGGCGGCAGACGCCGTGACGGCCGTGGCCGCCGAGCACGCCGTGGACGCAGTGGACGCCGCCGAGGCGTCCGACGCAGTCGTGGCGGGCGCGGCGGAGACGACCGACACCCCGGACCACACCACCGCCCCGCGGATCGACGCCGAGACCGCCATAGACCTGCTCACCTCTCCCCTGGGCGGCATGGACGCCGCCGACCTGCGGCGGCTGGGCCGGGCGCTGCGCGAGGAGGAGCGGGCGGCCGGCCAGCCGCTGCCGCCGCCCTCCGACGAGCTGATCGCCCGCGCGCTGGCCGAGCCCGAGCGGCTGGTGGCGCACGATCCCGGCTACGCCCGTGGGGCCCAGCGGCTCGGCTTGCTGCTGCGCAAGGCCCGCGAACTCCTCGCCGGCGGCGGGACGGCCGAGCAGGCGCTGTGGGAGCTATGGGACGGCACTCCCTGGCCGGGGCGGCTGGAACGAGCCGCCCGGCGCGGCGGCGCCGCCGGCCGCAACGCCGACCGGGACCTGGACGCGGTGGTCGCGCTCTTCGAGACCGCGGCCCGCGCCGAGGAGCGCACCGGCGGCCGCGGCGCCCGCAACTTCCTGGAGGAATTGGACGCCCAGGACATCGCCGCCGACACCCTCACCCGCCGGACGGTCCGCCCCGACGCGGTCCGGCTGATGACCGCGCACCGCGCGAAGGGCCTGGAATGGCGCCTCGTGGTGGTCGCCGGGGTCCAGGAGGGGCTCTGGCCCGATCTGCGCCGGCGCGGTTCGCTCCTGGAGGCGGACCGGATCGGTCGGGACGGCCTGGCCGAACCGCTCACCCCGGGCGCCCTGCTCGCCGAGGAGCGCCGGCTGTTCTACGTGGCGGCGACCCGGGCCCGGGAACGCCTGGTGGTCACCGCCGTGAAGGCGGCCGCCGAGGACGGTGACCAGCCGTCCCGGTTCCTCACCGAGCTGGGCGTCACCCCCCAGGACGTCACCGGGCGGCCCCGCCGCCCCCTGACGGTGGCCGCGCTCGTCGCGGAGCTGCGCGCCACCACCGTCGACCCGGAGGCCGGTCCGGCGCTGCGCGAGGCCGCCGCCGAGCGGCTGGCCAAGCTGGCCGCGCTGTGCGACGACGACGGGTACCCCCTGGTGCCGGCCGCGCACCCGGACAGCTGGTGGGGCCTGCACGAGCCGACCGACAACGCCGTCCCGCTGCGCGACCGCGACCGGCCGGTGGTGCTCTCCGGCAGCGCCCTCGACCAACTGGCGAACACCTGCGCCCTCCAGTGGTTCCTGGGGCGCGAGGTGAAGGCCGACGCCCCGGCCACCGCCGCCCAGGGCTTCGGCAACGTCGTCCACGTCCTCGCCGACGAGGTCGCCTCCGGCCGCACCCCGGCCGACCTGTCCGTCCTGATGGCACGGCTGGACTCGGTGTGGGACGCGCTCGCCTTCGACGCCCCGTGGAAGTCCCGCCAGGAGAAGGACAGCGCCCGCGCCGCCCTGGAGCGCTTCCTGCGCTGGCACGTCATGGAGCGCGAGACCCTCGGCCGGCACACCGTCGCCACCGAGCACGGCTTCGACGTCACCCTCGCCGCCGGCGCCTACGAGGTCCGCATCCGCGGCAGCATGGACCACGTGTCGACGGACGCCCAGGGCCGCGCCTACGTCGTCGACTTCAAGACCGGCAAGCAGAAGCCGACCGGGCCCGAGGTCCTCCGCCACCCGCAGCTCGCCGTCTACCAGCTCGCGGTCCGCGAGGGCGCCCTCGACGACGCCGTCGACGGGGACCGGCCGGAGCCGGGCGGCGCCGAACTGGTCCACCTGCGGTTGGGCGCGCCCCGCAAGGAGGGCGGCGACGCGCTGCCGGCCGTCCAGGCGCAGCCCCCGCTGGACGGCGACTGGGTCGGCGACCTGCTGGCCACCGCCGCCGGCCGCGTCCTGGAGGAGCGCTTCACGCCCACCACCGGTGCGCACTGCACGCACTGTGCGTTCCGGGCCTCGTGCAGCGCGCTGCCGGAGGGCCGGCAGATCGTGGAGTGAGCCGACCGCCGCCCCTCACCACGCACCCCGACGGGGTACGTGCACCGCGCTGACCTGCCCGGACTCCGGTCATGACGGGAATGTCAGTGCCGGCCGTTACGGTGTCCGATGTGTCAGCCCGCATCACCGACCCCGAGCAGCTCAAGGAGCTGTTGGGCATCCCGTTCACCCCGGAGCAGACGGCGTGCATCACGGCCCCGCCCGCCCCGCAGGTCATCGTGGCCGGCGCCGGTTCGGGCAAGACCACGGTGATGGCGGCCCGGGTGGTGTGGCTGGTCGGCACCGGCCAGGTCGCCCCCGAGCAGGTCCTCGGGCTGACGTTCACGAACAAGGCGGCCGGGGAGCTCGCCGAGCGGGTCCGCGCCGCCCTGCTGGCGGCCGGCGTCACCGACCCCGACGCGCCCGTCCCGGCCGGCGGCGGCGCACAGCCGCCCACCGAGGCGCCCCCCGGGGAGCCGCGGATCTCCACGTACCACGCCTTCGCCGGCCAGCTCCTGAAGGACCACGGCCTGCGCATCGGCCTGGAGCCCAGCGCCCGCCTGCTCGCCGACGCCACCCGCTTCCAACTCGCCGCCCGCACCCTGCGCGCCGCCCCCGGCCCGTACCCGTCGCTCACCACCTCGCTGCCCACCCTGGTGGAGGACCTCCTCGCGCTCGACGGCCAGCTGGCCGAGCACCTGGTGGACCCGGACGCCCTGCACGCCCACGACACCGCCCTGCTCGCGGCCCTGGACGGCGCCAAGCTCAGCAACGCCGAGCTGCGCAAGGTCCCCGAGGCAGCCCGCGGCCGGCTGGAGCTGCTCGACCTGGTCGCCGCCTACCGCCGCGAGAAGCGCCGCCGCGACCTGCTGGACTTCGGCGACCAGATCGCCCTCGCGGCCACCCTGGCCACCACCCGTCCCGAGGTCGGCGCCCTGCTGCGCGACGAGTTCCGGGTCGTCCTGCTCGACGAGTACCAGGACACCTCCGTCGCCCAGCGGCTGCTGCTCTCCGGCCTCTTCGGCGCCGGCGGCGACAGTGGCGACGGCGGCGACGGCGGGGCCGGCACCGGGCCCGCCACCGGGGCCGCCACCGGGCACGCCGTCACCGCCGTCGGCGACCCCTGCCAGGCCATCTACGGCTGGCGCGGCGCCTCCGTCGCCAACCTCGACGACTTCCCCACCCACTTCCCGTTCGCCGACGGCAGCCCGGCCCGCCGCTTCGCCCTCAGCGAGAACCGCCGCAGCGGCGGCCGCCTCCTGGACCTCGCCAATCGCCTGGCCGCCCCGCTGCGCGCGATGCACGCCGGTGTGGAGGCGCTCCGCCCGGCCCCCGGCGCCGAGCGGGACGGCGTGGTCCGCTGCGCCCTGTTGCCGACCCACCGCGAGGAGCTCGGCTGGCTCGCCGACTCCCTCGCCCACCTGGTCCGCACCGGCACCCCGCCCGGCGGGATCGCGGTGCTGTGCCGGACCGCGGCCGACTTCGCCGGCATCCAGGGCGAGTTGGTCGCGCGGGACGTTCCGGTGGAGGTCGTCGGCCTCTCCGGGCTGCTGCACCTGCCCGAGATCGCCGACCTGGTCGCGACCTGCGAGGTCCTCCAGGACCCGACGGCCAACGCCGCCCTGGTCCGGCTGCTGATCGGTCCCCGCTGGCGGATCGGCGCCCGCGACCTCGCGCTGCTGGGCCGCCGGGCCCGCGCCCTGGCCCACACCTCCGCGCCCGGCGGTTCGCCCGACGACGACCCCCAGCGGCGCCTCGCCGCGGCCGTCGAGGGCGTCGACCCGGCCGAGACGATCTCGCTCGCCGACGCGCTGGACACCTTCTTGGAGTCCGGCGGTGCCGACGACGGCCTGCCGTTCTCCCCGGAGGCCAGGGTCCGCTTCGCCCGCCTGGCCGCCGAACTCCGCGACCTGCGGCGCTCGCTCGCCGACCCGTTGATGGACGTGCTCCACCGGATCCTCGCCGTCACCGGCCTGGAGGTGGAGCTGTCCGCCTCGCCGCACGCCCTCGCCGCCCGTCGCCGGGAGACCCTGGGCACCTTCTTGGACATCGCCGCCGGGTTCGCCGCCAAGGAGGGCGGCGCCGCCCTCGACGGCGAGGCGACCCTGCTGGCCTTCCTCGGCTTCCTGCGCACCGCCGTCCAGTTCGAGAAGGGCCTGGACAGCTCGCTCCCGGGGGGCGAGGACACCGTCAAGGTGCTCACCGCCCACAAGTCCAAGGGCCTGGAGTGGGACGTGGTCGCGGTGCCCGGCCTGGTGGCCAAGCAGTTCCCCAGCGAGCAGGCCCGGGAGTCCTGGATCAGCCGCGCCAAGGTGCTGCCGCACGCCCTGCGCGGCGACGCCGTGACGCTGCCCGACGTGGCGGAGTGGACCGCCCGCGGCGTCAAGGACTTCAAGGAGGCGATGAAGCAGCACCAGGAGACCGAGGAGCTCCGCCTGGGCTACGTCACCTTCACCCGCCCGCGCTCCCTGCTGCTCGGCTCCGGCCACTGGTGGGGCCCCAGCCAGAAGCGGTCCCGCGGCCCGTCCGCCTTCCTGACGGCGCTCTGCGAGCACTGCGAGGCCGGCCACGGCGAGATCGAGGTCTGGGCCGACCCGCCCGAGGAGGGCGCCGAGAACCCGGCGCTCGCCGAGGCCGCCGCCGACCAGCCCTGGCCGCTGCCGCTGGACCCCGCGGCCCTGGCCCGCCGCCGCCGGGCCGCTGACACGGTCCGCGCCCACCTCGCCGCCCAGGCCGCCCCGGCCCCCGCCCCCGCGCCCCCCGCGTACGACCCGGAATGGCCGCCCCCACCGGACGACGAGGAGTGGGCGGCCGCCCTTGAGGACGCGCCGTACCCGCCCTACGAGGACGCTCCCTACGAGGACGCTCCCTACGACGACGCCATGGCGGGGGCCCACGACGAGGCCCCCTACGCCCACGACCAGGACCCGTACGAGGGCGCCCCCGACGACGCGTACGCCGCCGCCTCCCAGGTATCCGCCGCTTCCCAGGAATCCCATGAATCCGGGGAATCCGGAGGAGGGGCGAGCGCCCCGGCCCCCGCCCCGCGCCCCCGCCTGATCGCCCAGCGTTCCGCCGAGCCCGATCCGGCCGCCCTCGCGTCCGGTCCCGGTCCGGGCGTGCCCGCCCCCGGTGGCCCGGTGGCTCCCACGGGTGAGCGGTCCGCGTCGCTGGTGCCCGAGGAGCGCCGCACCGTGGCGTCCTGGGACCGCGATCTGGGCGCGCTCGCCGCCGAGCTGCGCAGTTCCCGGGCCCGGGTCCGGGACGTCCCGCTGCCGGCCTCCCTGACCGCCACCGAACTGCTCCACGTCGCCGCCGACCCCGACGGCTTCGCCCGCGAGCTGGCCCGTCCGATGCCGCGCCGCCCGCAGCCCGCGGCCCGCCGCGGCACCCGTTTCCACGCCTGGGTCCAGTCCCGGTTCGAGGAGTTGCCGCTGCCGCTGCTCGGCCCGGAGGAGCTGCCCGGCGCCGAGCCCGGCGAGGCCGCGGAGATCGCCGACGAACAGGACCTGACGGCCTTGAAGGAGGCGTTCGCCCGGACCCCGTACGCCCACCGCACCCCGTTCCGGGTGGAGGTCCCGTTCCGCATGACGCTCGCCGGGCGGGTCGTCCGCGGCCGGATCGACGCGGTCTACAAGGAGCACGGCCCCGACGGCGACCGCTTCGAGATCATCGACTGGAAGACCGGCCGGCAGCTCCCCGCGGGCGGGGGCGGCGCGGACCCGCTCCAGTTGGCCGTCTACCGCCTGGCCTGGGCCGAGCGGTACGGTCTGGACCCCGCCGCGGTGGGCGCCGCGTTCCTCTTCGTCCGCACCGGGGAAGTGGTCCGGCCCGCCCGCCTGCCGGGCCGCGCCGGGCTCGAACGGATCCTGCTGGGCGAGACCCCCGGCCGGTATCCCCCGGAAGGCCGATAGGCTCGGGCGTATGAGCACCACCCCGGACAACGCCGTCCGCGCGTACCTCGCCGACCACCGCGACGCCTTCCTCGCCGACCTCGCGCAGTGGCTGCGTATCCCCTCCGTCTCCGCCGACCCGGGCCGTACGGAGGACGTGCGCCGCAGCGCCGACTGGCTCGCCGCCAAGCTCGCGGAGACCGGCTTCCCGGTGACCGAGGTGTGGGAGACCGAGGGACTGCCCGCGGTGTTCGCCGAGTGGCCCTCCGGGGACCCGACTGCCCCGACGGTGCTCGTCTACGGCCACCACGACGTCCAGCCCGCCGCCCGGGAGGACGGCTGGCACACCGACCCCTTCGAGCCGGTGACCGTCGACGGCCGCCTCTACGCGCGCGGCGCCGCCGACGACAAGGGCCAGGTCTTCTTCCACACCCTGGGCGTCCGCGCCCACCTCGCCGCGACCGGCCGGACGGCCCCCGCCGTCAACCTCAAGCTGCTCATCGAGGGTGAGGAGGAGTCCGGCTCTCCGAACCTCCCGGCCCTGATCACGGCCCGCGCCGACCGCCTGGCCTGCGACGCCGTGATCGTCTCCGACACCGGCATGTGGGCCGAGGACACCCCCACCGTCTGCACCGGCATGCGCGGCCTGACGGACTGCCAGATCGATCTGTACGGCCCCGACCAGGACATCCACTCCGGTTCGTTCGGCGGTGCGGTGCCCAATCCGGCCACCGAGGTGGCCCGGCTCGCCGCCGCGCTGCACGACGTCGACCGGCGGGTCGCGATCCCCGGCTTCTACGACGGGGTGATCGAACTCACCGACCGCGAGCGGGAGCTCTTCGCCGAGCTGCCCTTCGACGAGGAGCGCTGGCTGGCGACCGCGCATTCGCACGCCACCCTCGGCGAGCGCGGCACCACCACGCTGGAGCGCATCTGGGCCCGCCCCGCCGCCGAGGTCAACGGCATCGGAGGCGGCTACCAGGGCCCGGGCAGCAAGACCATCGTGCCGGCCGCCGCCCAGCTGAAGCTCTCCTTCCGCCTGGTCGCCGGCCAGGACGCCGAGGCCGTCCAGCAGGCGGTCCGGGACTGGGTCGCCGACCGGCTCCCGGCCGGCATCCGGCACGAGATCACCTTCTGGGGCGCCACCCGTCCCTGCCTCACCCCGCTCGACCACCCGGCGCTGCAGTCCGTGACCCGCGCCATGGGCCGGGCCTTCGAGACGGAGATCCGCTACACCCGCGAGGGCGGTTCGGGTCCGGCGGCCGACCTCCAGGACGTCCTCGGCGTCCCGGTCCTCTTCCTGGGCATCTCGGTGCCCTCCGACGGCTGGCACGCCCCGAACGAGAAGGTCGAACTCGACCTGTTGATGAAGGGCGTGGAGGCCGCCGCCTACCTCTGGGGCGACCTGGCGGACGCCTGGCGTCCGTCCTGACCCGCGCCCACCGCCGTACCGCTCCGCGCCCGCACGCAGCAATCACCCACGCCATAGGGGGAGTTGGAAACAGCAGTGACCACCTGGACCGACCGCACGGCCGACCGGCCGATCACCTTCAGCGCGCCGAGCGGAATTGACCGCTCCGCCCACCATCGGCTCGACGAGGCATGGCTGGCGGCGGCCTGGAGCCACCCGACGACGCGCGTCTTCGTCGTGTCCGGGGGCCAGGCGCTGATCGACGACACCCCCGACGGCCGCACCGAACTGATCATGACGCCCTCCTTCGAGGCGCCGCTGACCGAGGCCCACCGCTACTACCTCGGCACCGACGAGGACGGCGTCAGCTACTTCGCCCTCCAGAAGGACGCGCTGCCCGGCCGCCTGGACCAGTCCGCCCGCGCCGCCGGGCTCCGCGAGGCCGGCCTGCTGCTCTCCCCCCGGGACGCCGGCCTCCTCGTCCACGCCGTGGCCCTGGAGAACTGGCAGCGGATGCACCGCTTCTGCTCCCGCTGCGGCGAGCGGACCGTGATCGCGGCCGCCGGCCACATCCGCCGCTGCCCGGCCTGTGGCGCCGAGCACTACCCGCGCACCGACCCGGCCGTGATCATGCTCGTCACCGACGACCAGGACCGCGCCCTGCTCGGCCGCCAGGTCCACTGGCCCGAGGGGCGCTTCTCCACCCTGGCGGGCTTCGTCGAGCCGGGCGAGTCCATCGAGCAGTCGGTCGCCCGGGAGGTCTTCGAGGAGGCCGGGGTCGTCGTCGGGGAGGTCGAGTACGTCGCCAGCCAGCCCTGGCCCTTCCCCTCCAGCCTGATGCTGGGCTTCATGGCCCGCGCCACCTCCGCCGAGATCCAGGTGGACGGCGAGGAGATCGAGGAGGCCCGGTGGTTCTCCCGGGACGACCTCAGCGCCGCCTTCGCCTCCGGCGAGGTCATGCCGCCCTACGGCATCTCCATCGCGGCACGGCTGATCGAGCGCTGGTACGGGCAGCCGCTGCCCAAGCCGTGACCCGTGCGGCCCGGGGTGCGGTGATCACCGCACCCCGGGCCGGCGGACGGCACTGGGCCGTCGGCCGGCTCCCTCACGGACCGGCCGACGGCCCCGCTCCTGCGGTGCGCCGGGCCCTCAGGCCGCCGCCACCTTCTCCTTGACCTGCGCCAGGGACGGGTTGGTCAGCGTCGTGCCGTCGGCGAAGAGCACGGTCGGCACCGTCTGGTTGCCGCCGTTGGCCTTCTCGACGAACGCCGCGGACTCCGGGTCCTGCTCGATGTTGACCTCGGTGTACGCAATGCCCTCGCGGTCCATCTGGCCCTTCAGCCGACGGCAGTAACCGCACCAGGTCGTGCTGTACATCGTCACAGTGCCCGCCATGCGCCCCGCGCTCCTTAGCTCGGTGTGGATCGTGATCAGGTGCCACGCGCATCGCTCCGACGCCGTGGCACTGATGTCGACAACGTTCACCGGCCCCGGACCATTCCCGGCCGTCCGCCGGCCCCCACCACCGTCCCTCGGCCGGGCCCCACCGGGCCCCCGGCCGTCCCAAGCCGGGCCCGCCGGTACGACCGGCCCCCGGGCGCTGTGGACGGTTTTCCCGGGTGCGCCCGCGGACCTGGCAGCATGGCGGGGTGACAGCAGCAACGGACGCCACTCTCTTCCCGCAGGTTCCGGGCGGCTCTCCCCACGCGGTTCCGCCGAGCGGGGCCGACGCGGTGCTCCAAGGGCTCGACCCCGAGCAGCGGGAGGTCGCCACGGCCCTGCACGGACCCGTGTGCGTCCTGGCCGGTGCCGGCACCGGCAAGACCCGCGCGATCACCCACCGCATCGCCTACGGCGTTCAGGCCGGCATCCTGCAGCCCGCCAGCGTGCTCGCGGTCACCTTCACCGCCCGCGCCGCCGGCGAGATGCGCGGCCGGCTCCGGCAGCTGGGCGCGGCCGGCGTCCAGGCCCGCACGTTCCACTCCGCGGCCCTGCGCCAGCTCCAGTTCTTCTGGCCGCGGGCGGTCGGCGGCGAGCTGCCGCGGCTCCTCGACCGCAAGGGCCCGCTGATCGCGGAGGCCGCCGCCCGCTGCCGCCTCCGCCTCGACCGCAACGAGCTGCGCGACGTCACCGGCGAGATCGAGTGGTCCAAGGTCACCCAGACGGTGCCCGCCGACTATCCGGCCGCGGCCGCCAAGGCCGGCCGTGAGGCGCCCCGCGACCCCGCCGAGATCGGGCAGATATACGCCACGTACGAGCAGCTCAAGCGGGACCGCGGCACCATCGACTTCGAGGACGTGCTGTTGCTCACGGTCGGCGTGCTCCAGGACCGGCACGACATCGCCGAGCAGGTCCGCTCCCAGTACCAGCACTTCGTCGTCGACGAGTACCAGGACGTCAGCCCGCTCCAGCAGCGGCTGCTGGAGCTGTGGCTCGGCGACCGCGACACCCTGTGCGTGGTCGGCGACGCCAGCCAGACGATCTACAGCTTCACCGGCGCCACCCCGGACCACCTCCTCGACTTCCGCAGCCGCCACCCGCACGCCACGGTCGTCAAGCTCGTCCGCGACTACCGCTCCACCCCCCAGGTCGTCCACCTCGCCAACGGCCTGCTCTCCCGGGCCCGGGGCCGCGCCGCCGAGCACCGCCTGGAGCTGGTCTCGCAGCGCGAGCCGGACACCGAACCGGTCTTCACCGAGTACGGCGACGAGCCCGCCGAGGCCGAGGGCACCGCCCGCCGGATCCGCGACCTGATCGCAGCCGGCGTACCGGCCAGCGAGATCGCTGTCCTCTTCCGCATCAACGCCCAGTCCGAGGTCTACGAGCAGGCCCTCGCCGACGCCGACGTGCCCTACCAACTGCGCGGCGCCGAGCGGTTCTTCGAACGGCCCGAGGTCCGCGAGGCCGGCGTCAAGCTCCGCGGCGCGGCCCGCTTCGGCGGCAACGACACCCTGCTCGCCGGCGCCGCCGACCTGCCGTCCGAGGTGCGCGCGGTGCTCAGCGACACGGGCTGGACCGACCGGCCGCCGGCCGGCTCCGGCGCGGCCCGCGACCGCTGGGAGTCGCTCGCCGCCCTGGTCCGGCTCGCCGAGGACTTCGCCCGGGCCCGCCCGGCCGCCACCCTCGCCGACCTGGTCGCCGAACTCGACGAGCGGGCCGCCGCCCAGCACGCCCCCACCGTCGAGGGCGTCACCCTCGCCTCGCTGCACGCCGCCAAGGGCCTGGAGTGGGACGCGGTCTTCCTGGTCGGCCTCACCGAGGGCATGCTGCCGCTCCACCACGCCCGCACCGACGAGCAGGTCGAGGAGGAGCGCCGGCTGCTCTACGTCGGCATCACCCGCGCCCGCCGCCACCTGGCGCTGTCCTGGTCGTTGGCCCGCTCGCCCGGCGGGCGGGCGGTGCGCAGCGCCAGCCGCTTCCTGGACGGCCTGCGGCCCGGCACCGGCTCGGCCCGCCGCCGCACCGCCGGGGTGCTCACCGGCGGCATTGAGCGCGGCGGCAGCGCCCCGGCGGCCGCCGGCCGGCCGGCGCGCGCGCACCGCAGCCCGGCCCGCTGCCGGGTCTGCAACCGCACGCTGACCGATCCCGGCGAGATGAAGCTGATGCGCTGCGAGGACTGCCCCTCGGAGCTCGACGAGGCGCTCTACGAGCGGCTGCGGGACTGGCGCGCCGAGCAGGCCGCGCGCACCCGCCAGCCGGCCTACTGCGTCTTCACCGACAAGACCCTGATGGCCATCGCCGAGGCCGTCCCGATGGCCGCCGAGGAGTTGGCCGTCATTCCCGGCGTGGGCCGCCGCAAGTTCGACCGCTTCGGCGCCGACGTACTGGCGATCTGCGCCGGTGAGGAGCTCGGCGCGCAGCCCGGCGGGGACCTCGCGGAGGGGCCCGACGACGCCACGGAAAACTCGTCGGAAAAATAGTTTGCGCGCGTGGAGCGCATCCCCATAGCCTCTCGGAAGCAGCGGAAACACCGGAACTTCCGGGATCCGATGATTCCGTGCTGTACTTGAACGCCCCGGATCGGGTTTTCCCGGTCCCCTAGACGCCGAGAGGAGGCGAGCCCAGTGATCAGCTTCATCGAGACCAACAAAATGACCGATCTCTCGGTCGTCGCCCCCTGCGCTCTTGGCGTCTCGCTCCTGGGCACCGGTCTGTCCGGCTCCGGCCGACTGTCCGGTACCGAGGTCGCGCGTCCCGACGCCCTCGCCGTTCCGACGGTGGGCGAGCCGATCGTGCGACCGACCGAGGCACCCGCAGCAGCGGTGGCGACGGCACGGGCGAATGCCTTTGCCTTCGCGACGGCGGCCAACGGTGCCGAACCCCGGAAGTACCAGTCGCAGCATGACATGTGGGCCTACCGCGGCCTCGAATCCTGGAGAGATCCAGCCTGATCGGCGATCAGGTCGGCACCTTCCAGGGCCGCGGAACCCACACCGGGATCCGCGGTCCTTTTGTTTTGCCCAACGTGCCCGCCACCAGCCGGGCCGGAACAGACGAGGAACACACCACCGTGCAACTCCAGACGCACACCCCGTCCGCCACCGACCTGATCCCTCCGCCAGACCCCCAGGAGAACCCCTTGCTGCCCCTCACCGAGCTCGACGACGAGATCGACCGCCTCGGCACCTCCGTCCCCTGCCGCACCTACGACCCCGAGGTCTTCTTCGCGGAGTCCCCGGCCGACGTCGAGTACGCCAAGACGCTGTGCCAGACCTGCCCGGTGCGGGACGCCTGCCTGGCCGGCGCCAAGGACCGCCGCGAGCCGTGGGGCGTGTGGGGCGGTGAGCTCTTCGTGCAGGGCGTCGTCGTGCCGCGGAAGCGTCCGCGGGGTCGTCCGCGCAAGAACCCGGTCGTGGCATGAACACCGCGCGCACAGGAACGATCGACCGTCCCCTCACCCGGGACCCCCAGAAGCAGGACCCCACGATGAACCCGACTTTCACCGACACCACCGCACCCACGAACGTCAGCGCGATCGAGTCGCGTCAGAACAGGAACCTCGCCATGCAACTCATGCCAGAAGCCCTGGCCAGGGCCCATGTGGAACAACGCCTTTCCGAAGCCGAGTCCCAACGCAGAGGACATCGGCTCGCGGCCGCGCGGCGGATGCAGCGGCGCGCCGAGCGCGCGTCGCTGCGCGCCCGCCGGGCGTTGGCCATGGCCGTGATGCAGTGACCGGGCGGACCCGCACCGTGCACTGAGCCCGTGAGCACCGCGGGGCCCGTCCGACCGGACGGGCCCCGCGGTGCGTTGCGTCCCGGTTCACGACCCTTGCGGGGATATCGTCGGATGGTGGACCAGAAGACGCAGCAACAGGCGGAGTTGACCTCCGACGGCACGGTGTGCACGCGCTGCGGCGCGGTGGCCGAGGGCACCCCGCCGACGTGGACCTGCTCGGTCGAGAACGGCGAGCGCCGGTACTTCTGCGACCGCTGTGCCCGGGACAACATCCGCGCCATCGAAGGCCGGCTGGATTCCAGCTGGTGGTGAGGGTCAGGCCGGACTCTCCGCCGGACTGCCGGCGGAGTCCGCCGCATCCGTCGAGGCGCCCTCTTCCGCCGAGCCGCCGTCCGCCTCGTCGTGGCCCGCGGTGTCGTCGTCCGTCGCGTCCGCCTCGGCTGCGGCGGACAGGAACCCCGGCATCCACGCCTCCAACTCCGCGCGCAGCCGTACCGTCGCCCCCAACTGGCACAGCACCCCGATGGTGCTCAACGTCACACGGTGTATCAGGAGGTAGGCGGGCGGCAGGTTGAGCTGCTTGCCCAACTGGTGTGCGGGGGAGCGCGGATCGCCGATCCGGGCCGCCTGCCGCCGCATCCAGCCCCGGGTGAAGGTGAACGCGTCCAGCTGCGCGGGTTCGATGATCGGCAGCAGGTACTCCAGCACCGCGTCCGGGTCCAGCTCGATGGACTCCTTGACGAAGCCCTCCTCGCACAGCATGCGGTAGACCGCGTCCGCCTCGCCGTCCAGCGCCATCCGCAGCGAACTGCCGATCGTCGGCGGCAGCCCGTCCGGCAGCCGGTCGACGGTGCCGAAGTCCAGCACGCCCAACCGCCATTCGGCCACCGGGCCGTCCGGCGTCCTGCCGGGGAGCAGGCGGAAGTTGCCCGGATGCGGGTCGGCGTGCAGCAGGCCGGTGCGTGCCGGACCGGAGAAGAGGAAGTGCGCCAGCAGCTGCCCGGCGCGGTCGCGCTCCTCCTCGGTGCCGTCGGCGATCACCTCGGACAGCGGCACCCCCTCCAGCCACTCCGTCACCAGCACCTGGTCGCTCTGGTGCACCACGGCCGGCACCACCACGTCCGGGTCGCCGGCGAACTCCGCGGCGTGCGCCCGCTGGGCCTCGGCCTCCAGGGCGTAGTCCAGCTCTTCGGAGACCCGGTCGCGCAGCTCGGTGATGAGCGGCTTGATGTCCATGCCCGGGATCAGCGGTCCGAGCAGCCGCGCGAACCGGCTGAGCTGCGTCAGGTCCGACAGCAGTGCCGGGCCGGCCCCCGGGTACTGCACCTTGACCGCCACCTCGCGACCGTCGTGCCACACCGCCCGGTGCACCTGTCCGATCGACGCCGCCGCGGCCGGCCTGTCCTCGAACTCCTCGAACAGCTCCCGCCAGTCCTCCCCGAGCCGCTCGGCCAACACGGCGTGCACGGTGCTGGCCGGCAGCGGCGGGGCCGCTTCCTGGAGCTTCGTCAGGGCCGCGCGGTAGGGACCGGCGACCTCCTCGGGCAGCGCCGACTCGAAGACGGACAGCGCCTGCCCGAACTTCATCGCACCGCCCTTCAACTCGCCGAGCACCTTGAACAGCTGCTCCGCGGTGCGCTGTTGGAGCTCCCGGCCGACGATCTCGGCGGACTTGCCACCGATCCGTTTGCCCAGGCCCCAGGTGGCGCGGCCGGCGAACCCCAGTGGCAGGGCGGCCAGCTTGGCGGTGCGGGTGACCGCCTTACGGGGAAGATCAGACATGCGCCCCTCCAACTCACACCGTCCCCTACCGGGGTTACCCCGTCATTGTTGCGTGTCGCGGCCGAGGATCCGAGGTGTCCGCCGTGCCCCGTCCACCGGCGGCCCCGCAGCCGCAAGCGGGATGCGGGGCGATCCGCACCGTCCGCACGCTCGCGCACGGCAGCGGCAGCTCCATCCGCGCGCCGGTGCACGGCGGCGGCTCGCCGTCGAGAAACGCCAGCGCCTGCACGGCGGCGAGCCCCGCGACCGCCGTCGCCAGCGCCGCGTCACAGGCCGGTACCGCCGGCGTGCCGCGACCCGAACGCCACTGCGCCAGCAGCCGCGGCCAGGCCGGCTCCGCGTCCGTACGGCGGAGTTGGTCGCAGCCGGCGCAGGCCGAGACGCCGGGCACCACCAGCGGCCCCACCACCCCGGTGCCCTCCAGCACCCCCGCGTAGAGGTGCGGGACGCCGGCGGCGAGCAGCGGCTCGGCGAGCACCGGGTCGGGGGCGTAGGCGCCGAGGCCGTCGCGCGGGGCGAGCACCAGGAGACAGACGCCTGGTTCACCGGCCTCGGTGACCGGGCCGCCGGGCCGGGGCCGTCGGCTCCACGGGGAGGACTCCCGGACCAGCCGCCGCGCGGACTCGGCCCGCCGCTCGCCGACCTGGCCGGGGGTCGGCCCGCCCGGCACCACGTCCCACGGCGCGACCGTGCCGCCGTCCACCACGTCCACCCGGCCGACCCCCGAGGCGGACAGCAGTGCCGCGACCTGGGCGCCGACCCGCCCGGCCCCCTTGACCTTCACCCGGACCGACCGGCGCGCCCCCAACTGCGCCAGCGGTCCCGCCGCCCCCGGGCGCTGCCGCACCGACAGGGCGGACAGATCCGCCCGCAGCCGCGCGACGGCCCGGTCGTCGGTCCGCACGGCGCCGTCCGCCGGCCCGTCCGTCGCCGGCGGCTCCAGGAGCCCGGCCGCGTCGAGCCGCGCCACCACCCCGCGCGCCCGCTCCGGCGCCACGTCCAGTGCCACGGCTGCGTCGAGCAGTTGCGACAACGAGCGGGTGCCGTCGATCAACTCCAGGAAGCTGCCGGTCGCGAGGTCGACCGGGCCGACCACCCGGGCATGCGCCGGCGCCACCCCGAACCGCACCGTCTCCCGGTCCTGCCAGCCGCGCCGCAGCGCGGGCTTGAGCATCGGATGCACGTCATCCGCCCCCGTTCCGTCTCGTCCGGCCTCCAGCATGCGCCGGCCGGGCGCCGGACCCCGAAGTTATCCACAGGCGCCGGCCCGGAGTCGTACAAGCGGTGCACGCCGGGGGCGTTCAGGTGGCGAACCGTCCGAGGGTCGGGACTTCCCCCCGTGCCAGCGGGTAACGTCGGGCGCGTGCCCGCCGACCCTTCCCCGCGCGGATCCGGGGAGACACCCCTGCGCCGCGCCGCCGATCGCCCGCGGCGGGCCGAGCCGAGCCCGCCGGCCCGCCCGGTCGAGGTGCGCCGCAGCAGCAGGCGACGCCGGACGGTCTCCGCGTACCGCGAGGGCGATCGCACCATCGTGCTGATCCCGGCCCGGATGTCGCAGGCCGAGGAACAGCGCTGGGTGTCGGTGATGCTGGACAAGCTCGCCGCCCAGGAGAGCAAGCGGATGCTCGGCGACGGCGAGTTGGCCGAACGGGCCGAGCGGCTCTCGGGGCACTACCTCGACGGCCGTGCCCGGCCGGCGTCGGTCCGCTGGGTCACCAACCAGAACACCCGCTGGGGATCGTGCACCCCGGCCGAGGGCAGCATCCGGCTGTCGCACCGCCTCCAGGGCATGCCGGAGTACGTCATCGACTACGTCCTGCTGCACGAGCTGGCGCACCTCCTCGTCCCCGGTCACGGGCCGGAGTTCTGGCGGCTGTTGGATCCCTATCCGCGCACCGAACGGGCCCGCGGCTACCTCGAAGGCGTGGTGGCCGCCGACCGGCTGCCGCACCTGCCCGCCGCCCGCCGTCGCTGAACCGCCAGTCCCGGTCCGTTCCCCGACGCGCCCCGCCACCGCGGACCGTCGGTGCCAGCCGTTAGCCTGGCGTGGGTAGGGATGCACTGCGAGAGCGGGGGAGGGGCGTTGCACATGGCCAGGGAGTTCCAGCGGGGCCACAAGGCCAGGCTCGCCGATCTGACGGCGGATCGGGACCTGTACGTCGGGGTGCAGATCGCCGGGCCCGGCCTGGCCTTCGACATCAGCTGCTTCGGCCTGGACGCCGACGAGCGGCTCTCCGACGACCGCTACTTCGTCTTCTACAACCAGCCCGCGGCCCCCGAGGACGCGATCCGGCTGCTCGACCCGCAGCCCGGCGACACCGCGTCCTTCCACGTCGCCCTCGACCGCCTACCGTCGCAGGTCCGCAGGCTGACCTTCACCGCCTCCCTCGACGGCGAGGGCCAGATGGCGCAGGTCGGCCCCGGCTGCCTGCGTGTCGTGGCCGGTGGCCAGGAGGTGGCCCGGTACCCGTTCACCGGCGCCGAGTTCAGCACCGAGCGCGCCGTGATGCTCGGCGACCTCTACGTCAAGGACGTCTGGCGGTTCGCGGCGGTCGGTCAGGGGTTCGACGGCGGGTTGGAGGCGCTGCTGACGAACTTCGGCGGCGAGGTCCTGGAGGAGGACGCCGCCGGCCAGGCACCGGCTGTATCCGCCGCCGCGCAGGACGACGCCGACTTCACGCTGTCCCCGCCGGCCCCGGGGCCCGACCCGTCCGCCGCGCCGCCCGCCCTCGCCGTGCCGCCGGCCGTTCCGGCACCGCCCGCGCCGGCCGTCCCCGACCCGCGCGCGCCCGCCCCGCACCCTCAGCGGTCGACGCCGCCCCCGCTGCCGCAGCCGGCCGTCGCACAGTCCCCGCAGCCCGCCGCCGCGCAGATCCACAGTGCGCCGACGGTCATCGCGCCGATGGTCCCGCCCGGTGGACAGGTGCCGCCGCCGGCGTTGCAGGGACCGCCGCCCCCGCCGCCCCCGCCGCCGGGCATCGGCATGCAGGGACCGCCGCCCCCGCCGTACGGCCAGGTGCCCGGTGGGCACCCGGCCGGTCAGCAGCCGCCCCCGCTGCCGCCGTACGGCCAACAGCCGCCGCAGTACGGCCAACAGCCGCCCCCGCCGCCCCCGTACGGTCAGCAGCCCCCGCCGGTCCCGCCGTACGGCCAACAGCCTCCGCCGGCGCCCCCGTACGGTCAGCAGCCGCCGCCGGTGCAGCAGTACGGCGCGCCGCAGGGGCCGCCCGTGCCGCTCCCGCCGCCCGCCGCGTACGGGCAGCCGGGCCAGCAGCCGCCGCCTGCCCCCTATGCACCGAACGCCCCGTACCCGGCGCCGGGCGCGCCGCTGCCCGAGGACGGCGGTACGGGCCCGTGGCACCGTCCCGACGAGCCGGGAGCGCCCGGCGCACCGCACGGCCAGCAGCCCCGAGGCTGACTCGCCCGGGCCACCCGTCACGCATGCGGCCGGCGTCCGCCCCTCCTCGGGGGTGGCCGCCGGCCGCAAGTGTGACGTCGGGTCAGGAAGAAGCCGCGGACAGCAGGGCCCGGGTGTCCGCCACCAGACGCACCACCGAGTCGTCGGCGACCGCGGCCACCTCGTCGTAGCGGAACCAGCGCAGGTCCAGCGACTCGTCGCTGATCTTCGCCACCGCATCCGCGGGCGCCAGCGCCGCGTACTGCACGTCGAGGTGGACCGCGCAGGGCGTCTGGTGCCGGTCCAGTCGCACCGGCGCGCCGCCCAGCAGCGTCAGCCCGTGCGCGATCCCGGACTCCTCACGCGCCTCGCGCAGCGCCGCGTCGGCCAACGAGGCGTCCTCGGGCTCACAGTGGCCGCCCATCTGGAGCCACATCTCCAACTTGCGGTGCAGGGTGAGCAGCACCCGCCCGCCGGCCGGGTCGATCACCAGCGCGCTGGCCGTGACGTGCCCGTCCTTGCATGGCTTCCACATGCCGTCCTGATGGGCCACGAGGTGGTCCAGGTAGGCCAGCCGCAGCCGCTCCTGATCAGCCGACGGCGCGGGCCACTCCTTGAGCACCCGCGCCGCCTCCGCGTGCAGGCTCACTTGGCGCCGTCACCCTTGCCCTCGGCCGGCCCGTCCTCGGGGCCCTCGGCGGCGTCGTCCCCGGCCCGCTTGGTCAGGTCCGGGCCGCTGCCGCTCGCCGCCTCGCCCAGCATCTTGTCGAGCTCGGAGAAGTCCGCGTGCTCGTGGTGGACGAAGCCGTCGGGGTCGTCCAGGTCGGCCGCCGTCGGCAGCATGTCCGGGTGCTCCCACAGGCCGTCGCGGCCGTCCAGGCCCCGCGCGTCCGTCAGGGACGCCCACAGCCGCGAGGCGTCGCGCAGCCGCCGCGGACGCAGCTGGAGCCCGATCAGCGTCGAGAAGGTCTGCTCGGCCGGGCCGCCGGTGGCGCGGCGCCGCCGCAGCGTCTCGCGGAGCTTGTCCGCGGATGGCAGGTGCGGCTTGGCGGCAGCGTGCACCACCGCGTCCACCCAGCCCTCGACGAGTGCCAGGGCGGTCTCCAGGCGGGCCAGGGCGGCCTTCTGCTCCGGGGTGTCCTCGGGCTGGAACATGCCGCCCTGGAGGGCGTTCTGCAGCTCCTCGGGGTGCTGCGGGTCGATCTGGCCGACCATGTCCTCCAGCTTGGTCGTGTCGACCTTGATGCCGCGCGCGTAGCCCTCCACGGCACCGAAGAGATGCGAGCGCAGCCACGGAACGTGGGCGAAGAGCCGCTGGTGGGCTGCCTCGCGCAGGGCGAGGTAGAGCCGCACCTCCTCCTCCGGGACGCCCAGTCCGGCGCCGAACGCCTTGACGTTCGCCGGCAGCAGCGCGGCCTTGCCGGCGGGGCCCAGCGGCAGCCCGACGTCCGTCGAACCGACGACCTCGGAGGCCAGCACGCCCAGCGCCTGCCCGATCTGGGTGCCGAACATCGCGCCGCCCATGGAGCGCATCATCCCGAGCAGCGGGCCGGCCATGGCCTGCATCTCCTCGGGCAGCACCTCGCCCATCGCCAGTCCGACCCGCTCCGCGAGCGGGTCGACCAGGTCCTTCCACACCGGCAGGGTCTCCTCGACCCACTCGGCGCGGCTCCAGGCCACCACCGAGCCGGCGCCCGACGGGAGCGACGTCACCCCGTCCAGCCACAGGTCCGCGAGCCGCACGGCGTCCTGGACGGCCGCGCGCTCACCGGAGGAGACGCTGGCGTCCTTGCTGCCGTCCTCGGCACCCTGCGCGACGGTCTGCCGCGCGATGTCCTTGGCCATCTCCCAGTTCACCGGGCCGCCCTCGTAGGAGAGCATCTGACCGAGCCGCTGGAAGGCGGCGCCGAGGTCACCAGGGTCCATCTGGCCGCCGGGTCCGCCCATGCCGCCGAAGAGCGCCGCGAACGGGTTGTCCGCGCCGCCGCTCCCGCCGCCGAACCCGAAGGGGTTCGCGGGGCCCTGGCTACCTCCCTGGCCGCCCTTCTTCTCGCCGTTGTCGCCGTCCTCCGGCTCCTCCGGCGGAAGGCCGAATCCAAATGGGGTGTCACTCACGGGTTTCCTCGGCTCGTAGGGCCGCCGGCCCTACGCCGACGGCGGCTGCCCGACATCACCTCCAGCGTAGACACTCGCCCCGCCCTGGGGCTCGGTGCTTCGCTGTCCCGGTGGCTGCGGCAGGATGGATGCCACCTGGTACGGACCCGTCCGACGCGCCCGTACTGAAGACAACCGCTGGAGACGCCCGGTGAGTTCCCCAGATCCGACCGTTCGCGCAGCGCGAAACGCTGCCGCCACAGCCGAACAGGCAGACCGCACCCCGGTCGACGCCGACCGGCCGCTGCGCCGTCCCGTCGTCGCCGTCACCGGAGCCGCCTCCGGGGTCGGCGCGCTGCTCACCCGCGCCCTGGTGGCGTCCGACGAGGTCAAGCAGGTGGTGGCCATCGACGAACGGCCCGGCGACGTCCCCGAGGCGCTGTGGCACGTCCTCGACGTCCGCGACCCGGCCATCGCCGACAAACTGCGCGGAGCGGACGTCGTCGTCCATCTCGCCCTCGACCTCGACCTGGAGACCGACGCCACGGCCCGCACCGCCTACAACGTGCGCGGCACCCAGACGGTGCTGACCGCGGCCGCGGCCGCCGGCGTCCACCGGGTGGTGCTGTGCACCTCCGCCATGGTCTACGGGGCGCTGCCCGACAACGACGTCCCGCTCGCCGAGGACGCCGAGCTGCGCGCCACCGCGGACGCCACGGGCGTCGGCGACCTCCTGGAGATCGAGCACCTGGCCCACCGCGCCCCGCGCGCCCACCCGGGCCTGAACGTCACCGTGCTCCGCCCCGCCATCCTGGTCGGCGGCACCGACACCGCGCTGACCCGTTACTTCGAGTCGCCGCGTCTGCTGGTCGTCGCCGGGTCCCGTCCGGCCTGGCAGTTCTGCCACGTGGAGGACCTGGTCAGCGCCCTGGAGCACGCCGCCCTGGAGAAGGTCGAGGGCGAGTTGGCGGTGGGCTGCGACGGCTGGCTGGAGCAGGAGGAGGTCGAGGAGCTCTCCGGCATCCGGCGCATGGAGCTGCCGTCGTCGGTGGCGCTGGGCGCCGCGGCCCGGCTGCACCGGATCGGCCTGACGCCGTCGCCCGCCGGGGACCTCGCCTACACCATGCACCCCTGGGTGGTCAGCGGCAGCCGGCTGCACGACGCGGGCTGGCGGCCCCGGTGGACCAACGAGGAGGTCCTCGCCGAACTGCTGGAGGAGGTCGCCGGCCGGCACACGGTCGCCGGCCGCCGCCTCGGCCGCAAGGACGCCACCGCCGCCGGCGCCGCCGGTGCCACCGTCGCCCTCCTGGGCACCGCGGCCCTGGTCCG
Organism: Streptomyces sp. x-19; assembly: GCF_046549115.1. Taxonomy (NCBI): domain Bacteria; kingdom Bacillati; phylum Actinomycetota; class Actinomycetes; order Kitasatosporales; family Streptomycetaceae; genus Streptomyces; species Streptomyces sp. x-19. The sequence continues at coordinate 156,306 of NZ_JAJPWK010000001.1, read as the reverse complement.
CCGCGCCCGCAAGGCCCGCCGCCGCATCTGAACCCCCTGCGGGGCCGGCGCCGTGGGGCCGGCCGCAGGCCCGTGCGGCGGGTCCGGGAGGGCCGGGGACTGTACGAGCCTCCAAAACGGGCCCCCGCACGCCCGGTGGAAACGGCCATTCCCTGCGGGGCACCCGGTACGGCACGATGGGACCATGTCTGCCACGCACACCCGGCCGTCCACCGGCCACGACCACCCTGGTGAGCAGGGCGGCGAGGACCCCATCCGGCTCCTGGAGATCCGCGACGGCGCGCTGTCCGTGGACGAGGTCTTCGCGGCCGTCGGGGACCGCGCGGCGGGCGGCACGGCACTCTTCGTCGGCACCGTCCGCTCGCACGACGGGGGCTCGGACGTCGACGGACTGGGCTATTCCGCCCATCCGACCGCGGCGGAGGAGCTGCGTCGGGTGGCCGAGAAGGTCGTCGCCGACTATCCGGTCCGCGCGCTGGCCGCCGTCCACCGGGTGGGCGATCTGGCCATCGGCGAGCTGGCCGTGGTCGTCGCGGTCTCCTGCCCGCACCGCGCCGAGGCGTTCGCCGCCTGCCGCAAACTGATCGACGACCTCAAGCACGAGGTCCCCATCTGGAAGCACCAGACGTTCTCGGACGGCACCGAGGAATGGGTCGGCGCCTAGCGGGGCCGCCCCTGCGGGACGGCCGCCCGGCGGTTCCGCGCTGCCGAACAGGTACCCCGGCCGCGGCCGAACCGGTAACCCGGCTTCCGGTTGCGTAACCGGCTCCCCGGCACCAGCGTTGACCTGGCAGATGGTTAATCTGCTTATTCGTCGATCGCGGGCGCGCAAGGGGTAGGGAGGTCGCCATGGGAGCGCTGCTCTGGCTGCTGATTCCGGTGCTGGCCGGGTTGATCGCCGCGCTGTGGAGCAGTTGGGCCGTGCGCAACCGCCGGACCGGGGACGTCGCCGAGCTGGCGGGTTACGCCCGGTTCCGCGCGGCCATGGAGAAGCAGCAGCACGCCGCGGCCGTCGCCCCGACGGTCCCCGAGCGCGTCTCGGACCCGGTCTGACGGCTTCCGGCGCCCGGCCCGACCGTCGGCCCCCGGACGGACGGCCCCGCGGGCCGGTTGTCATACCCGTCCCGTACTGTCGTTCCATGCCACGCCGCACCGCGACGCTGCTCGCCTCGACCCTGATGCTGATCGCGCTGCTCTGTGCCGGGGTGCTGATTCCCGTCCCGTACGCCGAGATGTCGCCGGGGCCGACGGTCAACACCCTCGGCGACCACAACGGCGAGCCGGTCCTGCAGATCTCCGGGCGGAAGACGTATCCGACGACCGGCAACCTCAACATGACCACGGTCCGGGTCACCGGGCCGGACTACAACATGAACCTCTTCGAGGCGGTCTACGGCTGGCTGGACCCCAACAGCGCGGTGGTGCCGCACAAGACGCTCTACCCGGACGGCCAGACGGCCGAGCAGGCCGACCAGCAGAACGCCGAGGAGTTCTCCCAGTCCCAGGAGAGCGCGAAGGTCGCCGCGCTCCAGCAGCTGCACGTCCCGGTCGCCAGTCAGACCGTGGTGGGCGCCGTCGTCAAGGACAAGCCGGCCGACGGGCTGCTGCACGCCGGCGACGTGATCAAGGCGGTGGACGGCAAGACCGTCCAGCAGGCCGGCGACGTCGCCAAGCTCGTCACCCGGCACAAGCCGGGCGAGAAGGTGGTCTTCACCGTCATCCCGGCCAAGGACGCGGCCGCCGCGGAGAAGCAGGGCAAGCGGCCCGCGGGCCCCGAGAAGCAGGTCACGATCACCACGGTGGCGGACGGCGGTCGTGCGGTGGTGGGCATCCAGGCCCAGGTGGACCACATCTTCCCGTTCACCATCGACGTGAAGCTCGCCGACGTCGGCGGTCCGAGCGCCGGCCTGATGTTCGCGCTCGGCATCGTCGACAAGCTCACCCCCGGCGGGAACCTCACCGGCGGCAAGTTCGTCGCCGGCACCGGCACCATCGACGACCAGGGCAAGGTCGGCCCGATCGGCGGCATCTCGATGAAGACCGTCGGCGCGCGGGACAAGGGCGCGGAGTTCTTCCTGACGCCCGCGGAGAATTGCACGGCCGCCGCGAAGGACACTCCCAGCGGTCTGAAGCTGGTCAAGGTCGGCACCATAGGGGACGCGGTCAAGGCGCTGGAGAAGATCCGCAACCACGACACCGCCGGCCTGCCGAGCTGTAGCCCGGCAGGCCGGTAGCGGCGCCGCCGCGCGACGGCGGGCCGGCGGCCCACCGTCGGCGACTACTCCTCGAAGGTCGCCGACAGCGCGTCCGCGAGGCCGGGCACCAGCGCTTTGCCGGTGAGCACCTCGGAGGTGGAGTCCTTCTCCCGCAGGCGCAGCGCCGATTCGCGGGAGCCGTCCCGGAGGACGGCCACCGTCATCCGCACCTCCTGGCGCTCGGGGTGCTCGGCGACCCACTTGGCGAGTTGCTTCTCGGACATGCCCGCCGGCTCGGCCTCCTCGGCGGACGGCGGGAGCATCAGCCGCTCCACGGTCAGGGCGCAGCCGACGACGGCGTCCGGCCAGGCGATGGTGGCGAGGAACTCGTCCAGCGGCGCTCCGGCCGGGATCTCGTCCTGCTCGATGGGGGTCAAGGACGTGCCGACGGAGTCGTCGATGCCCAGTTGGGCGGCGAGCGAGGGCTCCTGCGAGCGGAGCTTCACGGTGTCGACGAGGGCGAACAAACGGGCGGGCTGGTCCCAGCCGAGGCCGGCGGCGTACTCGTCGATTTCGAGTACCGCACGGGTCAGCGGGTCGGCGGCGAGGGGGGTGCCGTCAACGGGGAGGTTGGTCATGCCCAACATCGTGCCTTGTACACCCCGGAAATCGGGAACCGAGTAAAGCCGTCGTAAGTTGCATCACTGGGTCCTACTATCGCCGGGCCTGCTCCACACGACAGCGAACTTCGAGGTGCGCACCTTGGCTTTCCAGATGCCGGACCGCGGCGGAGGCCCCACCGGGCCACGGATCAGAGTCGGCCGACCGTCGCGGCGGTTCAGGACCCTGCTCATGACGTTGGGCGCGTTGGCCGTACTGGCCATGCTCTTCGTGATGTTCTCGGGATTTTGGACCGACTGGCTCTGGTACCGGTCGGTCCACTTCTCCTCGGTCTTCACCACCACCCTGTGGACCAAGATCGGTCTGTTCTTCGCCTTCGGCATCGTGATGGCGATCGCCGTCGGCATCAACGTCTGGTTGGCGCACCGGCTGCGGCCGCCGCTCAGCGCGATGTCCACGGAGCAGCAGAGCCTGGACCGCTACCGGATGGGCATCGCCCCGTTCAAGAAGTGGGCGCTGGTCGCGGTCACCGCGGTGATCGGGCTGATCGCCGGGGCCTCCGCCTCCGGTGAGTGGCGGACGTGGCTCCAGTGGGTCAACGGCGTCCCGTTCGGCACGACGGACCCGCAGTTCCACAAGGACGTGTCGTTCTACGCCTTCGACCTGCCGTGGTACCGCTTCCTGTTGAGCTTCGGCTTCGCCTGCGTGGTGCTGTCCCTGGTGGCCGCCGCGCTCACCCACTACCTCTACGGCGGGCTGCGGCTGACCAGCCCCGGTTCGCGGGCGACCGCCGCCGCCACCGGCCACCTCTCGGTGCTGCTGGGCCTGTTCGTCTCCCTGAAGGCGGTCGCCTACTGGCTCGACCGGTACGGCCTGGCGGTGAAGTCCAGCGGCCTGAAGTCGGCCGACAACTGGACGGGTCTGCGCTACGTGGACGCCAACGCCTACCTTCCGGCGAAGACCATCCTGTTCTTCATCGCGGCGATCTGCGCGGTGTTGTTCTTCGCCACCCTGTGGCGGCGCACCTGGCAGCTGCCGGTGATCGGGTTCGGCCTGATGGTGCTCTCCGCCGTCCTGATCGGCGGGCTGTACCCGGCGATCGTCCAGAAGTTCCAGGTCCAGCCGAACGAGCAGGCCAAGGAAGCCCCGTACATCAAGCAGAACATCAAGGCGACCCGGGATGCGTACGACATCCAGGACTCCGATGTGACGTCGTACAAGGGCAACTACAAGCCGACCTCCGACGCGGACAGCCAGCGGCTGCGGGACGACGCCGACACCGTCGCCAGCATGCGGCTGCTGGACCCGAACGTGGTCTCGCCGGCCTTCCAGCAACAGCAGCAGGTGCGGTCCTACTACCAGTTCCCGTCCACCCTGGACGTCGACCGGTACAAGGACAAGGACGGCAAGGAGCAGGACACCGTCATCGGCCTGCGCGAGCTGAACCTCGCCGGCATCCCCGAGCGCAACTGGATCAACGACCACTTCAAGTACACCCACGGCTACGGCGCGGTCACCGCCAAGGGGACCGAGACCGCCGACGGCGGCGGCCCGCAGTACACCGAGTCCGACCTGCCCTCCAAGGGCCAGCTGCCGCCGCACGAACAGCGCGTCTACTACGGCGAGAAGACCACCCAGTACTCCATCGTGGGCGGGCCGCAGAAGGAGCTGGACTACTCCGACGACAGCGGTGAGAAGAGCTACCGCTATCAGGGCAAGAGCGGGGTCAGCCTGTCCAACCCGATCAACCGCGCCGCGTACGCGGTGGCGTTCGGGGAGCCGCAGATCCTCTACTCCGGCGCGATCGGCGACGGTTCGCGGATCCTGTACAACCGCACCCCCAAGGAGCGCGTCGAGTCCGTCGCCCCCTGGCTGACCATCGACGGCGACGCCTACCCGGCGGTGATCGACGGCCGGATCCAGTGGATCGTGGACGCGTACACCACGAGCAACGGCTACCCGTACGCCTCCCGCACCACCCTGGGGGACAGCACCGCCGACTCGCTCACCAACGGCCAGCGCGCGGTGGTGGCCCAGCAGAACCAGGTCAACTACATCCGCAACTCCGTCAAGGCGACGGTCGACGCCTACGACGGCACGGTCAAGCTCTACCAGTGGGACACCAAGGACCCGGTCCTCAAGACCTGGATGAAGGCGTTCCCCGGCACGGTCGAGAAGAAGAGCGACATCAGCCCGGACCTGCTGGCGCACCTGCGCTACCCGCAGGACCTGTTCAAGGTGCAGCGCCAGTTGCTGACCACGTACCACGTCACCGACCCCGGCACCTTCTACACCGGTTCGGAGCGCTGGCAGATCCCCAGCGACCCGACCACCAAGTCGGGCAACGCGGTGCCGCCGTACTACCTGAGCATGAAGATGCCAGGACAGAAGCAGCAGGCGTTCTCGCTGACGACGACCTTCACGCCCAACAAGAAGGACAACCTGGGCGCCTTCATGGCGGTCGACGCCGATGCGACGAGCAACGACTACGGCAAGATCAGACTGCTGAAGCTGCCCGCGCAGACGCCGGTGCCGGGCCCGCAGCTGGCGCAGTCGAAGTTCAACTCCGATCCGACGATCGCCAACGAGCTGAACATCCTCAAGAAGTTCGGTGACTCGGAGATCGAGTACGGCAACCTGCTGACCGTCCCCCTGGACGAAGGGCTGCTCTACGTCGAACCGGTCTACCTGCGCGGTGCCAACACCAACTACCCGCTCCTGAAGAAGGTGTTGGTGAGCTACGGCGACAGCAAGCCGGTCCTGGAGAACAGCCTCAAGGACGCGCTGGACGTCGTCTTCGGCAAGAAGGCGCCGACCACCGGCTCGGAACCGCCGCCCGGCGGGGGCCAGACCGGCGAGCAGCCGCCGCCGGCCGGCCAGACCGTGCAGCAGGCGTTGTCGGACGCCGAGAAGGCGTACGACGACGGCGAGAAGGCACGGGTGGCCGGCGACTGGGGCGCCTACGGCGACGCCCAGAAGCGACTGAAGGCCGCACTGGACCGGGCCGCCAAGGCGTCCGAGAAGGGCGGCAAGTCCGGCAGTTGAGCCACTGCCGCGGGCCGTGGTCCGGTGGCCGCCGGTGCGAACCGGTGGCCACCGAGGCCCGTGTGTCAACAGTGGTCCCCGTGGCGTGATACGTTGGAGTCACAACGGCGCGGGGTGGAGCAGCTCGGTAGCTCGCTGGGCTCATAACCCAGAGGTCGCAGGTTCAAATCCTGTCCCCGCTACTGATAGACCAAGGCCCGGATTCCTTGAGAATCCGGGCCTTTGTCATGCGTTCGGGGTAAAGCTCGCCACGGGCGGGTCGGACAACCCACGGGGGAAAGTCGTGTGCTTGAGTTTGGCATGTCGCCGTGTCGGGAAGTCGACAAAACGCTGAAGTGACCTCACCGGCTGCGGTATACCAGGTGTACGCGGGTAACAGGTGATGCGACGATGGTTCTTATGGGGGACAAGGCAAGGTTGTTGGAGACGGACCGTTTTGTGCAGGCGCCCGACGACGGGCGCGATTCCGAAATGGCGATGGACGCGATGGAGGCCGACGGTGCGGCCGAGGCGTCCGACGCGGTCACCGAGTCCGGGTACCGCCGCGCCGCCGAGGCGGGCGACACCGCCGCCATGAGCGCACTGGGCGCGATGCTGCTGCGCCGCGGCGACCTGGACGGGGCCGAGCCCCACCTGCGCTCCGCGGCCGCCGCCGGGGACCGGGCGGCGGCGAACAACCTCGGCGTCCTCCTCCACCAGCGCGGCTACGGCGACGAGGCCGCCGGTTGGTGGCGGATCGCCGCCGTCGCAGGCTCCGCCGCCGCGGCACACGCCCTGGGACGGCACTACCGCGAGCGCGGTGACGAGCCGGCCGCCGAATACTGGCTGCGCCAGTCCGCAGAGTCCGGCCACTACCTGGGCGCCTACGCCCTCGCCGACCTCCTGGAGCACCGCGGGGACATCGGTGCCGAGCGCTGGTTCCGGGCCGCCGCCGAGCGCGGCCACCGCGAAGCGGCCTACCGCCTCGCGCGGGTCATCGAGGACGGCCGCGACGGCGACCGCCGGGCGGTGCCCGCCTACGGGGAGTTGACCCGGCAGGCCGAGGCCGAGCAGTGGTACCGCCAGGCCGCCGCCCGCGGTCACCGGCGGGCCGCGCTCCAACTCGGCGCGCTGCTGGAGGAGCGCGGCGACGTCCAGGAGGCCGGCCGCTGGTACCTCTCCGCGGCCAGGGACGGCGAGGCCCGAGCTGCCTGCGCGCTGGGCTTCCTGCTGCGCGACGCCGGCGACGAGGAGAGCGCAGCGGAGTGGTGGCGGCGGGCCGCCCAGGACGGCGACGGCAACGCCGCCAACGCCCTGGGGGCGCTCCACGCCGACCGCGGTGAACTCCAGAGCGCCGAGCGCTGGTACCGCGCCGCGCTGGACGCCGGCGACGTCAACGGCGCCTACAACCTCGGCCTGCTCTGCGCCGAACAGGGCCGGCCCGGCCGGGGCGAGCAGTGGTACCGCCGCGCCGCGTACGCCGGGCACCGCGAGGCGGCCAACGCGCTGGCCATCCTGCTGCTCCAGCGCGGCGACGCCTCGGGGGCCGAGCCGTGGTTCTCCAAGGCGGCCGAAGCGGGCAGCGTGGACGCCGCGTTCAACCTCGGCATCCTGTTCGCCGGGCGCGGCGAGGAGCGGTTGGCGCGCTCCTGGTATGAGCGGGCGGCGGCCGCCGGGCACACCGAGGCGGCGCTCCAGGTCGCCATAGCGCAGCTGCGCGACGGCGACCTCCAGGACGCCGAGCGGAACCTGCGCTGCGCGGCCGGCGGCGGCAGTGCCGAGGCGGCGTTCCGACTCGCCGACCTCCTCGACCGCCGGTCCGCCGAGGCGGACGCCGAGCGGTCCGCGGACGACGAGAGCCGGCAGTGGTACGAGCGGGCCGCGCGGCAGGGGCACCGTCGCGCCCAGGTCCGGGTTGGCATGTTCGCGGCGGCCCGCGGTGACGCGGTGGAGGCGGCCACCTGGTACCGCGCCGCGGCCGAGGCCGGCAGCCGTAACGGGGCCTTCAACCTCGGGCTGCTGCTGGCCCGTGAGGGCAGCCTCCCCGAGGCCGTCCTGTGGTGGCAGCGCGCCGCCGAGAGCGGCCACGGCCGGGCGGCGCTGCGGCTGGCGCTGATCGCGGCCCGGCGCGGGGCGCTCGCGGAGGCCCAGCGCTGGTGCGCGCGGGCCGTGGAGCTCGGGCCGCCCGAGGTGGCGGAGCGGGCGGCCCGGTTGCGGACGGCGCTCCAGGAGGAGCTGAGCGCCTGACGGCCGGCCGGCGACGTCGGTGATCGGGCCCGGGACGCGGTCGAACGGACCGGTTCCCGGGCACTGCTCCCGGGGCGGGCGGAAGGGATTTGCGCTGGTCGTCGCGGTGGGGTTACAGTAAACACACAACGGCGCGGGGTGGAGCAGCTCGGTAGCTCGCTGGGCTCATAACCCAGAGGTCGCAGGTTCAAATCCTGTCCCCGCTACTGAAACCGAAGGCCCGGATCCCTTGAGGATCCGGGCCTTCGGTGTGCTTGGGGTGTCGGCTACGGGCGGTGCCCGACCGCCTCCGCGTACAGGTCGCGGTCGACGAGCTTGGCCTCCGGCAGCGGTGCCCCCTTGGTGACGTCGGCGTCACGGTAGGTCTTCTGGAGCCGGTCGGTGGTGCCCTTCCTGATCTCCCAGTCCATCCGGAGCGGGGGCACCGACGCGAGGATCTTCGGATCGACCTTCAGCAGCCCGGCCAGTTCCGCGACGAACGCCCGGTCCGCCTTGTAGTCGCCGGCGAAGTAGGTGTTGACGGTGCGGATGTAGGCCCTAAGGAAGGCGACGCCGGCGTCCGGGTCCTTCTGGAGCAGGTTGGGTCCGTAGAGGGCGCCGCCGAGCGGTTCGCCCTGCGGCTGGCCGCCGAGGTAGGCGTACTGCTTGTCGCCGTCCACCTGGCGCCACACGGGGTCCAGCAGCCAGGCGGAGTCGACGCCGCCGCCGGTCAGGGCGGTGAGGACGTCGGCCGAGCCGAGTTGCTGGAAGGTGACGGAGTCCAGCGCGGCACCGTGGGCGGCGAAGGCCCGGTCCATCGGGTACATGATCACCGAGCCCTTGCCGATCATGGTGCCCAGCGTCGCGCCCTTCAGCGGCACCGAGGACGCGTCCTGCCCGTTCTTGAGCCGGACCCACAGGCCGCTCCGGGACTTCGGGCCGGGGGAGAAGTTCCCGGCCACCCAACGGATGTCGAAGCCGCCGTTGACGCCGTTGACCACGGCGGCCTCCGGGGCCGCCCACAGGACGTCCACGTCGCCCTTGGCCAGGAGGGGCAGGGCGTCCGGGGTCGGCAGTACCTTCAACCGGACGTCCAGGCCCTCCTTGCGGAACTCGCCCTTGGCCAGGGCGAGTCGGAGGGGCGCGACGTACTCGGCGCTCAGGGTGCCGGTGGCGACGGTGAGGGTGCGGCGCTTGCCGAGCGGTGCGGGCGCCGGTGCCCCCTTGGCGCAGCGGGCCGGGGCGCGGCCGGGCGAGAGGTCGGCGGGGTCGGTCCAGGAGCCGGCGCCGCAGCCCGGTACGGCCTTGATGGTGCGCGGCTTGGCGGGGGCGGTGGCGTTCGGGCCGGCGGCGCAGCCCGCGCTGAGGGCGAGGGCGGCGGTCAGGACGGCGACGGCGAGGGTGGGTCGGGTGCGGGTGCGGGTGCGGGTGCGCATGGGACCTCCGTACGGGCCGGTGTTCCGGGGGCTCGGGGGCCTGGGGGTGCCCGGGGACGGTGGGTGCGGGGGCGGGGTGCGGGGCGGCTTCAGTTCTGCGTCCGGCCGCGGTCGCGGGGCGCCCACGGGGTGAGGAACCGCCCGGCCAGCCGCACCAGTTCGGAGAAGACCACGCCGAGCACGGCCACGCAGACGATGCCGACGAACATCACGTCGTTCTGGAACAGCGCCCGGGAGTCGAAGATCAAGTGGCCGAGCCCGTCGGCCGCCGCGATCTGCTCCGAGGCGACGATCACCAGGACGGCCACGCCGGCGGCGATCCGCGCGCCCACGAGGACGGCGGGCAGGGACGCGGGCAGCAGCACGTGCCGGAACATCTGCCAGCGGCCGGCGCCGAAGACCCGGCCGGCGTCCCGGTGGCCGGCCGGCACCGCGAGCACCGCGGCCATCGTGGAGATCCAGACGAAGAAGAAGACGGTGGCCGCCACCAGAGCGATCTGCGGGCCCTCGCCGAGCCCGAACATGTTGAGGAAGATCGGCAGCAGCGCCAACTTGGGGACCACGTAGAGGGCGTCCAGGAGCGGCTCCAGGGCGGCGCGCACCAGCGACAGCGAGCCCATCAACAGGCCCAGCAGGTAGCCGCTGACGGTGCCGGCGGCGTAGCCGGCCAGGACGCGCTGGAGCGTCGCGCGGACGTCCGGCCACAGCTCGCCGGCCAGGGCCCGGTGCCAGCCGTCGGCCAGGATCGTGGCGGGCGCGGGGTAGACGCGGGCGTCGATCCAGGACCGGGCGGCGGCCAGCTGCCACACGAGGACCAGCAGCACCGGAACGGCGACCGCGAGGGTGAGTTCGAGGGTGCGCCGGCGGCGGTGGGCGCGTTCCGGCCTGAGCTCCTGGGGGCCGGGGCGGCGGACCAGGAGGCGTTCGGCGGCGGGTCCGTCCTTGGCGGGGGCGGTGGTCATGCGGGGACGGCCCCCTCGGGTTCGGTGGTGGTCCGGCCGGCCACCTCGCCGCGCAGCAGCTCCCACAACTCGGCCTTCAGGGCGGCGAATTCGGGGGCGGCGCGGACCTCTCCGGTGCGCGGGCGGGCGAACGGCGGTCGGCGTTCGGCGATGATCCGGCCGGGCCGGGCGGACATGACCAGGACCCGGTCGCCGAGGACCAGGGCCTCTTCGAGGCTGTGGGTGATGAAGAGGGTGGTGGTGCGGGTGGTCTGGGTGAGGGCGAGCAACTCGTCCTGGAGGATGGTCCGCAACTGGGCGTCCAGGGCCGCGAACGGCTCGTCCATCAGCAGGATCTCCGGTTCCACGGCGAGTGCCCGGGCGATGGCCACGCGCTGGCGCATTCCGCCGGAGAGGGCGGCCGGATAGGCGGTCTCGAAGTCGGTGAGCCCCATCCGGGCCAGCCAGGACCGGGCCCGGCGGTCGGCCTCCTCGCGGGGCACGCGCTGGACGTCGAGCCCGAAGCGGACGTTGGCCAGGACGGTCTTCCAGTCGTAGATGCCGTAGTCCTGGAAGATCATCGCGGCCGGGCGGTCGGAGCCGGTCCGCAGCTCCAACTCGCCCGCGCTGGGCCGCAGAAGCCCCGCGGCGATCCGCAGCAGGGTCGACTTCCCGCACCCGGACGGCCCCACGACGCAGACGAACTCGCCGGGCGCGATCTCCACGTCCAGCGGCCCGAGGGCGGCCAGTGCCTTACCGCCCCGCCCGAACGTTCGCGCCAGCGCGCGGGCTCGGAGGGCCGGGGGAGCGGATGTAGGTGGAGCGGATGTAGGTGGAGCGGGCGGTCTGAGCGGTTCGTGCGGGCTGGATGGGGTGGGCGGCGCGGAGGGTGTGAGGTCGGCGGAGGTGGTCGGCGGGGATGTAGGGGCGGGGGACGGGTGCGGCTCTCCCACGGGTGCTCCTTGCGGAGTGCGGACAACGTGCCGTCGGGGCGCCGGCCGGGCGCTCCCGGGCGGCCCGGGACACGGTCGGTCCCGATGGCCGAAAAGCGCGGCCCGCCGACGATATGACGGTCCGTCAGATCCGGGCAAGGGGCGTGCGGGGCGGGACAGCAGGTGCGAGCGAGCGGCCGGCCGGCCGTGGAGCGGGCGGAGTCGGGCTCGGGCGCTGGTCGGAGGCCCGTTCGCGGCCGGCGGGAGGGGCGGCGCGAGGTGCGGGCGGAGGGTTTCGTCGACCGAGGTCGGGTGCGCCGCCCGCGGAGGTGGTCGTCCGGAGGGGCGCTGGGGCGCACGGGGCCCATGGGGCACCGGGGGTGCGAGGGGTGGCCGGCGGGCCGGAAGGGGGCGCGGGGCGGGCCCCGATCGGGGCGCCGGGCGCGGCTCGACGGTGACGAACCGGGCCGGGTGGGCCCGGGGCCCCGGAGCTTATGGGGCCGGGTGCGGCGGCCTGGGGCGCGGCCCGGACGGGGGCCGGGCAGCGGTCAGGACTTGGCGCTGCAGTTGGGGCAGATGCCCCGGTAGGTCACGGTGACCTCGGAGACCTCGAAGCCGTAGCGCTCCGGCATGGGCAGTGCGGAGAGCGGGTCGCCGTGCAGGTGCACGTCGCGGATGGTGCCGCAGCGCGCGCAGACCAGGTGCTGGTGGTCGTGGTGCGCGTTGGGGTCGTAGCGCTTGGCGCGGCCGTCGGTGCTCACCTCGATGACCTCGCCGAGCGAGACCAGCTCGCCGAGGGTGTTGTAGACCGTGGCGCGGGAGATCTCAGGGAGGCGCTCGGACGCCTTCGCGTGCACTTCGTCGGCGGTGTAGTGGACGTGGTCCCCGTCCAGGACCTCGGCGACGACGCGGCGCTGTGCGGTCAGCCGCCAGCCGCGTCCCCGGAGTCGTTCCAGCAGGTCACTCATGCCAATCACCTATCAGTCAGATAGACACCAGGGTAGCAGCGGTCGTCCATCACCGGATCGGGTACGAGTTTCGGGTACTTCTTGACTTAGACATTGTCCAATGTAGGATCGCTTACGGCGCAAGCCAAGGGCAGGTGTACGAAGACGTCAGGAGGCGCACGTGTCGGTAGAGACCCCCACCGGACCGCTGACCACGGAGACCGGAGCTCCGGTCGCGGACAACCAGAACAGCGAGACGGCCGGTGTCGGCGGCCCCGGTCTGATCCAGGACCAGCTCCTGATCGAGAAGCTCGCGCACTTCAACCGCGAGCGCATCCCGGAGCGCATCGTCCACGCCCGCGGTGCCGGTGCGTACGGCACCTTCACGGTCACCGCGGACGTGACGCAGTACACCCGGGCGAAGTTCCTCTCGGAGATCGGCAAGCAGACCGAGACGTTCCTGCGCTTCTCGACGGTCGCGGGCAACCTCGGTGCGGCCGACGCGGTGCGCGACCCGCGCGGTTTCGCGCTGAAGTTCTACACCGAGGAGGGCAACTACGACCTCGTCGGCAACAACACCCCGGTGTTCTTCATCAAGGACGCCATCAAGTTCCCGGACTTCATCCACACCCAGAAGCGCGACCCGTACACCGGCTCCCAGGAGGCGGACAACGTCTGGGACTTCTGGGGCCTGTCGCCCGAGGCCACCCACCAGGTGACCTGGCTCTTCGGCGACCGCGGCATACCGGCCACGTACCGCCACCTGAACGGCTACGGCTCGCACACCTTCCAGTGGACCAACGAGGCGGGCGAGGTCTTCTGGGTCAAGTACCACTTCAAGACCGACCAGGGCATCAAGAACCTCACCCAGGACGAGGCCAACAAGCTCGCCGGTGAGGACCCGGACAGCCACCAGCGGGACCTGCGCGAGTCCATCGAGCGCGGCGACTTCCCGACCTGGACCGTCCAGGTGCAGATCATGCCGGCGGCCGACGCGGCCGGCTACCGCTTCAACCCGTTCGACCTGACCAAGGTCTGGCCGCACGAGGACTACCCGCCGATCGAGATCGGCAAGCTGGAGCTCAACCGCAACCCGGAGAACATCTTCGCCGAGGTCGAGCAGTCGATCTTCTCCCCGCACCACTTCGTGCCGGGCATCGGCCCGTCCCCCGACAAGATGCTCCAGGGCCGCCTCTTCGCGTACGGCGACGCCCACCGCTACCGCGTCGGCATCAACGCCGACCACCTGCCGGTGAACCGCCCGCACGCCACCGAGGCGCGCAGCCACGGTCGCGACGGCGCGCTCTACGACGGCCGCCACGGCGGTCAGAAGAACTACGAGCCGAACAGCTTCGGCGGCCCCGCCCAGACTGGCCGGCCGCTGTGGCAGCCGCTCCCGGTGTCCGGCGGGACCGGCGAGAGCGCGGCGCCCTCGCACGCCGAGGACGACGACTTCGTCCAGGCCGGCAACCTCTACCGCCTGATGTCGGAGGCGGAGCGGGAGCGGCTGATCAACAACCTGGCGGGCTTCATCGCCAAGGTGTCCCGCGACGACATCGCGCAGCGCGCGATCGAGAACTTCCGCAAGGCGGACGCGGACTACGGCAAGCGGCTGGAGGCCGCGGTCCAGGCCCTGCGCGGCTAGCGGTCCCGTGCGGTGCGGCCGCCGCCCCTCGTGGCGGCGGCCCGTCGCAGGGCGACCGGGCGTCGCTTGCCGTACATGCCGAAGAGGTCGGATGCCATGGGGCTCCGGCCTCTTCGTGCTGCCTCGGGGCGGATGTCGGCGGTGCGGGGGCGGGTGCGCGGCGGTTCGCCGTGCACCCGCCCGCTCGCGCGCCCGCCGGCGCGGGGTGTCGCGCCGGGGTGCGCCGGACTCTCGCTCAGGCCGCCGCGGGCGTCCGCTGGGAGGCGTCGGACCAGCAACGGATGATGTCGCGGACCGAGACGATGCCGACCGGTTCGAGGTCGTCGAGGACGACGAGGTGGCGGAAGCCGCCGCGCACCATGGCGTCCGCCGCGTCGTCCAGGGTCCAGTCGGGGGCGGCGAAGACCACGTCGGACGTGGTGTGGCCCTGGGCGGTCTCCCGGTCGGGGTTCTCGCCCGCGCCGAGGGAATTGAGGATGTCGCGCTCGGTGAGGATGCCGACGCCGTAGGTGTCCTTGTCGAAGACGACGGCCGCGCCGATGCGGCGGGCCGCCATCAGCCGCGCTGCCTGACGGAGGGTGTGAGCCGGCCCGATGGTGAGGACCACCGTGCTCATGGCGTCTTTGACGAGCATGGGCATGGAGAAGTGCCACCTCCTTGGGGGCAAGTGAACATGCGAATCGATTCACAAGTTCACAAAGTGGGGGATTCTCATGTTCACATGCTCTCGGTCGCGCGACAAGGGGCAGATGCTGGACGCCAGTCCGAACATCTGCCCCTGTGCAGGTCAGCGGTGGTTTTCCGGGCGGAATCCGATTCCGCGGCGGTGGCTCAGCCCCGGTCGTCGCCGAGGTACGACAGCAGCTCCTCGTGGAGCAGGCCGTTGGAGGCGGCCGCGTTGCCGCTGTGCGGACCCGGCCGACCGTCCAGGCCGGTGAACCGGCCGCCGGCCTCCTGGACGATCACCGCACAGGCCGCCATGTCCCACAGCGACAGCTCGGGCTCCGCGCAGATGTCCACCGTCCCCTCGGCGACCATCATGTACGGCCAGAAGTCGCCGTAGGCCCGGGTGCGCCAGCAGTCCCGGGACAGGTCGAGGAAACGGGGCAGCTTGTCGCGCTCCTCCCAGCCGGTCAGCGAGGCGTACGCGAAGGACGCGTCCTGGATGCGGCCGACCTCGGAGGTGTGCAGCCGGGCCGCCGAGGTGAGGCTGCGGCCGCTGAACGCGCCCAGCCCCTCCGCGGCCCACCAACGGCGGTTCAGCGCCGGCGCCGAGACCAGTCCGACCACCGGGCGGTCGCCGCCCTCGCCGCGCTCCATCAGCGCGATCAGGGTGGCCCAGACGGGCACCCCGCGGACGTAGTTCTTGGTGCCGTCGATCGGGTCGATGACCCAGCGGCGCGGCCCCGAGCCCTCGCTGCCGAACTCCTCCCCGAGCACCGCGTCGCGCGGCCTGGCGCGCTGGAGCTGGCTGCGGATCAGCTCCTCGGCGGATTTGTCCGCCTCGCTGACCGGAGTCATGTCCGGTTTGGTCTCCACCTTGAGGTCGAGTGCCTTGAACCGCTCCATGGTCGCAGCGTCCGCGGCGTCCGCCAGGACGTGTGCCAGGCGAAGATCATCGTGATAGTCGGGCATGTGCGAACAGTATCCACTGGTATACGCGGGATCCACACGGCCATGCCGCGCTCCCGGGTGGTCTGTCCTCCGGCGCCGGCCGGACCCGGGCGCGGGAGGTCTTGACAGCCCCTGACGGCGCGTCAATTCTGTGCGTGTCCCGCGGTTCGGGCCGAGCCAGGAGGTGGCGGATGCCCTCGGCGCGCGAGGCCCTACTGGACGCCGCCTACACGGCGCTGCTCGTCCGGGCCTGGGCGGACGTCCGGATGGTGGACGTGGCGGCTGCGGCCGGGGTGTCCCGGCAGACGCTCTACAACGCCTTCGGCAGCAAGGACGGGCTGGCCCGGGCCCTCGTCCGCCGGGAGACCGAGACCTATCTGGCCGGGGTGGAGCGGGAGCTGGCCCGCGGCGACGCCGGCGCGCCCGGGCCCACGGACGACGCGGCCGCCCGGATGACCGCGGCGGCCACCTGGACGCTGCGCACCGCACGCACCAACCCGCTGGTCAGGGCGGCGCTGACGGGTTGTTGGGGCGATCGGTTGCCGCTCGGGCAGACGGGGCCGGCGGAACTCGTCGGCCGGTTCCGCGAGCGGGCGGTGGCGGCGCTGGCGCCCGGCCGGCCCCGGGAGCAACTGCCGGCCCTGGACGCCGCCTGCGAGACCGCGGCCCGGCTGACGCTGTCCTGCGTGATCGCCCCGGCCGGCCCGGAGCGGGAGCCGGAGCCCGTGCGGTCGCCGGCCGACGTGCGGGCGGCGGTGCCGCGGCAGCGGACGCGGCCGGCGGCGGAGGCGGAGAGCGCGGCGGTCTCCCGGCTCGTCCGGGGCGCGTTCGCCGGGCTCGTCGGTTGAGCCGGGCGCCCCGGCGTGCGTCAGTGCGCCGAACCGGACAGTTGGAGCCCGACCACCCCGACGATGACCAGGGTGATGGAGACGATCTTCAACGTGGAGACCAGGTCGCCGAGGAAGACCATGCCGTAGATCGCGGTGCCGGCGGCCCCGATGCCGGTCCAGACGGCGTACGCCGGGCCGACGTCGAGCTTGCGCAGCGCCAGCGTCAGCAGGCCGAAGCTGCCGAGTGCGAAGACCGCGAAGGCGATGGTCGGGTAGAGGCGGGTGAAGCCGTGCGAGAGCTTGAGGCAGACCGCGAAGCCGGTCTCCAACACCCCCGCCACCACGACCAGCAGCCACGCCATATCCCATTGCCTCCGTCAGCTCGGTGACCGCTTCAGCCAGGTGACCACTTCCGACCGGTGGGGACCGGGTCGGACCGGTTCTGCCGTGAGGGTGATTATGCCCGGGCCCCGGACGGGTGGCAGGGGTTTGCGGCGGTCAGTCGCCCTCGCGTCGCTCGCGGGTGGACAGCAGCCGGCGCAGGGAATACAGGCGCGCCGGCTCGGCGTGCCCCCCGGCCACCCACGCGTCCAGCGCGCAGTCCGGCTCGTCGTGGCTGCACGCCCGCGGGCACTCCGCCGTGCCCGACGCCAGGTCCGGGAAGGCGTGGATGACCCGGGACGGGTCGACGTGCGCCAGCCCGAAGGACCGCACGCCCGGGGTGTCGATCACCCAGCCGGTGTCGCCGGGCAGCGGCAGTGCCAGTGCCGAGGTGGTGGTGTGCCGGCCGCGACCGGTGACCGCGTTGACGTGCCCGGTGGCCCGGCGGCGTTCCGGCACCAGGGCGTTGACCAGGGTCGTCTTGCCCACCCCGGAGTGCCCCACGAACGCCGTCATCCGGCCCGTCAGCTGCTCCCGGATCCGCTCGGCGGCGCTGCCGTCGGACAGTTCGTCGCGGTTGGTGACGACGTACGGGACGCCGAGCGCGCCGTAGGACTCCAGCAGCGCGTCCGGTGCGGCCAGGTCCGACTTGGTCAGCACCAGCAGCGGGTCCAGCCCGGCGTCGTAGGCCGCGACCAGGCAGCGGTCGATCAGCCGGGGCCGGGGCTCGGGGTCGGCCAGCGCGGTGACGATGGCGAGCTGGTCGGCGTTGGCGACCACCACCCGCTCGAACGGGTCGTCGTCGTCGGCCGTGCGGCGCAGCGTGGAGCTGCGCGGCTCCACCCGGACTATCCGGGCCAGGGTGTCCTTGTCGCCGCTCAGGTCGCCGACCACGGCGACCCGGTCACCGACCACCGCGCTCTTGCGGCCCAGTTCGCGGGCCTTCATGGCGGTGACCTTGCGGTCGTCGATCAGACAGGTCAACCGACCCCGGTCGACGGTCAGGACCAGTCCCTCGCAGGCGTCCTCGTGCTTGGGGCGGATGTTCGTCCGCGGGCGGTTGCCCTTGCGGTTGGGGCGGACGCGGACGTCGTCCTCGTCGGGGTTCTTCCCGTAGCGGCGCATGGTGCGGCGACCCTCAGGCTCTCCGGGCGGCGGGGGACGTCGGATCGAGCATCTCGGTCCACAGCGCGGGGAAGTCGGGCAGGGTCTTGGCGGTGGTGGCGACGTTCTCCACCTCCACGCCCTCGACGGCCAGGCCGATGATCGCGGCGGCGGTGGCCAGGCGGTGGTCCTCGTAGGTGTGGAAGATCCCGCCGTGCAGCGGCCGGGGACGGATGTGCAGCCCGTCCGCCGTCTCGGTGACGTCGCCGCCGAGCTCGTTGAGCTCCTTGGTGAGCGCGGCCAGCCGGTCGGTCTCGTGCAGCCGCAGGTGCGCGACGCCGCGCAGGGTGGACGGCGAGTCGGCGAGCGCGGCGACCGCGGCGATGCCCGGGGTCAGCTCGCCGACCTCGCTCAGGTCGACGTCGATGCCGTGGACGCGGCCGCTGCCGGTGAAGGTCAGGCCCCGGTCGGTCAGCTCGCAGGAGCCGCCCATGGTGGTGAAGATGTCACGCAGCGCGTCGCCGGGCTGGGTGGTGTGTTCGGGCCAGTCCGGGATGGTGACCCGGCCGCCGGTGACCAGCGCCGCGGCCAGGAACGGCTGGGCGTTGGAGAGATCCGGCTCGACGACCAGGTCGCGGCCGAGCAGGGCGCCGGGGGTGACCCGCCAGACGTTCGGCTCGCCGCCCGCCTCCGGGGTGTCCACCTGGGCGCCGACACTGCGCAGCATGTCGACCGTCATCCGGATGTGCGGCATCGAGGGCAGCGCCGCGCCGACGTGCCGGACCTCGACGCCCTGGTTGAAGCGCGGCGCGGACAGCAGCAGGGCGCTGACGAACTGGGAGGACGAGGAGGCGTCGATCT
This sequence comes from Streptomyces sp. x-19, assembly GCF_046549115.1. Lineage (NCBI taxonomy): Bacteria > Bacillati > Actinomycetota > Actinomycetes > Kitasatosporales > Streptomycetaceae > Streptomyces > Streptomyces sp. x-19. Next base: position 137,549 of record NZ_JAJPWK010000001.1, on the reverse strand, counting down.
CCACCGCGCCGCCCTCCAGGGCGCCGCCGCCGAACACCGTCATCGGCAGCGCGCCGCGGTTGTCGTCGTCGATCCGGGCACCCAGGGCGCGCAGCGCGTTGATGACACCGCCCAGCGGGCGCTCGTAGGAGCGCGGGTCGCCGTCGAAGCGGATGGGGCCGTCGGCGAGCGTGGCGACCGGCGGCAGGAAGCGCATCACGGTGCCGGCGTTGCCGACGTCGACGGTGGCCGGGCCGTGCAGGCCGGCCGGGATGATGCGCCACGCCTCGCCGCCGGAGGTGCCGGCGGAGCTGGACGACGCGGTCTCCTCGATGCCGACGCCCAGGGCGCGCAGCGCCTCGGCCATCAGCAGGGTGTCGCGCGAGCGCAGCGGGCGGCGCAGCCAGCCGGGCTCGGACGAGAGGGCGGCCAGGACCAGGCCGCGGTTCGTGACCGATTTGGAGCCGGGCACGGTGACGGTCGCATCGACCGCCCCGGGAGCGACGGGGGCGGGCCACAGGGCAGGGAGGGCGGGGCTCTCGGTCATGCCCTTACTTTAATGGCTGGACAAGGGTTCCGATCTTGATCAAAAGCGGCGCAACCTGTGCGAAACACGGCTCTCGTGGTGCAACCGCAGGCAGCGGGCGTCTCCGGGGCAACAGGGGCGACACCGACATACGGAATGTGGGTTACCAGATGTCAACGGTACGGACATCCGCTCCTCCTTCATATGCCGATTCATATGCCGAGCAGCCAGCGCCCGCCGCCGAGCAGGGAGCACACCGTCACCACGTGGAAGAAGCCGAGCCAGACAGCGGCCGGGACATGGGTGAGCCGGGCCAACTGGTCGGGGTCGGAGTCCACGGCGCCGCCGCGCCGCCGCTTCCCCTGGAGCTCGAACGGCGGCCGCACCCCGCCCAGCAGCAGGAACCACACCACCGCGTACGCGAAGCCCGCCTGCACCTCGGGCCCGGTCAGCCAGGACACCAGCAGGAAGGTGCCGCCCGCCAGCACGACGGTGAGCACGCCGTACGCGTTGCGGATCATCACCAGCATCGCCAGCAGCAGCGCGGTGGCCCCCCACAACAGGGCCGTGGTGTGCCCGGCGGCCAGCAGCGCGGCACCGGCCAGGCCCAGCAGCGACGGGGCCAGGTAGCCGGCGGCGGCGGTCAGGACCATGCCCAGACCGTGCGGTTTGCCGCGCGAGACGGTCAGCCCCGAAGTGTCCGAGTGCAGCCGGATGCCGTCCAGACGGCGCCCGGTGAGCAGGGCGATCAGCCCGTGTCCGCCCTCGTGGGCGATGGTCACGGCGTTCCGCGCCAGGCGCCAGGCGGTGCGCGGGACGACGGCGCCCAGGGCCAGCACGCCGGTGACGATCACCAGCCAGAGCGAGGGGCCGGGCTGGGCGGAGAAGACCCGCTCCCAGACGTCGGTGATGTGGTGGGTGTCCATGTCTCCCCTTCGTGTGGCATGGCAGTGTGGCACGCATGTGCGGTAGGTATGCAGCGAGCCGGCAGGCCGAGGAACTGGTGGGAACCTTCGGCGTCCAGCAGTGGCAAGCCACGGAGACGTTGGCGCCCAGTTGGAACGTCGCCCCGACGGACAACGTGCAGGTGGTGCTGGAACGTCCCCTCAAGGGCGAGACGGCCCCAGCCTTCCCGCCCGGCCCGGTGCGCCAGCTACGGACGCTCAAGTGGGGCCTCGTCCCGGCGTGGGCGAAATCACCCGAGGGCGCCGCACGGATGATCAACGCCCGGTCGGAGACGGTGCACGAGAAGCCGTCGTTCCGGCAGGCGTTCGCCGCCCGTCGCTGCCTGATCCCCGGGGACGGCTACTTCGAGTGGGTCACCGGCGCGACCGAGCGGCAGCTGGAGGAACAGGGCCGCAAGAAGCGCCCCCGCAAGCAGCCGTACTTCGTGACGCCCGCGGACGGCTCGGTGATGGCGATGGCCGGGCTCTACGAGTTCTGGCGCGACCGCACGCTGCCCGCCGACCACCCGCTGGCCTGGTGGGTGACCTGCACGGTCCTCACCACCGAGGCCGAGACCACCGCGCTGGCCGGTGCCGACGGCGGCGAGGGCCCGCAGACCCTCGCCGAGATCCACCCGCGGATGCCGCTGGTGCTGCCGCCGGACCGCTGGGACGCCTGGCTCGACCCGGGCCGCAGTGACCCCGACGAACTCCACGCGCTGCTGACCCCGCCGCCGCCCGGACTGATGCGGGCCTTCCCCGTGCCGACCGACGTCAGCAACGTCCGCAACAACGGACCGGAGCTGGTCACCGAACTCGACGGGCCGGAGGTCGGCACCCTGTTCTGAAGGCCGTCGTGGCCGTCGGGCGGGCCGCGGTGCCCTCCCCGGCGCACCGCGGGCAGGATGGGCCCATGAGTACGAGGGCGAACGAGAGCGAGACGGTCGCGACGCCGGCGGGCGACGCCCGGATCTCCTGGTACCGCGACGCCGAGCCGGCCCGGGCGGTGATCGCCGTCAGCCACGGCGCGGGCGGCGGCATCGAGGCCCGTGACCTGCGCGCCCTGGCGGCGGCGCTGCCGGCCCGCGGCTACACCGTGGCGCTGGTCGAGCAGCCGTGGCGGGTGGCCGGCAAGAAGGTGGCGCCCGCCCCGAAGACCCTGGACGTCGGGTGGACCGCGCTCTGGCCGACACTGGAGAAGCCCGGCCTGCCGGTGGTCGCCGGTGGTCGCAGTGCCGGCGCCCGGGTGGCTTGCCGGACGGCCCGCGCGCTGGGCGCCCACGCCGTCCTGGCGCTGAGCTTCCCGCTGCACCCGCCGGGCAAGCCGGAGCGGTCCCGGGCCGAGGAGCTGACCGGCGCCGGCGTGCCGACGCTGGTGGTCCAGGGCGGGCGGGACCCGTTCGGGCGGCCGGCGGAGTTCCCGGCGGGCACCGCGCTCACCGAGGTGGCCCACGGCGACCACGGTTTCGCGGTGCCGAAGTCGGCGGGCGTGAGCGAGGCGGAGTCGATGGCGGTGCTCACCGACGCGGTGGTGGCGTGGCTGGACGGGATGTTCGGCTGACGGTCCCCGGCCGGGGCGCCGTACCGCGCCGCACGGCCCCCGGCCCGACCTGCCAAGACCCGGTCGGTCCGGGCGGGAATGATCCGGCCCGGTGCCGCTGTTGTGCCATGCGTAGGCAATGGAGCACAGCCAGCGCGCACGAGGAATGGGAGTCCGCCGCATGGGAATCGCTTGCCCGGCCCGACCGGCCGCCGACCTGCAGTGGCCGCCGATGCAGGTGACGCAGTCAGCCCTGGTTGGAGCGGCGGCCGCACCGGATCGTCGTCTATTCTCCGATTCGAGAGGACCCGCGGCGCCGGCAGCCGCGGGGTCCGCCACGGTGTTGGAGGAGGTGGGTCCGGTCACCGGAACCGACGAAGGGACCGACGGCCCGGCTGCGGAGCAGACCGCGGGCCGGACGGAGAGCGACGCCGAGCGCAACGCGCGCTTCGAGCGGGACGCCCTCACCTTCCTCGACCAGATGTACTCCGCGGCCCTGCGCATGACGCGCAACCCGGCCGACGCGGAGGACCTGGTGCAGGAGACGTACGCCAAGGCGTACGCGTCCTTCCACCAGTTCCGGGAGGGCACCAACCTCAAGGCGTGGCTGTACCGCATCCTCACCAACACGTTCATCAACTCGTACCGCAAGAAGCAGCGTGAGCCGCAGCGCAGCGCCGCCGACGAGATCGAGGACTGGCAGCTCGCGCGCGCCGAGTCCCACATGTCGACGGGTCTGCGCTCCGCCGAGTCGCAGGCGTTGGACCACCTTCCCGACTCGGACGTGAAGGCCGCGCTGCAGGCGATCCCCGAGGAATTCCGGATCGCCGTCTACCTCGCGGACGTCGAGGGCTTTGCGTACAAGGAGATCGCGGACATCATGGGGACACCCATCGGCACGGTGATGTCCCGTCTCCACCGCGGTCGGCGCCAACTGCGCGGCATGCTGGAGGACTACGCCCGCGAGCGCGGGCTGGTTCCGGCGGGGGCGGCCGCCCAGACGGAGTCCGCGCCGGCGCCGGAGTCGCACGACCGGAAAGGCTCGGGATCATGAGCTGCGGAGAGCCGCACGAGAAGGACTGCTCAGAGGTCCTTGACCACCTTTACGAGTACCTCGACCGCGAGATGCCGGCCGGGGAGTGCGCCGAATTCCAGGTCCACCTCGACGAGTGCTCGCCGTGCCTGGAGAAGTACGGGCTGGAGCAGGCCGTCAAGAAGCTCGTCAAGCGGTGCTGCGGCCACGACGACGTCCCCACCGACCTGCGGTCCAAGGTCATGGGCCGGATCGAACTGATCCGGGCCGGGGAGGCCGTGCCCGAGGTGAGCGTCCTGGACCAGGCCCGGCACGAACAGGCCCAGCGGGAGCGCGCGGCGGACGCCCAGGGCGCCGCCGGCGCACCGCCGCAGGCCGACGCGGCGGACAGCGCCGCACGCGCCGAGTAGACCCGGCCGCCCCAGCGGGCCCGGGTGCCTCCGGGGAGTCCCGCGATCCCGGCCGCCCCGGTCACTCCGGCCCCGGAACACTGCCGCGTACGCGTGCGGCTCCGACAACGGACCGCCGCCGTGCAGCCGGCACGTCCGCGCACCGAACGGGCGTGCGCCCCGCTCACCCCTGAGGGTGAGGGGCCGGGCGTTCCGCCCCCTCCGATCCGTCGATGCGTCCCCTCGGGCGCCACCGCCCCTCTATTCTCGCCGGACCCTCGCGGGTACGCGGCCGTCCGCCGCGACGGCGGGGTGCGTCGGGCAGGGTGAGGAGAACGCGATGCGGGAACTCCCAGCGGCCGCGCGGGTGTACATCGGTTGCGCCGCCCTGGCCGCGGCGCTCTGCGCGGCCCCCGTGGTACGGCTCGGCGCCGCCGCCCCCTGGGCCGACGCCCTGGCCCTGGGCGTCCTGCACGGCCTGTGCGAACGGATCCGCCGCTGCCCGTTGACCCAGGGCCCGGCGCGGCACGCGGCCGGGCCCGACGCGCCGACCGGAACGTTTCCTCCGGGCTGGGCCACCCCCGTGGTGCTCGCCGGAGCCTTCCTTTTGCCACCGCCGTTGGCGGCGCTGGTCGCCGTGCCCGGCGCCCTGCTCGCGCCGGCCGCCCGCCCCTGGCCGGCCGCCCGCCGCCTCTGGCACACCGCCGAACTCGCCCTGGCCGCCTGGGCGGCGACCCAGGTCTTCCGGGCCGTCGGCCCCGCCGCACCGGCCGCGGCCCCCTTCCCGCAACTGCTGCCACCCGCGCTCGCCGCCGCGGCCGCCTTCTGCGGCGTGCTCACCGCGCTCGGCGGCGGCGTGCTGGCCCTCGCCGAGCGGCACCCGCTGCGCACCGCGTGGCGCGGCCCGGCGGCGCGGCTGCCGGTGACCCACCTCGTCCACGGGCTGACCGGGCTGATGATGGCGGTGCTCTGGCACAGCGTCTACGGGCCGCCCGCGGCGCTGTTGGTGCTGCTGCCGGTGCACCTGTCCTGCTGGGCGTTCGCGCAGTACCAGCGGGAGCGCGCCGCCCACCAGGCCACCGTCCGGGCCCTGGTCCAGGCCGTCGACATCAAGGACCGCTACACCCGCGGGCACAGCGAGCGGGTAGGCCGGGCGTCGGTGCTGATCGCCCGGGAGCTGGGCATGGCCGAGGACCGGCTGGAGGTGCTGCGGTTCGCCGGCATCCTGCACGACGTGGGCAAACTCGGCGTCCCCACCCGGGTGTTGCGCAAGGAGGGGCCGTTGACCCCGCACGAGCGCCGGATCATCGAGCTGCACCCCGAGTACGGGCACGAGATCGTCCGTGGCATCGGGTTCCTGGGCGAGGCGCGGGCCGCGATCCTGCACCACCACGAGCGGGTGGACGGCAGCGGCTACCCCTACGGCCTGATGGGCCATCAAATTCCGGAGTGCGCACGGATGGTGGCCGTCGCCGACGCCTTCGACGCGATGACCTCCACCCGTTCCTACCGGCGGGCCCGCCCGGTGCCGGTCGCGGTCGCCGAACTCCGGCGGTGCGCCGGGACGCAGTTCGACCCGCGGATGGTCCGGGCACTGGCCGCCGCCCTCGACAAGCACGGCTGGCGGCCGGAGCAGGTGACCGCGGGGGAGGAACGGGCGGCCGATCCGGCGCCGGCGGGCAGCGGCGCCGTCCCCTCGGTCCGGGCCCCCCGGTCGGGCGCGGACCACGGCGCCGCCCGATGAGACGCCGCACCGCCGCCTGGGTGCACGGCCCGGCCGTCGCGTTGGCCTGCTGGGGCCTGGGCCACACCCTGTGGCACGGCATCGCCGCACCGCGCACCGCACTGGCCTTCGGGGCGCTGATCGCGGCGGGCGAGGCGGTGCGCCGCGCCCCCGCCCGCCCGGGTCTGCGGGAGGGCGCCCCGCTCGGTGCGGCCGGGGCGCTCGGCTACGCGCTGCTCGACGACGCGGACGGGCGGCCGGCCGGGCACGGGGTGGCGCAGACCCTGGCGGTGGTGGTGGCGGCCGGGTTGGTGGGGCTCGTCCCCTACCTGGCGCGCGGCGGCGGGCCGGTGCTGGACCCGCTCGCCCGCCGGGTGTTGAGCGTCGGGTTCGCCGCCACCTGCTGCCAACCCCTGCACGCCGCGGGGACGTTGCCGGCCTGGGCCGCGGTCGGTCCCGTCCGCCCGCTCTTCCTGGCCGTGCTGCTGGCGCTGACCGCGCTCTGCGACGCGGTGCTGGCCGCCGCACTGGCCCGGGCCCGGACGGGGTGGCCGTACGGGCCGCTGCTGCGGGACGCGTTGCGGGCGCTGCCCGGCATCGGCACCGCGATCTGCGCCACCGGCGTGGTCATCGCGCTGGCCGTGGCGGTCGCCGGCCTGTGGGCGCTGCCGGTGTTCTGCCTGCCGCTGCTGCTGACCCAGCTCGCCTTCCGCCGGTATGCGGCGGTCCGTGCCACCTACCGTCAGACCATCGCCTCGCTGGCCCGCGCCACCGAGATCGCCGGCTGCACGCCGCCCGGCCACGCCCGCCGGGTGGCCGGGCTCAGCCGCGCGGTGGGGCGGGAACTCGGGCTCGGCGGGCCGGACTTGGACGTCCTGGAGCACGCCGCCCTGATGCACGACATCGGACAGCTCTCGCTCGTCGACCCGGTGCCGGACGGCGCCACCGCCCCGCTGGCGCCCGCCGAACAGCGCCGGATCGCCCTGCTGGGCGGCGCGGTGGCCCGGCAGACCGGTGCCCCGCCGGAGGTCGCGGTGATCGTCGAGCGGCAGGCCGATCCGTACCGGGAGCAGCCGGTCACCGCCCGTATCGTCCGCACCGTCAACGCCTACGACGACCTGGTGGCGGGCGCCGCGGGGCCCGCCGGGCGGCTGCGCGCCCTGGAACGGCTGCGGCTGGCCACCGCCCGGGACCACGAACCGGGGGTGGTCGAGGCGCTCGCCCGGGTCCTGGCGCGCGGGGGCCGGGCGGGCTGAGCCCGGGCGCCAGGGGGCTTCCGCACGGTGTGCGCCGGGGCGCGGAGCTGGTCCGTGCGCTCCCGTCGAGGCCCCGTGCACCCCCGTCGCACGGTGTTCCCGGCCCGTCCACTGTCGGGGAACCCATGGGTAATGAGCGGCCTGCGAGATGGGCATGGTTGGATGCGAAGGGAGCCCCTTGAAGGGGGGTTCAGGGGGTCGGCGCAGGGCATGAGCCGCACGGGGGTGAGCCCGACGGCAATCTGTGGCAGGTTGTCGAGTGGGCCCCCAGAAGGCCCCGGGGAACCGCCCGGGCCTCCTCCGGAGCGGCACAAGAGCAACCAGCAGGCGGGAATCGTGAGGATCTTCGGCAAGGTACGGCACCGGCCCTCCGCCTCGTGGCGGCAGGCGACCGACCGCGCTTTCACGCTGATCGGCGACGGCCGTTACGAGGACGCGGGGGCACTGCTGACCCGCGCGGCGGACATGGAGCCCTGGCTGTCGGAGTCCTGGTTCAACCTCGCGCTGCTGCACAAGTTCCGGCACGACTGGGAGCAGGCCCGGGCCGCCGGCCTGCGCGCGGTGGCGCTGCTGGACCGCGAGACCGGGGCGCCCGACTGGTGGAACGTCGGCATCGCCGCCACCGCCCTCCAGGACTGGCCGCTGGCCCGCCGTGCCTGGCAGGCGTACGGGCTGAAGGTCCCCGGCGAGGGCTCGCCGACCGGGGAGCCGCGGGGGATGGCGCTGGGCAGCGCCGCGGTCCGGCTCTCGCCCGAGGGCGAGGCCGAGGTGGTCTGGGGCCGCCGGCTGGACCCGGCCCGCATCGAGGTGCTCTCCATCCCGCTGCCGTCCTCCGGGCGGCGCTGGGGCGAGGTGGTGCTGCACGACGGCGTCCCGCACGGTGAGCGGACCACCACCACCGCCGACGGCGACACCCGCACCTTCCCGGTCTTCGACGAGATCGAGCTGTGGGCGCCCTCCCCGGTGCCCACCTGGGTGGTGCTCTTGGAGGCCGCCACCGAGGCCGACCGGGACGCCCTGGAGCAGTTGGCGGCCGACGCCGGCTTCGCCGCCGAGGACTGGTCGTCGTCGGTGCGGCTGCTGTGCCGCACCTGTTCCGAGAGCCGGATGCCCAGCGACGAGGGCGACGGCGAGCACCTGGACCCGCACGACCACAGCGAACCAGGCCACCCCGGGCCGCTGGGCCACCGCACCGCCGGCTCCGGCTCGCTGTGGGCCCCCGAGCGCGAGTGCGGCATCGCGGCGCCCGCGGCCCTGGTGCGGGGCCTGCTGGACGGCTGGGTCGCGGACAGCCCGGACACCCGGGAATGGCGCGATCTTGAAGAGGTCTGCTGAGCGGGCGACCGCGTCCCCGTAGGCTGTAGGGCGTTCCCCGAGGGTTTTGCAGGAAGGCGTACGGCGGAGATGGCCCAGCAGGACAGTGATCAGCAGGAGAGCGTCGCGTTCGTCGACGACGTCACGGACGCCAAGGAGCGCGAGGCGGCCCACCGGGAGCGCGGCACCTCCCGTCCCATCACCGTGGTCGGCAACCCGGTCCTCCACAAGGAGTGCAAGGACGTCACGGAGTTCGACGACGAGCTGGCGCAGCTGATCGACGACATGTTCGCCAGCCAGCGCACCGCCGAGGGCGTCGGCCTGGCCGCCAACCAGATCGGCGTGGACCTCAAGGTCTTCGTCTACGACTGCCCGGACGACGAGGGCGTCCGGCACGTCGGCCACGTCTGCAACCCCGTCCTGGACGAGCTGCCCGCCGGCCGTCGGGTGCTGGACGACTCCAACGAGGGCTGCCTGTCCGTCCCCGGCGCGTACGCCGAGCTGCCCCGCCCCGACTACGCGGTGGTGCGCGGCCAGAACGCCCAGGGCGAGCCGATCGTGGTCGAGGGCACCGGCTACTTCGCGCGCTGCCTCCAGCACGAGACCGACCACCTCTACGGCTACCTCTACATCGACCGGCTCTCCAAGCGGGACCGCAAGGACGCGCTGAAGCAGATGGCCGAGCGGGAGCCCCGCTACGCCGTCGTCCCCAACGACTGAGGCGGCGGCCGGCGCGGGGCTTCCCGGCCCGGCGCGGCCCTACGCGGCGCCCTGATAGGCGGCCCAGACCCGGGGCGGGAGCGAGGTGCCCAGCCCGGTGTCGGGGCCGCCGACGCCGTTCAGGGGCAGCAACTGGGGCGCGCCCGGCTTGTTCCGGAACAGCGTGATCGCGGTGGTGGGTTCGGCGCCCTTCCCGGCACCCGACGCGCGCTCGGCGCGGACGCCGGCACCGGCGGCCGGCGCGGGGCGCACTCCCCTGGCCCAGCCGGCGCCGGCCGGCGGCGGGGTGGCGACGAACCACGCCGACTTCATCCGGTCACCGGGCTCGGTGGCCGCGACCGCGGGCGGCTGCTCGCCCGCCTTGAGGCCCGACGGCAGGGTCCGCCAGCCCAGCCCCGCCAGCATGTTGGTCATGGTCTGCGCGACCTCCGGGGTGACCGCCTGCTGCGGTTCGGCGCGCTCGAAGCCGGCCACTGCCTTGCCCTGGTAGCTCATCTTCGAGACCGCGTACGGCTCGGCGTGCCGCCCGGCGTTGGCGAAGGTGCTGTAGGCGCTGGCCAGGCGGACGGCGCTGGGCGCCGAGGTGCCCAGCGGGAAGGTCTGCTCCAGCTGCGCCAGGCTCTCCTTGCGCAGTCCCAGGCTGAGCGCCAGGTCCCGGATCCGCTCCAGTCCGAGTTGCTTCCCGCCTTGGACGAACGGGACGTTCGAGCCCTGCATCAGGGCGCCGAGCAGCGCGTCGGACCGGCTGGAGCTGTCCGCCGGGCGCGGCTGGTCGCCGTACCGCTCGGCCTCCTGCTGGAGGGCGGTGGCCAGGACGATCGGCTTGAAGGCGGAGCCGGCCGGCACCGCCGTGGTGTCGGCGTTGTTGCTGAAGTGCCGGGTGGCGTCGGCACCGCCGTAGAGCGCGACGATCGCGCCGTCGTCGGGGCGCACCGAGGCCGCGCCGAATTCCACATAGCTGTCCGTGGTGCGCTTCTTCGCGTCCAGGCTCTTGGCGCGGACGTCGTTGACGGCCTTCTCCAGCCGGCGGGTGCGCTGCTTCTCGAACGTGGTGTGGATGCGGTAGCCGCCGCGGGCCAGGTCCTTGTCGGTCAGTCCGGTGGTGCTCTTGACGAACTTGTTGGCGACGTCGACGAGGTAGCCGACCTGGCCGGCCTGGCTGGTGGGTTTGGTCACCGGGCGCGGTTCGGGGAACGTGCGGTAGTGCGCGCGGTCCTCCTTGCTCATCGCGCCGGTGTCGACGAGCCGGTCGAGTATCCACTTCCAACGGTCCACCGCCCGGGCGTGGTTGGCCTTGCTCAGGCCCGGGTCGTACTGCTCGGATCCCTTCAGCACGGCGGCCAGCAGCGCGCCCTGACTGGGGTCGAGGTCCTTGGCGTCGATGCCGTAGTAGGCGTGGGCCGCCGCCTGGATGCCGTTCGAACCCCGGCCGAACCAGCTGGTGTTGAGGTAGCCCCGCAGGATGTCCGACTTGCTCTTCTGGTTGTTGACCTTCAGCGCGATGATGAATTCCTTCACCTTGCGGGTGGCGGTCTGGTCCGGCGAGAGGTAGGTGTTCTTCACGTACTGCTGGGTGATGGTCGAACCGCCCTGGGTGTCACCGCCGGAGACCATGTTCACCACGGCCCGGGCGATGCCGGTGAGCGAGACGCCGTGGTCCTCGTAGAAGGTGGCGTTCTCGGCCGCGATCACCGCGTTCTGGACGTGCTTGGGCACCTTGTCCAGGGTGACGTTCTGTCGGTTGACCGTGCCGACGGTGACCATCTGGCTGCCGTCCGCCCAGTAGTACACGGTGCCTTCCCGGCCGGCGAGCGCGTTCTCGTTGGGGACGTCGATCTTCGCGTAGACGAACGCGAACAGCCCGCCCAGACATGCCAGGACGAACGTGCACGTGCCCGACCACAGGCGCCACGACGGCAGCCAGCGGCGCACCCCCTTCCGGCCGAGGCGGGGGTAGTCGATGTACCGGCGACTTCTCTTCCTGCCCTCCATATCCGGGTAGATGTGGTGGCACAGGCTCCGGTTGCCGCTCCGGCCACCTGCTAATCGAACGCTCACATTCGGGCGGGTGGCCGGGGCACGGCTTCAGCCGGTCGGGATCAGAAGTCGTCGTCGAAGGAGACCGAGCCCTCGACGGCGACCTGGTAGGCCGAGGCGCGCCGCTCGAAGAAGTTGGTCAGCTCCTGGACGTTCTGCAGCTCCATGAAGGAGAAGGGGTTCTCCGAGCCGAAGACGGCGGGGAAGCCCAGCCGGCGCAGCCGCTGGTCGGCGACGCACTGGAGGTACTCGCGCATCGACGCGGTGTTCATCCCCGGCAGGCCCTCGCCGCACAGGTCGCGGGCGAACTGCAGCTCGGCCTCCACGGCCTCCGTCAGCATGTCGGTGACCTGCTGCTGGAGCGAGTCGTCGAAGAGGTCGGGCTCCTCCTCGCGGACGGTGTCCACCACGGAGAAGGCGAACTCCATGTGCATCGACTCGTCGCGGAAGACCCAGTTGGTGCCGGTGGCCAGGCCGTGCAGCAGGCCGCGCGACCGGAACCAGTACACGTACGCGAACGCGCCGTAGAAGAACAGGCCCTCGATGCAGGCCGCGAAGCAGATGAGGTTCAGCAGGAAGCGGCGGCGGTCGGCCTTGCTCTCCAACTGGTCGAGCTTCTCGACGTGGTCCATCCACCGGAAGCAGAACTCCGCCTTCTCGCGGATGGACGGGATGTTCTCCACCGCGGCGAACGCGGCGGCCCGGTCGTCCGGATCGGGCAGGTAGGTGTCCAGCAGCGTCAGGTAGAACTGGACGTGCACGGCCTCCTCGAAGAGCTGACGGCTCAGGTAGAGCCGCGCCTCGGGGGAGTTGATGTGCTTGTACAGCGTCAGCACCAGGTTGTTGGCGACGATCGAGTCGCCGGTGGCGAAGAACGCCACCAGTCGGCCGATCAGGTGCTGCTCACCCGGGGAGAGCTTGGCGAGGTCGGCGACGTCGGAGTGGAGGTCGACCTCCTCGACGGTCCAGGTGTTCTTGATCGCGTCCCGGTAGCGGTCGTAGAAGTCCGGGTAGCGCATGGGCCGCAGGGTCAGCTCGAAGCCCGGGTCCAGGAGGTTCTTCCGGCCGCCGGCGGTGGCGGTGTGGGCGGCTGCGGCGTTCGTGGTCTTCTCGGGTGCGGTGGACATTACTGGCAGGCCTCGCAGGACTCGGGGTTCTCCAGGGAGCAGGCGACCGCGTCGGGGTCGCTCACCGGGAGCTGGGCGGGGAGGGACGCGGCGCGGGCCGACTGGGCGATCCGGGTCGCCGGCCGGGAGCGCAGGTAGTACGTGGTCTTGATGCCGCGCTTCCAGGCGTACGCGTACATCGAGCTGAGCTTGCCGATGGTCGGCGACGCCATGAAGAGGTTGAGCGACTGGCTCTGGTCCAGGAACGGCGTGCGGTCCGCGGCCATGTCGATCAGGGCGCGCTGGGGGATCTCCCAGGCGGTGCGGTAGCGGTGCCGGACGTCCGCGGGGATCCAGGCCAGCTCCGCGACGGAGCCGTTGGCCTCCCGGAGCGCGTCCCGGGTCCGCGCGTCCCACAGGCCCAACTCCTTGAGCTCCTCGATCAGGTACGTGTTGACCTGGAGGAACTCGCCGGACAGCGTCTCGCGCTTGAAGAGGTTGGAGACCTGCGGCTCGATGCACTCGTAGACGCCGGCGATGGACGCGATGGTGGCGGTCGGCGCGATGGCCAGCAGCAGCGAGTTGCGCATGCCGGTCGTGGCGATCCGGGCGCGCAGCGCCGCCCAACGGTCCGCCCAGCGCGGTTCGGCGTTCGGGTAGTGGTCGGGGTGCAGCACGCCGCGGGCGGTGCGGGTCGCGGACCAGGTCGCGTGCGGGCCGTGCCGCTCGGCGAGGTCGGCGGACGCCTCGTAGGCGGCCAGCATGATCCGCTCGGAGATGCGGGTGGACAGCTCCCGGGCCTCGGCCGAGTCGAACGGCAGCCGCAGCCGGAAGAAGACGTCCTGCAGGCCCATCAGGCCCAGACCCACCGGCCGCCAACGGGAGTTGGAGGCGGCGGCCTGCTCGGTCGGGTAGAAGTTGATGTCCACGACCCGGTCGAGGAAGGTCACGGCGGTGCGGACGGTGGCGTCCAGCCGCTCCCAGTCCATCGCCTCCGCCCCGTCGCCGGCGTCCTGGCGCAGGTGCGCGGCGAGGTTGACCGACCCCAGGTTGCAGACCGCGGTCTCGCCGTCGTCGGTGACCTCCAGGATCTCCGTGCACAGGTTGGAGGAGTGCACGACCCGGCCGGGCTCCGCGGTCTGGTTGGCGGTGCGGTTGGCGGCGTCCTTGAACGTCATCCAGCCGTTGCCGGTCTGCGCCAGGGTGCGCATCATCCGGGAGTACAGCACCCGGGCCGGCACCTGCTTGAGGGCCTTGCCCGCGGCCTCCGCCGCCCGGTAGGCGACGTCGAACTCCTCGCCCCACAGGTCGACGAGCTCCGGCACGTCGGCCGGGGAGAACAGCGACCAGTCGGCGTCCGCCTCCACCCGGCGCATGAACTCGTCCGGGATCCAGTGCGCGATGTTGAGGTTGTGGGTCCGGCGGGCCTCCTCGCCGGTGTTGTCCCGCAGCTCCAGGAACTCCTCGATGTCCGCGTGCCAGGTCTCCAGGTAGACGCAGGCCGCGCCCTTGCGGCGGCCGCCCTGGTTGACCGCGGCCACCGACGCGTCGAGCGTGCGCAGGAACGGCACGATGCCGTTGGAGTGCCCGTTGGTGCCGCGGATCAGCGAACCGCGGGCGCGGATCCGGGAGTACGACAGACCGATCCCGCCGGCGTGCTTGGAGAGCCGGGCCACCTGGTGGTAGCGGTCGTAGATGGAGTCCAGCTCGTCCAGCGGGGAGTCCAGCAGGTAGCAGGAGGACATCTGCGGGTGCCGGGTGCCGGAGTTGAAGAGCGTGGGGGAGGACGGCAGGTAGGACAGCGTGCTGGTCAGCCGGTACAGCTCGGCGACGTCCGCCAGCGCCCGCGCGGAGTCGTCCTCGGCGAGACCGCAGGCCACCCGCAGCAGGAAGTGCTGGGGCGTCTCGATCACCTTGCGGGTGGTGGGGTGCCGCAGCAGGTAGCGCGACTGCAGGGTGCGCAGCCCGAAGTACCCGAACCGGTCGTCGGCGCCGGACGCCAGGGCCCCGTCCACCAGCGCGTCCAGCTGCGCCGCGTGGCCGCGGACGAACTCCGCGGTGACGTCCGCGATCAGGCCCTCCCGGTGGCCGACCTCGATCGAGGCCGCGAAGGAGGTGGTGCCCTGGCCGGCGGCCTCCTCGGCGATGGCGAGGGTGAGCAGGCGCGCCGCGAGCCGGGAGTACTGCGGCTCGTCGGCGATCAGCCCGGCCGCGGCCTCGGTCGCCAGCGCGCGCAGTTCCGCCTCGTCGGAGCCGGGGTGCCGGCCGCGCAGCGCGGCGGCGGCCACCTTGCCGGGGTCGGTCGCGGTCAGGTCGGCGGTCAGCTCGGTCAGCGTCCGCAGCAGGGCGACGCCCGGTCCGTCCTGGTGCGCGGGAGGTGCGGCCACCACGGACTGCACGACCTCGGCGTCTGACGCGGGCTCCGTTGGCGCGATGGTCACCTGATGCTCTCCCTCACTCGGCGGGGGCCGGGAGGGACGGCGGTGCGACGGCAGCCGTGCGGGCAGGGCGGCACCTCACGGCGAGCCGGAGGTGCGCGGGTCGGCCGCGCGGCGTCCATCGGCCCATCCCTCGGGGCCCGGACGTATCGACGCCGCACCGATGGCGGTGCGGACGTGCCGTCGGCAGGTCCTCGGACTCGGGAGCGCACCGCCGGACCCTTGCGAACGGGCCGCGGAACGCGCTCTCACACCGTTGCGGGACAGTCCCGGATTCGCACCGGATTCCCCTGCGGCGACAGCGAGGAAGAGCATACATCTTGTGTCGCTCCCCGCATGCACCCCCACATCTTGTGTCGCTCCCGCGTACCATTCCCGCAGGTATGCGGGAGGCCGGACCGCCCGGGCGCCGCTTCGGCGCGGCCGGAACGCCGTCGCGACGGCCGCCGACGCCCCCTCAGACCAGCTCGCGGGCGAACGCCCACAGCGTCACCCCGGGGATCGGAACCCAGTCCCGTTCCGCCGCCCGCGCGAAGCCCAGCCGGCGGTACAGGCGGTGCGCCGGCAGCAGGTGCGGCTGGCTCGACAGCACCATGGCGCGCAGCCCCGACTCCCGGGCCCGCGCCAGGCACGCCCGCACCAGCGCCGCCCCGACGCCGTGCCCGCGCCCCGCGGCCCGCACCGCCAGCATCCGGAACTCGGCCTCCCCGGGCCCGGCCAACTCCGCGTACGGGCTCCCGTGCGGCGCGAACGTCACCGCCCCCAACAGCGCCCCGTCCGCCCCGCCCACGGCCACCAGCACCTCGGCGTGCTCCGCCCGGTGCGCCACGTTCCGCAGCACCGTCCCGTACGGATCGCCCGCCCCGCCGTTCAACAGCCCGTCGGCCAGGTACACCTCGGCCACCAGGTCGCCGACCGTTTCGAACTCCGCCTGCCGTATGGGCCTGATGGTGATGTCCATGGAGGCAGTGTGCCGGCGACTGCTCGCCGGCGGGGGCGAGATGACGCACGGTCGTCATCACGTGACTGTCGGTGGGGCCGACTATCGTCGGAGTGACGTTCTCTGATCCGTCCAGCGGAAGAAGGAGGAGGCTCCATGGCCGCGTTCGGCGACCGGCCGCACCGCACGCTCACCGATTACTTCGAAGAGGCAGCTCGGATAATCGACCGGTCGGAGGAAGGGGCGCGGCTGGAAATCATCGACGGGAAAATCTGGAGCAAGGCCGTGCCGGACGGGGACCGCGGTCGGATCATCCAGTGGCTGACGCGCATCTGCATGCAGTACCGGCCTGAACTCTGGCTCTACCCCAACCAGGGCTTGAAGGTGCAGCCCTACCGAGGGGGTCGTGCCCGGCCGGATGGTTCGCTCGTGCCTAGTGACGCCTTCGTCGGCCAGGGCGAATGGGCGGATCCCGAGCCCGTGCTGATGGTCGTCGAGGTGACCTCCCACGACTCCGACACCGAAAAGCGCGACCGGGTGGAGATGCCCAGGGCCTACGCCGAAACCGGCATCCCGCTCTACCTGTTGGTCGACCGCGAAGCCTGCGAGGTGACGCTCTGCAGCGAGCCCGGCGGCGGCCGCTACGAGGACGTCCACACCGTGCCGTACGGCAAGCCGCTCCATCTCCCGGACCCCGTGGGCATCACCCTCGATACCGAGGCGCTCAAGGACTGGGTGAGCTGATCCTGCGCGGCCGCCGCGGCGCACATGGCGGAGGGCCGTGCCGTTCCGAGGGAACGCCACGGCCCTCCGCCGTAGTTGACGGCGCTCAGTGCCCCGCCGGTGCCCCCGCCGTCGCCGGCGGCAGGTCGGCGGTGACGCCCGCGTCGCCGACGTCCGCGGTGTAGTCCCCGGGAGAGGTCTCGTCGGTGCCCTCGGGGGCCTTGAGGGCCTTCAGGACGAAGGTCAGGACGACCGTCACCACGACGTTCAGGACGAAGGCGGTGAGGCCGATGTAGCCGATCTCGCCGATGCCGGGGATCTGGGCGTTGGAGCCGCCGAAGTGCTTCTGGGTCGGGCTGGCCACCCCGTAGGCGGCGAGGGTGCCGTAGACCATGCCGACCGCCCAGCCGGCCAGCAGCGCCCAGCGGTGGAACCAGCGGGTGAAGAGCCCGCCGACCAGGGCCGGCATGGTCTGCAGGATCCAAATGCCGCCCAGCAGCTGGAAGTTGATCGCGACGGTCTTGTCCATGGTGAGGACGAAGGCCAGTGCGCCGACCTTCACCAGGAGGGAGACCAGCTTGGCGACCTTGTGCTCCTGCTCGGGAGTGGCGTCGGGCTTGAGGAAGTCCTTGTAGACGTTCCGGGTGAAGAGGTTGGCGGCGGCGATCGACATGATCGCCGCGGGCACCAGTGCGCCGATGCCGATCGCGGCGAACGCCACGCCCGCGAACCAGCTGGGGAACATGTCCTCGAAGAGCTGCGGGATCGCCAACTGGGCATTGCCCCGGGTGTCCGTGCCGGCCTTGATCGCCATGAAGCCGAGCAGCGCCAGGAGGCCCAGCATCAGGGAGTAGAGCGGCAGGATCGTGGTGTTGCGGCGGATGACGTTGCGGCTGCGCGAGGAGAGCGTCGCGGTGATCGAGTGCGGGTACATGAACAGCGCCAGCGCCGAGCCGAGCGCGAGCGTGGCGTACGCCCACTGCGCGTTGGGGCCGCTGGCCAGTTCACCGCGCGGTTTGCCGGTCGGCCCGTGCACGGCGAGTGAGTCCTTGGCCGCGTGGAAGATCTCGCCGAAGCCGCCGAGCTTGATCGGGATGTAGATGATCGCCACCACGATGACCAGGTAGATCAGTCCGTCCTTGACGAACGCGATCAGCGCCGGCGCCCGCAGCCCGGACGAGTAGGTGTACGCGGCCAGTACGGCGAACGCGATCAGCAGCGGCAGGTCCTTGACGAACCAGTTGGCGTCCGCACCGCCGCCGACGCCCAGCACGTCCAGGACGGCCTGGATGCCGACCAGTTGGAGCGCGATGTACGGCATCGTGGCGAGCAGGCCGGTGAGGGCCACCGCC
Source organism: Streptomyces sp. x-19 (assembly GCF_046549115.1). Classification (NCBI taxonomy): domain Bacteria; kingdom Bacillati; phylum Actinomycetota; class Actinomycetes; order Kitasatosporales; family Streptomycetaceae; genus Streptomyces; species Streptomyces sp. x-19. The sequence continues at coordinate 119,529 of NZ_JAJPWK010000001.1, read as the reverse complement.
AGCGACAGGCCCTTGGAGCCGAAGCGGCCGCGGACGAAGTCGGAGGTGGTGACGTACCCGTGCCGGTGCGAGACCGACCACAGTCGGGGCAGGAAGGTGAAGATCAGCGGGTAGACCAGGATGGTGTACGGGACGGCGAAGAAGCCGGCCGCGCCCGCCGTGTAGATCGCCGCCGGTACGGCCACGAACGTGTAGGCGGTGTAGAGGTCGCCGCCGAGCAGGAACCACGTCACCCAGGTGCCGAAGCTGCGGCCGCCCAGGCCCCATTCGTCGAGGTTGGCGGACTGCTCGGCCTTGCGCCAGCGCGCCGCCAGGAAGCCCATGACCGTGACGGCCAGGAAGAAGAAGACGAAGACGGCGAGCGCCACGCCGTTGACGCCCTGGGGGGCGGCGGCGAGCGTCGTGGTCAAGGGAGTCGTCGTCATGCCGCACCGTCCTTGCGGGCCCGCTGCTCACGCTGGACCAGCTTGTAGGCCACGGACGTCAGCACCGTCGAGATCAGCACCCACGCCATCTGGTACCAGTAGAAGAACGGGATCCCGATCAGCGTCGGCTCGATCCTGGCGTACGAACTCACCCACAGCATCGCGATGAACGGGGCGATCAGGCACAATCCGGCCACTACCCGTGTGGGGGTGACGACCGGTCTGCGGTCCGGTGGTGCGGCTTTCTCGGCCATGACCGTGGCTCCCGTCCCTCGTGAACTCCTGTGCAACCGGCTGGAAATCTAAGGCAGGGTCGTGGCACGCGTCACTAGCTGTCCGCATATCGGTATGCGGCGGTTACCGCACGGGAGTTGGGCGGACACCGGGAGGGACCGGATTCCGTGGCGCGCGGCGGCGGTCGGGCGGCGTGCCGTTCGGAATCCGTACGGTCGGTCGGCTCCGGGCGGGGACGTCAGTCGGTCGGGCGCTGGAGGCGCGCGACGAACTTGTAGCGGTCGCCGCGGTAGACCGAGCGCACCCATTCGACCGGCTGGCCCTGGGCGTCCAGGGAGTGCCGGGAGAGCATCAGCATCGGCAGGCCGACGTCGGTGCCCAGCAGGCCGGCCTCGCGCGGGGTGGCCAGCGAGGTCTCGATGGTCTCCTCGGCCTCCGCCAGCCGGACGTCGTAGACCTCGGCCAGCGCGGTGTACAGGGAGGTGTACTTGACGAGGTTGCGGCGCAGCGCCGGGAACCGCTTGGCCGAAAGGTGGGTGGTCTCGATGGCCATCGGCTCGCCGCTGGCCAGCCGCAGCCGCTCGATGCGCAGCACCCGGCCGCCGGGGGTGATGTCCAGCAGCCCGGCGAGCCGGTCGTCGGCGGTGACGTAGCCGATGTCCAGCAGCTGGGAGGTGGGTTCCAGGCCCTGGGCCCGCATGTCCTCGGTGTAGGAGGTCAGTTGCAGCGCCTGGGAGACCTTGGGTTTGGCGACGAAGGTGCCCTTGCCCTGGATGCGCTCCAGGCGGCCCTCGACGACGAGTTCCTGGAGGGCCTGGCGGACGGTGGTGCGGGAGGTGTCGAACTCCGCGGCGAGGGTGCGCTCGGGCGGCACCGGGGTGCCCGGCGGCAGGGTTTCGGTGATCTCCAGCAAATGCCGCTTGAGCCGGTAGTACTTGGGCACCCGGGCGGTCCGCGCGCCACTGCCGCCGCTCTCGGCGCTGCCCGCCTCGGTGTCCATGACCCGCCTTTCCGATGCCTGTCGTGCTGCCGTCACCGGCTCCTCCGTACGTAGCGGCTCACATCGTGGCACGGACGGGGTGCCCATGCGCCCACGCGGGCCTGGGCCCGCCAGATGTCGGTCCGGTAACGGACCTGACAGCGACTCTTATACACCCTTGACACCCCTAAAGGTCTAGGCCAAGCTGCGGGAACTGGTCTAAACCATTAAAGCCACACCCGTCCTTGAGGGGGAGAGCGCGATGAAGCGTGGGCTCATAGCGGCGACCGCGGTCGCGGGAATGCTGGTGAGTGTCGCTGCCTGTGGGTCGAGCGGCAAGAGCAATGCGGGCGCCGATGGCTTCAAGGGCCAGAAGCTGACCGTATGGGTGATGTCCGGCTCCAATCCGGCGCAATGGACCAAGCAGGTCTCCGACCAATTCAAGAAGAAGACCGGCGCCACGGTCGAATTCAAGGTCCAGCAGTGGAACGGCATTCAGCAGAAGCTGAGCACCGCCCTCTCGGAGGACACTCCGCCGGACGTCGTCGAGATCGGCAACACCCAGACCGCCGCCTACGCCAAGGCCGGTGCCCTGGTCGACCTCGGCGACCTGAAGAAGGAGATCGGCGCCGACTGGAACGACGCCTTCAACAAGGCCGCGATGGCGGACGGGAAGCAGTACGCCCTGCCGTGGTTCGCCGGCAACCGCGTGGTGATGTACAACAAGAAGATCTGGGCCCAGGCCGGGATCACCAAGCTCCCCACCACGCGCGCCGAACTCTTCCACGACTTCGACACCATCAAGCAGAAGACCGAAGCCGATCCGCTCTACCTGCCCGGCCAGAACTGGTACTTCCTCGACGGCCTCACCATCGGCACCGGTGCACAACTGGTGAAGAAGGAAGGCGACAAATGGGTGTCCAATTTCGCTGACCCCAAGGTCGCCAAGGCGATGGACATCTACAAGCAGTACATGGCGTTCAGCAGCGCCCCCAAGAACAAGGACGAGGCCACTCCGCAGCAGGCCGAAATCTTCGCCAAGGGGAAGACCGGCGCCCTCATCGCCATGGGCTACGAGGCCGCGACCGCCGTCAAGGCCAATCCGAAGATCAAGGAAGACATCGGATTCTTCACCATTCCGGGGGAGACCGCCGCCAAGCCCGAGGGCGTCTTCCTCGGAGGCTCCAACTTCGCGGTCGCCGGAATGAGCAAGAACCAGGAACTCGCCAAGGAATTCCTGAAGGTCGCGCTCTCCAAGGACAACGACGCCCAGATGGTCAAGGAATCCGGCTGGACGCCCAAGTCCCCGGCCCTGGCCGGCGCCGCCAAGGACAACCCGGCCGCCGCGGCCGCCGCCCCCGCCGCCGAGAAGGCGGGCGGCACCACCCCGCTGATCCCCCAGTGGGCCGCGGTGGAGAACGTGCCGAACCCGATCAAGAACTACATGACCGCGGTCCTGAACGGTAAGGCCCCGACCGACGCCGCCAAGGACATCGAGTCCGAGATCAACGCCCGGCTCGCCAAGGAGTAGCCGGTCACCGGAGGCGTACCGGCCGGGCGGCCCTGCGGGACCCGGCCCGTACGCCCGGAGCAGCGACCGCGGCCGCCGTCACCGCGCCGGGCCGGCACCCCGCGGTGCCGGCGGCCGCCTCCACCGCACCACCCGGCGCATCCACGGGAACGAGGGGACCACACGCTCATGGCAGTGCAGCTCGACGAAGCGGCGGGGAGGACCACGCCGCGGACCGGCAAGGGCGGCGCGCCGCCCGCCCGGAGCGGCCCCGGCGGACGACGGAGCGCCCCCTACCTCCTGCTGCTCCCGGCCCTGCTCGCCACCGCGGTCTTCCTGGGCTGGCCCCTCGTCCGCAACCTGGTGCTCTCCTTCCAGAACCTCAACATGAAGGAGTTGATCCAGCACCTCACCGACTGGCGGGGCCTGGGCAACTACCAGGAGGTCCTGGGCAGCGAGCAGTTCTGGCGGGTCACCGGCCGCACCATCGTCTTCACCGCCGTCAACGTCGTGCTGATCATGGTGCTGGGCACCCTGCTCGGACTGCTGCTGGCCCGGCTCGGCACGAAGATGCGCCTGGTGCTGTCGGTGGCGCTGGTACTGGCCTGGGCGATGCCGTCGATCGCTGCCACCACCGTCTTCCAGTGGCTCTTCGACTCCCGCTACGGCGTCGTCAACTGGTTCCTGGACCACCTCGGTTGGCACGCCATGGCCCACTACGACTGGGTCGGCACGCAGCTGTCCACCTTCTTCGTGATCACCGTTCTGATCGTCTGGCAGTCGCTGCCCTTCGTGGCCCTCAACCTCTACGCGGCCACCACGACCATCCCCAAGGAGCTCTACGAAGCGGCCCGGATGGACGGCGCCGGCACCTGGAAGATCTTCACCTCCGTCACCTTCCCCTTCCTGCGCCCCTTCTTCATGGCCACGACGTTCCTCGAAGTCATCTGGGTCTTCAAGGCGTTCCCGCAGATCTTCGCGATCAACCAGGGCGGCCCGGACCGGCTCACCGAGACGCTGCCGATCTACGCCTTCACCGAGGGCGTCGGCAACCTGCACTTCGGCATGGGCGCCGCCATCTCCGTCCTGACCATCGTCGTGCTGCTCGCCCTCACCGCGTACTACCTGCGCCTGACCCTCAAGCAAGAGGAGGACGCGCTGTGAAGCGCTCACTCGCCGGCCGGATCTGGCCCAACGCGACCGCCGCCGTCCTCGCGCTGCTGTTCGTCTTCCCCGTGTACTGGATGTTCGCCACGGCCTTCAAGCCGACCCAGGACATCCTCAGCGAGGACCCGGTGTGGTTCCCGTTCCACGGCACCGTCTCGCACTTCGTGACGGCCGTGGACGCGCCGAACTTCTGGCGCCTGGCCGGGAACTCCGTCGTGGTGACCGTGGTCGCCGTCGGGCTGTCGCTGGTGATCGGGCTGTGCGGTTCGTTCGCCATCGCCCGGATGCGGTTCAAGGGCCGCCGGGGCATCCTGCTGACCTTCATGGTCGCCCAGATGGCGCCCTGGGAGGTCATGGTGATCTCGATCTACATGATCGTCCGGGACGCGGACCTGCTCAACAGCCTGCTGCCGCTCACCTTCTTCTACATGCTGATGGTGCTCCCCTTCACCCTGCTGACGCTGCGCGGCTACGTCGCCGCGGTGCCCAAGGAGTTGGAGGAGTCCGCGATGGTCGACGGCTGCTCGCGCCGGCAGGCGTTCGTCAAGGTCGTCCTGCCCCTGCTGGCCCCCGGCCTGATGGCCACCTCCCTCTTCGGCTTCATCACCGCCTGGAACGAGTTCCCGCTGGTGCTGGTCCTCAACAAGGAGCCCGGCGCCGGCACCCTGCCGCTGTGGCTCTCGCAGTTCCAGACCCAGTTCGGCGACGACTGGGGCGCCACCATGGCCGCCGCGTCGCTCTTCGCCCTCCCGATCCTGATCCTCTTCCTGTTCCTGCAGCGCAAGGCGGTCGGCGGTCTCACCTCCGGCGCAGTGAAGGGATAGCCCATGGCCACCGTCAGTCGCTCCGCCGACACCCTCACCCGGGACGCGCTCGCCGTCCTCCAGCCCGGCTTCACGGGCACCACCGCCCCCGACTGGGTGCTGCGCCGCCTGGACGAGGGCCTGACGACCGTCGCCCTCTTCGGCCGCAACGTGCACGACGCCGAACAACTCGCCGCCCTCACCGGCCGGTTGCGCGACGTACGCCGGGACCTGCTGGTCGCCATCGACGAGGAGGGCGGCGACGTCACCCGCCTCGAAGTGCGCGGCGGTTCCTCCTTCCCCGGCAACCTCGCCCTGGGCGCCGTCGACGACCCCGACCTGACCCGGGCCGTCGCCCGCGAACTCGGCCGCCGCCTCGCCGACTGCGGCATCAACGTCAACTGGGCCCCCTCCGCCGACGTCAACTCCAACCCCGCCAACCCCGTCATCGGCGTCCGCTCCTTCGGCGCCGATCCCGCACTCGTGGCCCGTCACACCGCCGCCTACGTCCGGGGACTGCAGTCCGCCGGCGTCGCCGCCTGCACCAAGCACTTCCCCGGCCACGGCGACACCGACACCGACTCCCACCACGACCTCCCGCGCATCACCGCCGACCTGACGACCCTCCGGGAACGCGAACTGGTGCCGTTCCGCGCCGCGGTGGCCGCCGGCACCCGCGCGGTGATGAGCGCCCACATCCTGCTGCCCGCCCTCGACGCCGAGCGGCCCGCCACGCTCAGCCCCGCCGCGCTGCACGGGCTGCTGCGCGCCCCCGCCACCGAGGGCGGCCTCGGCTTCGACGGACTGATCGTCACCGACGGCATCGAGATGCGGGCCATCGCCGCCGCCTACGGCATCGAACACGGCAGCGTCCTGGCGCTCGCCGCCGGGGCCGACGCGATCTGCGTCGGCGGCGGACTGGCCGACGAGGACACCGTGCTGCGACTGCGCGACGCCCTGGTGCGCGCGGTCCGGGACGGCGAACTGCCGGAGGAGCGGCTGGCCGACGCCGCGGCGCGGGTCCGCACCCTGGCGCACTGGACCCGGGACGCGGGCGCGGGGGAGGGGACCGCGCCCGCGCCCGGGATCGGCCTGACCGCCGCCCGCCGGGCCGTCCGCCTGACCTCCACCACCCCGCACGAGCCGCTGACCCGCCCCGCCTACGTGGCCGCCTTCACCCCCCTCGCCAACATCGCCGTCGGTGACGAAACCCCCTGGGGCATCGCCGCCGAACTCTCCCGGCTTCTCCCCGGCACCGAGACCGCCGCCTACACGACCGAGGACGCCGCGGCCGGGACCCGCGCCCTCGTCGACACCCTGCTCGCCGCCGCCGGCGACCGCCCCGTCGTCGCCGTCGTCCGCGACCTGCACCGCCACCCGTGGATGGCCGACGCCCTGCACGCCCTGCTGGTCGCCCGCCCCCGCACCGCCGTCGTCGAGATGGGCGTCCCCCAGGCCCCGCCCCAGGGCACCCCTCACCTCGCCACCCACGGCGCCGCCCGCGTCTGCAGCCAGGCCGCCGCGGAGGCCCTCACCGGGCACCGCCCCTGACCGGGCACGGGTACGGGCCCTGACGGGGCACCGCCCCCGACGGACAGCTCCCCGGCACGGAGTTGCCCCCGTCCCGCCCCCAACGCGCCGAGGGCCCGCGTCGGCGCCCGCCCCTCAGGGGCCGGCACCGGCACGGGCCCTCAGGCCGTCGGTCGGTGCCGTCAGAGCCCCTGCCACGCCGGCTTGGCGGCGTAGGTCGCCCGGAAGTAGTCGGCCAACTTCAGCTTGGACGCCGCGGCTTCGTCGACGACGACCGTGGCGTGCGGGTGCATCTGGAGCGCCGAGGCCGGGACCAGCGCGGCGACCGGACCCTCGACGGCCTGCGCCACCGCGTCCGCCTTGCCCTCGCCCGTGGCCAGCAGCACCAGGTGGCGCGCCTCCAGGATGGTGCCGATGCCCTGGGTGATGACGTGGTGCGGAACCTCTTCCGGGCTGTCGAAGAAGCGGGCGTTGTCCTCCCGGGTCTGCCGGGTCAGCGTCTTGATGCGGGTGCGGGAAGCCAGCGACGAGCAGGGCTCGTTGAAGCCGATGTGCCCGTCGGTGCCGATGCCGAGCAACTGGAGGTCCACCCCGCCGGCCTCGCGCAGTGCCTCGTCGTACGCCGTGCAGGCGGCCTGCACGTCCTCTGCCGTGCCGTCCGGTCCCATGAACGCGCTCTCGTCGAGCCCCAGCGGCTCCACCACCTCGCGCAGCACCACCGAGCGGTACGACTCCGGGTGCCCGGCGGGCAGGCCCACGTACTCGTCGAGCTGGCAGATCCGCGCGCGCGAGGCGTCCACCGCACCGGCGCGGACCTTCGCCGCCAGCGCCTCGTAGATGGGCAACGGGGTCGAGCCGGTGGCCACGCCGAGCAGCGCCTCGGGCTTGCGGCGCACCAGGGTGGCGATGGCCTCCGCGATGAGCGCGCCGCCTGCCGCGGCGTCCGGGACGATGACAACTTCCACGCTTGGCCTGCCGTTCTGGAGAATGGGCTATGTGGTATAGACCAATCTAACAGAGAAGGCCGTCCCTGACCCCGTGGCGTCGCTGAACGCAAGGGCACGTTTTCCTGACCGTTCCCCGTCGCCGTGGTGACCGCAGTCGCGGGGGCGGACGGGGCGCGGCGGCGGGATGGCGAGGCGGGGTGCGGGGTCGTCAGAGCAGGGCGCCGCCCGTGGCGTCTATCCACTGGCCCGTCACCCAGCGACTGTCGTCCGAGGCGAGGAACCCCACGATGTCGCTGATCTCGGTGGGTCCGGCCACCCGCCCCAGCGGAGAGAGTGCGCCGGTCGCGGCGCGGGCCTCGGCGTTCGTCTCGCCGCGCAGCCAGCCGGCGTTCATGTCGGTGTCGACCGCGCCCGGTGCCACCGCGTTGACCGTGATGCCGCGCGGGCCGAGCTCCTTCGCCAGCGAGCGGGTCAGTACGTCGACGGGGCCCTTGGACATCGCATAGGCGATCAGATCGGACCGCGCGGCGCCCTGCGTCAGCCGCGTGGAGACGTTGACGATCCGTCCGCCGTCCCGCAGGCGGGACAGCCCCTGCTGGATCACGAAGAACGGTGCGGTGGAGTTGACCGCGAAGAGGTGCTCGACGTCGCCGCGCGTCATCTCGCCGAACGGGCGCAGGGCGCCGTCCAGCGTCTTGTTGATCCCCGCGTTGTTGATCAGGATGTCCAGTCCGTCGGCGTGTGCGTCGAACGCGGTCCACAGTGCCTCGGCGTCGCCCGGCTCCCCGAGTCCGGCGCGCAGCGTGAACGCCTCGCCACCCGCCGCCTCGATCGCCGCGACCGTCTCCTTCGCCGCCGCCTCGTCGCTGGCGTAGTGCACGCCGACCCGGGCGCCGTCGCGCCCCAGTCGCTCCGAGATGGCCCGGCCGATCCCCCGGCCGCCGCCCGTCACCAGTGCCGTCCTGCCGCTCAGAGCACCCATCGTGACCCCTCCCCTTCTTCTGTGCGTCCGTGCGCTTCCGCGCACGGACGTCCGGTCGTCCGCGCGAGCACTTTCTGTAGTGCTCGCTACACAAAAACCGTAGCACGCGTTTCTTATCGACCGCTATAGAATTCACTCCATGGTGGCCAAGGAGACCAAGCAGCGCGGCCGACCCCGGTCGTTCGACCGGGACACGGCACTGGAGAAGGCGGTCCGCTCCTTCTGGGAGCACGGCTACGAATCCACGTCCATCTCGGACCTCACCCGCGAGATGGGCATCAGCGCCCCCAGCCTCTACGCCGCCTTCGGCGACAAGCGGGCGCTGTTCGACGAGGCGATCGCCGTCTACGGGCAGCTCTACGGCGGCTTCATCACCCGCGCGCTCGCCGAGGAGCCCACCGCTCGCCGCGGCGTCGAGCGGGCCCTGCGCGAGGCCGCGACCGAATACACCGTCCCGGACCGCCCGCGCGGGTGCATGGTCATCAGCGCCGCGCTGAACACCGCCCCCGCCTCCGCCGAGGTCGCCGACTCCCTGCGGCACAAGCGGCAGTCGAACCTCCGCGAGATCGAGCGCGCGATCCGGGCGGACGTCGCCACCGGCGAGCTCCCCGCCGACACGGACGCGTCGGCACTGGCCGCGTACGTGAGCGCGATCGTCGCCGGGATGTCGCAGTCCGCGCGCGACGGCACGGACCGCACGACCCTGGAAGCGGTCGCCGCCCTGGCGATGAACGCATGGCCGGGCGCGGCGGAGGCGCGCGCGGAACGGCCGCACGCGGCAGGGCCGTCCGAGGGGGAGCGGGCCTGACACCGGCCCCGAAAACACCCGCGGGCCGCGGCGCCGGGACAGGACCCTCAACCTGTCCGGCACCGCAGCCCGGAGCTGACATCGGCCGGCCCCGTAGTACGGGCGGGGCGCGCCCCCTGTGCGGTTGGGGACGCGGTCCCGTCCTGGGACCGGTCGATCGGAGGCCCGGGCGCAGTCAGGGCAGAGAGCGCCGTGGGCCTCGATCCGCCCTCCTGTGCGGGGAGGGCGGAGGCTTCAACGGTCCGGGGTTTCCCCCGGGGTGTCGCACCGCACATTCTGGACTAGACCATTCTGCCGTGTCCATGGCCGTGCAGGCACAACACATACCGTACGCCGGTAGGCTCCCAGGTGTGCCCTCGATGAACGATCTCGTACGCCAGCACACCGCTCTGAGCGACTCCGACCTGGAGTGGCTACACCTGTTGGTCTCGGAGTGGCAACTGCTCTCGGACCTCTCTTTCGCCGACCTCGTGCTGTGGGTGCCCACTCTCGACGGCACCCGGTACGTGTCGGTCGCCCAGATGCGGCCCAACACCGGACCGACCTCCTACCAGGACGACATGGTCGGCCATCTCGTGCCCCGTGGCCGCCGGCCGATGCTGGACTCCGCTCTGGACGAGGGCCGCATCGTGCGCGAGGGCGACCCGGAGTGGCGCGAGGAGGTGCCGGTGCGGGTCGAGTCGATCCCGGTCCGCCGCGAGGGCCGGGTCCTCGGAGTGATCGCCAGGAACACCAACCTGCTCACCGTGCGGACCCCCAGCCGGCTGGAGTTGACCTACCTCCAGAGCGCCTCCGACCTGGCCCAGATGATCGCTGCCGGAACGTTTCCCTTCCCTGGTCAGCAGGTCGACATGGACGCCTCGCCGCGCGCCGGCGACGGACTGATCCGGCTCGACGCCGACGGCGTCGTCCAGTACGCCAGCCCCAACGCGCTCTCCGCCTACCACCGGCTCGGCCTCGCCGCCGACCTCGTCGGCCACCACCTCGGCCAGGCCACCGCCGAACTGGCCCCGGCCCGCGGCCCGGTGGACGAAGCGCTGGTCAAACTGGCCAGCGGCTGGGCCCCGCGGGAATTCGAGGTCGAGGGCGACGAGGGCGTGATCCAATTGCGCGCCATTCCGCTCAAGCCCAAAGGAACGCATATCGGTTCACTGGTCCTGTTGCGCGACGTGACCGAACTGCGACGCCGCGAACGGGAACTGATCACCAAAGACGCCACCATCCGGGAAATCCACCACCGGGTGAAGAACAATCTCCAGACGGTCGCCGCCCTGCTGCGGCTGCAGTCCCGCCGGATGGAATCCGAGCAGGGCCGCGAGGCGCTCAACGAGGCCGTACGCAGGGTCGGTTCGATCGCGATCGTGCACGAGACGCTCTCCCAGACGCTCGACGAACGGGTGGAATTCGACGAGATCGCCGACCGGGTGCTGGCCATGGTCGCGGAGATCGCCCCGGGCAAGGTGACCACCCGCCGCACCGGACGCTTCGGCATCCTGGACGCCGAGGTGGCCACCCCGCTGTCGATGGTGCTGACGGAGGTGGTCCAGAACGCCCTGGAGCACGCCTTCGACCAGGAGCAGCACGGCACCGTCGAGGTCACCGCGGTGCGCGGCGGCAGCCGCACCGAACCCCGCCTGCTGGTCACCGTCCAGGACAACGGCCGCGGCCTGCCCGGGGGGTTCGATCCGCACCGCACCGGAAACCTGGGGCTGCAGATCGTACGGACCTTGGTGGAGGGGGAGTTGGGCGGAACGTTCGACATGGTCCGCCGGCCCGAGGGCGGCACCCAGGTGCTCCTCGACCTTCCGGTGCGCGCCGAGAAGCAGCACTAGCGGGCGGGGAACGGGGCCGCGGGGCGGGCGCGAGCGGGAAACCCGCACCCCGGCCGCGGCCCGGGCGCAGCAACAAGCCCCGGACCGATGTGCGGTCCGGGGCTCAAAGCTATTGCGATGCGATAACGACCGGGTGTGAGCTCCGGGCGGGCATCGAAGGTACTGCGCGCTGCGGCTCGGGGGCCACGGGGCGGTTGGCTCAGGCGCTGGCGTTGCGCGCCCGGTTGCGAGCTGCACGGCGCTTCATCGCGCGGCGCTCGTCCTCGCTCAGACCACCCCAGACGCCCGAGTCCTGGCCGGACTCGAGCGCCCACTGCAGGCACTGCTCCATGACGGGGCAGCGGCGGCAGACGGCCTTGGCTTCCTCGATCTGCAGCAGCGCGGGACCGGTGTTGCCGATGGGGAAGAAGAGCTCGGGGTCTTCTTCGCGGCAAACGGCGCGGTGACGCCAGTCCATGGCTGCTCCATCTCCTCGTGTGACGGGAACGTTGCTTGTGAATGTGAACGCTTTCACGAATCCCTCCACAAGGGAAGGGCCGAAAGCCAGTCAAGGACTGGTGCGGTCCTGTGGAATGAGGAGGAGGATTCGGGCTCTCAAGGGGGCCGGTAAAGCGGCCGTCCCGATCGCCATGAAGAGACTCGCAAACCTCGGCGACGGATACAACCCCTTCCGGAAACTTTTTTTTGATTCCTTGGTGTCGCCTAGCTCACAGCCGTCATTCCAGGGGGTGGAGGCCAGTCTAAACGTTCGAGTGAAAGGACTTTAGGCCCTACTGCTCACACAATCACACGCAGTGCACGACGTACGCCTGTGAACGTCACACTCGTGCGCAGTCCGAGGTGGTCACCGTCCATCTGAAACGGCAGGGGGACCTGCGAATGCAAGGTGAAGTCGGTGAGGTCGTGGAGTGAGAGGACGTGCTTGCCCCGTGGGCCGCGGTCCGGCGTGGAGGCGAGGAGCTGGGAGGCGTAGCGGGTCACCGCCGGCATCGAGAACTTGTCCAGCGCGAAGAGGTCCAGCGCGGTGTCGAACGACGCCTCGGGGGAGGGGTAGATCGGACGGTTGCCCAGGTAGGACCACGGGGCGGTGTTGCAGATTATGGACATCGCGAGGTTCTCGGTGACCTCGGTGGTGCCCGGTGCGTCGCCCGGTCGTTCGAGCGTGATGGTGCCCCGACGGCGGTTGGCCTCGCCGAGGAACTGACGCACGACCTGTCGCACGTACAGGGCGTGGGTGGAGCGCTTGCCGCGCTCGCGCTGCTGCTCGACCCGGCCCACCACGCCCGCGTCGAAGCCGAAGCCGGCGCAGAAGGTGAACCAGCGGGCCGGCACCCCCTCGTCCGGGCTGCCCGGCGTGCCCGAGGCCAGGCCCAGTCCCACGGTGCGCTCGGTGCGGTCGCGCAGCGCGTCCAGCAGGGCACCGGTGGCCTCGACGACGTCGTTGGGCAACCCCAGGGCGCGGGCGAAGACGTTGGTGGAGCCGCCGGGGACCACGGCGAGCCGGGGGTGCGAGTCCGGGTCGGGGCCGGTCGACAGGAGGCCGTTGACGACCTCGTTGACCGTGCCGTCCCCGCCGAGCGCCACCACCAGGTCCATCTGGCCGCCCTCGGCGGCCTCCCGGGCCAGGTCGCGAGCGTGGCCGCGGTACCGCGTCTCGGCGACCTCCAGCTTGAGGTCGCTGGCCAGTGCGTGGGTGAGCACCTCACGGGTACGGGCACTCGTGGTGGTAGCTGCGGGATTGACCACGAGAAGTGCGCGCATATGCAGCAGCGTACCTACCTGCCGGTACCTGCTCCGCCCCTGCCCATGCTGCGGGCAGGCCCGGACCGGCGGTGACCCGGCGCTACCCTGCTGGGGTGACCAGTCAGCAGAAGCAGTCCCCGAAGCGAGCCGCCGGCACCCCCGCGGCGTCCGAGCCCAAGGGGCCCCGGCCCGCCCGGCTCAGCGCCGCCGCGGCGCTCACCGCCGTCGAGGGCCTGGCCCTGGCCGCCCTCGGCGCGTACATGCTGATCGACGGCCTGGTCGGGACGCCGGACAGCCCGCAGCAGGCGGAGATGGGCGGGGTGACGATCCTGGCGCTGGCGGTGCTGCCGTTGGTCGCCGCGCGCGGACTGTGGCTGCGCCGCCGGTGGAGCCGGGGACCCTCGCTGATCACCCAGATCGTGGCGCTGCCGGTCGCCTGGACGCTGGTCAAGGGCGGCGGCGCACTGATCGCCGCCGGCGCCGCGCTGGCGGTGGCGGCGCTGGTCGTCCTCGTTCTGCTGGTCAATCCGACCGCGACCACGGCGCTGGGCATCGCCCCGCGGGAGACCCCGTAGGACTGCGGCGCCCTGAGGCCGTCCTGAGACGCCTCGGCGCACGCCCCCGCACGCGTGTGGCCCCGTAGGGGTGGGCCGAACGGATCCCGTAGGGGTCGTCGGCGCCCCCTGCGGGGCCACAACGCGGTGGAGCGGGGTGGTGTTCCCGGTGGCGGCGCTGGTGTCCGCGTCGGCAGTGGTGTCGGTACTGGTGTCTGCGCCGGCAGTGGTGTCGGCACCAGCAGTAGGCAGTTGTGCCGGCACCAGCACCGGTGGCTCGGCTGGTGCCGTGGCCGTTACTCCTCGACCAGTAGCTTGTCGCGCAGCTGGGCCAGGGTGCGGGCCAGTAGGCGGGAGACGTGCATCTGGGAGATGCCGACCTCCTGGGCGATCTGCGACTGGGTCATGTTCCCGAAGAACCGCAGCAGCAGGATCTTCTTCTCGCGCGGCGGCAGGTCCTCCAGCAGCGGTTTGAGGGACTCGCGGTACTCCACGCCCTCCAGCGCCTCGTCCTCGGCCCCCAGGGTGTCGGCGACGGCCGGCGACTCGTCGTCGGTGTCCGGGACGTCGAGGGAGAGGGTGCTGTAGGCGTTCGCCGACTCCAGGCCCTCCAGGACCTCCTCCTCGGAGATCCCCAGGTGCTCGGCCAGCTCGTGCACGGTGGGCGCCCGACCGTGCCGTTGGGAGAGCTCGGCGGTCGCGGTGGTCAGCGAAAGCCGCAGCTCCTGGAGGCGCCGGGGGACCCGGACCGCCCACCCCTTGTCGCGGAAGTGCCGCTTGATCTCGCCGACGACGGTGGGCGTGGCGTACGTGGAGAACTCCACGCCGCGGTCCGGGTCGAACCGGTCCACCGACTTGATCAGACCGATCGTGGCGACCTGGGTCAGGTCGTCGAGCGGCTCACCGCGGTTGCGGAACCGCCGGGCCAGATGCTCGACCAGCGGCAGGTGCATCCGCACGAGGGTGTTGCGCAGCTCGGCGCGCTCCGGGGAGCCGTCGGGGAGCTTGCGCAGCTCGTAGAACATCGCGCGGGCGCCGCCGCGGTCGTGCGCGCCCCCCGGCTCCGCGGAGCGCCGGTCCTGGGGCCGGTCCACGGCAGCCGGCGGATCCTGCCGTTCCGCCTGCCGGCCCTGCTGCTCGCTCTGGTCCATGTGGTCCGCCCGCTCCGCCTGCTCCGCCGCGTCCAACCGGCCGCCGTGGTCGTCCGCTCCCGTCGGGTGCGGCTGGGCATGCTGCCCGGGGATGACCGCGCCCGCCGCCATCCTCGCGCCGCGTTCGAGATCTTTCACGGGGCCCCCTGTTCGGTCATGACGGTCCGGGACCGGCGCCGCGCTCCTTGTACAGACTGATGGTGACCGTGCGGTCCTCGGCGACGGTGGAATCGACCTTGCCGGCCAGTGCGGAGAGCACCGTCCAGGCGAAGGTGTCGCGCTCGGGAGCGCGGCCGTCGGTCGTCGGGGCCGACACCGTCACCTGCAGTGCGTCGTCGATGAGCCGGAAGACGCAGCTGAGCACACTGCCGGGGACGGCCTGTTGCAGCAGGATTGCGCAGGCTTCGTCGACCGCGATGCGCAGATCCTCGATCTCGTCGAGGGTGAAGTCCAAGCGGGCTGCGAGGCCGGCCGTGGCCGTACGCAACACGGACAGGTAGGCACCCGCAGCGGGCAGACGGACTTCCACGAAGTCCTGAGTCCCGGGCTCGCCTGCGATCTGGGACACCCTCACCTCCAAGGTGGCACAAGCTGGTAGAGCTGGAATGCGTGCTGAAGCTCTTGCGGTTCGCGTTTCTTCGCGTTCTTCGGGGTATCCGTGCCGGGTGGTCCTCCCGCCAGGTGCAAGGAGAACGATCCGGCGCGGCTCGTGGTTCGGCTGTGACGCTATCGCGATCGGCGGGCCGGTGTCGCCCGGAAGGAGCAGGGCAGCCGTCCGGACGGCGACGGCCGGCTCACCGGCGCCACGTCTGTTACTGAGTGTAAAACCTCGGGCACGGACGGTGGTAGGGGTGGGAGCCGCCAAATCGAGCCCGATTACGCTCCGTTGGCGGGTGCGGTGTCCGCGAGCGTGTGCAGTGCCTCTCCAGTGAGCCGGAATACCGTCCATTCGTCCATGGGTTGGGCGCCGATGGATCGGTAAAAACCGATGGAAGGCTCGTTCCAATCCAGCACCGACCACTCGAAACGCTGGTATCCGCGGCGCACGCAGAGCTGGGCGAGGGCCGCCAGCAGTGCCTTGCCGTGGCCGCCGCCGCGCGCCTCGGGGCGGACGTACAGGTCCTCCAGATAGACACCGTGCGTGCCCGTCCACGTCGAGAAGTTCCGGAACCACAGGGCGAAGCCGACCGGCCCGCCGGCGTCCTCCGCGATCAGTGCGAAGGCGGCCGGCTGGGGGCCGAACAGCGCCTCCTTCAGCTGCGGCTCGGTGGCCTCGGCGGCCTCGGCGGCACGTTCGTAGGCGGCCAGTTCGCCGATCATGGCGAGGATGACGGGGACGTCGTCGGGCGTCGCTTCGCGGATCATGCGGCAAGGCTAGACCGGCCTCCCGCCGCGCCCCGAGGGGGTGTCGCGCGGACCCGCCCGCGCGCGTCAGACCAGCGCCTCGTCCACGAAGCACCACCGCCACGCGGCACCCGGTTCGAACGACCGCATCACCGCGTGGCCGGTCTCCTTGAAGTGCCCGGTGGCGTGCTGGTACGGCGAGGAGTCGCAGCAGCCGACGTGGCCGCACACCAGGCAGAGCCGCAGCTGCACCGGGTGGCTGCCGGCGGCCAGGCACTCCAGGCAGGTGGCGCTCAGCGGCGTCGGTTCGGCGCGCGGGAGTTCGGGAACGTGCGTGCACTCGCTCATGATGGCCAGGTTAGATCGCCGGGACGGCCGGCGGGGGAGCGTGGGGACGGTGCAGGCGTGAACGTGATGCCGCTGTTGCTGCTGGTCGCGGGCAGTGCGGGGGTCGCCGGGCTGGCGCGACGGACCCCGGTGCCGGCGCCGCTACTGCTGGTCGCCGTGGGACTCGGTGCCGCGTACATCCCGGGCATCCCGGACTACACCCTCAATCCGCACGTCGTGCTGCCGCTGCTGCTGCCCCCGCTGCTGCACACCGCCGCCCTGGACAGCTCCTACCTGGACCTGCGGGCCAACGTGCGTCCGGTGGCGCTGCTCTCGGTCGGCTACGTGCTGTTCGCGACGCTGGCCGTCGGGTACGTCGCGTACCTCGTCGTCCCGGACCTGCCGCTGACCGCGGCGCTCGTGCTGGGCGCCGTGGTGGCCCCGCCGGACGCCGTCGCGGCCACCGCGATCGCCCGCCGACTGGGCCTGCCGCACCGGATCACGACGATCCTCCAGGGCGAATCGCTGGTCAACGACGCCACCGCGATCACCGCGTACAAGGTGGCGCTGGCCGCCGCCGTCGGCGTCAGCGCCACCTGGGGCCAGGGCTTCAGGGAGTTCGCCGTGGCGTCCCTGGGCGGCATCGGGGTCGGCCTGGTGCTGATGGTGCCGCTGCACTGGCTCCGCCGCCGGCTGCGGGAGTCCGCGCTCCTGGAGAACACCCTGTCGCTGCTCATCCCGTTCACCGCCTACGCCGCCGCCGAGCAGGTCGGGGCGTCCGGGGTGCTGGCCGTCGTGGTCGTCGGCCTCTACCTGGGGCACCGGTCCTGGCAGGTCGACTTCGAGACCCGCCTCCAGGAGGAGGCGGTCTGGAAGATGGTCTCCTTCGTGCTGGAGTCCGCGGTGTTCGCGCTGATCGGGCTCCAACTGCCGGTCGTGCTGCGCGGGCTGGGGGAGTTCAGCACCGCCCAGGCGCTCGGCTACGCGGCGGTGGTGTTCGGCGCCGTGGTGCTGGCCCGCTACGCATGGGTCTTCCCCGCCACGTACCTGCCGCGGCTGTTCTCGGCCCGGATCCGGACCCGCGAACCGGACACCACCTGGCGGGCACCGGTCATCGTCGGCTGGGCCGGGATGCGCGGAGTGGTCTCGCTGGCGATCGCCTTCTCCATCCCCACGACGGTGCACGACGGCGGCCCCTTCCCGGCCCGCAACCTCGTGCTCTTCCTGACGTTCACCACCGTCATCGGCACCCTGGTCGTCCAGGGGCTGACGCTGCCGCCGCTGATCCGGGCGCTGCGGCTGCCGGGCCGGGACGCGCAGGCCGAGACGCTCGCCGAGGCGCAGGCCCAGAGCGAGGCGTCCCGGGCCGCCGAGGCCCGGCTCGACGCCCTCCTGGAAGACGAGCGCAACGCGCTGCCCGGGCCGCTCGCCGACCGGCTGCGCACCGTCCTGGAACGGCGCCGCAACGCGGTCTGGGAGCGGCTGGGCGCGGTCAACGAGGTGACCGGGGAGTCCGCCGACGACACCTACCGGCGGCTGGCCCGGGAGATGATCGACGCCGAACGGCGGGTCTTCGTCGAACTCCGCGACGCGCGCCGGATCGACGACGAGATGATGCGGACGCTGCTGCGCCGACTGGACCTGGAGGAGGCCGCGGCCTACCGGGAGGGCACCGACTGACGGGCCGCCGGGCCGCCGGGCCGCCGGCCCGCGGGCCCGTCAGCATCCGGGGGCGGGAGCTACGGCGTGCCGGTGACCACGGCGGCGACGGTGCTGCCGGGCGGGAAGGCGCCCCGCTCGACCAGCGCCGTCAGGGCGAACAGCAGCTTGGCGACGTAGACGCGCTCGACGGGCAGGCCGTGCCGCTCCTCGAAGGCGTCGGCGAACGCGTCCAGTTCGGGGGTCCGGCGGGCGTAGCCGCCGAAGTGGAAGTCCGCCGCCAGCGACCAGTCGCCGCGCGGCCCGCCGAAGGCCGCGTGCTGGAGGTCGGCGACCGCCGCGTGGAGGAAGTGCGGGTCGCCGCCTTTGAGGACCGGGACTCCCAGCGCGCGCTGCCCGGGGCCGAGACCGGCGGCGAGGCCGGCCAGGGTGCCGCCGGTGCCGCAGGCCACCGCGACCGTGTCGGCCCGCCCGCGCAGCTCCCGGCCCAGATCGGTGCAGCCCTGTGCGGCCAGGGCGTTGCTGCCGCCCTCCGGTATGAGGCGGAAGGCGCCGAACCGGTCCCGGAGGGCGGCGAGGAACGCCGGGTCGGTCGCGCGGCGGTAGGTGGCCCGGTCGACGAAGTGCAGCACCATCCCGTCGGCGGCGCAGCGGGTCAGCGACCAGTTGAGCGGGGCCCCGGCCAGTTCGTCGCCGCGGACCACGCCGACGGTCCGGAAGCCGAGCAGCCGGCCCGCGGCGGCCGTGGCGCGCAGGTGGTTGGAGTACGCGCCGCCGAAGGTGAGCAGCGCGCGGTCGCCCGCCTCGGCCGCGGCCCGCAGGTTGGGGGCGAGCTTGCGCCACTTGTTGCCCGGCAGGTCGGGGTGGATGAGGTCGTCCCGCTTGACCAACAGGCGGACGCCCTGGCGGGCGAACCGGTCGTCGTCGAGGGGCTGGAGCGGGGAGGGCAGGCGCGGGCGGAGCGCACCGGGGCCGGGACTGGTCACGGGGAGCGGAGGAGAGGGGCCGGGGACGGGGGACGGGGGTGCGGGCTACGGCACGGCGTCAGTCGTGGAGGAAACCGTCGCCGTGAGCGGAGATGTGCGCTTCCAGGGCGGTGAGGGCGCTCTGGGTGGCGTCGGGGGTGCCGCTGCCGCGGCGCTCGGCGTAGTAGGCGGCGCCGAGCTTGCGCAGCAGGTCGTTGCCGGCCCGCTGCTGCTGCAACTCGTCGACCTTCTGCTTGCCTTGCGCCAGTCCCTGCTTGGCCTGCTCCTTGGCGCGGTCGAGAAACCCTGACATTGCTGCCTCCCTGGCGGACGGGCCGATGGACCCGGTCGGTGTCGGTTTCGTAAGGGATCAACGGCGGGGACGGCCGTGGGGTTCCCGTGCCAGGCTGGGGGACGTGGGCGAGGAACGCGACAGGTGTGAGCCGGTTGGCGCATCCGCCGTTGCCGTCCGGGTGGTCTACCGGGAGCGGGCGTCGCGGCTGCCGGGGGCGGTGCTGTGGACCACCACCACGGTGCCGGGGGCGGGGCCGGTGCTGCCCGACGGCTGCACCGACCTGCTCTGGAGCGCGGGCCGGCTGCTGGTGGCCGGGCCGGACACCGGGCCGCAGGCCCAGGACGGTGTCGCGCCGGTCGGGACGCGGTGGGTGGGGCTGCGGTTCGCGCCGGGCCAGGGGCCGGCGGTCTTCGGGGTGCCGGCCCACGAACTGCGCGACCGGCGGGTGCCGTTGGAGGACCTGTGGGGCGCCCGACGGGCCCGGGAGCTGGCGGCCCGCGCGGCGGCGGCCGACGCCCCGGGCGCGGTCCTGGAGCAGGCCGCTCGGGACCGCCTGCGGGCGGCGGGGCGGTGGACCGACGGTGCCACGGCGGACGTCCTGCCCGGTCGGGACGGGCGGACCGCGGCGATCGCCTCCGGGCTCGGGCGCGGCCGGCCGGTGGCGGAGGTGGCCCGCCTGGTCGGGATGGGCGAGCGGCAACTGCACCGGCACAGCCTGGCGGTGTTCGGGTACGGGCCGAAGACGTTGGGCCGGGTGCTGCGGTTGGTGCGGGCGTTGGAACTGGCCCGCGCCGGCGTCCCGTACGCCGAGGTCGCGGCGCGGGCCGGCTACGCGGACCAGGCCCACCTGGCGCGCGAGGTGAAGTCGCTCGCGGGGGCTCCGATGGGGACGCTGCTGCGCGCGGGTTAGCGTGTCCGGTATGGACTACCAGGCCGTTCTTGAGGAGGTAGCGGCCTATGCGAGGCCGTTCGTGGGGCGCGGGCACGTCGCCGACTACATTCCGGCGTTGGCGCGGGTCTCCCCGGACCGCTTCGGGATCGCCGTCGCGGACATCAACGGCGACGTGTACGGGACCGGTGACTGGGAGATCCCGTACTCCGTGCAGTCGATCTCCAAGGCGTTCTCGCTGGCCCTGGTGATGGCCGGGTCCCACGGGGACGACGACATCTGGCAGCGGGTCGGGCGCGAGCCCTCCGGCACGCCGTTCAACTCCCTGGTGCAGCTGGAGTGGGAGAACGGCATTCCGCGCAATCCCTTCATCAACGCCGGTGCGCTGGTGGTGACGGACCGGCTGCTGACCATGACCGGTGACGCCAGCACCTCGATGCTGGAGTTCCTCCAGACCGAGAGCGGCAATCCGGAGCTGGCGTTCGACCAGGCGGTGGCCGGTTCGGAGGCCGACCACGGCGACCGCAACGCGGCGCTGGCGCACTTCATGGCCTCGTTCGGCAACCTGGAGAACCCCGTGCCGAGCGTGATCGAGCACTACTTCTGGCAGTGCTCGATCGAGATGTCGTGCCGGGACCTGGCCGTGGCCGGCGGGTTCCTCGCCCGGCACGGGCTGCGGGCAGACGGCAGCCGGCTGCTGGAGGCGCGCGAGGCCAAGCGGATCAACGCGGTGATGCTGACCTGCGGGACCTACGACGCGGCGGGGGAGTTCGCCTACCGGGTGGGCCTGCCGGCGAAGAGCGGGGTGGGCGGCGGCATCGTGGCCGTGGTGCCGGGGCGGTGCACGCTCTGCGTGTGGAGCCCGGGGCTGGACGCCCGGGGCAACTCCGTGGCCGGCATGGCGGCGCTGGACCACTTCACGACGCTCACCGGCTGGTCGATCTTCTAGGCCGACGCGCCCGCGGCGCCCGCCCGGCCGGGCGGGCTGGCGTTGTGGGCTCGCGGGCGGCGGCGCATGGTGGGCGGTAGGAGGTGCACCTGCCATGGAGCATGAGATGCGCGCGGAGTACGCGGAGGGCGTGCTGCCGCACGAGGACACGCCGGTCAAGAAGTGGCACATGACCAGGGTGGGCGCGACCATCGCGATGTGCGGCCAGCCGCTGGCCCCGGCCGCCGCCACCCAATCGGCCGGTCGCTGGGGGACGGCCGAGGCGCAGCCGTTCTGCCGCACCTGCGGCGTGATGTACCTGGAGGAGCATCCGCAGGACATCGAGTGACCGGCCCGGCCGTCCCGTCCGGCTAGGTCAGCGGGGCGAAGAGGTCGACGCCGTGGCCGTCGGGGTCCTGCACGACGGCGTAGCGCTGGCCCCAGTCGGCGTCCCAGGGGGCCTTCTCGCCCGTGTACCCGGCGGCGGTGAGGTCCGCGTACACCGCGTCGACGTGCGCGGCGTCCGCGCAGGCGAAGGCCAGGCCGGTGGGTGCGCCGGCCGGCAGCGGCGTCCAGTCGGGGTCGAGGGCGCGGGCGGTCTCGTGGGTGTCCCACATCAGGCGGAGTCCGCCGGGCAGTTGCGCCTCGGCGTGCGGGGCGGTGTCACCACGGTCGGGGACGGCCAGGCCCAGGCGCCGGTAGAACGCCAGGGCGGCGGCCATGTCGGCCACGACCAGGCCGATCGCGTCGAGTCGGGGTGCGGGTGGGGTGTTCATGGCGGCGAGCCTAGGAGCGGCGCGCGGGCGCCGTCTTGAAGGAATCGGACACCGCCGCCGGCCGGCCCGTCAGGGGACGCGGACGACCTGCCCGGCGTAGGAGAGGTTGCCGCCGAAGCCGAACAGCAGCACCGGGGCACCGGTCGGGACCTCGCGGCGTTCGACCAGCTTGGCCAGGGCGAGCGGGACCGAGGCGGCGGAGGTGTTGCCGGAGTCGACGACGTCCCGGGCGATGACGGCGTTGACCGCGCCGAGCCGTTCCGCGACCGGCTCGATGATCCGCAGGTTGGCCTGGTGGAGGACGACGCCGGCCAGCTCGTCCGGGCGCAGCCCGGCGCGGTCGCAGACCTTGCGGGCGATGGCGGGCAGCTGGGTGGTGGCCCAGCGGTAGACGGTCTGGCCCTCCTGGGCGAAGCGGGCCGGGGCGCCCTCGATGCGGACCGCGTTGCCCATCTCCGGGACCGAGCCCCACAGGACGGGGCTGATCCGCGGTTCCGGGGAGGCGGTGACGACCGCGGCGGCCGCGCCGTCGCCGACCAGGACGCAGGTCGAGCGGTCGGTCCAGTCGACCACGTCGGTGAACTTCTCCGCGCCGATGACCAGGGCGCGGGTCGCCGAACCGGCCCGGATGGCGTGGTCGGCGGTGGCCAGCGCGTGGGTGAAGCCGGCGCAGACGACGTTGAGGTCCATCGTGGCGGGCGCGGTCAGGCCCAGCCGGGCCGCGACCCGGGCCGCGGTGTTGGGGCTGCGGTCGGTGGCGGTGCAGGTCGCGACCAGCACCAGGTCGATGTCGCCGGGGTCCAGGCCGGCGGCGGCCAGCGCCTTGCCGGCGGCCGCGGCGGCCATCGCGTCCACCGTCTCCTCCGGCGCCGCGACGTGTCGGGTGCGGATGCCGACGCGACTGCGGATCCAGGCGTCGTCGGTGTCGACGATCCCGGCGAGGTCGTCGTTGGTCAGCACACGGGAGGGCTGGTAGTGGCCGAGGGCCAGGATGCGCGACCCGGTCATGGAGTCCCCTGCGGTACGTGGAGCGGAGCGGGCGGTTCCCGGACAGTCTCGCCGGTCGGCGGCGCCGGACGGGTGTGCGAACCGCCAACGTTCGGCCGTCAGAACTGGAGGCTTCCGACGCGTGACGGTCGCGTGAACGGGCTCAGCCCAGGGCGCGGAAGCGTCGCAGGCGCAGGCTGTTGCCGACCACGAAGACCGAGGAGAAGGCCATCGCGGCGCCGGCGATCATCGGGTTGAGCAGGCCGGCGGCGGCCAGCGGCAGTGCGGCGACGTTGTAGCCGAACGCCCAGAACAGGTTGGTGCGGATGGTGCCGAGGGTGGCCCGGGCCAGCCGGATGGCGTCCGCCGCGGCGCGCAGGTCACCGCGGACCAGGGTGAGGTCGCCGGCCTCGATGGCGGCGTCGGTGCCGGTGCCCATCGCCAGGCCCAGGTCGGCGCGGGCCAGCGCGGCCGCGTCGTTGACCCCGTCGCCGACCACGGCGACCGAGCGGCCCTCGGCCTGGAGGCGCTCGACGACGGCCACCTTCTCCTCCGGCAGCACCTCGGCGATCACCTCGTCGATGCCGACCGCCGCGGCGACCGACTCGGCGACCGCGCGGTGGTCGCCGGTCAGCAGCACCGGCGTCAGCCCGAGCCCGCGCAGCCGGCGGACCGCCTCGGCGCTGGTGGGCCGGACCGCGTCGGAGACGACCAGCACGGCGCGGGCCGCACCGTCCCAGCCGACCGCGACCGCGGTGTGCCCGGCCCGCTCGGCCGCGTCCTTGGCGGTGGCCAGCGCGGGCGGCAGCTGCTGGCCGCGGTCGGCCAACAGGCGCTCCCGGCCGACCAGCACCGCGTGCCCCTCGACGGAGCCGCGCACGCCCAGCCCGGGAACGTTGGCGAACCCCTCGGGGACCGGCAGGGCCCCGCCGGGCTCGGCCTCCAGGGCGGCGGTGGCGACGGCCCGGGCGATGGGGTGCTCGGAGGAGTGCTCCAGCGCACCGGCCAGCCGCAGCGCCTGCGCGCGGGGCACGCCGTCGGCGAGGTGGACGTCGGTCAGGGTCATCACGCCGGTGGTGACGGTGCCGGTCTTGTCCAGGACGACGGTGTCGACGGCGCGGGTGGCCTCCAGGACCTCCGGCCCCTTGAGCAGGATGCCGAGCTGGGCGCCGCGGCCGGTGCCGACCATCAGCGCGGTCGGCGTCGCCAGGCCCAGCGCGCACGGGCACGCGATGATCAGCACGGCGACCGCGGCGGTGAACGCGGCGACCGCGCCGTGGCCGGTGCCGAGCCAGAGCCCGAGGGTGGCCAGGGCGAGCACGAGGACGACCGGGACGAAGACCGCGGAGATCCGGTCGGCGAGCCGTTGGGCCGCCGCCTTGCCGTTCTGGGCCTCCTCGACCAGCCGGGCCATCCGGGCGAGCTGGGTGTCCGCGCCGATGCGGGTGGCCTCGACGACGAGCCGGCCGCCCGCGTTGACGGTGGCGCCGGTGACGCTGTCGCCGGGGGCGACCTCCACGGGCACGGACTCGCCGGTCAGCATCGAGGCGTCCACGGCGGACGAGCCCTCCACCACCCGGCCGTCGGTGGCGACCTTCTCCCCGGGGCGGACCACGAACCGGTCGCCCACCCGCAGCTCGCCGACCGGGATCCGGACCTCGCGGTCCGCCCGGAGCACCGCGACGTCCTTGGCGCCCAGCTCCAGCAGGGCGTGCAGGGCCGCGCCGGCCTTCCGCTTGGCGCGCGCCTCGAAGTACCGGCCGGCCAGGATGAAGGTGGTGACGCCGGCCGCGGCCTCCAGGTAGATCGCGCCGCTGCCGTCGGTGCGGGCGATGGTCAGCTCGAAGGGGTGGGTCATGCCGGGCATGCCGGCCGTGCCGAAGAACAGCGCCCACAGCGACCAGCCGAAGGCGGCGAGGGTGCCCATCGAGATCAGGGTGTCCATGGTGGCCGCGCCGTGCCGCAGGTTGGTCCAGGCGGCCCGGTGGAACGGCCACGCCCCGTAGGCCACCACGGGGGCGGCCAGGGTGAGCGACAGCCACTGCCAGTTGGTGAACTGCAGCGCCGGGACCATCGCCATCGCGACCACCGGGACGGCGAGCGCCAGCGAGACGCACAGCCGCTGCCGGAGGGCGGCGAGCGGGCCGTCCTCGGCGCCGGCGGCGTCGTCGGCGGACGGTTCCGGCGCGGGCGGTTCGGGGACCGCGGCCGTGTAGCCGGTCTTCTCCACGGTGGCGATCAGGTCGGCGGTCGCCACCGTGCTGTCCTGCGCGAGGGTCACCTGCGCCTTCTCGGTGGCGTAGTTGACGGTGGCGGTGACCCCGGGCATCCGGTTGAGCTTCTTCTCGACGCGGGCCGCGCACGAGGCGCAGGTCATGCCGCCGATCTCCAGCTCGACGACGGGCCCATCGATCGCGGTGGTCATGACGGCTGTGCCTCCTGTTCGCGGGAGTGCGGGGCTCCGGGGCGGTCGGCCCCCGTCCACTCTCCGCCGACCCCGCCAACACTTTACCCCCCTGGGGTATCCCGTCCAGTGGGGCGGGCCGTGGCGTCCGTCTCGCCGCCGTCGGTGGCCCGGTGCACCCGGTCGCCCAGGGCCCGGAGGTACGCGATCAGCTCGA
Source organism: Streptomyces sp. x-19 (assembly GCF_046549115.1). Lineage (NCBI taxonomy): Bacteria > Bacillati > Actinomycetota > Actinomycetes > Kitasatosporales > Streptomycetaceae > Streptomyces > Streptomyces sp. x-19. Next base: position 94,073 of record NZ_JAJPWK010000001.1, on the reverse strand, counting down.
CCGGTTCGTGCACCGTGAACTCCCGCCCCAGCAGCGCCAGCCGCATCGCCAGCCACTCCAACGAATCGGGTGCGCTGTGCCAGCGGCAGCTCTCCCCGTCGAGCGGTGCGATCTCGCCCGCCGCCCGCCCGCCGAGCCGGGCGGTCACCTCCTCGGCCGGCCCGTACACCGTCGCCACCGCCCGGTACGTCGTCGCCATCCCGCGCATCCGCTCCCGGACGTACGCCCCGGCGTCGGTGGCCGGCAGCTCGCGCGGCGCGGTCCGCACGCCGGTGGCGAACGGCTCGCTCAGCCGGTCCACCCGGAAGGTCCGCCAGTCGTCGCGGTCGTTGTCGAACGCCACCAGGTACCAGCGGCGGCCGGCGGCGACCAGGCGGTGCGGCTCCACCAGGCGCCGGGTGAGCTCGCCGGCCCCGGCGCGGTAGCCGAAGCGCACCCGCTCGTGGTTGGCGATCGCCGCGGCCAGCACCGTCAGGTGCTCCGGGTCGACGGTCGGACCGTCACCGGCCGGCAGCGGGACGGTGGCGGTGCCCAGCGTGCCCACCCGCCGCCGCAGCCGCGCCGGGAGCACCTGCTCCAACTTGGCGAGCGCCCGGACCGACGCCTCCTCGATGCCCGCGATGGTGTGGCCGGCCGTCGAGCGCAGCCCCACCGCGATGGCCACCGCCTCCTCGTCGTCCAGCAGCAGCGGCGGCATGGCGGTGCCGGCGGCCAGCCGGTAGCCGCCCTCCGCGCCCATCGAGGCGTGCACCGGATAGCCCAGTTCGCGCAGCCGCTCGACGTCGCGGCGGATGGTCCGGGTGGTCACCCGCAGTCGTTCGGCCAGCTCCCGCCCGGGCCACTCCCGGGGGGTCTGGAGCAGGGACAGCAGGTTCAGCAGACGTGCCGAGGTCTCACTCATGGCGACGATGATGGCCCAGGAAGTAGGACGGGAGCTGTCCTAGGTGGGCCGTAATGTCGAGGACGTCCGGGACGGGCGTCCACCGCACCAGCGCGGTGGACGCCCGTCCCGGCGCGTCCCCTCCGCTCGTCCCACGGCACCGCCAGGAGTTCCGCATGTCCCCGTCCGATCCGCACCCCGCCGCGCCGGCCGGCGCCGTCCCCGCGCCCGCCGACCGCAGACGCTGGATCGCCCTCGCCGTCGTCCTGACCGCGAGCTTCATGGACCTGGTCGACGCGACCATCGTCAACATCGCGCTGCCCAGCATCCAGCGGGACACCGGGGCCGGCTTCGGCGCGCTCCAGTGGATCACCGCCGGATACGCCCTGGCCTTCGCCATCGGCCTGATCACCGGCGGCCGGCTCGGTGACATCCACGGCCGCAAGAAGCTCTTCCTGCTCGGGATGGGCGGCTTCACCGTGGCCTCCGCGCTCTGCGGGCTCGCCGCCGACCCGGCGATGCTGATCGCCGCGCGGGTGCTGCAGGGCGCGATGGCCGCGCTGATGGTGCCGCAGGTGCTGGCGATCATCCACGTCAGCTTCCCGGCCCACGAGCGCGGCAAGGTCTTCGGGATGTTCGGCGCGGTGGTCGGGCTCGGCGCGGTCTGCGGCCCGCTGATCGGCGCCCTGCTCACCCAGGGCGACCTCTTCGGCCTGGAGTGGCGGCCGATCTTCCTGATCAACCTCCCGGTCGGCGCCGTCGGGATCTGGCTGGGCCGCCGCTTCCTCACCGAGTCCCGCTCGGACACCGCGCTCCGTCTCGACCTGGTGGGCACCGCGCTGCTCACCGTCGGCCTGCTGCTGGTGCTCTACCCGCTCACCCGCGGCCGTGAGGCCGGCTGGCCCCTCTGGGGCTTCGTCGCCATGGCGACCGGACCGCTGGTCCTCGTCGGATTCGTCCGCTATGAGCGGTTCAAGGCCCGCAAGGACGGCTCGCCGCTGGTCGAGCTCTCGCTGTTCCGGATCAAGACGTTCGCGGCGGGCGTCGGCGTCCAGCTCACCTTCGGGGCGGTCACCGGCCTGTTCTTCCTCATCTGGACGCTGTACATGCAGCTCGGGCTGGGCTGGGGGCCGCTGCACGCCGGGCTGACCGGGGTGCCGTTCTCGCTGGCCTGCTCGGCGGCGGCCGGGCTGTCCGTCCAGAAGCTGGTGCCGCGGTTCGGCCGCGCGGTGCTCCAGGCCGGCGCGCTGATCATGCTCGGCGGGGCGCTGCTCTACCTGTGGCAGGCCGACCACTACGGCACCGACATGCAGTCCTGGCAGATGGCCCCGGCGATGGTCCTGATGGGCGCCGGCATGGGACTGATCGTCGCGCCGATCACCGACGCGGTCCTCTCGGAGGTGCCGGTCCGGCACTCCGGTTCGGCCTCCGGCATCTTCAACACCACCGGTCAGGTGGGCATGGCGCTGGGGCTGGCGCTGTCGTCGGTGGCGTTCTTCGGCGCGGTGGACGGCCCGGGGCGCGCGGGCTTCGTCGCCGCCACCACGCACGCCCTGTGGTGGATCGCCGGCGGGCTGGTGCTCGTCCTCGGCCTGCTGTTCTGGCTGCCCCGGCGGGCCAGGGCGGGGAGCCCGGCGCCGGTGGAGCCGGCCGCCGCCGGCGGCTCGTCGGACGCGCCGGCGGCGGAGCGACCGGCGCTCGTGCCCTGATCACCGCGGGGGCGCACGCCCGGGGCGTGCGGGCAAATGGACGGCACGGCCCGGACCACGGCCCGGTGCGGAGTGCGCAAAATCAAACCCGGGCCGTACCTCCGGCGCGCCCCCACGGGCGATACTGGGCCGGTGTCAATGATCAGCAACCTCCGCAAGGCCGCCCGGCTGCCGCAGCCGCGTAAGGGCGGGGTGGACCTCAGCCACCCCGCCCGCTCGCCGCTCGGCACCGCCGTGGTGAACTGCGCGGTCTACGTCTCCGGCGTGCGCCAGGAGGGCGACCGGCCGGCCGAGGAGGCGATCCGGCAGGTCCGGCGGTCCGGTGACGGCTTCGTCTGGATCGGCCTGCACGAACCGTCCGAGGTGGAGTTCGCCGGCATCGTCGAGCTGTTCGGGCTGCACCCGCTCGCCGTCGAGGACGCGGTCCACGCCCACCAGCGCCCCAAGCTGGAGCACTACGACGACTCGCTGTTCACCGTCTTCAAGACCGTCCGCTACGTCGAGCACGACCAGCTGACCGACACCAGCGAGGTCGTCGACACCGGCGAGATCATGGTCTTCACCGGCACCGACTTCGTGATCACGGTGCGGCACGGCGGCCACGGCTCGCTGGGCCCGCTGCGCGAGCAGCTGGAGCGCGATCCGGACCAGCTCGCCCTCGGCCCGTCCGCGGTGCTGCACGCCATCGCCGACCTCGTCGTGGACGACTACCTCGACGTCGCCGCCGCTGTCCAGGACGACATCGACGACGTCGAGAGCGAGGTCTTCTCGGTGCGCGGCAGCCGCGGCGCCGACCGGATCTACCAGCTCAAGCGCGAACTGCTCGAATTCAAGCGGGCGGTGACGCCGCTGGACCGTCCCTTGCAGGAGCTGGCGACCCGTTCGCTGCAGTACGTCGACCCGCGGACCAAGACCTACTTCCGGGACGTCGCCGACCACCTCGACCAGGTCCGCGAGCGGATCACCGGCTTCGACGAACTGCTCAACTCGATACTCCAGGCGCACCTCGCCCAGGTCGCCAACGCCCAGAACGAGGCGATGCGCCGGATGTCCGCCTGGGCGGCGATCCTGGCCGTCCCCACCATGGTCACCGGCGTCTACGGCATGAACTTCGAGTACATGCCGGAGAAGAGCTGGCCGTTCGGCTATCCGCTGGTGATGGTCGTGATGGTGGGCGTCTGCTGGCTGATGCACCGAGGCTTCAAGCGCAACGGCTGGTTGTAACGCCGTTACACGGCCGGCCGCGGGGCAGCGCCCGGCACCCTCACCGGCCCGCGACGTGCAGCGGTCGGGCGGCCCCGAGCCCCACAGCCACCTGCGGCACCAACAGCACCAGCAGCACCGCCAACGGCACCGTCCAGGTACCCGAGGCGTCGTGCACCGCCCCCAGCACCGCCGGACCGGTGGCGGCCAGGACGTAGCCGAAGCACTGCGCCATGCTGGAGAGCTGCGCGGTGTGCCGGGCGTCCGGGGCGCGCTGGACGATGAACAGCAGCGCCAGGCTGATCGCCGTCCCCTGTCCCAGGCCCAGCAGCGTCATCCACAGGTACGCGCCGCCGACCGGCGCCGCCCACATGCCGACGAACCCCGCCGCGCACAGCACCGCGCCCAGCGCGGCCAACGTGCCGGCCCGCAGCCGGCGGCCGACGATCACCGGCGCCAGGAACGACCCCGCGATCCCCAGCAGCGAGGAGAACGACAGCATCCACCCGGCGTCGCCCGCGTCCATCCCGGCGTCCTTGAGGATCGTCGGCAGCCAGGCGGCGGCCGCGTAGTAGCTCAGCGACTGGAGCCCCATGTAGCCGGTGACCTGCCAGGCCAGCGGGGAGCGCCACAGCCCGCGGACCGGGTGGGCGGCCTGCCGAGCGGCGGCCGCCGTCACCTCGGTGCGGCGGCGCAGCTGCGGCAGCCAGACGACCAGGGCGAGCACCGCCAGCGCACCCCAACAGGCCAGCGTGGCCTGCCAGGAGAGCCCGGCGGCCTGCTGCACGGGGACGGTGATGCCGGCCGCCAGCGCCGCGCCGCCGAACAGCGACATCGAGTAGAGCCCGGTCATCAGGCCCGCCCTGGCCGGGAAGTCCCGCTTGATCAGGCCCGGCAGCAGCACGTTGGCGACCGCGATCCCGGCGCCGATCACGACCGTCCCGGCGAACAGCGCCCCCACCGAGTCCACCAGCCGCAGCCCGGTGCCCAGGCAGATCAGCACCATCGTGCCGAGCAGCGACCGCTCCGTGCCGAAGCGCCGGCCCAACCGCGGGGCGATCGGGGCCAGTAGTCCGAAGCAGAGCAGCGGCAGCGCGGTCAGCAGGCTGGTGGCGGCCGCCGACATGCCGCTGTCGGAACGGATCGTGCCGACCAGCGGGGAGACCGCGACCAGCGCGGGCCGCAGGTTCAGCGCCAGCAGGACGACCCCGAGGCCGAGGGTGAGGGCGCGGCGGCCGGTGGCGCCGGTGGGCGGGGCGGCGTCGCCGGCCGTGGCCGTGGGCGTCGCCCCGCCGGTCGGCCGGGGCGGGGCCGGGGATATGCCCGATGCGGGTCCGCGTGTCATCGCTGGGGTTCCTCCTGTGGTGCTTCGTGTCCGTCGGCGCCGGTCGGGTGCCCCGTTTCCCCCGCGTCCCGGTCGTCGTCCGCGGCCTGCGCGCGCAGGGCGTCGGCCGCCTCGGCGAGGTGGGCCAGCGCCGCCCGCTCGGCGGCGTCCGGGTCCCGTGCCTCGATGGCGTCGACGATCGCGGTGTGCGCGTCGATCTGGTGGCGGACCGCGTCGGGCAGCAGCGGCGTGCCGACCACGGCCTGCAACGTCTCCCGCAGGGCGGCGCCGAACTGCTCGTACAGCTCGGCCAGTAGGCCGTTGTGGGCGGCGGCCGCGACCGTCCGGTGGAAGTGCACGTCCGCGTCGATGAACTGGGTCACGTCGCCGGCCTCCCAGGCCCGGCCGCGCAGTGCCAGCGCCTCCCGCAGCGCGGCCAGGTCCTCGTCGGTGCGGCGCTCGGCCGCATGACGGGCGGCGTCCCGCTCCAGGCTGGCGCGGACCTCGTACGCCTCCAGGTTGGCGGCCCGGCGCAGCCGGCGCTGGACGGCGGCCCCGAAGCCGCTGCGGGCCCGGACGTAGGTCCCGTCGCCCTGCCGCGGCTCCAGCATCCCGGTGTGCACCAGGGCGCGGACCGCCTCGCGGACGGTGTTCCGGCCGACGTCCAACTGCTCCACGAGCAGCGGCTCGGCCGGGATCTTGGTGCCGACCGGCCACTCGCCGTCGGCGATCAGCCGTTCCATCTGCTCGATGACCAGCTCGACGAGGCTGGTGCGGGCAGTGCTGCGCAGCGGCATCGGCGCCGTCCTCCCGTCCGCGTTCCGCGGCTCTGCGTGCGGCGGTGCCCGAACGACCCGAACGACCCGAACGACCCGAAGGACCCGAAGGACCCGAAGGACCCGAAGGAGCGGACACCAAATTCCACCGGTGATGGGAACATCCCATGTTTAGCGCTGTCAAATGACCGGGCTTAGCCTGAGGACGGTGCCGCCCCCGTCGGGGCGGGCCGGCCGGCCTCCCGGCGGACGACTTCCGCTGCCGGCCGCACGCACGCAGAGAAGGATTCCGCGGACCCATGGACGAACGAGCCCGCCGGCCGTGGCCCTGGCAGGGCGAGTGGCCGGTGATCGGTGCGGTGGCGGTGGGCGGCGCCCTCGGTGCCGCGGCCCGGTACGGCGCCGGCCTGATCTGGCCGACCGCCGACGCCGCCTTCCCCTGGACCACGCTGGGGGTCAACGTGGTCGGCTGCGCGTCGATGGGCGTCCTGATGGTGCTGATCACCGAGGTGTGGACGGCCCACCGGCTGCTCCGCCCGTTCCTGGGCACCGGCATCCTCGGGGGCTTCACCACCTTCTCGACCTACGCGGTGGACACCGAGCGCCTGGCGGCCGCCGGCCGGCTGCCGCTCGCCCTGGCCTACCTCGCCGGCACCCTGTTCGCCGCGCTGGCGGCGGTGGCCCTCGCGAGCAGCGCCACCCGGACGGTCCTCGACCTGAGGCGGCGGACGGCATGACGGAGCACCGGCGGCACCACCGGACCGAGCGGGCGGCGGCGGACGGACCGGCGGATGTCCCGGTCCCGTCGGCCGCGGCCCCGGTCAGCACCCCGGCCCTGCGCCTGACCGTCCTCGTGGGCGAGCAGGACGTCTGGCACCACCGGCCCCTCTACGCGGAGGTCGTGCACCGCGCCCGTGCGGCGGGCCTCGCCGGGGCCAGCGCCTTCCGCGGCGTCGAGGGGTTCGGGGCGACCTCGATGATCCACACCCAGCGGCTGCTGTCGCTCAGCGAGGAACTGCCGGTGGCGGTGGTCGTGGTGGACACCGAGGAGCGGGTGCGGGCGTTCCTGCCGCAGCTGTCCGAACTGCTGGCGGGCGGCGGCCTGGTGACCCTCGACCGGTGCGAGGCGCTCACGTTCGGCGGCCGGCCGGGCGGTGCCGGCGGAGCGGACCCGTCCGGGTGAACTGGCTGCTGGTGGTGGCGGGTGCCGTGGTCGGGGCACCGCTGCGCTTCCTCACCGACCGCTTCGTCCAGGCCCGGCACGACACCGTCTTCCCCTGGGGGACCTGCGCGGTCAACGTCGTCGGCAGCCTGATCCTCGGCCTGGTGAGCGGCGCGGCCGGTGCCGCGAGCCCGCACGTCCAACTGCTGCTCGGCACCGGCCTGTGCGGGGCGCTGACGACCTATTCGACGTTCTCCTACGAGACCCTGCGGCTGGCCACCGACGGGGCGCGCGGGTACGCCGTGCTCAACCTCGGGCTGAGCCTGGCGGCCGGACTGGCCGCCGCCTGTGCCGGGGTGGCCCTCGGCCACGCCCTCTGAACCGTGCCGCGAGGACCCGGCGCCCCTCGGACCTCCGCACGCGGACGAGCGGTGGGGCCCGGGAAGGAGCCCCACCGCTCGGGCGGACGTACGGCATGCGGGGGCTGGTGGGGGGTACGGAGCCGGCCGCCAGGTACCGGCTCCGTCAGCCCCGGCCCGTCGTCTGCCCGGCCACCGTCAGCCCGGCCGGGAAACGGCGGGCCGACCGTCGTGCCGCGTGCGGGGGACGGACCGGTGGGTCAGCCGCCGAAGCGGACGCCGGCCAGGCCGTTCGCCCAGAGCTGGTCCACCTGGGCGCGCTCGTTGGCGTCCGGCTGGGTGTTCTGGCAGGACGGGCCGGGCCCGCCGCCGGACATCAGCTCGCTGCAGGGGCCTTCGTAGTGGTCCGGCAGGCCCAGGACGTGGACGGTCTCGTGGGCCACGATGCGGGTGCGGTTGTACTGCTGGGCCTGGCTGTAGTCGATGAAGACGAAGCCCTTGCCGTGGCCGTCGGTGCTGGCGTACGAGCCGCGCGGGTCGTTGCCCTCCTTGTACTGGAAGTCACCGCCGTTGCCCGCTTGCAGCTTGACGTTCTGGACCGCGCTGTTCCAGATCGACGCGCTCTGCGATATCTCGTTCGCGAAGGTGGGTGCGGCGCTCGGGTCGTAGGTGACCGTGACCGACTTCAGGTGCGGGTTGGCCTTCATCTTGGCCCGGGCCGACTTCATGACGGCCTCGAAGAACGCCTTGGTGTTCGCCTTCTCCGCCGTCGAACCGGTGTAGGCGGCGATCGAGGCGGGGGTGCTGTGGTGGGGGGCGGAGTGTGCGGTGGCGGCGGTGGCCGACACCGGAGCGGCCGCGGCGAGCGCGGCGGCGAGGCCCAGGCCGAGCGCAGCCGACAGCGCCGTCTTGGGAGATCTCATGTGGGGGGCTCCTTAATTTCCGAGGGGCCGTACGGCCGCCGTGTGGGGCGGCGGCCGGGGCCCTGCGGATTTCGTGGTGCCGTTGAGTGTGGACGGAGTTCACCCGTGGGACGGAGATGCCAGGTGGCGATAGCCCGAGGCAATACCCCCGGTGGCCGCGGACCAACGTGCTGGTGAAGAGGCGGAGTTCGGACCGGCGGAAGAGTCTGGTGTGAGCCGCGCCCGCGCGTTTATGCTCCCGGCGTGGAGCTAGAGGTAAGGCATCTTCGGGCCCTGTGCGCCATCGCCGACTCCGGCAGCGTGCGCAAGGCGGCCCGGCAGCTGGGAATGACGCAGCCCTCCTTGACGACCCAGCTCCACCGCATCGAGAAGGCCCTGGGCGGTCAGCTCTTCTTCCGCGAGCCGACCGGCAGCCGTCCTACTCCGCTCGGTCATTCGGTGCTCTGTCGCGCCCGGCCGATAGTGGCCGAAATGCGCGCGCTTGTCGAGGACATCGCCTCGGTATCGGTCCGGGAGGAAGGTACCCGGCTGCGGATCGGCAGCACCAACAGCCCGGCCGTCGCGGGCTGGTTGCGCCGGCTGCGGGCCCGGCTCCCGGAGACCGACACCACGATACGGACCGACGTGTCCGCCAACGCCCTGCTCCACATGGTCGCGATGGGCCAGCTCGACGCGGCCTTCGTGCACGAGGTCGAGGGCGCCCCGCTGCGCGTCCCCGACGGCCTGCTGACGCACGAACTCCTCGCCCGGGAGCCGCAGTTCATCGCCCTCGCGGAGAGCCATCCGGCGGCCGGACGGGCCGTGGTCCGGGTCGCCGACCTGGCCACCGACCAGTGGATGGTCGACCCGACGGTGGACGGCGAATGGGCCGGCCTGCGCCGCATCTGGGCCGCGGCCGGCGTCAACCCCCGGGTGGTGCACGGCGACTACCTCACCGCCGTGGACCTCGTCATGGCCGGCGAGGTGGTCACGCCCTGCCAGCCCACCGCCCGCTCCCGCCCCGGCATGGCGATCCGCCCGCTGCACGGCGACCCGCTGGCGGTCCGGCTCTTCATGGCCTGCCGCGCGGACGGCCCCTCGGCGGCCTCCGCCGACGACCTCTTCACCGACCTCACCGCCGCCTACACGGACATCGCCTGGGCCAGCGAGGCGTACCACGACTGGCTGGTCCAGCACGGCGGCGTGCTGAGCTCCGGGCGCTGAGGCGTCAGGGGCCTATAGTCCGGGGCTATCGCCCGCCCCGGCCCCCGAACGACCGCACCCGGCCCGCCGGGGCCGCCGGGTTGCGGCGGGTGGCGGACCGGGTGCGGTCGACGGACCCGGGCGGTCGCAGGGACCGCGGGTCGGCAGGGTGAGCGGGGCTCAGCCCTTCTTGGTCTCCCAGAAGATCTTGTCGATCTGGGCGATCAGGTCCAGGGCCTTCTGGCCGGTGGCCGGGTCGTTCGAGCCCTTGGCCGCGCTGAGGGCCTTGAGGGTGTCGTTGACCAGCTGGTGCAGCTCCGGGTACTTCTCGAAGTGCGGCGGCTTGAAGTAGTCGCTCCACAGCACCGAGACGTGGTGCTTGGCCAGCTCGGCCCGCTGCTCCTTGATCAGGACGGCGCGGGTGCGGAAGTCAGCGTCCTCGTTGCCCTGGTACTTCTCCTGGACGGCCTTGACCGACTCGGCCTCGATGCGGGCCTGGGCGGGGTCGTAGACACCGCAGGGCAGGTCGCAGTGGGCGCTGACCTTGACCTTGGGGGCGAACAGGCGGGAGAGCATGTTCAGTCCTTCCTCGTGATCGTCTTCTCAGGTGCGAGATTACTCGGTGCGGGAAGGGTTTTCTCGGGTGGCCCGGGGGTCTTAGGGCAAAAGTCCGGTGCCGGGCCGGGACTGATGGAGGATGGTCCGGTGACGGTCGTACGGGGGCTGGAGCGGGAGGCATGGATGCCGGAGCGGGTGCGCGAGCCGGAGCAGGACAGCGGCGACGGCGCGGAGCCGGCGCGCGGCGGGCCGCTGCGGGCGTTCGGAATGGCGGAGGTCTACAACCCGTCGATGGTGCCGACGCTCCAGCCGGGGGACCGGCTCGTGGTGCGGTACGGGGCGGTGGTGCGCCCGGGGGACGTGGTCGTGCTGCGGCACCCGTTCCGACAGGACCTGCTGATCGTCAAGCGCGCGGTGGAACGGCGCGACGGCGGCTGGTGGGTGCGCGGTGACAATCCGTACGTGGAGAACGACAGCCGGGAGTTCGGGGTGGTCCCCGACGAACTGGTGGTCGCGCGGGCCTGGCTGCGGGTGCGGCCGCCGCGCGGGCTTCAGCGTTCGCCGCGGGCGGTGGCGTCCTGGGCGCTCTCGGCGGTGCGGGTGCTCTCCCGGCGCTTGCGGGCGCGGTAGGCGGCGACGTTGGCGCGGGTGGCGCAGCGGTCCGAGCAGTAGCGCCGGGACCGGTTGGTGGACGTGTCCAGGTAGGCGTTGCGGCAGGGTTTCGCCTCGCAGATGCCCAGGCGCTCCACGCCCAGCTCGGTGAGGTGGAAGGCCAGGCCCATGCAGGCGGTCGCGGTGAAGCCGGCGGTGGCGTTGGCGGCGTGGTCGGCGATGTGCATGTGCCACTTGGGGCGGTTTTCGTCGTCGCGGAACTCGTGGCCGGAGATCTGCGGGCTGACCGGGAACTCCATCATCAGCGCGTTCAGCAGGTCGACGGCGAGCACCTCGTCGCCGCGGTCGGCGGCCTCGAAGACCGCGCGCAGCCGGGAGCGGACCGCGCGCAGCCGGGTGACGTCGCTCTCGGTGGCCCGCCGGGCGGCCTGCTGGGCCACGCCGAAGAGCTCCCGGACCGCTTCGACGGAGGTGAGGGAGTCCCCGCCGCGCTCGGGCTGTTCGGTGTTGACGAGGCGCACGGCGTAGTCCGAGTAATAGGCCAGTTCCACTTGTAGTCCTTACGGGTGCGCGTCTAGGGTGCTGCTACCCATGCGTAATGGGTGTTGTCACTACGAGGGTATTACGGGGCGGAGGGGTTGCGATGACCGAGACCGTTGTCGGCGGCGACTGGCGGGCGTGGCAGGAGAGTTGGGACCGCCAGCAGGAGTGGTACATGCCGGACCGCGAGGAGCGCTTCCGGGTGATGCTCGACATGGTCGAGGCGCTGGTGGGCCCCGAGCCCCGGGTGCTCGACCTGGCGTGCGGCACCGGCAGCATCTCCGACCGGCTGCTGACGAGGTTCCCGGCCGCCGAGAGCGTGGGCGTCGACCTGGACCCGGCGCTGCTGGCCATCGCCGAGGGGTACTTCGCGGGCGAGCGGCGCATCCGATTCGTCCGGGCGGACCTCAAGGACCCGCAGTGGACCGCGAAGCTGCCGTACGACTCCTTCGACGCGGTGCTCACCGCCACCGCGCTGCACTGGCTGCACACGCCCGAGCTGCGCACGCTCTACGGGCAGCTGGGCGCTCTGGTCCGGGACGGCGGGGTGTTCCTCAACGCCGACCACATGCCCGACGGGGCCACCCCGCGGATCAACGCCGCCGAGCGGGCGTTCCGGCACTCCCGGATGGACCGGGCCAAGGAGGCCGGCGCGGTCGACTGGGCCGAGTGGTGGCGGCTGGCCGCCGCGGACCCGCGCCTGGCCGGGCCGACCGCCGAGCGCTTCGAGATCTACGGCGAGCACGCCGACGGGGAGACCCCCGCCGTGCAGTGGCACGTCGACGCGCTGCGCGCGGCCGGCTTCGCCGAGGCCCGCGCGGTGTGGGCCTCGCCGACGGACAGCCTCGTCCTGGCCCTGAGGTAACGCCCGGCGCCACGACGGCGCGCGGCGCGGCGGGCGGGACCACGAGGGTGCCGCCCGCCGCGCCGCCGCGGCCGGTCCGGGAACGAGGGGGCCGGCGGCCCTCAGAGGACCTTGGACAGGAACGACTTGGTCCGCTCGTGCTGGGGCTTGGTGAGCACGTCGCGCGGGTGGCCGGACTCGACCACCACGCCGTCGTCCATGAAGACCAGCGAGTCGCCGACCTCACGGGCGAAGCCCATCTCGTGGGTCACCACGACCATCGTCATGCCGTCCGCGGCCAGGTCCTTCATGACGTCCAGGACGTCGCCGACCAGCTCCGGGTCGAGGGCCGAGGTCGGCTCGTCGAAGAGCATCAGCTTGGGCTCCATGGCCAGCGCCCGGGCGATCGCCACCCGCTGCTGCTGGCCACCGGAGAGCTGCGAGGGGTAGTTGCCGGCCTTGTCGGCGAGGCCGACCCGGTCCAGCAGCTTGGCCGCCCGCTCCCGCGCGGACGCCTTGGACTCGCCCTTGACCTGGACCGGCGCCTCCATGATGTTCTCCAGCGCGGTCATGTGCGGGAAGAGGTTGAAGCGCTGGAAGACCATGCCGATGTCCCGCCGGCGGGCGGCGACCTCGCGGTCGCGCAGCTCGTAGAGCTTGCCGTGGTGCTCGCGGTAGCCGACCAGTTCGCCGTCGACCGACAGCCGACCGGAGTTGATCTTCTCCAGGTGGTTGATGCACCGCAGGAAGGTCGACTTGCCGGAACCGGACGGGCCGATCAGGCAGAAGACCTCCCGGGGCGCCACCTCCAGGTCGATCCCCTTGAGGATGTGCGCCGCGCCGAAGGACTTGTGGACGCCCTCGGCCTTGACCATCGGGACCGCGGCCTTGCCCGAGCCGGTGTTCGTGGCCTTGCTCTTGCTCGTGCTCATGCCGTACCTCCGGCGCGGTTCGGGCCGGCCAGCTTCGCCTTGAGGCGCTGGAACGGGGTGGGCGGAAGCTGACGGCTGGCGCCGCGGGCGTAGTAGCGCTCCAGGTAGTACTGCCCGATGCTGAGCACCGTGGTGGCGATCAAGTACCAGGCGGCGGCCAGGATCAGCATCTCGACCACCACGCCGGAGTCCCGGCCGACGTTCTGCGCGGCCTGGAGGAGGTCGTAGTACTGCACGGCGATGACCAGGGACGAGGTCTTGAGCATGTTGATGACCTCGTTGCCGGTCGGCGGCACGATCACCCGCATCGCCTGCGGCACGACGATCCGGCGCAGCGTCCTGCCGTGGCTCATGCCCAGCGCGTGCGCCGCCTCGGTCTGGCCCTCGTCGACGGCGTTCAGGCCGGCCCGACAGATCTCGGCCATGTACGCGGCCTCGTTGAGGCCGAGGCCGAGCAGCGCGCACAGGAACGGGGTCATGAAGTCCGACCACTCGTCCTTGTAGATCGGCATGATGTCGATGTACTGGAAGACCAGGCCGAGGTTGAACCACAGGAAGAGCTGGACGTAGACCGGGGTGCCGCGGAAGAACCAGACGTAGAACCACGCCACGGACTTGGTCACCGGGTTCTTGGACTGCCGCATGACCGCCAGGACCACGCCCAGCACGATGCCGATCACCATCGACAGCACGGTGATCCACAGGGTGTTGCGCAGGCCCTTGAGGATGTCCGCGTTGAACATGTACTCCGGTATCGCGCCCCAGTTGACCTTCCCGGAGGCGAAGGCCCGGACGAGCAGCACCAGCAGCCCGATGACGACGAGCGCGGCGACCCAGCGCCCGTAGTGGCGGACCGGTATGGCTTTGATGGGCTCGGGCTGGGCCGGTGGTGCGGCCGCCGGCGGCTCGGCCGGCTTGTCGACGTCAACTGACACGAGGGTTGCCTTTCAGCGTGTGGCGGGAGAGGCGTGGTGGGGCCGCGCGGAGCGCCCCGGCGGGACGGGACCGGGCGCCGGCTCAGGTGCCGCCGTTGATCTGCACTTCCTTGACCGCGGCGTCCTTGACGTTCCACTTGGCGAGGACGCCGTCGTACGCGTGGTTCTTGATCACCAGCTCCATGGCCGCCTTGATCGCGTCGCGCAGCTGTTCCTGCCCCTTGGGGACGGCGATGCCGTAGGGGGCCGCCTTGAGCGGTGCGCCGCCGACCGTCTGGAAGTCGTTGCCGCCGCCGGAGACCTTCACCGCGTAGGCCGCGACCGGGTAGTCGCTGGAGACCGCGTCCACACCACCGGTCCGCAGCCGGGTCTGGGCCTCGGAGTCGTTGTCGAACGCCTCGATGGAGATGGGCTGCTCGCCGCCCGCCTCACACGCCTTGGACTTGTCCTTGGCCAGGTCGTGGGAGACGGTGCCGCGCTGCACGGCGAGTTTCTTGCCGCACATGGTCTCCCAGCCGTCGATGCCCTTGGTCTTGCCCTTCTGGGTGTAGAGCGAGACGCCGACGTTGAGGTAGTCGACGAAATCGACGCCTTCGCCGATCTTCTTGCCGGTGGTGCTGTCGATGCCCTGCTGGCGGTCCTTGGTGTCCGTCATCGCCGACATGGCGAGGTCGTAGCGCTCGGACTTCAGACCGCCCATGAGGGTGTCGAAGGTGGCGTTGTTGAAATTGAGCTTGATGCCCAATTCCTTGCCGATTGCCGCCGCAAGATCCGGATCGATGCCTTCCACCTTGCCGTTCGAGCGGAACTCCACCGGCTTGTACGTGATGTCCGAGCCGACCTGGAGCATCCCCTTGTCCTGAACGTCCTTGGGGAGCTTGCTGAAAAGCGGGGCGTGCGGATTGCGGTTCTTGGCCGCCTCCCGTCGGGCGATCGCCGCGTCCGTCTGGTCACCGCAGGCGCTGAGCAGCAGCAGCGAGGCGGTGACCGTGGCTATTGCCGCGACGGTCTTGACGGGCTTACCGGACCTGCCGGCCGCCGCGCGACGGGTGGTGTCTGCGGTCATGCGGATCCTCCTGCGGTGGGTAGCCGACGTGCCAGTGTGGGCAGCCGAAGTGCTGGTGAGAAGGGGTTGGGCACACACCTTTGGGCACCTTTGGGCGTCGCGCCCTCGGTCGGTGACGGAATCTTGCCATCCGGACTCCGGTATTCGGACTGTCGTTCAGGTCAAAATCGGATAACGGACGAGCAAGGGCCATCCCCGGCCTTGTCGCACAAGGGAAAACGCCCGCCATCGGCACCGGAGGTAAAGGCGGTGACCCCTGCGGCGTCTCGGAATTCGGACAGCCACGGGGTATCTCCGGCGTTTTTAGGCGTTCCGTCGCTAATGTCGGAGCCTTGTACCGGCAGGTAACGAATCTGACTCGTCGCCTTGCACGCCCGTCCGGTAGAAAGGGTCGTTACACCCCTCATCCGGGGCTCAGGGCGCGTGTGCGGCGCGCCCGGCGTCCGTACCTCCCCCCGCGCGGCGGCCATCCGCCGGGCAGGGCGCGGGCGCGGTGCCCGCCCACCCCCCAACCAGGGAGTGGCCACCCTCAACAGATTTACGACAAAGGGGTCAGAGAACAGTGGCAGCGGAGATCGTCAATCCTCGCAGCGACAACGCGACCGGTGCGGAAGAAGGCACGGACGGCACGTCCGGCGAACTCTTCGACCCGGCCTTCGCGCTGCATCGCGGCGGCAAGATGGCCGTCCAGGCAACCGTCCCGGTGCGGGACAAGGACGACCTGTCCCTCGCGTACACGCCGGGCGTCGCCAAGGTGTGCAGCGCGATCGCCGAGCGTCCCGAACTCGTGCACGACTACACCTGGAAGTCCCAGGTCGTGGCCGTGGTCACGGACGGCACCGCGGTGCTGGGCCTGGGCGACATCGGCCCGGAGGCATCCCTTCCGGTGATGGAGGGCAAGGCCATCCTCTTCAAGCAGTTCGGCGGTGTGGACGCGGTGCCGATCGCGCTCGCGACCACCGACGCCGACGAGATCGTGGACACCGTCGTCCGCCTCGCGCCCTCCTTCGGTGGCGTCAACCTGGAGGACATCTCGGCGCCCCGGTGCTTCGAGATCGAGCAGAAGCTCAAGGAACGCCTGGACATCCCGGTCTTCCACGACGACCAGCACGGCACCGCCGTGGTCACCCTGGCCGCGCTGCGCAACGCCGCGAAGCTGACCGACCGGGCGCTGGGGCAGCTCCGGGCGGTCATCTCGGGTGCCGGCGCGGCCGGTGTCGCCATCGCCAAGATCCTCGTCGAGGCGGGCATCGGCGACGTGGCGGTCTGCGACCGCAAGGGCGTCGTCTCGGCGGACCGCGGTGACCTCACGGACGTCAAGCGCGAGCTGGCCGGCTTCACCAACAAGGCGGGCCTGACCGGCTCCCTGGAGGACGCGCTCGACGGCGCCGACGTCTTCATCGGCGTCTCCGGCGGCACGGTGCCGGAGGAGGCGGTGGCGAAGATGGCGAAGGACTCGATGATCTTCGCGATGGCCAACCCCAACCCGGAGATCCACCCGGACGTCGCCCACAAGTACGCCGCGGTGGTCGCCACCGGGCGCAGCGACTTCCCGAACCAGATCAACAACGTGCTGGCCTTCCCCGGCATCTTCGCCGGCGCCATGCAGGTGCGCGCCTCGCAGATCACCGAGGGCATGAAGCTCGCCGCCGCGGAGGCGCTGGCCGCCGTCGTCGCCGACGAGCTCAGCGCGGACAAGGTGATCCCGTCGCCGTTCGACGAGCGGGTCGCCCCGGCCGTGACCGCGGCCGTCGCCGCGGCCGCCCGTGCGGAGGGCGTCGCGCGACGCTGACCCGCCGCCGCGGAGACCGTTGACGGGCCGGACCGACCCCCTCGTGGGTATGGGTCCGGCCCGTCCGGCATTGAGGGCGGCGGGCCGGAAGGGACGGTCGGATTCCGGCCGTCCGCGGTTCCGGTGGGGCGGCGCGTGTCACACCCGCGCCCGCTGTCGCGGGGCCCGCCCGCGGCCTACGTTGGGATCATGTTTGCTGCCTACGCCGCCCGCATCGACCGCGACCAGCCGCTGAACGGCCTGGAATTGGGGGAGCGCCCGGCCCCCGCCGCCCGCCCCGGCTGGACCACCGTCGACGTCAAGGCCGCCTCCCTCAACCACCACGACCTGTGGACGCTGCGCGGCGTCGGGATCACCGAGGAGTCGCTCCCGATGATCCTCGGCTGTGACGCCGCCGGCATCGACGAGCACGGCAACGAGGTCGTCCTGCACTCCGTCATCGGGCAGACCGGCCACGGCGTCGGCCCGGACGAGAAGCCCTCCATCCTCACCGAGCGCTACCAGGGCACCTTCGCCGAGCGGGTCACCGTGCCTTCCTGGAACGTCCTGCCCAAGCCCGCCGCGCTCTCCTTCGAGGAGGCCGCCTGCCTGCCCACCGCGTGGCTGACCGCGTACCGGATGCTGTTCACCAACGGCGGGGTGCGGCCCGGGGACAGCGTGCTGGTCCAGGGCGCCGGCGGCGGCGTGGCGACCGCCGCCATCGTCCTGGGGGCCGCGGCGGGCCTGCGGGTCTTCGCCACCAGCCGGGACGAGAGCAAGCGCAAGCGCGCCGTGGAACTCGGCGCCGAGGCGGCGTTCGCGACCGGCGAGCGGCTGCCCCAGCGGGTGGACGCCGTGATCGAGACGGTCGGTGCCGCCACCTGGTCGCACTCGGTCAAGTCGCTGCGGCCCGGCGGCACCCTGGTCATCTCCGGTGCCACCAGCGGCTTCACGCCGAAGAGCGGCGAACTCAACCGGATCTTCTTCCTGGAGCTGAAGGTCGTCGGTTCGACGATGGGCACCAAGGAGGAACTGGCGGGGCTGCTCAGCTTCTGCGCCGCCAAGGGCATCCGGCCGGTGATCGACTCCAAGCTGCCGCTGGACCGGGCGCCCGAGGGCTTCGCGAAGATGGCCGAGGGGGAGCTCTTCGGCAAGGTCGTGCTGACCGTCTGAGCCGCCCGAGCCGCCCGAGCCGCCCGAGCTGGCGGGGCCCGACCCGTCGGGGCGTCAGCCGCGGCCGGGCGGCGGGACGTTGACCAGGCTCCGGTGCAGGACGTAGGCGGGCACGGCCGGTGCGCCGGGCGTGCCCGCACCCGCGTCGTCCCCCGGCACCGCCGGGGTGGGAGCGACCCCGGGCAGGGCTTCGATCGCCGCCCGCAGCCGGACCGGGAGGGCGCCGCCGGCAAACGCCCGCCAGGCCGAACCGCTGCTCCACTCCCCGAAGTTGAGCACCCGCCGGCCGTCCTGCGAGAAGTGGAAGTGGGCGCCGAGCAGCCCCGGGGCGGGCTCCTCGGCCACCATCCGGAGGACGGTGTCGGCCAGTGCGCGCTGGGCGTCCGGGCCGGTGGTGGCGAACGTCGGCGTCACCAGGAACGCCGGCGTCCGGGTGGCGCGCTCCTCGGCCACGTGACTGCGGTAGCGGCGGTAACGGATCACGCCCGGGCGGCGGATGCCCGGGAGGGCCGCGTCGACGGGGGCGAGGGCCGCGGGGCGCCGGGTGCGCACCCACTCCCGGTGGGCCGCGTCGTCGGTCCACTGCGCGTAGTTCAGGACGTGGCCGCCGTCGGTGCTCAGGAACGTGGTGAGCGCCAGCATCGCGGCCGGGCGGGGCTCCTCCTCCCAGGCGGCCAGCACCGCATCGGCCGCCGCGCGCTGGAAGCGGTCGGACGGTACCAGCCAGGGGCTGATCAGGACGGTGCCGGCGTCGGGGCGTCGGACGTCCGGGAAGGCGGGGGCGGCGGCGTTCGGGGGCATGGGGGCTCCGTTTCGTTCCCGTGGGCGGGCTGGTGCGTACCGGGCACGATGCTGGTTCCTCAAGTGTGGTCGAGGTCAAGGGGGCGAGGACGTGCACCCCGATGTGTCAATGAAGGTTGACGCCGCCCCGCGTGTCAACGTAAGTTGACGTCATGACCGAAGCAACGGACCTCGCCGCGAAGGCGAGCGACCCGGACCCACGGGCCGGCCTCCGCGCCGTCGCCGCACTCCGCCGGCTGCTGGAACAACTCGAAGCCGTACAGGTGCGCAGCGCCCGCGCGAAGGGCTGGTCGTGGCAGGAGATCGCCGCCGAACTGGGCGTCAGCCGGCAGGCGGTCCACAAGAAGCACGGGAGGCGCTGATGTGGGAGAG
Source organism: Streptomyces sp. x-19 (assembly GCF_046549115.1). Taxonomy (NCBI): domain Bacteria; kingdom Bacillati; phylum Actinomycetota; class Actinomycetes; order Kitasatosporales; family Streptomycetaceae; genus Streptomyces; species Streptomyces sp. x-19. Next base: position 74,951 of record NZ_JAJPWK010000001.1, on the reverse strand, counting down.
GTTCACGGGGGCGGCCCGGTCGGTGGTGCGCGGCGCGGTGGCGCACGCGGACCGCGCCGGAAGCCGCACGGTCGGCGAACCCGAGCTGTTGCTCGCACTGTTGGACCGCCGGGACACCCCGGCCGCGGCAGTGCTCGACGGGCTCGGCGCGCCGCGGGCGGAGCTCGCCGCCGACCTGGCGGCGGACCGGCGGCGGGGCGGCGTCTCGGCGGCCGACGCGGCGGCGCTGGCCGGCCTCGGCATCGACGTCGACGCGGTCGTGGCGCGGGTGGAGGACGCGCACGGGGTCGGGGCGCTGGCCGGCGGCCCGACCGACGGTGGGCGCCGGCCCGGGCGCCGGGCGTGGACGCGGCACCGCTTCGCGCCGGACGCCCGGGCGGCGTTGGAGCGCGCGCTGCGGATCGCGGCGGGCCGCGGCGAACGGCACATCGGCGACGAGCACCTGCTGTTGGCGCTGACCGCCCGATCCGGTCCGGCCGGTTCGGTGCTCGCCGGCCACGGGGTGACGCACGACGCGGTGGTGCGGCTCCTCGGCGAACGGACCGCCGGGCGCGCGAGCTGACGCGCCGCCGCCGGGCGCAGGCGTCGGCCGCCGATCGGGGAGACCCGGCCGGCGGCCGACGCGCGTCGGCCGCTACGCGCCCCGGTCCGCCGCCCCGCCGTCCGCCCCCGGCCGGCGCAGCAGCGCCCCGATGTGGGCGGCGGCGGACGCCAACCGGTGCCGGGAAGCGGTGAGTTGGTCCGCGGTGACGCCGTGGTCGCGGGCGGCGTCCCGCAGGTCGTCCCGGAACCGGTCCAGCAGGCGGTCGAAGTCGCGGGCCGGATCGCCGCTGCCGGGCTCGAAGGCCCATGTGGGCGTGGCCGGCTCCTCGGCGACGGGCGCCGCCCCGGCCGCCGGCGGCTCGGCCTCCTCCTTGGAGAGGTCGATCCGCTCGACCGTGATCCGCGGGCCGTCGTGGGCGGTGCCGTGGTCGGTGGTGGTGCGGTGGTCGGTGCCGTCGCCGTGGTCCCCGGTGTCCGCGGCGGCCCGGTCGTGCGCGTCGGCCCGGTCGGTGCCGGACGGGGCGCCCGTATAGCGGCCGACCTCGCGGGAGACCTCGGACAGCGCGTCGCGCACCGCCGTCGACCAGTCGCCGGAGCGCACCGCCTCCTGGGTCTGGTCCTGGACGCGCTTGATGACCCGCTGGATCTCCTCGCGCGCGAACACCTGGGCGTCCCTGGCCTGTTTGCGGGCGCGCTGGGCGTCCTGCTTGGCGCGGCGGCTCTCCTCCTTGGCGCGGCGGGCCTGCTCCTTCCACTCCTCCTTGGCGCGCCGGAACTCCTCCTTCGCCTGCCGCCAGGCGTCCTTGTCGCCGAACGCGGCGTCGAAGTAGTCCGACGCCTCCGGGAACGGCCGGCCGCCGGCCGGGCCCTTGCGCCCGGCCTTCCCCGCACCCGGCGTCCCGGTGCCGGCCCGGGCCTGCTGGGCGGCCTCCCGGACCTCCCGGCGCAGATCGCGCGCCGAACCGCTGACGTCCTCGCGGATGTCGGAGGCGAGGGCGGCCACCGACTCCCGGATCTCCAGCTCCAGATCGGCGAGTTCGCCGCCGCGGTCGGCGAGCTCGGCCCGGCCGGCGTCGGTGATCGAGTAGACCTTGCGGCCGCCCTCGGTGGTGTGCGTCACCAGGCCCTCGGCCTCCAGCTTGGCCAGCCGGGGGTAGACGGTGCCGGCGGACGGGGCGTAGAGCCCCTGGAAGCGCTCCTCCAGCAGGCGGATGATCTCGTAGCCGTGCCGCGGGGCCTCGTCGAGCAGCTTGAGGAGGTAGAGCCGCAGGCGGCCGTGGGCGAAGACGGGGGGCATGCTCAGAGCACCTTCTTCCCGGCGGGCGGGGTCGTGGGGGAGGGGTCGTCGCCCGCTCCGTCGTCCGGCGCCCCGCCGGCGGGGCCGTGCGGCTCGTCGTGGGCGGGGCGGCGCAGCAGGGCGAGGGCGCCGGAGACGGTGGTGGCCTTGAGCCGGCCGGTGCCGGCCCCCAGCGAACCGGTGATGCGCTTGGCGCCCCACTGGCCGGTGACCCGCAGGTCGTCGAAGGCGTTGGTGACCGCGCCGGTGGTGGTGCCGGCGTCCACCTTCGCGTCGGCCGGGTCGGGCAGCCGGATGGCGATCTCGCCGGAGACCGTGGTCAGGTCGATCTGCGCGCCGGCCGACGGGTCCAGGTCCAGGACCATGTCACCGCTGACGGAGTCGGCGTGCACCGCGCCGCCGGTGCCCTCGACGACGGTCAGGTCGCCCGAGACGGAGTTGAACTGGAGGTCGCCGGTCAGGGCCTGCGCCTCGACGTTGCCGGCGACGGTGTCGGCGCGGACCGGGCCGGAGAGCCCGACGAGGGTGCTGTCGCCGTTGACCCCGCGCAGCTCCGTGCGGCCCGAGACGCCGGAGATGACCACGCCGGCGCCGACCACCCCGACCTCGACGCGGGTGGTGGCCGGCACCGTCACCGAGACCACCGCGCTGCGGTTCCAGCCCTTGCGCTCCAGGAACTTCAAGAAGCCCTTCCACGGCAGGTCGTCGTAGCCGACGGAGAGGGTGCCGTCCTCGACGGAGACCACGACCTGAGGGCCGTGCAGCTCGGACACCTCCAGCCGGGCCGGCCCCTCCTCGGAGGTGCCGACGACGTTGACGGTGCCGCCCATCAGGCGCACGGAGAGGGCGTTGACCGGCTCCTCGATCTCCAGCGTGCGCGGTGCGGAGACCGTCCATTCGGTCCGGGCTGACATACCTGGCCTCCCCTGGGTAGGCAGACAACGCAACATATCGCGTCTTCGTTAGACACGATATATCGCAGCCTGTGGGAGTCAAGCGGGTCCGCCCCTGACCGTGCCCTGATGCGCCCCCTCCGTTCCCCTAGGTGACGGCGGCGACGGCGCCCCCGTCGGCCGGTCGCCCGTCGCCGCTACTCGTCGTCCTCGTCGTCCAGCCGGGCCAGCCAGGTGGCCAGCCGCTCCACCGGAACCTCGAAGTCCGGGTTGAGGTCGACGAACGTGCGGAGCTGCTCGGCCACCCACCCGAGGGTGACCTCCTCCTCGCCGCGCCGGTTCTCCAGCTCCTCGATGCCGCGGTCAGTGAAATACACGTGCTCTCCAGCAGGTCAAAAGGACATTGCGGCCAGGATAGGCAGCCGCACCGGGCCGCCGTGCCACCGGTCGGGGGCGGCCGCACCACCCCGGACAGCCCGAAGGGCCCGCCCCACCGTTCGGTGGGGCGGGCCCTTCGCGGACCGCGCTCAGCGGTGGCTAGACGCTCACGCGTCGAAGACCTCGGCCACCAGCTGGGCCTGCTCGGCCTGGTGCCGCTTGGCCGAGCCGACCGCCGGCGACGAGCCGTGCGGCCGCGAGATGCGGCGCAGGCGCTCACCGTGCGGGACGTCGGCGCCGACCGCCAGGTCCAGGTGGTCGATCAGGTTCAGACCGAGGAACGGCCAGGCACCCTGGTTCGCCGGCTCCTCCTGCGCCCACAGGTACTTCTCGGCGTTCGGGAACTTGGCGATCTCCGCCTGGAGCTCCTTGCCGGGCAGCGGGTACAGCCGCTCGATCCGGACCAGCGCGGTGTCGAACGCGCCGCGCTTGTTCCGCTCCTCCTCCAGGTCGTAGTAGACCTTGCCGGAGCAGAAGACGACCTTGCGGACGTCCTCGGGCTTGACCGCGGCGTCGCCGATGACCGGACGGAACCCGCCGGTGGTGAACTCCGCCGCCTTCGACGCCGCGGCCTTCAGACGCAGCATCGACTTCGGGGTGAAGACGACCAGCGGCTTGTGGTGCGGGTTGTGCACCTGCCAGCGCAGCAGGTGGAAGTAGTTCGACGGGAGCGTCGGCATCGCGACGGTCATGTTGTTCTGCGCGCACAGCTGGAGGAAGCGCTCGATCCGGGCCGAGGAGTGGTCCGGGCCCTGGCCCTCGTAGCCGTGCGGGAGCAGCAGGGTGACGCCGGAGGTCTGGCCCCACTTCTGCTCAGCGGACGAGACGAACTCGTCGATGACGGTCTGCGCGCCGTTGGTGAAGTCACCGAACTGCGCCTCCCACATCACCAGCGCGTCCGGGCGGGCCAGCGAGTAGCCGTACTCGAAGCCCATCGCCGCGTACTCGCTGAGCAGCGAGTCGTAGACGTTGAAGCGGGCCTGGTCCTCGGACAGGTACAGCAGCGGGGTGTAGTCCTCGCCGGTCTGCCGGTCGATCAGCACCGCGTGGCGCGAGCCGAACGTGCCGCGGCGGGAGTCCTGGCCGGCGAGCCGGACCGGGGTGCCCTCCATCAGCAGCGAACCGATGGCCAGGGTCTCGCCCATGCCCCAGTCGATCGTGCCTTCCTCGACCATCGTCGCCCGGCGCTGCAGCTGGGGCAGCAGCCGCGGGTGGACGGTGATGTTGTCGGGGATGTTGACCTGGGACTCGGCGATCCGCTTGACGATCTCCTGGGAGACCGCGGTCTCCACGTGCACCGGGAACTCCGCCTGCGGCTGCGGCACCTCGGGCGTGGCCGGCGTGGTGGTGGCGTCGCGGACCTCGGTGAAGACCTTCTCCAGCTGGCCCTGGAAGTCCTGGAGCGCCTGCTCCGCCTCTTCGAGGGTGATGTCGCCCCGGCCGATCAGCGACTCGGTGTAGAGCTTGCGCACCGAGCGCTTCTTGTCGATCAGGTCGTACATCAGCGGCTGGGTGAAGGCCGGGTTGTCCAGCTCGTTGTGGCCGCGGCGGCGGTAGCAGATGAGGTCGATGACCACGTCCTTGTTGAACGCCTGGCGGAACTCGAAGGCGAGCCGGGCGACCCGGACGACGGCCTCGGGGTCGTCGCCGTTCACGTGGAAGATCGGCGCCTCGATCATGCGGGCCACGTCGGTGGCGTACATGGAGGAGCGCGAGGACTCCGGCGCGGCGGTGAAGCCGACCTGGTTGTTGATGACCACGTGCACCGTGCCGCCGGTGCGGTAGCCGCGCAGCTGGGACATGTTCAGCGTCTCCGCGACCACGCCCTGACCGGCGAACGCCGCGTCACCGTGCAGCTGGATCGGCAGGACCGTGAAGTCCGTGCCGCCCTTGTTGATGATGTCCTGCTTGGCGCGGGCGACGCCCTCGACGACCGGGTCGACCGCCTCCAGGTGGGAGGGGTTGGCGGTCAGCGAGACCTTGATCTGCTCGCCGTCCAGGCCGGTGAAGGTGCCCTCGGCGCCCAGGTGGTACTTCACGTCGCCGGAGCCGTGCATCGACTTCGGGTCGAGGTTGCCCTCGAACTCGCGGAAGAGCTGCGCGTAGGACTTGCCGACGATGTTCGCCAGCACGTTGAGCCGGCCGCGGTGGGCCATGCCGATGACGGCCTCGTCCAGCCGCGCCTCGGCCGCGGAGTCGATGACCGCGTCCAGCAGCGGGATGACCGATTCGCCGCCCTCCAGGGAGAAGCGCTTCTGGCCGACGTACTTGGTCTGCAGGAACGTCTCGAACGCCTCGGCGGAGTTCAGCCGGCGCAGGATGCGCAGCTGCTCGTCGCGCTCGGGCGACTTGTGCGGGCGCTCGACCCGGTCCTGGATCCACTTGCGCTGCTTGGGGTCCTGGATGTGCATGAACTCGATGCCGGTGGTGCGGCAGTACGAGTCGCGCAGCACGCCCAGGATGTCGCGCAGCTTCATCATCGACTTGCCGGCGAAGCCACCGACCGCGAACTCCCGCTCCAGGTCCCACAGGGTGAGGCCGTGCTCGGTGATGTCCAGGTCGGGGTGCTTGCGCTGGTGGTACTCCAGCGGGTCGGTGTCGGCCATGACGTGGCCGCGCTGCCGGTAGGAGTGGATCAGCTCGAAGACCCGCGCGGCCTTGGTGACGTCGTCGTCGTGCGAGGCGTCGATGTCGCGCAGCCAGCGGATCGGCTCGTAGGGGATCCGCAGCGACTTGAAGATGTCGTCGTAGAAGTCGTTCTCGCCGAGCAGCAGCTGACTCATGATCCGCAGGAACTCGCCGGAGGCGGCGCCCTGGATCACGCGGTGGTCGTAGGTGCTGGTCAGCGTCATGACCTTGGAGACGCCCAGCTTGTTCAGGGCGTCCTGCGAGGTGCCCTGGAACTCGGCCGGGTAGTCCATCGAGCCGACGCCCATGATCATGGACTGGCCGGGCATCAGGCGCGGCACCGAGTGGACGGTGCCGATGCCGCCGGGGTTGGTCAGCGACGCGGTGACCCCGGTGAAGTCGTCCATCGTGAGCTTGTTGTCCCGGGCCCGGCGGACGATGTCCTCGTACGCCTGCCAGAACTCGAAGAAGCTCAGCGTCTCGGCCTTCTTGATGGCCGCGACGACCAGCTGGCGCTCGCCCTTCGCCTTGACCAGGTCGATGGCCAGGCCGAGGTTGATGTGCGGCGGCTTGACCAGCGTCGGCTTGCCGTCCTTCTCCGCGAAGGAGTTGTTCATCGACGGCATGGCCTTGAGGGCCTGCACCATCGCGTACCCGATGACGTGCGTGAAGGAGACCTTCCCGCCGCGGGCGCGCTTGAGGTGGTTGTTGATGACGATCCGGTTGTCGAACAGCAGCTTCACCGGGACCGCACGGACGGACGTGGCCGTCGGCAGCTCCAGGGACGCGCTCATGTTCTTCGCCACGGCCGCGGACGGGCCGCGCAGGGTCACCAGCTCGGGGCCCTCGGGCGCCGCGCCGTTGCTCGCGGCGGGCTGCTTGGCCGCCGGGGCCGGCTTCGCCGCGGGCTTCGCGGGCGCCGGCGCGGCGCTGGCAGCGGGCTTCGCCGGGGCGGCGGCCGCGGCGGGGGGCTTCGGGGCCTCAGCGGCGGGAGCCGCCGCGGGAGCCGGCGCCGACGGGGCCGGGGCCGCCGGAGCAGCGTCCGCTGCCGGCTGGCTCGGCGCGCTGGCGGCGCCTGGCTTGTAGTCGGCAAAGAAGTCCCACCAGGCTCGGTCTACCGAGTTCGGGTCCTGGAGGTACTGCTGGTAGATCTCGTCGACGAGCCACTCGTTGGAGCCGAACGCGGCAGCGGGATTCTTCCGCTGCTCTTCCTGTTCGGACGAGACACTCGCACTGTTGGGGGACTGTAGCGACACGGCGGCAACCGCCCTCTTCCGCTTCCTAAGGTGGTGGACAGCGGGAATAAAGGCTACGCCTCTTGTGACCTTTGGTGCAGTCCGGGAGGGCCACTCGTCGCGCACGTCACATTCACCGAAGGGTTTCGGGGCTCGACTTGGCGGGAAACACCCGTGGTTTGGCTGCGTGCGGGTAGCACGGATCGCCGTCGCACCCCGTGATGAGTGCTCCCACCACCGACCCTACGACAGTCGGCGTCAACCTCGGGATGACTCCAGCCCTGGAAGAGTGACCCGGATTCGGCAACCTCGGGGTGATTCGGCCACCCCGATCCGTCCGCCGTGCAGGTCCACCGCCCAGCGCGCGATCGCCAGGCCGAGCCCCGTCCCGCCGTCGGCGCCCGGGCCCGAGGGGGCCGGCCCGCCGCGGTTGAACCGCTCGAAGACCCGGTAGCGCTCCGACTCCGGGATGCCGGGGCCCTCGTCCTGCACCTCCAGCACCAGGCTCTCCGGCCCGTCGCCGCGCCGGGCCCGCACGGTGACCCGTCCGTGCCGGGGGCTGTGCTTGATCGCGTTGTCGATGAGGTTGGCGACGACCTGGTGGAGCCGCTCGGCGTCGGCGTGCGCGGTCAGCTCCGGCGGGGAGACGTCGAGGTGGAGGTGGACGTCCGCACGGGTGTGGGTGCCGGAGCCGGCGAGCCGGGAGAGCCCGGAGAGCGTGGTGGCGCCGCGGCTCATGTTCGCCTCCTTGAGCACCCCGGACAGGTACGGCCAGACCTCGAAGCGCCGGGCGTGCAGCGGCACCACGCCGTTGTCCAACCGGGACAGGTCCAGCAGGTGCTCCACCAGCCGGCCCAGCCGCTCGGTCTGCTTCAGCGCCGTGCGCATGGTGTCCGAGTCGGGCTCGCAGACGCCGTCGACGACGTTCTCCAGCACCGCGCGCAGGGCCGCGATGGGGGTGCGCAGCTCGTGCGAGACGTTGGCGACCAGTTCCTTGCGGTGGGTGTCCACCGCTTCCAGGTCGGCGGCCATGCGGTTGAACGCGTCGGCCAGGTCGCCGAACTCGTCGCGGCGGTCCGCGCGCACCCGGCGGGTGTAGTCGCCGTGCGCCATCGACCGGGTCACCTCGGTCATCTCGCCGAGCGGGGCGGTCAGCCCGGTGGCCACGAACTGGGTGATCAGCAGCGAGGCGATGATCGAGAAGACCGTGATCACCCGCAGCTCGGTCGCCGAGTGCATCGCCACGAACACCAGGAGTGTGGTGATGATCACCGAGACGATGACCAGGGCGCCGAGCGCCGCCTTGACCGAGCGGTACGGGTCCAGCGGCCGCAACGCCTCCCAGAACCGGTCCCACAGGTCCCGCGCCCGCGGCCGCCACCGACGGATCATGCGGGCGGGGTCTCCAGCGCGTACCCGACGCCGTGGACCGTGCGGATGCGCTCGGCACCGATCTTGCGGCGCAGCGCCTTGATGTGGCTGTCGACCGTCCGCGTGCCGGAGGCGTCCGCCCAGTCCCAGACCTCGGCCAGCAGCTGCTCGCGGGAGAGCACCGCACGCGGGGTGTTCGCCAGGCAGACCAGCAGGTCGAACTCGGTGGGGGTGAGGTGGACGTCGCTGCCGCGCACCCGCACCCGGCGCTGGGCGTGGTCGATCTCCAGCTCGCCGAGCCGCAGGATGCCGCTGCGCGGGGTGTGCGCGGCCAGCGCGGCCCGCTCCACCCGACGCAGCAGGACGTGCACCCGGGCGGCCAGCTCCCGCATGGAGAACGGCTTGGTCATGTAGTCGTCGGCGCCGACGCCGAGGCCCACCAGCATGTCGGTCTCGTCGTCGCGGGCGGTGAGCATCATCACCGGCACCGGGCGCTGCGCCTGCACCCGGCGGCACACCTCCAGGCCGTCGAAGCCCGGCAGCATCACGTCGAGGACGAGCAGGTCGGGCTGCCACGCCTCGGCCGTGTCCACGGCGGCCGGGCCGTCGGTGGCCGTCTGCACCTGGAAGCCCTCCGCGCGCAGCCGGGCCGCGATGGCGTCGACGATCGTCGGATCGTCCTCCACGACCAGCACCCGGCGCTGGGCGCCCGGCGTGGCCGCGGTGGTGCCGCCCTGGGTTGTCTGAGTCTGGTCCATCGCCCGCCCCTGCATGTGCCCTGCGTGGTCGCGTCTTGCTGGGCAGCAGCGTAAGGGCATGATGTGACAGTCGGCTACGCGCCCTACGCGGACCGGAGCGCCAGGTGGACCACGTCCGGGACGCCTCGGGCAACCGGGATCTCTTCGGTCCGTACGCCCTCGAATCCGGCATTTCCCAGCGCCCGCTCGAACGCCGACGACGGCTGCGCGGACCACACCGCGAGCACCCCGCCGGGGGTCAGCCGGTCCCGGCAGGCGGCCAGGCCGGCGGGGGAGTAGAGCCCGCCGTTGTCCTCGGTGACGGTCCAGTCGGGGCCGTTGTCGATGTCCAAGCACAGTGCGTCGTAGACGAGTTGGCCGGTCTCTTCGCGCAGGTGGGCCACCAGGTCGGTGTGCAGGACCTCGGTACGCGGATCGGCCAGCGCCGGGCCGGAGATCGCCGACAGCGGACCCGTGCGGTGCCAGTCGATCACCGCCGCCTCCCGTTCGACGACCGCGATCCGGCCCCAGCGCGGCTGGCCGGCCGCCCGGACCAGCGAGAAGCCCACGCCCAGCCCGCCGATCAGCACCGCGGGGCGGGCGCGGTCGGGCGGCAGGGCGGCCAGCGCGGCGTCCACCAACCGCCGTTCGGAACGCCCGTCGGAGGTGTCCATCAGGAAGCAGCCGTTGGCGATGATCTCGTAGACCGGGCCGGCCGGTTCGGGGGCGTGGGGGCCCGCGGCGCCCGGGTCCCGGCGCCGCAGCACCACCTCTCCGTAGGGGCCCTCGCGTCGGTCGAGGGTGTGCACGGCCGGCTCGGTGCCGGCGGTCGGATGCCAGGGGTGATCGGGAGCCATGCGGTCATCTTGGCCAACGCCCGGGGGCGCGGTCCACCGGCGGCGGACGGCCTCCGGGCCTGTCTCCAGGGCGGCTCCGGAGGCGGGCCGAAAGAGACGCGGTGCACCGCACGGGGGTTGCGGGCTGTGAGGGATATCACTCGCACAGCTGACTCATGGCTTGGCCGTGCACAGTGGACCGCGGACGGTGCGCGGGGTGGCGGAAGGGACGTGCGATGGCGAGTGCGGTGGAGACGGCCGGTGGTCCGCCGGTCGGGGACGCGGCGGCTGAGGGCGCCCCGGTGCTCCTGACCGGGCTGCCCCGGCAGCGCGGCGACGCGGCCACACCGGTCGCCGACGCCCCGCCGGATGCGCCGGTCGCGCCGGCGGCGGTGGCGGTGGCCCCCACCCCGGCCCGCTGGAGCCGGCCGCGCCCCTGGCGGCTGCTGCCCACTCCGACCGGCACCCCCTTCACGTTCTGCTACGCGGTCCTGCTCGTGGGCACCTCGCTCTACGCCGACCACGGTGACCCGTCCGTGGTCTCCGCCCTGCTCCAGGGCTCCAGCACGGACGTGGTCCATCTCGCGCAGGCGCCGCTGCTGGTGCTGGTCGCCAGCGCCCTGTGGAGCGCCGGCGGACTGCTCTCGGGGTACGCCCTGGCGTTCCTCGTCGTGCTGACCGCGCTGGAGCGGCGGATCGGCGGGGTGCGCAGCGCGGCGGTGTTCTTCGGCGGACACGCGCTGGCCACGCTCGCCACCGAGCTGCCGGTCGGCTTCTCGGTCGCCGCCGGCGGGCTGCCGGACAGCTCGCTGCACCGCCTCGACTACGGCATCAGCTTCGGGGTGATGACCTGCGTCGGGGCGCTCGCCGGACTGCTGCCCGCCTGGCTGCGCTGGCCGCTGCTGGTCGCCGGCGGCTACCCGGTGCTGTCCGGGCTGCTGGCCTACGCCGATCCGATGACCGACTGGGGCCACGCGATCTCGCTCGCCCTGGGGGTCGCCGCCTGGCCGCTGCTCCGGTACTGGCGGGCGCAGCGCTCCGGCCCGGCCCCGCTGCTCGGCGACCTCGGCCACCCGGCGCTGCGGCCCGGCCGGGCGATCTGAGGCCGGCACCGCCCGCCGCCCGACCGGGCCGCGCCGTGGCGCACCCCGTCGATCGCGGAGAATGGGGCCCTTCGCGGGCGCCGTGCCGAAGGGCGACCGCCGGCCGCAGGAGCAGAGAAGAACCGTGTCGCACGAGCGCCGCCACCCCGCCCAGGACCGCCCGTCCACCCCGCCGCCGGCACCGGACGCCGCCCGGCTCCCGCTGCTCTCCGACTGCGGCGACTGCTTCGGCCTGTGCTGCGTGGCGCTGCCGTTCGCGCGGTCGGCGGACTTCGCCCTGGACAAGGAGGCCGGCCGGCCCTGTCCGAACCTGCGGACCGACTTCGCCTGCGGCGTCCACCGCGACCTGCGGCAGCGCGGCTTCGCCGGTTGCACGGTCTTCGAGTGCTTCGGCGCCGGCCAGAAGGTCTCCCAGGTCACCTTCGGCGGGACGGACTGGCGGACCGCGCCGGAGACCGCCCGGCCGATGTTCGACGCGTTCGCCGTGATGCGCCAGCTGCACGAGCTGCTCTGGTACCTCACGGAGGCGGTGGCCCTGCCGTCCGCCGCCGACCCTGGTTCCGCCGGCCGCGCGGGAGCGAGCGGCGCCGTGTTGCCCGCCGGCGTGCACGAGGAGCTGCGGGCCGCCCTGGAGCGGACCGAGGAGCTGACGCGGGGCACCGCCGAGGAACTGGCCGGACTGGACGTGGCCGCCCACCGCGGTGCGGTCAACGTCCTGCTGCTGAAGGTCAGCGAGTCGGTCCGGGCCGGGGTGCCCGGCCGGAAGAAGGAACGGCGCGGCGCGGACCTGATGGGGGCGCGGCTCAAGGGCGCCGACCTGCGGGGCGCCAACCTGCGCGGGGCGTACCTCATCGCGGCCGACCTGCGGGGCGCCGACCTGCGCTCCGCGGACATGATCGGTGCCGACCTCCGGGACGCCGACCTGCGCGGCGCCGACCTCACCGGCAGCATCTTCCTGACCCAGGCCCAGGTGAACGCGGCCCGGGGCGACGCGGCCACCCGGCTGCCGCAGGGGCTGCGCCGCCCCGCCCACTGGTAGCGCAGCCCGCCGCCGGCGCTGGTCCCGTCCGCCCCAGGCGCCGCGCCCCGCAACCGAGTTGCCCCCACGTGATCGCTCACAGCGAACACGTCCGGGGGAACAACGCCGCGGCCATCGGCATTGAGTGAGTAAAGCTCAACTTGCTTGCCGAAGGGGAGATCATGACTGCTGAGTCCACGGCGTCCACCACGCTGACCCTGCCCGTGCTGCCCCTCGACGACGAGGTCGTCCTGCCCGGCATGGTGGTGCCCCTGGACCTGTCCGACGCCGAGGTGCGGGCCGCGGTGGAGGCGGCCCAGTCCGCCGCCACGTCCGGGGCGTCGGGCGGTAAGCCCAGGGTCCTGCTGGTGCCGCGGATCGACGGGGCGTACGCGGCGATCGGCACGCTCGGGCGGATCGAGCAGGTCGGGCGACTGTCCGACGGCGACCCCGGAGCGCTGATCCGCGGGCTGGGGCGGGTGCGGATCGGGTCCGGCACCACCGGCCCGGGCGCCGCGCTCTGGGTGGAGGGCACCCCCGTCGAGGAGACGGTCCCCGACCCCCTGCCCGGCGCCGTCGGCGAACTCGTCACCGCGTACAAGGCGCTGGCCACCAGCTGGCTGCGCAAGCGCGGCGCCTGGCAGGTCGTCGACCGGGTCACCGGCATCGACGACGTCCCCACGCTCGCCGACAACGCCGGGTACCTGCCGTTCCTGACGAGCGAGCAGAAGCTCCACCTGCTGGAGACCACCGACCCGGTGGCCCGGCTGAAGTACGCCGCCGACGTGCTCCGTTCCCACCTCGCCGAGCAGGACGTCGCCGAGTCCATCGCCAAGGACGTCCAGGAGGGCGTCGACAAGCAGCAGCGGGAGTTCCTGCTCCGTCGCCAACTGGAGGCGGTCCGCAAGGAGCTGGCCCAGCTCAACGGCGACCCGGAGGACGAGGGCGACGACTACCGCGCCCGCGTCGAGGCCGCCGACCTGCCCGCGGAGGTCCGCAAGGCCGCCCTGAAGGAGGTCGAGAAGCTGGAGCGGGCCAGCGACCAGAGCCCCGAGGGCTCCTGGATCCGGACCTGGCTGGACACCGTCCTGGAACTGCCGTGGAACGAACGGACCGAGGACGCCTACGACATCGCCGGCGCCAAGCGGGTGCTGGACGCCGACCACGCCGGGCTGGAGGACGTCAAGGAGCGGATCACCGAGTACCTGGCGGTGCGCAAGCGGCGGGCGGAGCGCGGGCCGGGCCCGGAGTCCGCGGGTGCCTCCGGGCGGCGGGCGGGCGGCGCCGTGCTGGCCCTCGTCGGGCCGCCGGGCGTCGGCAAGACCTCGCTCGGGGAGTCCGTGGCCCGGGCGATGGGGCGGACGTTCGTCCGGGTCGCCCTCGGCGGCATCCGGGACGAGGCGGAGATCCGCGGCCACCGGCGGACGTACGTGGGCGCGCTGCCCGGGCGGATCGTGCGGGCCATCAAGGAGGCCGGCTCGATGAACCCGGTCGTCCTCCTCGACGAGATCGACAAGGTGGGCTCCGACTACCGGGGCGACCCCTCCGCCGCCCTCCTGGAGGTGCTGGACCCGGCGCAGAACCACACCTTCCGGGACCACTACCTGGAGGTCGAACTGGACCTGTCCGACGTGGTGTTCCTGGCCACCGCCAACGTCCTGGAGGCGATCCCCGCACCGCTGCTGGACCGGATGGAACTGGTCCGGCTGGACGGCTACACCGAGGACGAGAAGGTCGTCATCGCCCGCGACCACCTGGTGCCGCGCCAACTGGAACGGGCCGGACTGGCCCCCGGCGAGGTGGCCGTGACCGACGACGCGCTGCGCAAGCTGGCCGGCGAGTACACCCGCGAGGCCGGCGTGCGGGACCTGGAGCGGTCGGTCGCCCGCCTGTTGCGCAAGGTGGCCGCCCAGCACGAACTGGGCGAGCGGGAACTGCCGTTCACCGTCGTGCCGGACGCGCTGCGCCCGCTGATCGGGCGCCCGCACCACATCCCGGAGTCGGCCCAGGACCCGGCCGAGCGGCGGACCGCGGTGCCCGGTGTGGTCACCGGACTCGCCGTCACCGGTGCCGGCGGCGACGTGCTGTACGTCGAGGCGTCGCTGGCCGATCCGGAGACCGGAGCCTCCGGCCTGACGCTCACCGGCCAGCTGGGCGACGTGATGAAGGAGTCGGCGCACATCGCGCTGTCCTTCCTGCGCTCGCACGGCGCCGAACTGGAGCTCCCGGTGGGCGACCTGAAGGAGCGCGGGGTCCACCTGCACGTGCCGGCCGGCGCCGTCCCCAAGGACGGTCCCAGCGCGGGCATCACGATGACCACCGCACTGGCCTCGCTGCTCTCCGGCCGTCCGGTCCGGCCGGACGTCGCGATGACCGGTGAGGTCTCGCTCACCGGGCGGGTGCTGCCGATCGGCGGCGTCAAGCAGAAGCTGCTGGCGGCGCACCGGGCCGGCCTCACCACGGTGATCCTCCCCAAGCGCAACGAACCGGACCTGGACGACGTCCCGGCCGAGGTCCTCGAAGCGCTCGACGTCCACCCGGTGGCGGACGTCCGGCAGGTGCTGGAGCTGGCCCTGACGCCGGCCGCGAACGGTGAGCGGCCGGTGGTCCCGGTCGCCGCGTAGCCCCGTCCTGACACCGGTGGTGCGCACGGCCGTCCCGCCCCTCGGGGACGGGCCGGCCGCGCCGCGGCGTCAGCCGTTGGCCAGCGCCTGGAGCCGGTCGTAGGCCCCGTTGAAGCGGTTGTGGTCACCGACCGTCGGGCCGGTCGAGGTGTACTGCCAGATGGTGTGGAAGCCCCAGCCGGCCGGGAGTTCGCCGACCGACGAGCCGTAGCGCGGGACCCACAGCGGGTTGGTGGCGCCGAACGCCCCGGAGTTGCCGGTGCACTGCTGCCACCAGCTGGTGGAGGTGTAGATGACGGCGTCCCGCCCGGTGCGCGCCTTGTAGGTGGCGAACCAGTCCTTCATCCAGTTCACCAGCCCGGTCGCGCTCAGCCCGTAGCAGGTCGCGCCGTAGGGGTTGTACTCCATGTCCAGTGCGCCGGGCAGCGTCTTGCCGTCCTTGGACCAACCGCCGCCGTGGTCGACGAAGTAGTTGGCCTGGGCGGCGCCGCTGGAGGTGTCCGGCGTGGCGAAGTGGTAGGAGCCGCGGATCATGCCGGAGCTGTAGGAGCCGTTGTACTGCTGCGCGAAGTACGGGTTGGTGTAGCTGGTGGACTCCGTGGCCTTGACGTAGGCGAACTTCACGCCGGCGCCCCACAGCGTCGACCAGGCGACGTTGCCGTTGTGGCTGCTGACGTCCACGCCCTCGACGGACGCGGTCAGGGAGGGCAGCGGCGGCAGCACGCCGCCCTTGGTGCCCTCGTGCTTGGCGATCTGGGAGCCCGCCCAGTCCTGTTCCGGGTGGCGGGGCTCGGGCGCGCGCGTGCCGGCCGCGGCACCGGCGGTACCGGGCAGGCCGACGAGGAGGGAGACGGTCGCGAGGAGGATCCCGGCCACGCTTGCGCGCGAGCGCACGGAACGGTGGGGGGAGCCGGATCTGAGCACGGGCATTGCGTGCCTCCGTAGATCTCGGTGGATCTCGGTCGGTGACTTTGCGGAGAAGTGACCTTGAGGGGGGAAACCAGGACCACACTTGGTGTGGCCATGCCACAAATGACGATACGCGCGTAGACCCCCGTGACAAAAGGGGGTCGGGAGCTGCCGTTGGTCTAATCCTGCGAAATACTGTCCCAACTGCGGGTCCGTCCGGCCGGGAAGGAAATTTTCAGGCGACGGAAACGCACGGGGGCACAGCGGGGGAATTCCTGGATGTGACGACGCGGGAAAGGGCGCTGACGTGCACGACACCGGAGCCGGCGGAACCACGGCGGACGGCGAGCCGATGGGAGTGGACCCCGCCTTCCTGTCCCTGGAGCGGGAATTGGCGGTGTTCCTGCGCCGCGCCCGGGCCTCCTCCGGCGAACTCGCCCGCGAGGTCCACCCCGACCTCGAACCGGCCGCCTACGGGCTGCTGGTGCGGCTCGCCGACGCCGGCGCCCAGCGCGCCACCGACCTCGCCGCCTTCTTCGGCGTCGGCAAGGCGACCATAAGCCGCCAGTTGAACGCCCTGGAGAAGCTCGGCCTGGTGGCCCGCGCCCCCGACCCGCACGACGGGCGCGCGGTCCTGGTGCGGATCACCGACGAGGGCCGGGACCGCTTCAACCGCGTCCGCACCGCCCGCCGCGCCCGCTACGCCCGCAACCTCGTCTCCTGGGACCGCGCCGAGGTCGCCGAACTCGCCCGCCTGCTGCACCGGCTGAACGCGGAGCAGGAGGCGGGCGAGGAGGGGTAGGCCCCCCCGGGGCGGAGGGGGCGACCGCCGCCCCGGGCCCGGCCGCCGGTTCCGCGTCAGGGGGCGACGCGGATCACCGCCGCGTCGTCCCGGACCTTGCCCCGCGGATGCGCGGTGCACTCCGGGTCCGCCGCCTCCAGGGCCCGCACCCGGTCGATCAGTGCCTGCGGCCCGGCCCCGGCGACCAGCGCCGCGCACGCGGCCCAGGAGCCCGCGCGGAAGACCTCCACCCAGCGGCCCGCGCCGTCGCTCAGCGCGGTCAGTCCGCGGACCTCGGCGCGCGGGGTGGTGCCGGTGACCGCGCGGACGGCCACCGACGGATCGGCCGCCGCGGTGAAGAAGCCGCCCTCGGCGTTCCGCCGCGCCTCCACCGCACGGACGTACTCCCGGGCCGCGGCCGCGCGTTCGGCCGACCCGGGGGGCAGCGCCCGGACCGCCGCGCGCCGGGCGCGGACCGCGGGCGGCTGCGCGTCCAGCCGGGTGTCGCGCACCGGATGCACCGAGCCGTCCGCCTTCTCCAGGAGCAGTACGGAATCGGACAGCACCAGGTGTTCCACGGCCTCGTGGGACCAACGGGCGGCGACCACCGTCGCCTGCGGCGTACGGGGGTGAGAAAGGTCACAGGTGGCGCGGTGCGTGTCGGCCGTTCTGGCGAGGGCCGCGGCGAGGACCTCAGTCAGCGTCATGTCGCGGCGTGAAACCGACAGTTCGAGCATTGCGCCCCCGAGCCGTGCGGTGAACCACGGCACGGAATGGACGCAGCCGTCGTCCCCCTCCGGCGGGGTCACCCCGTCCAGCAGCACCAGGGCGCCGCCTTCCCCGGAGGCAGGTAGGGCGACCGACGCGTAGTCCTCGTTGGGGCGTTGGGGGTCACCCGGCTCGGTGGCGAGTTCGATGCGCATGTCGGAAAGTCTGCCGGAGGTGGCTGGAACCAAGCGGTGGCCGACGGCCAGGACGGGCGGTGGGGTGCCGATGGCCCGGACGACCGCGGCGGGCCCGGGCGCCGGCTGCGGGCGGGCATCCTTCCAGGACCGGCACGCATCTCCAAACCCGCCCGGGGGTTGCGCGAGGTTGCGGCCGGAGCGGGCGGCGCACGGAAGTTGATGGTCAAACTCCGATTGTTGTTCACTCGTTCAGGTGGCCGGACATGTGTTGCCGAGCCACTGCGCGGCGCCGGTGGAATGGTCGTTTCCCGGATCAACCGGGGTGGTCAGGACGTTCGTCGCGACGTGCAGAGCCGGGCTGTTCCCCTTCGCGGAATTGTGCGCTGCCGCGGTCTTCGCGCAGATCCGCCCCGCGAGCGGTGAGCGAACCGGGTCCGCGACGCCAACACGGCGTGGGCAGGCGAGACAGGAATGCGAGCAGCGGTGCGGAAGAAGCGGCTTCGGGGCGGCGCAGGCAAGCCGGGCTCACCGGCCGGATCGGTCTCGGTACCGGGCACGGGCCCCGGTGCGGGACCGGGGACGGCGGGCGGAGCCGGGGACGGCACGGGGCGACGGCGTCCCGCGCGGGTCCGCAACCGGCTCATGGGAGCCGTCGCGGTGGTCGCGGTGGCGGTGCTGGGGGCCGGCGCCCCCGCCCTGATGACGGCCGTCCACGACGCGGGCGACAGCCAGCACCTGGTCGACCTGGCAGGGGTGAACGCCCAGGCGGTCACCCTCGCGCACACCCTCGCCGACGAGCGCGACGCGATGACCGCGTACGTCGCCGCCGGCCGCACCGGCCGCAACGTCTCCCCGGCCCCCACCGAGGACCAGCGCGCCCAGGTGGACCGGCAGATCGACGAACTGCGCAGCCAGGCCCAGGGCGTGGCCGGCGACACCGTCGCGTTCGCCGCCGCCGACAAGCTCCTCAAGCAGCTGCCGGAGACCCGCCAGAAGGCGCTCGCCGGACCGTCCACGGCCGAGCAGGTCTACGACGCCTACAGCGAGGCCGTCCAGGCGCTCGGCACGATCAGCGACGACATCGCCCGCGGCCTGCCCGCCCGGGCCGACGCCGGCGCCGCCGACACCCGCGCCCTGCCGGCCCTCGGCCGGGCCGTCGACCAGGCCGCCGCCTCCCGGGCGCTGCTGCTCGCCGGCCTCAAGGCGGGCGGCACCCAGCCCCGGCTGACCGCCGCCGCACAGGTCGCGCACGTCCGCGAGCAGGGCGCCCTCGGCGACTTCAACCAGGCCGCCAGCCCGGACGCCCGGGACCGCTACCAGCGGACCGTCAACGGCACCGACGTCGACACCGCCGAGCGCTACCTCACCAAGCTGACGGACCAGCCCTACCTCGACGCCGGGGACATCGCCCTGAGCCGGCGCCGGGTGGAGGCGGCGCTCACGTCCCGCATCGGCCTCATGCGCGGCGTCGAATCGGCCCTCGCCACCGCCGAGATCCAGCGCCTGGGCCAGCTGCGCGACGACGACGTGACGGACATGGAGATCGTCATCGCCCTGGAGGGACTGTGCCTCCTGGTCGCCGTCGGCACCGGCATCTGGGCCGCCCGCACCCTCACCCAGCCGCTGGCCGCGCTGCGGATCGGCGCCAAGCGACTGGCGGCCGACCCCGGCCACGAGGACCCGATCAGCTACAAGGGCCGCAACGACGAGTTCGCCGCCACCGTCCGGTCGGTCAACGCGCTGCACGCCCAGATCGCCGACACCGCCCGGCGCACCGCCGAGATGGAGGGCGAGCGCAAGCGGCTGGTCGGTGGACGGCAGCGGCTGGTCGCCGAGCGGGAGGTCCTCCAGGAGCAGGCCGAAGCGCTCAAGGACGAGGTCGCCGCGCTCAACGAGCGGCTGGCGGTGCTGCGCACCGGCGTGCACGGCCGGTTCGTCAACCTCTCGCTGCGCACCCTGGGCCTGGTGGAGCGTCAGCTGGCGGTCATCGAGTCGCTGGAGGAGTCCGAGCAGGACCCGGAGCGGCTGGACACCCTCTTCAAGCTGGACCACTTCGGTGCGCGGATGCGCCGCAACAGCGAGAACCTCCTGGTGCTGGCCGGCGCCGAACAGCACGGCAGCAGCCACTCCGGGCCGGTGCCGCTGCTGGACATGCTGCGCGCCGCGGTCAGCGAGATCGAGCGGTACGAGCGGGTCCGCATCACCTCGCTGCCGCCGCACGCCCAGGTCGCCGGGTTCGCCGCCGACGACATCAGCCACCTGGTGGCCGAACTCCTGGAGAACGCCACCGCGTTCTCCCCGCCCGACGCCCACGTCGAGCTCTCCGGCTGGTTGCTGGAGAGCGGCGAGCTGATGCTCTCGGTCGAGGACGAGGGCATCGGCATGACCGCGGACCGGCTGGCGGAGGTCAACGAGCGGCTCGCGGACGCCGAGGCCGCCTCGACCTCCGAGACCGTGGACGAGGCGCTGGGCCTGGGCCTGTACGTGGTGGTGCGGCTGGCCGCCCGGCACGGCGCGCGGGTCCAGCTGCGGGACCGCGCGCAGGGCGGCGTCACCGCCGTCGTCGTGCTGCCCGGCTCGATCCTGCCGAACCGCCCGGGACCGGCGCCCGCCGCCCCGGCGGCGAACCGGCCCGGGGCGGCCGCGCCGACCCTCCCGGGCTCGATCGCGGAGGCCAACTCCAACACCCTGCAGACCCGCACGCACCGGCTCGACCCGGCGGCGCAGCCGGCCGTCGAGACGCCCGCGGCGCCCGCCCCCGCCCCGGTGGCGGACGCCCCGCAGGCCCCGCCCGGCGAGGCCGCGCCGGAACCGGAGCCCGCCGACCGGGCACCGGCCGGCGGACGCGGCCTCGCCGGCGACCCGTTCGTCGCGGCGGCCGAGCGGGCCATCGACGCGGCGGGACTCGGCGCCCAGGCCGCGGCCGAAGCCACGCCGTCCACCCCGGCAGCACTGTCAGCACCGTCAGCACCAGCAGCACCGTCAGCACCAGCCGTACCGGCCCAGTCGCAGGGCCCGGCCGCACCGCCCGCCGCCCACGACGCCACCGCCACCGCCGACGCCGACGCCGAACCGAGCCCGTACGGGCCCCAGTCACCCGGTCCGTACGCGGCCGGGCCCGCCGCCGGCACCACCGGCGAGCACAGCCGCCCCGGGGAGACCACGCCGCAGGCCGAGGGCTCCCCGGCCGAGGGTGCCCCGGCCGTCCCGGCACCCGGCAAGCGGCGGCACGCCGCCCCGGCACCCGCCGACGCCGATCCCTACGCGATAGGCCCCGACCAGCACACCCGCCCGGCACCGGAGGGGACCCCCGACCGGGCCCCGGAGCCGGTCGCCGCCCCGGACCCCACGCTCCCTGACCCGGAGCCCGCCGACCCGGAGCTGCCGGGCCAGGCATCCCCGGCGCAGGCACCCGGTGCGCCCCGGCCCCAGCGCCGGACCACCACCGGGCTGCCCAAGCGCACCCCGAAGAACGTGGCGCAGAAGAAGGCGCCCGCCGCGCCCCGCAAGATGGGTTCCGCCAACGCCGAGGCACTGCGCCGCCGGCTCGGCGGCTTCCAGCAGGGGGCGCGGGACGGCCGCCGCGACGTGGCGGCCGAGATCGCGGAAAGCACCGCGGAGCAGACCATCCCACAGACGGACACCGACGGAGCGGGGGCCCCGGGAGAAAGCCATATCGGCGAGGAGGCACGCGATTGAAGGCGCAAGCGCCCACTGCGTATGGACACGGGCTGAGCACCCAGGCACGTAACCTGCACTGGCTGTTGGGGAATCTGGTCGACGAGGTGCCCGGCATCCACTCGGTCGCGGTGGTCTCCTCCGACGGTCTGATGCTGCTGTCGTCCGACCCCGAGCGGGCGGAGGGCCCCGCGCCGGACGCCGGCACCGACGGCCCCCTGGGTTCCAGTGCCGACCTCGCGACCATCGTGTCCGGGCTCGGCAGCCTGACCAACGGCGCGGCGAAGCTGATGGACGGCGGAGCCGTCAAGCAGACGATGGTCGCGATGGACGAGGGCAGCCTGTTCGTCATGGCGATCAGCGACGGCTCGCTGCTCGGCGTGCACGCCACCCCCGACTGCGACATGAGCGTCATCGCCTACCACATGGCGCTCTTCGTCGGCCGGGCCGGTCACGTCCTCACCCCCGAACTCCGCACCGAACTGCGCAAGTCGATGGAGAACGTCCAGTGAGTAGTACCTCCAAACTCCCCGTGCGCGGCGGGGACCGCAAACCCGCGCGGGTCCGGCCGTATTCGCTGACCGGCGGCCGGACCCGGTTCGGCCACGTGCTCCTCGTCGAGACCTTCGTGGCCGCGCTGGAGGCCCCCGAGGAGCGGCCCGAACTCACCTCGGGCGGTTGGGGGGACCGCGTGATGCCGGAGATGCGCGCGATCGTCGAGCTGTGTCGCCGGATGCGCTCGGTCGCGGAGATCTCCGCGCTGCTCAAGATGCCGCTGGGCGTGGTCCGCGTCCTGCTCAGCGATCTCGCCGACCAGGGAAAGATTCGCGTCTACGGCACCGGGCACGGCACCGGCCGGCCCGACCGCGCGCTGCTCGAAAGGGTGCTGAGTGGACTTCACAGGCTCTGACACGATAGCGACCGGGACGGGGCCGGTCGCCGGCCCCGCGGCACCGGCCGGCCCGGACACCGCCGACGCGGGGTTGCAGAGCTGGCAGATGGACCGGGCGCAGGCGCCGGTCGCCACGAAGATCGTGGTGGCCGGTGGCTTCGGCGTCGGCAAGACCACCTTCGTCGGATCGGTCTCGGAGATCACCCCGCTCCAGACCGAGGCGGTGATGACCGAGGCCAGCGAGGCGACCGACGACCTGACGGCGACGCCGGAGAAGACCACGACCACGGTCGCCATGGACTTCGGCCGGATCACCCTCGACCAGGAACTGGTGCTGTACCTGTTCGGCACGCCCGGTCAGCAGCGCTTCTGGTTCATGTGGGACGACCTGGTGCGCGGCGCGATCGGTGCGATCGTGATGGCCGACACCCGCCGGCTGGAGGACTGCTTCCCGGCGCTGGACTACTTCGAGAGCTGCGGCCTGCCCTACGTCGTCGCGGTCAACCACTTCGAGGGCACCGAGCGGTACGACGTGGAGGACGTCCGGGACGCGCTGACCGTGCCGGAGCAGGTGCCGGTCGTGGTGATGGACGCACGGCGCCGGCCCACGGTCATCCAGGCGCTGCTCGCGCTGGTCGGACACGCACTGGACGTCACGCCCGAATAGCCTCCTGACGCCACCCCTCAGCACCCCGAACAGCAGGAACAGAGAAGAGCCCGCCATGCGGAAGATACTCATCGTCGGAGCCGGCCAGTCCGGTCTCCAACTCGCCCTCGGCCTCCAGTCCCAGGGTTACGAGGTCACCTTGATGTCCAACCGCACCGCCGACGAGATCCGCTCCGGCCGGGTCATGTCGACGCAGTGCATGTTCCACACCGCCCTCCAGCATGAGCGCGACCTGGCGCTGAACTTCTGGGAGAGCCAGGCGCCGCGCATCGAGGGCCTGGGCGTCTCGGTCGCCGCCCCCGGCAGCCACGCCGAGCCCGGCGGCACCCAGCGGGCCATCGACTGGGTGGGCAAGCTCGACGGCTACGCCCAGTCCGTCGACCAGCGCGTGAAGATGGCCGGCTGGATGGAGACCTTCGCCCAGCGCGGCGGGCAGCTCGTCATCCACGGTGCGGCAGTCTCCGACCTGGACTTCTTCGCGCAGCGCTACGACCTGACGCTGGTCTCGGCCGGCAAGGGCGAGTTGGTGTCGATGTTCGGCCGGGACGCCGCGCGCTCGCCGTACGACGCCCCGCAGCGCGCGCTGGCCGTCGCCTACGTGCACGGCATGGGCCCACGCCCGGAGCACCCGGAGTTCGAGGCGGTGCGCTGCAACATCGTCCCCGGCGTCGGCGAACTGTTCGTGATGCCGACCCTGACCGTCTCCGGCCGCGCCGACATCCTCTTCTGGGAGGGCATCCCCGGCGGCCCGGTGGACGCCTTCCAGGGCGTGCGGGACCCCCGCGAGCACCTGGCGCTCACGCTGGACCTGATGAAGACGTTCCTGCCGTGGGAGTACGAGCGCAGCGCGGGCGTCGAACTCACCGACGCCAACGGCACGCTGGCCGGCCGCTACGCCCCCACCGTCCGCAACCCGATCGGCACGCTGCCCTCCGGCGGCCTGGTCCTGGGCGTCGCGGACGTGGTGGTCGCCAACGACCCGATCACCGGCCAGGGCTCCAACTCGGCGTCCAAGTGCGCCGCGGCCTACCTCTCGGCCATCGTCGAGCACGGCGACCGGCCGTTCGACGCGGACTGGATGCGGGCCGCCTTCGACCGCTACTGGGACACCGCCCGGCACGTCACCAAGTGGACCAACGCGATGCTGGCGCCGCCGCCGGAGCACGTGCTGAACCTGCTCGGCGCCGCCGGCCAGCTCCAGCCGGCCGCCGACCGGTTCGCCAACGGCTTCAACGACCCGTCCGACTTCGAGAACTTCTTCTTCGAGCCGGAGAAGACGGGCGCCTACCTGGCGTCGTTGACCGGGGCCTGACCGACCGGGACCGGGCGCCCGCCCCGCCGGGCGGGGCGGGCGCCACCGGGAACTACTTCAGGACGGCGAGGGCCGCGTCGTAGTCGGGCTCCTCGCTGATCTCCGGCACGAGCTGCGCGTGCAGGACCGTGTCGTTCTCGTCCAGCACGACGACCGCACGGGCGGCGAGCCCGGCGAGCGGCCCGTCCGCGATCGCCACGCCGTAGTCGGCGCGGAACTCCGGGCTGCGGAAGAGGGAGAGGCTCTTCACGTTCTCCAGCCCCTCGGCGCCGCAGAACCGGGCCTGGGCGAAGGGGAGGTCGGCGGAGATGCACAGCACCACGGTGTTGGCGAGGTCGCCGGCCTTCTCGTTGAACGTGCGCACGGAGGACGCGCAGGTCGGGGTGTCGACGCTGGGGAAGATGTTGAGGACCTTGCGCTTGCCGGCGAAGTCCTTCAGCGACGCGTCCGCCAGCCCGTCGGCGACGAGGCTGAAAGCCGGCGCCTGGCTGCCGGTGCCGGGCAGCTCGCCGTTGACCTGAACCGGGTTGCCCTTCAGCGTGACCTGAGCCATGGGGCTCCTCCTTCGGTAGACATGTGGAAACCCCGTTGATCGTACTGTGGGCGGGGGTGCGGCGACGGAGAGCGGGGCCCCGCCCGTCAACGCCGCTTTCGCCAGGGCCACTTGGGCCCCGCGCTGCCGGACCGGCCCGCCGGGTCGTACGCGTAGCGCCAGCCGCGGGGCAGCCCCAGGCGCCCGGCGGGGCCGGGGACCCGGCGGTAGACGTGCAGCTCGGGCGGCCGGCCGTCGTCGCGGGGCACCGGGATCTCGTAGGTCTTCGGGGGCAGGCCGGTGGGGCCGACCAGGACGGGGAGGACCCGGCCGTCCAGGGGACCGCCGACGAAGGGGGTGTTCTCGCTGCGCACCGCCCCAGTCTCACAGCAGGTGAGCGGCCTCGCTGACCACGGGGAGGATCCGGCGCGCCAGCTCCCCGGCGGGCCCGTCCGGGGCCTCGCCCTTGAGTGCCGCCCGCATCACCCGCGCGGTCTGTGCGTCCCGGGCCGCGGTGGCGGTCAGCAGCGCGACGAAGTGGTCCACCAGCCAGACCCGCAGTTCGTCGAGGGCGTGCTGCCTGTCCTCGTCGAGCCAGATCAGCGAGGCCGCCTCGACCGCGGTGATCCACATCCGGACCGTGGTCCGCAGCCGCGGACCCGGGGCCGGTTCGCCGAGGTGGTGCAGGATCTGTTCGGCGGCGGCCCGGCGCACCTCGTCCACGATCGCGCTGGTCCGGGACGTCTCCACCACACTGCCGCCCTGGAGCAGGGCGCTGAATCCGGCGGCGTGCTGGTCGACGAAGGCCAGGTAGCGGTCCAGGGCGTGGCCCAGCCGCTGGGTGAGCGGCCCGGACTCCGGCTCCGCGAAGCACTGCTCCAGCTCGTCGGCGGCGCTGCGCAGCACCGCCTCGTACAACTGCTGCTTGCCGCCGGGGAAGTAGCGGTAGACGAGCGGCCGCGAGACCTCGGCGGCGGTCGCGACGTCGTCCAGCGAGACGTCCTCCGGCGCGCGCTGGGCGAACAGCCCCAGCGCGGCGGCGAGCAGCTGGCTGCGGCGCTGCTCCACGCTCAGCCTGCGGTAGGCGGGTCTGGGTACTGCTGGGGCGGTGCCGCTGCCGTTCATGAACAGCAGCGTAACCGCCGGGGTTTCCGCCTCGTACAGGTGCTCGGGGCCCGCGTCGGTGTGGGCGGGGCGTTCAGGCCAGCAGGCCCGAGCTGCGCCACAGTCGCCGGCCCACCCCGCGCAACACCCCGATCTCGTCCAGGAAGTCGGTCAGCCGCTTGGCCCCGGTCTGCATGACCTCGCGCCGGTGGCCGCTGGTCTTCACCTGTGCCATGGCCGCCCGCTTGTCCAGGCCGACATTGGTGTAGACCTCGGGGTTGACGAAGGCGATGGCGAAGACCCGGGCGAACTCGCCGGAGGTGACCCGGGTGAACTCCTGCGACCACTTCGGCGCCGTCACCATCTGCCGCCGCAGTTCCTCGCGGGCGTAGCGCACGTGCCGGGCCTCCTCCACCACGTGGATCCGGGTCACGCCCCGGACCAGCGGTTGCACCCGCTCGTCGGGGAAGGTCAGCCGCTGCATCCAGTCGAGGACCTCCTCACCGAGCAGGGTCGCGGTGAACGAGCCCGGGGTGGTGGAGATCGTCTTGAACAGTCGGCCGAGGTTCAGGTGGACCGGGCTGACCGGGTACCAGGGGGTGTCCCCGCGCGAGATCAGCCGGGCGAACATCTTGGAGTGCCGGCACTCGTCCTCGATCTCGGTGAGGGCGTACCGGACATGCGCGCTGGTGGCCGGCTTGTCGTAGATGTGCCGGACGAGCAGCTGCATCAGGATGATCTCGAACCAGATGCCGAGCGAGGCCAGCGCGGCGGCCTCGTGCTGGGAGAGCAGGATGCGCTGTTCCTCGCTCATCCGCCGCCACATCGGGGTGTCGTAGAGCGACACCAGCTCCGGCGGCCAGAACCACTTGCCCTCCTCGAAGGGTGCGTCCCAGTCGAGTTCGGCGTCGGGGTCGAAGGAGTGCTTGGCGGAGGAGGCGAGCAGTCGCTCGGCGACCTGCTCCCGGTCCTTGAGCAGCCCGAGGGCGTCCCGCAGGACATCGATGTCCGCCTCGGTCATTGCGGTGGGCGCGCTCGTCATGGCTCTGGCTACACCTCACGGTCGAAGTTACCCGCGGTCACATGCGGCTGCCTCTTATGAGACTGCTTGTCAGCAAGGACGTCAATCCCTCGCGCACGACTTATTGACCCGCCGGTAAGAAGCGTGTGAATCTGCCAACCACCCGCCCGCCACAGGGCGTTCGGCGGGCGGTGGAGGTGCGGCGCGGTGTCGACCCGAGAGCGGTACGTGCAGGACCCCGGCGACCCCCGGTGGACCGTGCCCGCCACCGGCGCGGCCCGTTTCACCTGGGAGGCCATGTATCCGGGGGAGAAGAACGACTCCGGGCGCGACCGCCTGCTGGCCCTCTACCAACATGCAGGACGAGGCCCGGCACGTCGCCTTCGGCCGGATGGCGCTGCGCGACTGCTACCGGCAGCTCACCGACGTCGAACTCCGCGAGCGGGAGGAGTTCGTCATTGAGGGCTGCTACCTGATGTGCGACCGGCTGCGCGGCACGGAAGTGCTGGAGAACTTCGGCATCCGGCCCGCGGAGGCCGCCGAGTTCACCGAACGCTCGGAGTTCCTCCGGCTCTTCCGGAAGCTGCTGTTCAGCCGGATCGTCCCGTGCGTGAAGGACATCGGCCTGTGGGGCCCGCGCCTCCAGCGCGCCTACCTGGACCTCGGCGTCTTCGACCTGGGCGACGCCAACCTGGACCTGCTGATGGCCCAGGACGAGGAACCCGCCGAGCAGTTGGACGCCGAACGGTTCGCCGCCGAGGAGTCGGCCCGCACGGCCGTCAGTCCCCGCCCGCGCCGCGCGCACCGCCGTGGCCGCACCGGCAGTGGCAGGATCCGCCCATGGACACCGACGACCGACGGCGCGCCGCGGTGCGCGGCAGCATCGAGGCACTGGCGCACGGCGACGCCTTCGGCGAACGCTTCTTCGGCCTCTTCCGGCCGGCGGAGGAGGCCCGGACGCTGATCGCCGCCCGCCGCCTGCCGCCCGAGCCGCACTGGCACTGGACCGACGACACCGCCATGGCGCTCGACCTGCTCGCCGTCCTGGTCGAGCACGGCGAGGTCCGGCAACCGGCCCTGGTGGCGCGGTTCGCCGCCACCCACGGCGCGGACCCGGGCCGCGGCTACGGCTCCGGCATGCACGCGCTGCTGCCCCGGGCCGCCGCCAAGCCCGCGCAGTGGCAGGAGTTGGCGCACGCCCTCTTCGGCGGCGAGGGCAGCCTCGGCAACGGCGCCGCCATGCGCGTCGCCCCGCTCGGCGCCTGGTTCCACCACGACCTCGACCGCGCCGCCGCCCAGGCCGCCCGCTCCGCGGAGGTCACCCACGCCCACCCCCAGGGCGTCGCCGGCGCGGTGGCGGTGGCCGTCGCCGCCGCACTCGCCGCCCGCGGCGCGCCGCCGGCGCTCGCCGAGATCGCCGCCCGCACCCCCGACGGGCCGGTCCGCCAGGGCCTGTTGCGCGCCGCCGACCTCCCGTTCGGCACCGGCCCCGAGGAGGCCGCCGCGGCCCTCGGCAGCGGCCGCCGGATCCGCGCCGACGACACCGTCCCGTTCGCCCTGTGGTGCGCCGCCCGGCACCCGGACGACCTCCCGGCCGCCCTGTGGACCGCCGCGGCCGGCCTCGGCGACGTGGACACCACCTGCGCCATCACCGGCGGGGTGGTGGGCGCCCGCACCGGGACCGCGGCACTGGGGCAGGAGTGGACCCGGCGGCGGGAGCCCCTGCCGGACTGGGCCGACGCCCTGTGAACGGGCGGGCCGGTGCGCGCCGGCCCGCCCTCACCCCGCCAGGAACCCCGTCAACTCCCGTTCCAACTCGGCCGACCGCAGCTCCGGCAACGCGTGGTGCCCGACCCCCGGCAGCGTCACGATCCGCGCCCCCGGCAGCGCCCGCCCGGCCCCCGCCGCCACCCGCCGCACGTCGTGCGCCCGGCTCCGCCCGGCCAGCAGCACCAGCGCGGGCGGCGCGGCGGAGCCCAGCCGGTCCGCCGCCGGCCGCGGCCCGGTCACCGGCCGCCCCCGGAACTCCCGGCCGCCCATGCCCATCAGCCGGACCATCTCCGGCGCCACCCCCGGCCCGCCGCGGCTCTCCCACGCCAGGAACCGCCGGGTCGCGTCCGGGCCGGGCCGCACGAACACCGGGGCCGCGCGCGCCAGGTACGCCGCCCGGAACCCCGCGAAGCACTGCGTCGGGTCGAGCAGCGCCAGCCGCGCCACCCGGTCCGGGGCGTGCACCGCGTACCCCAGCGCCAGCCAGCCCCCGTACGAGTGCCCCAACAGCGCGGCCCGTTCGGCCCCGACCGCGTCCAGCACCCCGTCCAACCAGGCCATCAGGTCGGCCGGCCGGCGCAGCGGACGGCCGCCGGGCACGCTCAGCCCGGGCGTGCCCGGCACCTCCACGGCATACGCCCGGTGCGTGCGCGCGAGGCCGGCGGCCCGGGCGTACCAGCCGGCGGAGGTGGTGCCGCCACCGCCCAGCAGTACCAGCGGCGGTCCGTCGACCGGTCCGCAGGCGGTGATCCGGGTGGTGCCGAACTCCCCGTCCAGAGCGAGCGGTTCGACCGGCACCGGCCAGAGCGCCAGGGCCTGCCGGTAGGCCGCCCGGAACGCGGCGGTGGCGGGCGGCGTGCGCTTGACGTTCACGGTGCGCCTCCGTGACGGGGAAGGGCGGCGGGTGGACGGTCCACGGCAGCGGGACGGACGACAGACATCTCGTCGAGCAAGTATCTTGCTCAGCGAGGTAATTGGGGATCGTACGCCGTCCGACCGGCGGGGGCGACGGTTCGGGGCGCGCCGTTCGGCGCGGGAGGGACGGAACACAGTGGCGGTGGCGCGGGAACCGGAACCGCAACCGGACGGCATGGACCTGGTCCACCTGCTGCGCGAGGTGACGGTCCGACTCGACCTGGCAGGCGCGCGGTTCGCGGCCCGCAACGGCCTGCACCCCACCGACCTGCGGGCACTGATCGCCCTGCTGGACGCGGCCCGGGCCGGCGAGGAGCTCACCGCCGGGCGGCTCGGCGCCCGCCTCGGCCTGAACTCCGCGGGCACCACGGCCCTGGTCGACCGCCTGGAGCGGCTCGGGCACCTGCGCCGGGTCCGCGACACCCGCGACCGGCGGCGCGTCCTGCTGGTCGTCGACGCGCAGGCGATCGCCCTGGGGCAGTCGTTCTTCGGCCCGCCGATCGAGCGCGTCCTCGGCCTGCTCGACGCCTTCGACGAGGGCGAACGGGCCGCGGTCCGACGCTTCTTGACGGGCGTGCGGGACGCCGCGGACGGAACGTGACGCCGACGGCGCCCGCCCGCCTCCGCTACCGCACCGACGGCCGCCCGGACCGGGCCAGCCAGCGCCCCTCGTGCCGGGACACCTCGATCGGCCGCCCGAAACAGGCCGTCATCCGCTCGCTGGTCAACACCTCGGCCACCGGACCGAGCGCCTGCACCCGCCCGTCCCGCAGCAGGACGGCCCGCCCGATGGCCGGGGACAGCTCCTCCAGGTGGTGCGTGACGGTCACCGTCGCCAGCTCCGGCCGTCCCGCGGCCAGCCGGTGCAGGGCGTCGATCAGGTCCTCGCGCGAGGGCAGGTCCAACGCGTTGAACGGCTCGTCGAGCAGCAGCAGCGAGGGATCGGCCATCAGCGCCCGGGCGATCAGGATCCGGGCCCGCTGACCGCCCGAGCACACGCCGTACGGGCGGTCCGTCAACTCCTTGAGCTCCAACTCGGCCAGCAGCTCGTGCGCCCGCTCCCGCGTCGCCCCGTCGTACGCGCGCCACAGCGGCTGCACGGTGCCGGTCGCACCGGTCAGCACCACCGTGTGCGCGGTCGCGTCCTGCGGCACCTTCTGCGCGCTGGACACCAGGCCGATGGCGGCGCGCAGTTCCCGCACGTCCACCCGGCCGAGCCGGTGGCCGAGCACCTCGACGGTGCCGACGGTGGGGAACATCAGCGCGCCGATCAACCGCAGGACGGTGGTCTTGCCGGCCCCGTTCGCGCCCAGCAGCGCCCAGTGCTCACCGGAGCGCACGGTCCAGTCGATGCCGTCGAGGATGACCTGGTCGGTGGTGTAGCGGCGGACGCCGACGCCGGTCAGCTCGGCGATCACCCGCCCCGCCGCCGGGCCGTGCAGGGCGTCGGGCCCGGGGGCCGGGGGCTGCGGTTCCGAAGGCTGCGTGGGAGTCATCGCGGCAGATTAGCTGTGTACGACACCTTTCGGCGCGGGCGTCCGATGCGTGGAACCGGGGCGGCCTGATCCGGTCACCCCGGCCGCCGGTGCGCCCGGGCCCTCCGGACGCCCGGCCCGCGCGGCGCGTCAGCCCAGCCCCAGCAGGGCCCGCACCCGGGCGTACTTGGCCGTCAGCCGCCGCCGCGTCGGGGCGTCCAGGACCGCGAGCCGGGCCGGATCGGCGTTGTGCGCCAGGTCCGCCTCCTTGACCAGCAGCGCACCGGGCACGGCCAGGATGCGCGCGGCGTACTCCTCGACCGGCTCCCTGGGCCGCTTGGTGACCGCCAGGACCATCGCCTTGGTCGCCCCGTCCAGCGCCGCCCCGTCCAGCCACGCGGCGCTCACCGCCCCGTCCTCGACCGCGTCGTGCAACCACGCCGCGGCGATCTGCGCCGCGCTGCCGCCGCGCGCCCGCACCCTCGCCGCGACCGCCGCCAGGTGCTCGGCGTACGGCCGGCCCGCCTTGTCGGTCTGCCCCTCGTGCACGCGCCGGGCCAGCGCCTCCACCTCGGCGAGCGAGAGCCGCGCCCGCACCGCGGGGTCCGGGGAGTGTTCCGCATCACGCACCATGGTGCCATTGTGCCGGCGGCATGGTGCCGGCGTCATCGTGCCGGTGGCTTAGCCGCCGCGGCGACCGGACCTACCGCAACCCCGCCGCCAGCACCGCCCGCGCGATCGGCCCGGCGCTGCCGCCCCCGCTGACGTCCTCCCGCTCGGCCTCCGCGTCCTCCACGACCACCGCCACCGCCGCCACCGGCTCATGGCTCTGCCGGTCCCGCACCCACGCGATGAACCAGGCGTACGGCGTCCCCTCGTTGCGCACCCCGTGCTGTGCCGTCCCCGTCTTGCCGCCCACCAGGAACCCGTCGATCGCCGCGGTCCGCCCGCTGCCGTGCTCGACGACCTCGGTCATCAGCTCCTGGAGCTGCTCGGCGGTGGCCGGACTCATCACCTGCCGGGTCGGCTCCCGCGCCCCGGGCGCGACCAGCACGCCGTGCGCGTCGGTCACCCGGTCGACCAGGTACGGCGGCGTCAGCTGGCCGTCGTTGGCCACCGCCGCCGCCACCATCGCCATCTGCAGGGGAGTGGCGGCGGTGTCGTACTGCCCGATCGCGGAGAGCGCCAGTTGCGCCGGTTCCATCCGGGTGTCGAAGGTGCTCGGCGCGACGGGGGAGGGCAGCCGCAGCCCCCGGTCGTTGAAGCCGAACCGCTCCGCCGCCCCCGCCAGCCGGCGCACCCCGACCGCCACCCCCAGGCGCGCGAAGACCGTGTTGCAGGAGAGCCGGAAGGCTTCCCGCAGCCCCACGTGCGCGCAGCCCTCCGCGGGATTGCCCAACTGGGTGCGGGTGTCCGGCAGGGTGTACGGGTCGGGCACGTCCAGCGGGGCGTCGAGGTCCTTGACCACCCCGCCGTCCAGCGCCGCCGCCGCGGTCACCACCTTGAAGGTGGAACCCGGCGGATAGGTCTGCCGCAGCGCCCGATTGAGCATCGGCCGGTCCGCCGCCGCGTTGAGCCGCCGCCAGGCGGCGGTCACCGACCGCCCGTTCCCGGAGAGCACGCCGGGGTCGTACGACGGCGAGCTGACCAGCGCCAGCACCCGCCCGCTGCGCGGCTCCACCGCCGCCACCGCGCCCTTGCGGCCGGCCAGCCCCCGGAACGCGGCGCGCTGCATGGCGGCGTCGACGGTGGTCTCCACCCGCCCGCCGGGCGGTCGGCGGCGGATCAACCGGTCCCACCACGGAAACGTCACCAACCGGTCGTCGGTCCCCGCCAGGATGCCGTCCTCGGCGCCCTCCAACAGCGAGGCCCCGTATGTCTGCGAGGCGAAGCCGGTGACCGGCGCGTACAGCGGTCCGTCGGTGTAGGTCCGCTCGTAACGCAGCCGGCCGCCGCTGTCCCGCGCGCCGGTCACCGGGCGGCCGCCCACCAGGAGCGCGCCGCGCGGCTGGGCGTACCGGGCGATGGCGGCCCGCCGGTTGGCCGGGTTGCGGGTGTAGTCGTCCGCCTCGAAGACCTGCACCCGGACCGCGTTCACCAACAGCGCGGCCAGCAGCAGCGAGGAGAGCGCGGCGGTGTGCCGGACGCCGCGGATCACCGCGGTGCCCCGACGGCGTCCGGGGCGGCGCGCAACGGCCGGGCGTCCTCGTCGCCCTGCGGCCCGCGCGCCCGGTCACTGATCCGCACCAGCAGCGCGACGATGATCCAGTTGGTCACCACCGACGAACCGCCCTGCGCCAGGAACGGCATCGCCATCCCGGTCAGCGGGATCAGCCCCATCACCCCGCCCGCGATCACGAACACCTGGAGCGCGGGCAGCGCGGCCAGCCCCACCGCCAGCAGACTGCCGAACGGGTCGCGCAGCCCGAGCGCCGCCCGGTAGCCGCACGCCGCGAGCAGCGCGTACAGCACGAACAGCGCGCTCAGCCCGGCCAGCCCCAGCTCCTCACCCACCGTCGCCAGGATGAAGTCCGACTTCCTCGCGAACCCGATCAGGGACGAGTGCCCCTGCCCCAGCCCGGTCCCGAACGTCCCGCCCGCGGCGAACGCGAACAGCGACTGCGCCAACTGGCCCGGCCCCCGGCCCGCCGCGATCCCGGCGAACGGCGCCAACCAGTCCTGCACCCGCCCGTGCACGTGCGGCTCCAGCGTTCCCACCGCCGCCGCCCCGGCCGCCGCCAGCAGCACCCCCACCGCGATCCACCCGGTCCGCCCGGTGGCCACGTACAGCACCACCACGAACACCCCGAAGAAGAGCAGCGACGTCCCCAGGTCCCGCTCCAGGACCAGCACCCCC
This sequence comes from Streptomyces sp. x-19, assembly GCF_046549115.1. Lineage (NCBI taxonomy): Bacteria > Bacillati > Actinomycetota > Actinomycetes > Kitasatosporales > Streptomycetaceae > Streptomyces > Streptomyces sp. x-19. The sequence goes on along the minus strand of NZ_JAJPWK010000001.1, from coordinate 41,410 downwards.
ACGCTCACCAGCCAGATGGCGACGACCGGCCCGAGCACCCGGCCCGCCGGCAGCCGCAACCGCCACACCTCCTTCCCGGTGTGCGCCAGTGCCTCCCGATTGGCCGCCAGGTACGCCGCGAAGAACACCGTGATCAGCACCTTGGCGAACTCGCCCGGCTGGAGCGAGAACCCGGCCGCCCGGATCCAGATCCGCGCGCCGTTGACCGCCGGGAAGAGGATCGGCACCACCATCAGGGCCAGCGCCGACCCCGCGCACCCGTAGGCGTACCGCGCCAGCACCCGGTGGTCGCGCAGCACCGCCACCACCGCGATGAACAACGTCACGCCCACCGCGGACCACACCAGCTGGGCGGGCGCGGCCTGGTCGTCCCGGGTCTCCAGGTCGAGCCGGAAGATCAGCACCAGCCCGAGCCCGTTGAGCAGCACCGCGGTCGGCAGCAGCAGCGGATCCGCGTGCGGGGCACCGAACCGCACCACGAGGTGCGCCAGCAACGCCAGCCCGCCCAGCCCCGCCGCGTACCGCAGCGCCCCGGCCGGCACCGCCTGCGACCTGGCCAGCCCCACCACCAGATAGCCGCAGACGCTGATGAGCACGGCACCCACGAGGAGGGCCAGTTCGACGCCCCGCCGCTTGGCCGGCGGTCGCACCGCCGTCCGGCCCGGGACCGTGCCCGCCCCGGGCCCGCCGCCCACCGCCCTCGCCCCGTTCGCCCGGTCCACCACATCCACACGGGCAACGTAGCAAGCAAAACCGTTCAATTCGCCCATATCGCCCGCGAGTGATGCCACTCACCCCCAGGCCCCGCCGTCCCCCTCTTCGCGCCCCGCCCCACCCGGCACGGCGGGCCCGCTTCCCCTAGGGGGAGAATCAGGGGCCTCATAGGGGTGGGGCGCGGGCCGTTCCGTGACCGAGGTCAACGGCAGTTTGTAAACTCGGTCAGAACGAAAAGCAGAAGGCCGAGCTCGTCACGCTGACGCGGACGACCGATCGCACCGGTCGACGCCATGGACACACGCCATGGCGCCGCTCGCGAGGGGCTATGGCGTACGACACCGAGGACGCCGAGTGAAGGTCCCGCGCCGTTTCGGCCCACGGGGGCGGCCGAGCGCGGGTGACCGTCCCCCGCGACGAAAGGCAGTATGAGCGCCATGACGACCCTCCGTTCCCGGATCTTCGCCTGGGCCGGCCGCCTCTACCTGGCGAGAACGCGGAAGAAGGGCTTCGACCTCTCCCGCATGTCCTTCCTGCCGGACTCCGTCCTGATGCCGCTGCGCCGCGACGGCCTCGACCCGGTGCCCGACCTCGCCGCCGCCCGGGAACGCGAGCCCATCAGCAAGCTCCCGGTGCCGATAGCCTCCAACGTCTGGCTGGTCACCGGCTACGACGAGGTCAAGGCGGTGCTCGGCAAGGCCGACGCCTTCAGCTCCGACTTCACCAACCTCATCGGCAAGGCCGGCGCCGGCGCCGAGCAGAACCCCGGCGGCCTGGGCTTCGCCGACCCGCCGGTGCACACCCGCCTGCGCCGGCTGCTCACCCCCGAATTCACCATGCGCCGCCTCGGCCGGCTCACCCCCCGCATCCACGACATCGTCGAGGAACGCCTCGACGCCATGGAGCGCGCCGGCCGCAACGGCGACCCGGTCGACCTCGTCGCCCACTTCGCCCTCCCCATCCCCTCCCTCGTCATCTGCGAACTCCTCGGCGTCCCCTACGAGGACCGGGCCGACTTCGAGCGCCTCAGTGCCGCCCGGTTCGACCTCTTCAGCGGCGCCAACGCCTCCTTCGGCGCCATATCGGAATCGCTCTCCTACTTCCGCGACGTCGTCAAGAAGCAGCGCGAGAACCCGGGCGACGGCCTGCTCGGCATGATCGTCCGCGAACACGGCGACTCGGTCTCCGACGAGGAACTGGCCGGCCTCGCCGACGGCGTCCTGACCGGCGGCTTCGAGACCACCGCCAGCATGCTCGCGCTCGGCGCCCTGGTCCTCCTCCAGGACCCCCAGCACTTCGCCGCCCTCAAGGACGGCGACGACGTCGTCGACCGCTACGTCGAGGAACTCCTGCGCTACCTCACCGTCGTCCAGGTCGCCTTCCCCCGCTTCGCCCGCGAGGAACTGGAGATCGGCGGCGTGCAGATCGCCGCCGGCGACGTCGTCCTGTGCTCCCTCAGCGGCGCCGACCGCGACGGCGAACTCGGCCCCGAGATGGAGCAGTTCGACCCCCACCGCGCCAAGGTCCCCTCCCACCTCGCCTTCGGCTACGGCATCCACCGCTGCGTCGGCGCCGAACTCGCCCGCATGGAACTCCGCGCCGCCTACCCCGCCCTGGTCCGCCGCTTCCCCACCATGCGCCTCGCCACCCGCCCCGAAGACCTCGCCTTCCGCAAACTCTCCATCGTCTACGGCCTGGACTCGTTGCCGGTGCGCTTGGACGGGTAACCAGTGCGGCGCAGGACCACGGCCGACGGGGCGCGGGTGGCCGGGGAGGCACGCTCGAGGCGCTCGCCCGCCCCGCCGTACCCTTGTTGCCCATGAGCCGCCCGGCCGGGGGAGGACGATGTACCTGATGCGACTGTCCGCCGATGAACTGCACGCACTGCAGTTGCGCGACGGCCTGGTGCCCGCACTCGAGGCAGCGGAGGTCGAGCACGGCCGGGCCGGCGAGACGAGCGCCGGGGAGAAACAGGCGTGGCGCCACAGCCTGCCTGTCATGGCCCGGGACCTCCGCGATGCTGGCCTCGGGGCGGTGGACATGATGATCGAGTACAAGCTGCCGGAGTGCCAGGGGCCGGCAGACGTCATCCTCGCCGGAGTGCACCCCGCGTCGCGGGCACCCTCGTATGTCGTCGTCGAACTCAAGCAGTGGCGGCGTGCCACCGCGGCCGAGGGCACGGGGCGCTTCGTGATCGCGAACCAGACGGGGAAGTCCAAACGACATCCGGCCGAGCAGACAGCGGCCTTCTGTCGTGCCCTGCTCAACTCCCACGGGTCCCTCGCCGGACACGAAGAGAGCCTGGCCGGCCTGACCTATCTGCACAACGCAGCGGATCACGACGTAGCTGACCTGCTCCGGTACCCACGTACGCGCCTGTCGCACGTGTTCACGCGTGACTCACGGGGCGCGTTGATCAGATTCCTCCGGGATCGGTTGGCCGCGGCCCCGGGGCGGCCTGCGGCCGAACTGTTCGCCGCGGGGCCTCTGCGGGTCCGGCTTGCGGGATTGGACGCGCGGGGCCGGCTCGACTGGCACACCGGCGGTTTCCGGCTGGCCTCGGACCCTGTAGCCGTCCAGCGCTTCGTGCTGGACACGGTGCGAGCCGCACACGCCGCGCAGGACAAGAGCGCCCTCGTGGTGACTGGGGCCGCCGCGAACCAAGGGGGCGAACTGGTCAGCACCGCGGCGAATGCACTCGACCGTGCCGGCTACCGCACCCGAGTGCTCTCCGGGCCGCGTGTCCCCGCCTTCCAGGTGTGCGACGTGCTGTTCTGCGAGGAGTCATGGCTGAGGTGCACGGCACCCCTTTCGGCGGCTGCCGACCTTCCGGACTCCGTGCGCCCGCTGCTGGCGGCAATGATCAGGTCTGCACGGGTACCGGTCTTCGTGCTCGCCGGCGGGCACGTGGCGCCCGGAGAAGCCGAGGGATTCGGCGGTGTCATCCGGCAGGTCTGCTCCGCCCTTCGGGTGCCGGACAGGCACCTCCGCCTCGACCGGGAGTTCTGCTGACGTCAGTGGGACGGGCGCCGCGGTTGCCGCCGGACCCGCCTGGATAGAGTTGCCCTGAAGTGATGCGGTCCGACGGGCTTCCGCGCGAGGAAACGCCCCCATCCGCACGAGACCACTCGTGTGCCCTGGGGGATCTCCGTGACCTTGCTGCGTACGTCAGCCCGTTCGGTGGCCGACGATGCGGAGCCGAACCGCCGCCAGTACGTCGAGGACCTGAAGTCCGCCTACTTCTTCGTCTACCGGCAGCGGCCGCCCGAAGCCGAGGTCAGGTCCTGGCACGCAAGCCTGCACGCCTTCGCCGGGTTGCTCGTCGGAGCGGGGCTCGCGGACGTGGAGATGCTGGTCGAGTACCCGCTGCCGATGTGCAGTTTGCGCGCTGACGTTGTCCTCGCGGGAGTCCACCCGGTGTCAGGCGAACCGGCGTACGTCGTCGTCGAACTCAAGCAGTGGAGCGCCGCCGGGGCCATCGGCGGCTCCGACGACCTGTGCGACGTCCCTCAGATCGTGCCCCGCAGAGCGCAACTCCATCCCGTCGCGCAGGTACGCCGCTACTGCGAGTACCTTGCCGATCTGACCCTGGTGCTCGACGGGCACGCGGATCGTGTGAGCGGCGCCGCGTTCCTGCACAACGCCGAGGACGGCGACGTGCAGAGCCTGGTGTCCGCGCCTGTCGCCGGTGGCCGCCTCTTCACCAACACGAGCAGAGATGCCTTCGTCTCCTTCCTTCGTGAACGTCTCGTCCCCGATCCGGACCGCCTGGCGGCGGATGCCCTGCTCACCAGCCGGCACGCTCCGACGACCACCCTGCTGGAGGTGGCCGCGGACGAGGTGCTCAGCCGACGTCACTTCACGCTGCTCGGCCAGCAGCAGAAAGCATTCTCCCTGGTGCTGCGGACCTTGGCGGAGGCGGACAGGGAGGAAAACGGGCGCAAGGAGATCGTTCTCATCAACGGTGGGCCGGGCTCGGGGAAGAGCGTCATCGCGCTGTCGCTCCTGGGCGAGCTGTCACGCCGGGGCCGCTCGGTGGCGCACGCCACGGGATCCAAGTCCTTCACCACCACGCTGCAGCGGAAGATCACCGAGCAGCGATCCGGAACCGGGAAGCTCTTCACCTACTTCAACAGCTTCGAGAGGGCGAGGGGAAACGATCTCGACGTCCTTGTCCTCGATGAGGCGCACCGGCTTCGCGAGACGTCGAACGGAGCCCCGCCGGGTAGTAAGTGGGCCAACAAACGCCAGATTGACGAACTGATCGAGGCGGCCCGGGTGCCGGTGTTCCTACTGGACGAGCACCAAGTCGTGCGCCCGGGAGAGATGGGAACGACCGAGGCCATCGAGAAGGCGGCCGCGGAGCAGGGCATCATCGTGCGTCACGTCGACCTCGACGCCCAGTTCCGCTGCGGTGGCAGTCGCGCGTACGAGGCTTGGGTGCTGCGACTCCTGGGGCTGGAGCCCGGTGGTCCGCACGCCTGGCATGGAGATGACAACTTCGAGGTCCGGGTGGCCGACAGCCCCGCGGCTCTTGAGAACTTCCTCGTCGCCAGGCGGGACGAGGGCCACACCGCACGCATCACGGCAGGATTCTGCTGGCCGTGGAGCCGCCCCAACGAGGACGGAACACTGGTGCACGACGTCGCCATAGGGCGCTGGCGCCGCCCGTGGAACATCAGCGGCCCCCACGGGGTGGGCGGCTTGCCCCCTTCGGACCTCTGGGCGACCGACCCGGCTGGGTTCGGGCAGGTCGGATGCATCTACACGGCGCAGGGTTTCGAGTACGCATGGAACGGAGTCATCCTCGGCCCGGACCTCGTCTGGCGAGGCGGAAGCTGGCGGTCCGTCAGGTCCGAGAGTTGGGACACCGCACTGAAAGGCGCGTCCGACGCTGACTTCGCCCGGCTTGTCAAGAACACCTACAAGGTCCTGCTCACTCGGGGGATGGCCGGTACGGTCCTCTACTCCACGGACCCGGAAACCCGCGCGAAACTCGGCGAACTCGTCCTCGGTGGCACTGGCGGCCGACCCGTGTGACGCGCGCTCGGTGCGCGACCGGGACCCGGGGCCACCGGGAGGGCGGATCGGTGGCCCTGGCGAACGCCCGGGTCGGCTCAGCCGACGGCGTTTGCCGACATCTCCCGGTGCCCCGTCAACGTGCGCAGCATCGTGCGGGTCTCCGGGTCGGTCGAGTAGACGATCGTGCCGACCATGCCGCGCGTCAGCAGGACCTTGTACGTGTTCCGGATCAGCCGGTTCACATCCTCGTCCGGCGTGGCGCGCTTGAAGACCGGGTCCTTGGAGGCTGTCCGGTCGACCACCCAGCGATCGGTCCGCCAGACCAGGTCCGGTCCCAGGATCACCCCGCTCCAGTCGTACTCGAAGCCCTGTGCCGTATAGACGCAGCCGACCTGCCCGAATCCCGCCGGGTCGGTTGCCCACAGTGCGGAGGGCGGAGCGCCCATCACCGAGCGGTCGCCCTTGAGGTTCCAGGGGCGCGCCCAGTCGCCGATCACCACGTCCGCGGGCAGCGGCTCTCCGGGCTTGGCGTCCGACCAGCGCCAGCAGTAGCCGGCCGACATCCGCGCTTCGTACCCGTGCGAGCGGCGGTCCGCCAAGAACGCCTCCAACTCTGCCGGGGAGTCGGCGACCGCCAACTCCATCTTGCCGTCAGGCTCCCATCGCGCCGGGCCGTCACCCTCGAGTCCCAGCAGCCGCACCACCCATTGCAGGTAGGCGTCACTTCCGCCGCACCGGAACTGGTTGTCCAGTGAGACCTCTCGGCACTGCAGTCCTCTCTGGGCCGCGGCCGCCTTGATCTCCTCGACCCTGCCGATCTCGCCGGGTCGTACGACTTGGTGCTGGTCGAGCAGGAACACCGGCACCCGGGCCACGTCGATCAACTCGTCGATCTGTGGCTTGCCCGTACGGTGTTCAGCCCGGGTATAGCGGTTTGCCGAGGTCTCGCGAATGCGGTGCGCCTCGTCACACAAGAGCACGTCCAGGCTGTTCCGCTGGGCGGTCATGAAACTGTTGAAGTATTTGAAGAGGTCCTGGACCTGGCGCTTGCGGGCACCGGCGACCTTGCGCATCGTCCTGGTGAACGACTGGGACCCGGTGGCGTGCAGAGCCGGGATCCCCCGTCGGTACAACTCGCCCAGCAATGACAGGGCAACGACGCTCTTCCCCGTACCCGGGCCGCCCGTCACGATGACCACTTCCTTGTGGTCCGACCCGTGTGCCTTCTCGACGGCCCGCAGCACCATCTCGTACGCCACCCGCTGCTCGTCCAGCAGAACGAACTGCTCCCGCTCCCGGACCTCGTCCGCAGCCACTGCCATCAGCTGCCTGGACGGCTGGGTCTTGCCCGCGAGCAGAGCGTCAGCCGCCAACGCGCCCGACGCCGGAGCCAACCTGGACTGCAGGTAGCTGATGAACTCGCCCCGTCGATCCTCTGTGAACATCCGCCCGTACTCGTCCTGTTCCGTGTCGAACAGTCCACTTACTCCGAATTTCGTAGCATTGTGCAGGTATGCCACGCCGGCGATCTGCTCCGGATTTCCCGCAAGCGCCCCGTTGAACGAGGTCATGTAGGCGCAGTACCCGCGGACCTGCTCTATCGGGTGCAGCACCGGTCGCGCGTATGCGTCGACCCGGCACAGCGTCGGCTCGTCGTCCTCATCCGGGTATGCCTGGCTCCACTGCTTCAATTCCACGACGACGTACGAGGGCTCCTGGGTGTCCGGATGGACGCCGGCGAGCACCACGTCCGCTCGTTTGCTGGTGAGCGGGAGCCCGTACTCGATCAGCATCTCGACCTGGTCGAGCCCGGCGTCGAGCAGTGCACCGGTCAGTGCCGGAATGCTCCGCTGCCAGGAGCGGACCTCGGAATCTCCGGGACGATAGCCGTGCGTGTGCACGAACTTCTCGACCAACTGGTCTTTCAGCATTCCTTCCACGCTGCGGTGAGCTACGCGTTCGACGGATTCACGGAAAAGCAAGAAAGCCCCCCAGGCAGCACGAGATTGCTGGCGCGGGTGGGGGCGTGTCCTTCGAGCACCAGGACGGTATGTCTCCGTCCGGAGCGGAAGCCCGGCGGGCCGCACGAATGATGGGTATCAATTTTAGCTCTGTGGTTCTTGACGTTTCGGGCCGGTAGTTGGGGGTGCGCAGATGCACGCACCCCCAACCCGACGACTACCGACGGCGTCGCCAAGGCGTCAGGAGGTAGCGGAATACCTCGGCGAGCGAGCGGAGGATCTGCGAACGGTCGCTGGAGCGACTGTCGCGCAGCGCATCACCGGCGATTCGGCCGGCGACGATAAGTGCGCAACATGCGACGACTGCAATGGACGAGCATGCCGCGAGGGCGGCGGGATCGGACAGCACGGCGGTTCCCTTCGGGAGCCTGCGCGGTCGCACCAGGACGTCGTGCGGGGCAGGAACGTTTCCTCGTGCGGCCGGGCAGGCCGTGGGCGAGACGGGTGGGCTCAGGGGACGCGAGGGAAGCCGCTCGCCCGAGGCGTGCGGGCCCGGTTGCCTGGCTGCTGTCCGAACGCCAGGAACTCGCGTGCCGGCGGCGTGGGCTGGTCGTCGCGTGGAGGGAAAGCCACGTGCGTACTCCGTATGTAGGCGGAAGACCTGTCCGAGGAAGCCCCGGAAGTCTGTTGTTGCCGAAATTTCGTTCGATACGGTACGCATTGCTCAACGAACTGACAAGATAGTTCCGTCAGAATTCCTGATTCTGACCGTTGAGTCTTTTTCCTGTCCGCTACGGAGCAGGGGAAGGCGCCGCATAAGCCGTTGCCGCGTTATGCGGCGATGGCTGTCCGGGAACGCCAATGTGGGTCCGTTCGTCGTTCCGCGCCGCCACCGTCGGGGCGAACAGCTTGGCTGCCGACTCGTGGCCTCGCGCATCCGAAACGACCACGCCCCCTGCCCACTTGCCGGTCACCGCGGGGTACCGGTGCTGCAGCTTGCCGATGCGTGGGCAGTGCCGTTCGCGGACCTTGTGGTACCCCGGGTGGCAGTGGACATTGACCGCGTCGAGATCCGCCGCATAAGTCACGGCGGCTGCCGGAGCCAGTATCGCGGAGACCAGTAGATCGGCGATCTGCAACCCGATGTGCGTGTTGCTGTGTCCGAACACGGGTGACTCGGGAAGGTGAGGCAAGCCGTCCTCGCCCATGCTGAACCTCCGGGTGGTCACGCAGTGCACGTTCCCCTTGTTGTCATGAGGATTCCGGCTGTCGAGAACGGCGATACCGCTGCTCGAGCGCTCGGCGAGGTAGTGCTCGAACGTCGAGCACAGTGTGGTGACCGCCGCGGCGTACATGGCGGGTTCGTCGTTCCGGACCCCGTCCTGCTTGACCCAGATCCGTGCCATGACCGTGCTGTCGCGCCGTTCGAGGATGCCGATCAGGTTGTCGAGGAAGCCGTGGGCCATGCGCCGTTGGTTGCGCCCGTCGCGACGGAAGCTCTTGCGGAGCGCTTCTCCTTTGATTTCGTGGTGCACCACCTGCGTCAGCGTGGGGAGTTTGCGGAGTTCGGGACGGAACCGCTTCTTCAACTCCAGGAAGTCCCACGCCAAGCCCTGCACCTGGGACTCCGGAACCGTGAACCCGCCGATGACCATGACCGGTACGGAGTCGCTCACCGCAGGGTTCAGAGTCTGGCCTGTCCCGGACTCGTCGAGGTAACACAGGTACAAGAGAATCCCCCAGGTACAGAAAACAGCTATGGCCGGCCCCAGATCCCCGGGAGACGGCCATAGGAGGTGCCACGCCGAGACATCTCGGTCGCAGCGGCAGTGTTCGTACTGCTGAGCAGGGTAGGGGAGAGTCCGGTGCCCGGCAACGAGCCTGGCTGAAAAGCGATGTGGCTGGCGGCACGGCAAAGGCATGCTGTTGCCGACGGCCAGACGAGGGGGCCATCACCGTAGGTGTCGGCTCACGGAGCGCCCTCTGGGTAGGGCGGCGTTCGTCGAGACGGTCGGCCGAGCACCCTGGGTGGACGTGGCATGACGGCTCATCCCGTGGGCTGCCGCTACGCCGTCGGAAACGGGACGGCGGGCCCCAGATCACGCAGGACCGCCCCGCTACTCGCACAGACCAACACAAAAGCCCGCCCCCACGAAGGGAACGGGCTTTGCTGGCACTCGGACCCGTACTAAGCAGATCCGTGAAGTGCCCCCGGCAGGATTCGAACCTGCGCACACGGCTCCGGAGGCCGTTGCTCTATCCCCTGAGCTACGGGGGCTTTGTCGTTGCTTGTTGCGGCGACGGGTAGAACACTACCAGCTCCGATGGGGTGGTCATGAACGTTTTGGTGGCCGGTCGGCGGGAGGTCGGGCGGGGGGTGGGCGGGGGTCAAGGAAGGTCGCCCTTACCGCATGTCGGGGGCGGGTCGGAGGCGGTCGTTGAAAGGTCCCTCGCACGGGGGCGGAAGTGGGGAAAACCGGGACGCAGGTGCAGGGGCAGACCTAGTCTCAAGGTGTGCCTGGCTTGTCCGGTCGGATCCTTGTGGTCGATGACAACAAGGTGATCCGGCAGTTGATCAGGGTCAACCTTGAGCTGGAGGGCTTCGAGGTCGTGACCGCGGCTGATGGTGCCGAGTGTCTGGACGTCGTGCACCGGGTGAGACCCGACGTGGTGACCCTGGACGTCATGATGCCGAGGCTGGGCGGTCTGCACACCGCGGCGCGGCTGCGTTCCGACCCGCGGACGTGGGACATCCCGATCGCCATCGTCAGCGCCTGCACGCAGGGCGAGGTGGACAACGGGCAGTCGGTGGGGATCGACGCCTTCCTGGCCAAGCCGTTCGAGCCGACGGAGTTGGTGCGCACGGTGGGGATGCTGGTGCGGGAGGGGCGGCAGCAGCGGGAGTGCTCGGGGCGCGAGGCGTGCGGGGGCGCGTCCGAGGGTGCCGGTGTCGGTGGCGCGGAGAACGGCGCCGTCGGTGCCGGATCGCGAGATGACGTGTCCACGGCGGGTGGTGGGGTGTCGGCGGACGGCGTTTCCGGGGACGGCGCGGAGCGCGGCGAGCCGGGCAGCGGGGGCGGTCGGGCCGCGAGCTGAGGTCGATTGCGGGCGCCGGGCGAGGGGGATCGCGCCGGGTCCGTCCCGGCGGTTCGCGGGCTCGGTGGCGGGCCGCGTGCGCCGCAGCACGCCGTCGGGTGTCCACCACGCGAAACCCGTTCGCGTGGCTCCCCCCTTCCTCCCATACGCTTGTCCTGTGACCCCGGCCGAGCTCTCCCGTACCGTCCTGCGCTCCGTGCGCGGTGCCGTTGCGGAGCGGGAGCTCTCCGTGCCCGTGCCGGCGCGGATCGTGGTGCAGGCACCGCCGCGCCCCGGGTGCGGGGACTACGCCTCCAACGTGGCGCTGCAGCTCGCGCAGCAGGCCGGTCGGCCCGCGCGCGAGGTGGCCGAGATCCTGCGACGGCGGCTGGCGGGTAGTGCGGGGATCGCCAGGGTCGAGATCGCCGGGCCGGGCTTCTTGAACTTCACGTTGGGCGACGGCGCGTCGGCCGGGCTCGTGGCGGACGTGCTGGCCCGCGGAGAGCGGTACGGCCAGGCCCCGGAGACCGGGGCGGCGACGGGCGCGGGACCCGGGCGGATCGTCCAGGCACCGGCGTCCCCCGCGGGGGACTGGGCCCGGGCCCGGGCGAGCGTGGTGGGCGAGGTGCTCGACCGGCTCGGTCGGGCCACCGCGAAGCCGCAGCGGCCGGCGGACGCCCAGGAGGACGAACTGGCCCGGCTGGTGGCGCGGCTCGGCACGGACGAAGCGCGGTGGGTGCTGCTCAGGCCCGCGGCGCACGACCCGGTGCGGGCGCCGCAGCGGCCGGTGCAGCATGAGGACAACCCGCGGTTCCGGGTGCAGTACGCCCATGCCCGGGCCCGCGCGATGGTGCGCAACGCCGGCGAGCTGGGGTTCGTCGGCGAGCCGGGGGACGTGACGACGGCCGACGCCGGCCACGGGGACGTACAGGTCCTCCAGACGCTGGAGGGCCGTCTCGCCGCGTATCCGACGGTCATCGCGACCGCCGCGCGGCGGTGCGCGCCGGACCGGGTGGTGCGCCATCTGGAGGTCACCGCGGACGCCTATCTGCGCTGGCAGGAGGAGTTCTGGCCGCTGCCTGTCGGCGAGCAGAAACCCTTGGCCGTGCACCGTGCCCGGGTGGCCCTCGCCGAAGCCACGGGGACGGTGTTGGGGAACGGCCTGCGCCTGCTCGGCATCTCTGCTCCTGAACACGTCTGAACCACATCCACCTGAGTCTGGAAATGTCCGATGCACGCGTCCGAACACCCTCGGGGCGCGCCGACGACTGCCCCGATCAGCACCTCTGAACAATCTTGAGGGGACCGTTTCCGTTATGAGCCGTTCCGCGCATCCCGCAGGGCCCCGGCATGGCGACGTACTGCCCGACGGGCACTACGCCGGGCCGCCCGCCGATCTCAACTCCCTCGACCCGCAGATCTGGTCCCGTACCGTCCGGCGCAACGCCGACGGTGCGGTGACGGTCGGCGGGCTGGCCGTGACCGCGCTCGCCGAGGAGTTCGGCACGCCGGCGTACTTCCTGGACGAGGAGGACTTCCGGGCCCGCTGCCGGTCCTGGAAGGACGCGTTCGGGCCGGACGCCGACGTCTTCTACGCGGGCAAGGCGTTCCTGTCCCGGGCCATCGTGCGCTGGCTGGCCGAGGAGGGGCTCCACCTCGACGTCTGCTCCGGCGGCGAGCTGGCCACCGCGCTGGACGCCGGGATGCCCGCCGAGCGGATCGCGCTGCACGGCAACAACAAGAGCACCGAGGAGATCACCCGGGCCGTCGAGGCCGGGGTGGGGCGGATCGTGCTCGACTCCTTCCAGGAGATCGCACGGGTCGCGCACATCGCCGAGCGGCTGGGCAAGCGGCAGCGGGTGCAGATCCGGGTCACGGTCGGCGTCGAGGCGCACACCCACGAGTTCATCGCCACCGCGCACGAGGACCAGAAGTTCGGCATCGCGCTGGCCGGCGGACAGGCCGCCGAGGCGGTGCGGCGCGCACTGAAGCTCGACGGGCTCGAACTCATCGGGATCCACAGCCACATCGGTTCGCAGATCTTCGACATGGCCGGCTTCGAGGTCTCCGCGCGGCGGGTGGTGCAGCTGCTCGCCGAGGTGCGGGACGAGCACGGCGTGGAGCTGCCGGAGATCGACCTCGGTGGCGGCCTGGGCATCGCGTACACCTCCGACGACGACCCCCGCGCACCGCACGAGATCGCCAAGGCGCTGCGCGAGATCGTGGGTCGCGAGTGCGAGGCGGCCGGGCTGCGGGCGCCGCGGATCTCGGTCGAGCCGGGCCGGGCGATCGTCGGCCCGACCGCCTTCACGCTCTACGAGGTCGGCACGGTCAAGGAACTGGAGGGGCTGCGGACGTACGTCTCCGTCGACGGCGGCATGTCGGACAACATCCGCACGGCGCTGTACGACGCGGAGTACAGCGTGTCGCTGGCCTCCCGCACCTCGGACGCCGAGCCGATGCTCTCGCGGGTCGTCGGCAAGCACTGCGAGAGCGGGGACATCGTCGTCCGGGACGCCTTCCTGCCGTCCGACGTGGCGCCGGGCGACCTGCTGGCGGTGCCGGCGACCGGCGCGTACTGCCGGTCGATGGCGAGCAACTACAACCACGCGCTGCGGCCGCCGGTCGTCGCGGTCAAGGACGGTGCGGCCCGGGTCATCGTCCGCCGGGAGACGGAGGAAGATCTCCTGCGGTTGGATGTCGGGTAGGGGCGGATCGCCGGGTCCGGGCCCCGGATGAAATAAATGTCTCGGCATCCGGACGAACGGCAGAAACCGCCGTCCGGTGCGTGAGACTGGTGCATGACCAGGAAACTGGTGCGTGACCGAGCATGGAACCGCTGGATCGAAGAAAAGACGAGGTCGAATGATGCGTACGCGTCCGCTGAAGGTGGCGCTGCTGGGCTGTGGTGTGGTCGGCTCAGAGGTGGCGCGCATCATGACGACGCACGCCGACGACCTCGCGGCCCGCATCGGTGCGCCCGTGGAGCTCGCCGGGATCGCCGTCCGCCGCCCGGAGCGGGTGCGGGACGGGATCCCGGCCGAGCTGATCACCACCGATGCGACCGCGCTCGTCAAACGCGGCGACATCGACGTCGTCATCGAGGTGATCGGTGGCATCGAGCCCGCCCGCGCGCTGATCACCACCGCCTTCGAGCACGGCGCGAGCGTGGTGTCGGCCAACAAGGCGCTGGTGGCGGCGGACGGTGCCGCACTGCACGCGGCGGCCGAGAAGCACAACGCCGACCTCTACTACGAGGCGGCGGTCGCCGGAGCGATCCCGCTGGTCCGGCCGCTGCGCGAGTCACTGGCCGGCGACAAGGTCAACCGCGTCCTCGGCATCGTCAACGGCACCACGAACTTCATCCTCGACAAGATGGACTCGACCGGCGCCGGCTACAGCGAGGCGCTGGACGAGGCCACGGCGCTGGGCTACGCCGAGGCCGACCCGACCGCCGACGTCGAGGGCTTCGACGCCGCCGCCAAGGCCGCGATCCTGGCCGGCATCGCCTTCCACACCCGCGTCACCATCGACGACGTGCACCGCGAGGGGCTGACCGAGGTCACCGCCGCGGACATCGCCTCCGCCAAGCGGATGGGCTGCACCGTCAAGCTGCTCGCCATCTGCGAGCGGGCCGCGGACGGCGCGTCGGTGACCGCGCGGGTCCACCCGGCGATGATCCCGCTGACGCACCCGCTGGCCTCCGTGCGCGAGGCGTACAACGCGGTCTTCGTGGAGGCCGACGCGGCCGGTCAGCTGATGTTCTACGGTCCGGGCGCGGGCGGTTCGCCGACCGCCTCCGCGGTCCTCGGCGACCTCGTGGCGGTCTGCCGAAACAAGCTCGCCGGTGCCACCGGGCCGGGGGAGTCGGCGTACACGGCGCTGCCCGTCAGCCCGATGGGTGAGGTCGTCACCCGCTACCACATCAGTCTCGACGTGGCCGACAAGCCGGGCGTTCTGGCTCAGGTCGCGACGATCTTCGCCGAACACGGCGTATCGATCGATACGGTCCGTCAGCAGGGGAAGGACGGCGAGGCGGACCTCGTCGTCGTCACCCACCGAGCGACCGACGCCGCCCTGTCGTCGACGGTCGGGGCACTGCGCGAGCTGGACACCGTCCGCGGTGTCGTCAGCATCATGCGGGTCGAAGGGGAGTAAAGGAACCCATGTCTGCCAATTCCACCGTCACCACTGCGAACGGTCAGTGGCGCGGAATCATCGAGGAGTACCGCGACCGGCTGCCGGTCAGCGACACGACCGAGGTCGTCACCCTGCGCGAGGGCGGCACGCCCCTCGTGCCGGCCCAGGTGCTGTCCGAGCGCACCGGCTGCGAGGTGCACCTCAAGGTCGAGGGTGCCAACCCCACCGGCTCCTTCAAGGACCGCGGGATGACGATGGCCATCACCCGCGCCAAGGAGGAGGGCGCCAAGGCGGTCATCTGCGCCTCCACCGGCAACACCTCCGCCTCCGCCGCCGCGTACGCGGTCCGGGCCGGGATGGTCTGCGCGGTGTTGGTCCCGCAGGGCAAGATCGCGCTGGGCAAGATGGGCCAGGCGCTGGTGCACGGCGCCAAGATCCTCCAGGTCGACGGAAATTTCGACGACTGCCTGGCGCTGGCCCGGGGCCTCTCCGAGAAGTACCCGGTCGCACTTGTGAACTCCGTCAACCCGGTGCGCATCGAGGGCCAGAAGACCGCCGCCTTCGAGATCGTCGACATGCTCGGTGACGCCCCCGACATCCACGTGCTGCCGGTCGGCAACGCCGGGAACATCACCGCCTACTGGAAGGGCTACCGCGAGTACGCGGCCGACGGCATCGCCGCCCGCACCCCGCGGATGTGGGGCTTCCAGGCGTCCGGCAGCGCCCCGATCGTGCGCGGCGAGGTCGTCAAGGACCCGCACACCATCGCCACCGCGATCCGGATCGGCAACCCCGCCTCGTGGGAGTTCGCCGAGCGCGCCCGGGACGAGTCCGGCGGCCTCATCGACGACGTGACGGACCGTCAAATCCTTGCTGCCTACCGCCTGTTGGCCGCGAAGGAGGGCGTCTTCGTGGAGCCCGCCTCGGCCGCCTCGGTCGCCGGTCTGCTCAAGGCCGCCGAAGAGGGCAAGGTCGACCCCGGCCAGCGGATCGTCTGTACGGTCACCGGCAACGGCCTCAAGGACCCGGACTGGGCGGTGGCCGGTGCGCCGCAGCCCGTCACGGTCCCGATCGACGCCGACGCCGCCGCCGAGCGCCTCGGCCTCGGCTGACCGTCCCGGCCCCCTCCGGGGCCTGCGCAGCAGCGCGGGGACGACGGACCCGCCAGCCGTCCGTCGTCTCCCGTGCCGCACCGGGCGCAAAGTCCGGGCAAACACTGCAAAGGCGACGTCGGGGCATGGGGTGGCGCGCGACACGCATCGTGCGCCTCCTGTGCGCCCTATGTCGCGACAGAACCTTCCTTCGATAGGCTGGCACCCAACTCCCCTCCCCACGGCATAACGCAGTGGTGCGCAGGGCAGGTCAGAACAGTCCCCACGAGCCGGCCGGGCGCCTCGGCGCCACAGCGCTGTGCTCGGGGGCAGTACCGCAGCATCAATCAAGGAGAGTCATCGAGCGATGGCCGGTCCCGCGTTCCGCGCCGCCGCCGTCCGGGTGCGCACCCCCGCTACCAGCGCCAATCTCGGCCCCGGCTTCGATGCCCTGGGACTTTCCCTGGGGCTGTACGACGACGTCGTGGTGCGCGTCGCCGACTCCGGTCTGCACGTCGACATCGCCGGCGAGGGGGCCGACACGCTCCCGCGCGACGAGAGCCACCTGCTCGTACGCGCCATGCGCACCGCCTTCGACCTGCTCGGCGGGCAGCCGCGCGGGTTGGAGATCGTCTGCGCCAACCGCATTCCGCACGGCCGTGGTCTGGGCTCCTCCTCGGCCGCCATCTGCGCCGGGATCGTCGCGGCCCGCGCCGTGACGATAGGCGGCGAGCAGAAGCTCGACGACGCCGCCTTGCTGGAACTCGCCACCGAGATCGAGGGCCACCCCGACAACGTCGCCGCCTGCCTGCTCGGGGGCTTCACCCTCGCCTGGATGGACACCGGCTCCGCCCGGGCGATCCGGATGGATCCGGCCGATTCCATCGTTCCGGTGGTCTTCGTGCCCGGAAAACCGGTACTGACCGAGACCGCCCGCGGACTGCTGCCGCGCACCGTCCCGCATGTGGACGCCGCCGCCAACGCCGGTCGCGCCGCACTGCTCGTCGAGGCCCTGACCAGGCGCCCCGAGCTGCTGCTCGCCGCGACCGAGGACCGACTTCACCAGGAATACCGCGCCCCCGCGATGCCGGAGAGCACGGGCCTGGTGAACCGACTGCGCGCGGACGGCGTCCCCGCAGTCATCTCCGGTGCGGGCCCGACGGTGCTCGCGCTGGTCGAAGAAGCGGCGGCCGACAAGGTCGCGACACTGGCGGGAGAGGGGTGGGCGGCCAATCGGCTGACCCTCGACGCGGCCGGCACGTGCGTGCTGCCGCTCGCCGGGTGATCACACCGAGTGATCGACGATTGCCGGTCTAGAGAGGGGGAATGTTTGTTGGATCCGGTAGTGTTAACCTCAAGTCAGTACTCGACGCCAGTGTGGCGCGGTGCTTCGTGTCCCCCGTCGGGACCACTTTCTTCCGGGAGCCTCCCAAACTGCTTGGAGCTTTTGTCCTGAGCAGAAGTGAGCACGCTCCGGAATCGGCGTGTCGACAACAGTCAGACCCCAGATCTTCACGCCGGAGCCATGAATTGATCTTTCCGCCGTATCCGGCGGGACCACCGCCCCGGCCCGGTCCGTTAGACCAAGGACCCAGCCGGACAGCACAACCGGTCGCCGAGCCAGACAGGCCGACGCCCGCTCCAGGGAAGGACCCTTCGTGAGCGACACCACCGATCTGATGGGCGCGCGCACCGATGGCAGTGCCACCACGCCCGCCACGGACGCTCCCGCCGCGCCTGCCACCACGCGACGCCGCCGTTCCGGCACCGGCCTTGAGGGCATGGTCCTGGCCGAGCTGCAGCAGGTTGCCTCCGGCCTCGGTATCAAGGGCACCGCGCGGATGCGCAAGAGCCAGCTGATCGAGGTCATCAAGGAGCGCCAGGCCGCCGGCTCCGGGACCGCCGCCAAGGCCGACGCGCCCACCGACGCCGAGACCAAGCCCAAGCGCCGCACGACCTCCAAGGCCCGCACCGGCGAGGACGGTGCCGAGTCGGGCGCCAAGTCCGAGAAGGCCAAGTCCGCCAAGGCCACGGAGAAGGCGGGCGCCCAGCAGCAGATCGACATCCCGGGCCAGCCGGTCAGCGACGAGGCGCCGGCCGGTGAGCGTCGTCGCCGTCGGGCCACCGCCCCCGCGGGCAGCCCGGACGCCGACGTCCGCACCGACGCCAAGGCCGAGGCCGCCACCGCGGTCAAGACCGAGGCCCGTACCGACACCGCGACCGCTCCGCAGGAGAGCGGCGAGGGCCGGACCGCCAGGGGCGGCGACCGCCAGGAGCGCGGGGACCGTCAGGACCGCGGCCAGAAGGGCGAACGCGGTCGGCGCGACCGGGACCGCGACCGCGACCGCGGTGACCGTCGCAAGGGCGACGCGGGCGACGGCGGCGGCCAGGGCGGCAACCGCCAGCGGGACCGCCGGGAGGCCGACGAGGAGGACTTCGACGGCGGTCGGCGCGGTCGGCGCGGTCGTTACCGCGACCGTCGCGGGCGCCGTGGCCGCGAGGAGTTCGCCAACGAGCCGCAGGTGGCCGACGACGACGTACTGATCCCCGTCGCGGGCATCCTCGACATCCTCGACAACTACGCGTTCATCCGGACCTCCGGCTACCTGCCCGGTCCGAACGACGTGTACGTCTCGCTCGCCCAGGTCCGCAAGAACGGTCTGCGCAAGGGTGACCACGTCACCGGTGCGGTCCGTCAGCCCAAGGACGGCGAGCGGCGCGAGAAGTTCAACGCGCTGGTGCGCCTGGACAGCGTCAACAGCATGGCGCCCGAACAGGGCCGCCAGCGTGCGGAGTTCGGGAAGCTGACGCCCCTTTACCCGCAGGAGCGACTGCGCCTGGAGGGCGAGTCGGGCGGCCTGACGACCCGGATCATCGACCTGGTGACGCCGATCGGCAAGGGCCAGCGCGGTCTGATCGTGGCCCCGCCGAAGACCGGCAAGACCATGATCATGCAGGCGATCGCCAACTCGATCACCCGCAACAACCCCGAGTGCCACCTGATGGTCGTCCTCGTCGACGAGCGTCCGGAAGAGGTCACCGACATGCAGCGGTCGGTCAAGGGCGAGGTCATCTCCTCGACCTTCGACCGCCCGGCCGAGGACCACACCACCGTCGCCGAACTCGCCATCGAGCGCGCCAAGCGCCTGGTCGAGCTGGGCCACGACGTGGTCGTCCTGCTGGACTCCATCACCCGCCTGGGCCGCGCGTACAACCTCGCGGCGCCCGCCTCCGGCCGCATCCTGTCCGGTGGTGTCGACTCGACCGCGCTCTACCCGCCGAAGCGCTTCTTCGGTGCCGCGCGCAACATCGAGGACGGCGGTTCGCTGACCATCCTGGCCACCGCGCTGGTCGAGACCGGCTCGCGGATGGACGAGGTGATCTTCGAGGAGTTCAAGGGCACCGGCAACCTGGAGCTCAAGCTCGACCGCAAGCTCTCCGACAAGCGCATCTTCCCCGCGGTGGACGTCGACGCGTCCAGCACCCGCAAGGAGGAGATCCTGATGGGCAGCGACGAGCTGGCCATCGTCTGGAAGCTGCGCCGGGTGCTGCACGCCCTGGACCAGCAGCAGGCCATCGAGCTGCTGCTGGACAAGATGAAGCAGACGAAGTCCAACGCGGAGTTCCTGCTCCAGATCCAGAAGACGACGCCGACCACGGGCAACGGCAACGACTGACGCCCGCGGCCGCGCCGCACGCACGATCGGGCCCCCTCACCCCCCGGGTGAGGGGGCCCGGTGCGTTCCGCGCCGCCGCCGGGCGCCCGGGTGTGACCCGCGCCGCGCCGCGAGGTGCCCCGCTTGAGACCTTTCGCACAGATCCGTACCGCGTACGCAGTTTCCTCCGGACCGTCCACCGGGACGAAAGTCCTGGTGAGAGCCGCCCAGGTGGCCACCCGCAGCGGCCGGGCGGGGCGACTTTCTAAGAAGACGCTCATGACCCGCTGTGCAACCCTTCCGGACAGCCTCCCGTCTGACAGAGCACTCAACTGCGTGCGGCAGGGGGACGGCCACGAGCAGTCGACCGACGAAGGACTGAGGAACAGATGGCGCAGAGCGACGGGACCGAGCAGCAGGCCGGCGGCCGAGGCCGCTCCCTGCGTGCCACCGGCCAGCGGCGCAAGGCACCGAGCCGGCGCCACCGCGTCCTGACCCGCACGCTGTGCGCGCTGGTCGGTGTCGTCCTGCTCGGCGGCGCCGGGCTCGGGTACCTCTACTTCAAGTTCAACGGCAACCTCACGGGCGTCGACATCAACGCCGCCCTCGGCGCGAACCGTCCGAAGAACCCCGACAACGGCTCGATGGACATCCTCGTCATGGGGTCCGACTCCCGGGCCGGCAAGAACGCCTCCTACGGCAAGGACGAGGGCGGGGCGCGCTCCGACACCGCGATGGTGGTGCACGTCTACAAGGGCCACCAGAAGGCCAGCGTCGTCAGCATCCCGCGGGACACCCTGGTCACCCGGCCCGACTGCACCCAGGGCGGGCGGAACGTCCCCGGGCAGCAGCGGGCGATGTTCAACACGGCCTTCGAGGTCGGCGGCCCGGCCTGCGCCGTCAAGACCGTCGAGTCGATGAGCGGCATCCGCATGGACCACTTCGTCGAGGTCGACTTCACCGGCTTCAAGAAGCTCATCGACGCGCTGGGCGGGGTGGACATCACCACCACCAAGGCGATCGACGACAAGTACAGCCACCTCCACCTCCAGCCCGGCAAGCACACGCTCAACGGTGAGGACGCCCTCGGTCTGGTCCGCACCCGGCACGGCGTCCCCGGCGGCGACGGCAGCGACCTCGGTCGGATCCAGCTCCAGCAGACCTTCATCAAGGCGCTGATGAAGCAGGTCCGCAGCGTCGGGGTGCTCTCCAACCCGGCCAAGCTCTACGACATCGCCGACACCGCCACCAAGGCCGTCACCACCGACACCGACCTCAACTCGATCACCGCGCTGACCGGCCTGGCCAAGGAACTCGGCGGGATCTCGGCCGACCACATCGACATGGTGACGCTCCCGGTGACCTACGACCCGGTCAACCCCGACCGGGTGCTGCCGCTCACCACCCAGGGCCGCAAGGTCTGGGACGCGCTCCGCCACGACCAGGACATACCCAAGGCCGCCATCAAGGGCTCCGCGGGTGACAAGGGCGGCACGTCCAACTACGTGAAGTAGCCGTCGGCGCCCACGAGCCGCCCGGGAATAGCGGTGGCCGTACCCCGGTTTTGGGAGATACGGCCTGTCCTGGCAGACTGGACCGTCGGCCCCGGTTCACGTGACGCAATCCGCGCCACGACCCGGTGCACTCCCGAACCTAGGAGAATCCCTTGAAGCGCGACATCCACCCGGAGTACGTCGAGACCCAGGTCAGCTGCACCTGTGGCGCGTCGTTCACCACCCGTAGCACCGTTGCCGGCGGCGCCATCCGCGCCGACATCTGCTCCGAGTGCCACCCGTTCTACACGGGCAAGCAGAAGATCATGGACACGGGCGGCCGCGTGGCCCGCTTCGAGGCCCGCTTCGGCAAGTCCGCCCAGGCCGCCAAGAAGTAGCGACCCGCAAGGCGCCGGCCTCCGGTCGCCCCTGGACAAGGGGGACCGGACCGGCGTCTTTGTCGTCCGTACCCTCTGCCCTCCGGCCGAGGGGCCGGCCCGCCGCACCGCGGCAACGGGGCACAGTCACCCCGCGAAGCCACACCAGCAGTCAGCAGAGGAACACACGATGTTCGAGGCGGTCGAAGAACTTGTCGGCGAGCACGCCGACCTCGAAAAGCGGCTGGCCGACCCCGCGGTCCACGCGGACCAGCGCGAGGCCATGCGGCTCAACAAGCGCTACGCGGAGCTGACCCCGATCATCACCACGTACCGGGTCTGGAAGCAGACCGGCGAGGACATCGAGACCGCCCGCGAGCTCAGCCAGGACGACCCGGACTTCGCAGCCGAGGTCAAGGAGCTGGACGCCCACCGCGAGGAGCTCACCGAGAAGTTGCGGCTGCTGCTCGTCCCGCGCGACCCCAGCGACGACAAGGACGTCATCCTGGAGGTCAAGGCGGGGGAGGGCGGCGAGGAGTCGGCGCTGTTCGCCGGCGACCTGCTGCGGATGTACCTGCGGTACGCGGAGCGGGCCGGCTGGAAGACCGAGATCCTCGACGCCAACGAGTCCGACCTCGGCGGCTACAAGGACGTCCAGGTCGCGGTGAAGACCAAGGGCGGCGGCGGTGCCACCGAGCCGGGACAGGGCGTCTGGGCGCGGCTGAAGTACGAGGGCGGGGTGCACCGCGTCCAGCGGGTGCCCGCCACCGAGTCGCAGGGCCGGATCCACACCTCCGCGGCCGGCGTGCTGGTCACGCCGGAGGCCGAGGAGGTCGAGGTCGAGATCGTCGCCAACGACCTGCGGATCGACGTCTACCGCTCCTCGGGGCCGGGCGGCCAGTCGGTCAACACCACCGACTCCGCGGTCCGCATCACGCACCTGCCCACCGGCATCGTGGTCTCCTGCCAGAACGAGAAGAGCCAGCTCCAGAACAAGGAGCAGGCGATGCGCATCCTCCGCTCGCGGCTGCTGGCCGCGGCCCAGGAGGAGGCGGAGCGGGAAGCCTCGGACGCCCGGCGCAGCCAGGTGCGCACCGTCGACCGCTCGGAGCGCATCCGCACGTACAACTTCCCGGAGAACCGCATCTCGGACCACCGGGTGGGCTTCAAGGCGTACAACTTGGACCAGGTGCTCGACGGCGAGCTGGACCCGGTCATCCAGGCGTGCGTCGACGCCGACGCGGCGGCGAAGCTCGCCGCCGCACAGTAAGACTGCAAGACCCAGGACGGATCGGCTGGAGGACCAGTGAACCTGCTGCTCGCGGAGGTGGCCCAGGCCACCCAGCGGCTGGCCGACGCCGGCGTGCCCTCACCGCGCTTCGACGCGGAGGAGTTGGCCGCGCACGTGCACGGCGTCAAGCGCAGCCAGCTGCACACGGTCCCCGACGCGGACTTCGACGCCCGCTACTGGGAGGCCATCGCCCGCCGCGAGGCGCGCGAACCCCTCCAGCACATCACCGGCCGGGCGTTCTTCCGCTACCTCGAACTCGCCGTCGGGCCGGGGGTGTTCGTGCCCCGTCCGGAGACCGAATCGGTGGTCGGCTGGGCCATAGACGCGGTGCGCGCCATGGACGTCGTCGAACCCCTGATCGTCGACCTCTGCACCGGCTCCGGGGCGATCGCACTCGCCCTGGCGCAGGAGGTCCCGCGCTCGCGCGTGCACGCCGTGGAGCTCTCCGAGGAGGCGCTGGGGTACGCCCGCAAGAACGTCGAGGGGTCCCGCGTCGTTCTCCACCACGGCGACGCGCTCACCGCGCTTCCCGAACTGGACGGGCAGGTGGACCTGGTGATCTCCAACCCGCCGTACATCCCGCTCACCGAGTGGGAGTACGTCGCCCCCGAGGCGCGGGACCACGACCCGGAGCTGGCGCTGTTCTCCGGCGAGGACGGCCTGGACACCATCCGGGGCATCGAGCGGACCGCACACCGTCTGCTGCGGCCGGGCGGCGTGGTCGTCGTCGAGCACGCCGACACCCAGGGCGGTCAGGTGCCGTGGATCTTCAACGAGGAACTGGGCTGGGCGGACGCGGCCGACCACCCCGACCTCAACAAGCGGCCCCGCTTCGCCACTGCGCGTCGGGCGACGCCATGAACCGCTCCGCTCCGGCGCCGATGCACCCGATGCATCCGCAGTTTTCGTTCCGCGTAACCGTTCCGCACGAGGAGGACCGCTAATGGCACGGCGATACGACTGCAGCGACGCGACCGACCGCGCGACCGGCCTGCGTGAGGCCGCCTCGGCCGTCCGCCGCGGCGAGCTGGTCGTGCTGCCGACCGACACCGTCTACGGCATCGGCGCGGACGCCTTCAGCCCGGAGGCCGTCGGCGACCTGCTGGAGGCCAAGGGCCGCGGCCGGGGAATGCCCTCCCCGGTGCTGGTCGGGTCCCCCAACACCCTGCACGGCCTGGTCACCGAGTTCTCCGAACAGGCATGGGAGCTCGTCGACGCGTTCTGGCCGGGGGCGCTGACCCTCGTCGCCAAGCACCAGCCGTCGCTGACCTGGGACCTGGGCGAGACCCGCGGCACGGTCGCCGTGCGGATGCCGCTGCACCCGGTCGCGATCGAGCTGCTCAACGAGTTCGGTCCGATGGCGGTCTCCAGCGCCAACCTCACCGGTCACCCGTCACCGCAGGACTGCGACGCCGCCCAGGAGATGCTCGGCGACTCGGTCTCCGTCTACCTGGACGCCGGCCCGACGCCCGCCGCCGTGCCGTCGTCCATCGTGGACGTCACCGGCAAGGTGCCGGTGCTGCTGCGCGCGGGCGCGCTGAGCGCCGAGGAGCTGCGCAAGGTCGTCCCCGAGCTTGAGGTGGCGAATTGATGCCGCCCCCGGGGCGTGGCATAGCGGGACCAGGCGACGACTTCGGGTCCGTCCCGGCGGACCCCACGGCCTGTTTCCGCATCCTCCACGTCAGCACCGGCAACGTCTGCCGCTCGCCGATCACCGAACGGCTGCACCGGCACGCCCTGGAGGAGCGGCTCGGCGACATCCGCGGCTGCGGCCTCCTGGTGGAGAGCGCGGGCACCTGGGGCCACGAGGGCGCCCCCATGGAGACGCACGCCGCCACCGTGCTCGCCGACTACGGCGCGGACCCGGTCGGCTTCATCGGCCGCGAACTGCTCGACGAGCACGTCATCCGGGCCGACCTGGTGCTCACCGCCACCCGCGACCATCGGGCCCAGGTCATCTCGATGGGGCACTCCGCCGGGCTGCGGACCTTCACGCTGAAGGAGTTCAACCGCCTGGTTCGCGCCATAGATCCGGCCACCTTGCCGGCGCCCGACCCGGACCTGCCCGACGGCGGGCTGGTCGAGCGCGCCCGGGCCCTGGTCGGCGCGGCCGCCGCACTGCGCGGCTGGCTGCTCGCCCCCAACCCGGAGTCCGACGAGGTCTACGACCCCTACGGCGCCCCGATCACGTTCTTCCGCTCCATCGGTGACGAGATCAACCGCGCGCTCGATCCGGTGGTCACGGCGCTGACCGGCGTCCCGGCGCCGGCGTAACGCCCCGCGGAGCGCCGGGGACGGCCCCGCGCACCGCAACCCCAGGGAACGGCCCTGACGGCCCCTCTGCGGCCCGTGGGCCGGCTCCGGGACCCCGATGCCCCGCCCGCCGCGCCCGATCCCCCTGCCGCGCCTACATTGGGATTGGGCCCTGCCCGGGCGATGAGGGTTCGGACGGGCCCTGGGGGCACGAGACGACGTGCCCCTGGTCCCGTACGAGGCCCGGAGCCAGCGATGCCCGCCACCACCGCGTCATCCCGCCGTACGTCCTCCGCCGACCGCACCGCAGCCGCCGAGCCCCGCATGGCCGCGGCGGCCGAAACCGCACAGCAGCAGGCGACCACCGCCGCCCGCGACGACGTCACCCGACCGCCCGGCTCCCCGGACTTCGCGGCGCTGCTGCGGCAGGATCCGGAGATCGCCGGCGTGCTGCTCGCGGAGAGCGCCCGGCAGAGCGACGGGCTCCAGCTCATCGCCGCCGAGAACTTCGCCTCCCCCGCGGTCCTGGCCGCCCTCGGGTCGCCGTTGAGCAACAAGTACGCCGAGGGCTATCCCGGCGCCCGGCACCACGGCGGCTGCGAGATCGTCGACCTCGCCGAGCGGATCGCGGTGGAACGCGCGAAGGCCCTCTTCGGCGCCGAACACGCCAACGTCCAGCCGCACTCGGGATCGTCCGCGGTGCTGGCCGCCTACGCCGCCCTGCTGCGCCCCGGGGACACCGTCCTGGCGATGTCCCTGCCGCACGGCGGGCACCTCACGCACGGTTCGCCGGCCAACTTCTCCGGCCGGTGGTTCGACTTCGTGGGCTACGGCGTCGACGCGGCCACCGGGCTGCTGGACTACGACGCGATCCGCGCCCTGGCCCGCGAACGGCGGCCCAAGGCCCTGGTCTGCGGCTCGATCTCCTATCCGCGGCACATCGACTACGCGGAGTTCCGCGACATCGCCGACGAGACCGGCGCCTACCTGATCGCCGACGTGGCGCACCCGATGGGGCTGATCGCCGGACGGACGGCGCCCAGCCCGGTGCCGTACGCCGACGTGGTGTGCGCGACCACGCACAAGGTGCTGCGCGGGCCGCGCGGCGGGATGATCCTCTGCCGGGGGCGGTTGGCGGAGCGCATCGACCGTGCGGTGTTCCCGTTCACCCAGGGGGGCGCCCAGATGAACGCGGTCGCGGCGAAGGCGGTGGCGTTCGCGGAGGCCGCCCGGCCGGCCTTCCGGGCCTACGCCCATCAGGTCATCGCCAACGCCCGGGCGCTGGCGCAGGCACTGGCCGAACAGGGCCTGGTCCTCACCACGGGCGGCACCGACACCCACCTGATCACCGCGGACACCGGTCCGCTCGGCGTGGACGCGCGCACCGCCCGCGGCCGGCTGGCCGCCGCCGGCATCGTGCTGGACACCTGCGCGCTGCCGCGTGCCGGGGCGCCCGCGGCGGCCGGCCCCTGCCCGACCGGCATCCGACTGGGCACCGCCGCGGTGACGACGCAGGGGATGACCGAGGCCGAGATGCGCCGGATCGCCGAGCTGATCGGGGCGGCGCTGCGGGAGGACGGCGCGGTGCGGGCCGCGGTCGCCGGTCTGGTCGGTCGGTTCCCGCCGTATCCGGCGCAGGACTGAACGGCAGTCGTCCGGGTCCGGACGGGTTCGGGCGGGTTCCGGAACCGTTCGCGGGCAGGTCGGCGTCCTTGCTGGTGTTCCCCGTATTCACGGCCTGGGGTCGGACGCGCATAAGGTGTGGGGCTGTGATGGCCAGCTATCTCGATGGGGCAGCCCGTGCGTGAATACCTGCTGACGCTGTGCGTCACTGCCGCGGTGACCTACCTGCTGACCGGCCCGGTGCGGAAGTTCGCGATCGCGGCCGGAGCGGTGCCGGAGATCCGCGCCCGTGACGTGCACCGCGAGCCGACTCCACGGCTTGGCGGGATCGCGATGTTCGGCGGGTTGTGCGCGGGACTCCTGGTGGCCGCGCACCTGACCAACCTCAAGAGCGTCTTCGAGACCAACGAGCCGCGGGCGCTGCTGTCCGGCGCCGCGCTGATCTGGATCCTCGGCGTCCTGGACGACAAGTGGGGCGTGGACGCGCTGGTCAAGCTGGGCGGCCAGATGATCGCCGCCGGCGTGATGGTCCTCCAGGGCCTGACGATCCTCTACCTCCCGGTCCCCGGCATCGGCACCGTCGCGCTGACGCCGATGCAGGGCACGCTGCTGACCGTCGCGCTGGTCGTCATCACCATCAACGCGGTGAACTTCGTGGACGGCCTGGACGGTCTGGCGTCCGGCATGGTCTGCATCGCCGCGGCCGCGTTCTTCATGTACACGTACCGGCTCTGGTTCGGTTACGGCATCGAGGCGGCCGCGCCCGCCACGCTGTTCTCGGTCGTCCTGATGGGCATGTGCCTGGGCTTCCTGCCGCACAACATGCACCCCGCGCGGATCTTCATGGGCGACTCCGGCTCCATGCTGATCGGCCTGGTGATGGCGGCCGGTGCGGTCTCGCTGACCGGCCAGGTCGACCCGGACCTGCTCAACCAGAAGGCGGGCGGTCTGCGTGAGGCGACCCACGCGATGGTGCCGGTCTACATCCCGCTGCTGCTGCCGCTGACGATCATCGCGGTGCCGGTCGCGGACCTGATTCTGGCCATTGTGCGACGGACCTGGAAGGGCCAGTCGCCGTTCGCCGCGGACCGCGGGCACCTGCACCACCGACTGCTGGAGATCGGCCATTCCCACAGTCGTGCGGTGCTGATCATGTACTTCTGGTCGGCGCTGATCGCGTTCGGTGCGGTGGCGTACTCGGCGAACGACGCGAGCATGTGGATCGTCCTGGGGATCGTGCTGCTCAGCGCGGTCGGCCTGGTGCTGCTCCTGCTGCCGCGCTTCACCCCGCGGGCCCCGCTGTGGGCCCAGCGGCTGGTCCCGCCGCGCTACCGCAGGGTCGTCCGCGAGCCGCTGTCGGCGACCGCGGCGGCGGGGGAGGAGCCCGCTGACGGTGCGGTCGACGAGGCGGCCGGAGCGGAGCGTCGGACGCCGATTCCGGCCGGGATCCACGGGGCCACGGCCATCGGCGACCGTTCACGCTTCGTGGACCGCCGGAGGGCGGGGAGTCACCGTTGAGGCACCTCGTCGTCGCTCGAACGTGCCGTAAGAATCGGGATGGTTGACCCCATACCAGACAATCGACGGCCCGTCAGTGCACCTATGGGCGGCGTCACTCTCACGTGTGACAGGATCCACACGAACCAGGTAAAGACCTCATCAAATAGTTTGTGATACCGTTCACGAAACCCGGCGATAGAGCCGAAGGACCGTAGTGCGACGGTCCATTGGCCTCAGGTTCTTCCTCAGGCCGGGTCTACGCTCGTCCCTGACGACACCACCCCCACCCATTGCCGGAGCGCCACCATGCAGTCGAATGACGCCCGACTACTCCTCCACGCCGCTGTGCCCACCGTTGCCGCCGGCGCCATCGCCGTTGCCGTGAGCGGGGCGATCGCGGGTGCGACGGGAGCGATCGGCGCCGTCGTCGGCACCGTGCTGGTGGTGCTGGTGATGGGCGCAGGACTCATCGTCCTGCAGCAGACCGCGAAAAAGCTTCCGCAGTTGTTCCAGATGATGGGGCTGCTGCTGTACACCGTGCAGATCCTGTTCGTGGCGGTGTTCCTCATCGCCTTCAAGGACACAAACCTCTTCGACACCAAGGCATTTGCGCTCACTCTGCTCGCTGCCACCCTCGTGTGGATCGCCGCTCAGACGCGCGGTCACATGAAGGCGAAGATTCTGTACGTGGACCCCGACTCCGCGGAGGGCAAGAAGGCGGAGACGGCGGGGTCGCCGACGTGACACGTAGGGCCGAGATAAATGGCCTCAGGCGGGCCTGCTATCGTCCGGTGCCAACTGCGGCGCTGATGGCGCAGGCGGCTGAGCTCCCGGAGTCCACGCGTAGGAACGGGAAGTTCTCGCGGCCGATGCCCAGGTCCGGCCTTGTGTCGACCAGCCGCCCCCTAATCCGTAACACCAGTCCAGTGCCGCTCCGTGGTTCAACGCCGCGCCGACACAACGAGGTTGCCGTACCCATGCGCCACGCTGAAGGAGCTCGCGGTGAGTGCTGAAACGATGCTCGCCTTCGAGACCGATTGCCACATCTTTTCCGGGTGCGGCTTTGATGCCCCCGGGCTTCATAACTTCGTCTTCGAGCCGCTCTTCACCATCGGCGGCTTCGAGTTCAACAAGCCGATGCTGCTGGCTCTGCTCAGCACGGTCGTTGTTGTGTGGTTCTTCTGGGCTGCATTCGGCCGGGCGAAGGTCGTGCCCGGAAAGCTCCAGTTGATCGGCGAGGCGGGTTATGACTTCGTGCGCCGAGGTCTCGTCTACGACGCGCTGGGCAAGAAGGAGGGGGAGAAGTACGTCCCCTTCATGGTCTCGCTGTTCTTCTTCGTCTGGATCATGAACATCTGGTCGATCATCCCCGTCGCCGCCTTCCCGGTGACATCGGTGATCGCCTTCCCGGCGGGTCTCGCGGGGATCGTCTACATCCTGTGGGTCTTCCTCACCTTCAAGAAGCACGGCTTCGTCGGCGCCCTCAAGAACTTCACCGGCTACGACAAGTCGCTCGGCTGGGTCCTGCCGCTGCTCATGATCATCGAGCTCTTCTCGAACCTGATCATCCGGCCGTTCACCCACGCGGTGCGTCTCTTCGCGAACATGTTCGCGGGCCACCTGCTGATCCTGATGTTCACCATCGCCAGCTGGTACCTGCTGAACGGGGTCGGCTTCGTCTACGCCGGTGCCTCGTTCATCATGACCCTCCTGATGACGGTCTTCGAGCTGTTCATCCAGGCCGTCCAGGCGTACGTCTTCGTCCTTCTGGCCTGCAACTACGTCCAGGGCGCGCTCGCCGAGCACCACTGAGCACCCCGCCTCCCACCCCAATAGCTGTCCGGTGGCCAACCCCCACCGGTACGTGAAACGAGAAGGAAGTAACGGCATGTCCGCTGCTCTCGAGATGGTCAACCACCTCGCCGCCGCCGGCGACTCCGCGAAGACCACGGTCGTCGGCAACGTCGCCGCCATCGGTTACGGCCTCGCGGCCATCGGCCCCGGCGTCGGCGTCGGCATCATCTTCGGTAACGGCACCCAGGCCCTGGCCCGCCAGCCCGAGGCCGCCGGCCTGATCCGCACCAACCAGATCATGGGCTTCGCCTTCTGTGAGGCGCTCGCCCTGATCGGCATCGTCATGGGCTTCGTCTACAAGTAAACCGAAGCCGCATCGACTACCCATCCAGACGGAAGGCACTGATGTGAACGCCCTGGTCAACTTGGCGGTGGAGGTTCCTGAGAACCCCCTCGTCCCGCCGATTCCAGAGCTGGTCATCGGCCTGATCGCTTTCTTCATCGTCTTCGGCTTCCTCGCCAAGAAGCTCCTCCCGAACATCAACAAGGTTCTGGACGAGCGTCGGGCGCAGATCGAAGGCCGGATCGAGGATGCCGAGGCGACTCAGGCCGAGGCCCAGCAGGTTCTCGCGGACTACCGGGCCCAGCTCGCCGACGCTCGTCACGAGGCCGCGCGCCTGCGCCAGGAGGCGCAGGAGCAGGGCGCGACGCTCATCGCCGAGATGCGCGCCGAGGGCCAGCGGCAGCGTGAGGAGATCATCGCCGCCGGTCACGCCCAGATCGAGGCGGACCGCAAGGCGGCTGCGCAGTCGCTGCGCCAGGACGTGGGCACCCTCGCCACCGAACTGGCCGGCAAGCTCGTCGGCGAGTCCCTTGAGGACCACGCCCGGCAGAGCCGGACCATCGACCGCTTCCTCGACGAGCTCGAGGCGAAGGCGGCGTCGGACGCGACGAAGGCTGAGGCCGGCCGATGAATGGAGCGAGCCGCGAGGCACTCTCCTCCGCACGCGAGCAGTTCAACGCGCTGACGGACCACGCGTCCGTCGACGCGGCGAAGCTCGCCGAGGAGCTGGCTGCCGTCACCGCTCTGCTCGACCGTGAGGTGTCGTTGCGCCGGGTCCTCACCGACCCGGCGCAGCCCGGCGAGGCGCGGGCCGAGCTGGCCCGCCGGCTGCTCGGCGGACAGGTCGGCGAGGCCACCCTCGACCTGTTCACCGGCATGGTCCGGGACCGCTGGTCGCGTTCGCGCAACCTGTCGGACGCGGTCGAGGAGCTGGCCCACAGCGCCGACCTCGTCGCGGCCCAGCGGGCCGACCGACTGGACGACGTCGAGGACGAGCTGTTCCGGTTCGGCCGGATCATCGCGTCCAACGGTGAGCTCCGCCGTGCGCTGACCGACCAGAAGGCGACGGCGTCCGCCAAGACGGAACTGCTGCACTCGCTGCTGGGCGGCCGGGCCAATCCGGTCACCGAGCGGCTGGTCATCCGTCTTGTCGCGCAGCCGCGGGGCCGTAGCCTGGAGGCGGGGCTCGACGCCCTCTCCAAGCTGGCGGCGGCCCGCCGCGACCGGATGGTCGCGGTGGTCACCTCCGCGGTGCCGCTCAGCGACGGACAGCGGCAGCGCCTCGGCGCCGCACTGGCCCAGCTGTACGGCCGGCAGATCCACCTGAACGTCGACGTGGACCCCGAGGTCCTCGGTGGTGTGCAGGTCCGGATCGGCGACGAGGTCATCAACGGGACCATCGTGGAGCGCCTCGACGAGGTGTCTCGGCGGATGGCCGGCTGACCCAGCCACCAACTCAAGAGCTGCACACCCGGCGGCCGCACCCCGGACCCGCCGGACCGACAGGTCCGGCCGTGGTCCGGACGACGCTCCGGGAGAACAGCACAAGCACGACGGCGGCCCGAGTTGGGCCGTAAGCGGAAGACG
This sequence comes from Streptomyces sp. x-19, assembly GCF_046549115.1. Lineage (NCBI taxonomy): Bacteria > Bacillati > Actinomycetota > Actinomycetes > Kitasatosporales > Streptomycetaceae > Streptomyces > Streptomyces sp. x-19. The sequence goes on along the minus strand of NZ_JAJPWK010000001.1, from coordinate 9,490 downwards.
CCGGGGGACGAGCCCCCGGACAGCCGCAAGTAACTTCGGGCCCAACAAGGAGAGCAGGGAACCCAGATGGCGGAGCTCACGATCCGGCCGGAGGAGATCCGGGACGCGCTGGAGAACTTCGTCCAGGCGTACAAGCCGGACGCGGCCTCGCGCGAAGAGGTCGGCACGGTCAGCGATGCCGGTGACGGCATCGCGCACGTCGAGGGCCTGCCCTCGGCGATGGCGAACGAACTGCTGAAGTTCGAGGACGGCACGCTCGGTCTTGCGCTGAACCTGGAAGAGCGCGAGATCGGTGCGGTCATCCTCGGTGAGTTCAGCGGCATCGAGCAGGGCCAGCCGGTGCAGCGCACCGGTGAGGTGCTCTCGGTCGCCGTGGGCGAGGGCTACCTCGGCCGCGTCGTCGACCCGCTGGGCAACCCGATCGACGGCCTCGGCGAGATCGAGACCGAGGGCCGTCGTGCCCTGGAACTGCAGGCCCCCACGGTCATGCAGCGCAAGTCCGTCCACGAGCCGATGGCCACCGGCTACAAGGGCGTCGACGCCATGACGCCGATCGGCCGCGGCCAGCGTCAGCTGATCATCGGTGACCGCCAGACCGGCAAGACCGCCCTGGCCGTCGACACGATCATCAACCAGCGCGACAACTGGCGCTCCGGCGACCCGAAGAAGCAGGTCCGCTGCATCTACGTCGCCATCGGCCAGAAGGGCTCCACCATCGCGTCGGTCCGCCGCGCGCTGGAGGAGAACGGTGCGCTGGAGTACACCACCATCGTCGCCGCCCCGGCGTCCGACCCGGCGGGCTTCAAGTACCTGGCCCCGTACACCGGCTCGGCCATCGGTCAGCACTGGATGTACCAGGGCAAGCACGTCCTGATCGTCTTCGACGACCTCTCGAAGCAGGCCGACGCCTACCGCGCCGTGTCCCTGCTGCTGCGCCGCCCGCCGGGCCGTGAGGCCTACCCGGGTGACGTCTTCTACCTGCACTCGCGTCTGCTGGAGCGCTGCGCCAAGCTCTCCGACGAGATGGGCGCCGGCTCGATGACCGGTCTGCCGATCGTCGAGACCAAGGCGAACGACGTGTCGGCGTTCATTCCGACCAACGTCATCTCCATCACCGACGGCCAGTGCTTCCTGGAGTCGGACCTCTTCAACGCGAACCAGCGTCCGGCGCTCAACGTCGGTATCTCGGTCTCCCGCGTCGGTGGTTCCGCGCAGCACAAGGCCATGCGCCAGGTCTCCGGCCGGCTCCGCGTGGACCTCGCCCAGTACCGCGAGCTGGAGGCGTTCGCCGCCTTCGGTTCCGACCTGGACGCGGCCTCCAAGGCGCAGCTGGAGCGCGGCAAGCGCATGACCGAGCTGCTCAAGCAGGCCCAGTACGCCCCGTACTCGGTCGAGGACCAGGTCGTCTCCATCTGGGCCGGCACCAACGGCAAGATGGACGACGTCCCGGTCGAGGACATCCGCCGCTTCGAGCGGGAGCTCCTCGACTACCTCCACCGGGAGAAGAAGGACCTCCTGACCAGCATCCGCGAGGGCGCGAAGATGTCGGACGACACCATCGGTGCGGTGTCCGAGACCATCGACGGCTTCAAGCGGCAGTTCGAGACCTCGGACGGCAAGCTGCTCGGCGAGGACACCCCGGCCGGCACCGGCAAGTGACGACGGAAGGGACCTGATCCATGGGAGCCAAGCTCCGGGTCTACAAGCGTCGCATCCGTTCCGTCACCGCGACCAAGAAGATCACCAAGGCGATGGAGATGATCGCCGCCTCGCGCGTCGTCAAGGCGCAGCGCCAGGTGGCGGCATCGACGCCGTACGCGAGTGAACTGACCCGCGCGGTGACGGCGGTTGCCACGGGCTCGAACACCCAGCACCCGCTGACGACCGAGGCGAACAAGCCGGCCCGCGCCGCGCTGTTGCTCATCACGAGCGACCGCGGCCTGGCCGGTGGCTACTCCTCCAACGTCATCAAGGCCGCGGACCTGCTCACCGAGCGGCTCAAGGCCGAGGGCAAGGAGGTCGACGTCTACATCGTCGGCCGCAAGGGCGTGTCGTACTACAACTTCCGCGAGCGCAAGGTCGTGGAGGCGTGGACCGGCTTCACCGACAGCCCGACGTATGCGGACGCGAAGACGGTCGCGGCACCGCTCATCACGGCCGTCCAGCAGGACACCGCCGAGGGCGGCGTGGACGAACTCCACATCGTCTACACCGAGTTCGTCTCGATGATGACGCAGACGGCGATCGACAACCGTCTGCTGCCGCTCAGCCTCGACAAGACGGCGGAGTCGGAGGACGCGCCCAAGGGCGAGGTCCTCCCGCTGTTCGACTTCGAGCCGTCGGCCGAGGACGTCCTGGACGCCCTGCTGCCGCGGTACGTCGAGTCGCGGATCTACAACGCGCTCCTGCAGGCCGCCGCCTCCAAGCACGCCGCCACGCGGCGCGCGATGAAGTCGGCGACCGACAACGCAGAAGAGATCATCAAGTCGCTCTCGCGGCTTGCCAACGCGGCCCGCCAGGCCGAAATCACCCAGGAAATCAGCGAGATCGTCGGCGGCAGTGCCGCACTGGCCGACGCGACCGCGGGGAGTGACTGACAACTATGACCACCACTGTTGAGACGGCCGCTGCCACGGGCCGCGTCGCCCGGGTCATCGGCCCGGTCGTCGACGTGGAGTTCCCCGTCGACGCGATGCCGGAGATCTACAACGCGCTGCACGTCCAGGTCGACGACCCGGCCAACCCGGGCGAGAAGCGGACGCTGACCCTGGAGGTCGCGCAGCACCTCGGCGAGGGCCAGGTCCGTGCGATCTCCATGCAGCCCACCGACGGTCTGGTCCGCCAGGCCCCGGTGGTCGACACCGGTGCGGGCATCACCGTCCCGGTCGGCGACATCACCCAGGGCAAGGTGTTCAACACCCTCGGCGAGATCCTGAACGACCCGGAGGCCGCTTCGCAGGTCACCGAGCGTTGGGCGATCCACCGCAAGGCCCCGGCGTTCGACCAGCTCGAGTCGAAGACCGAGATGTTCGAGACCGGCCTGAAGGTCGTCGACCTGCTGACCCCGTACGTCAAGGGCGGCAAGATCGGTCTGTTCGGTGGTGCCGGTGTCGGCAAGACCGTTCTGATCCAGGAAATGATCATGCGTGTGGCGAAGCTGCACGAGGGCGTCTCCGTGTTCGCCGGTGTCGGCGAGCGCACCCGTGAGGGCAACGACCTCATGGACGAGATGGAGGAGGCCGGCGTTCTCGACAAGACCGCGCTGGTCTTCGGTCAGATGGACGAGCCCCCGGGCACCCGTCTGCGCGTGGCCCTGGCCGGTCTGACCATGGCGGAGTACTTCCGCGATGTGAAGAAGCAGGACGTGTTGTTCTTCATCGACAACATCTTCCGCTTCACCCAGGCCGGTTCCGAGGTCTCGACCCTGCTGGGTCGCATGCCCTCGGCCGTGGGTTACCAGCCGAACCTGGCCGACGAGATGGGCATCCTGCAGGAGCGCATCACCTCGACCCGTGGTCACTCGATCACCTCGATGCAGGCGATCTACGTCCCCGCGGACGACCTGACCGACCCCGCGCCGGCCACCACCTTCGCGCACCTGGACGCCACCACCGTTCTGTCGCGTCCGATCTCGGAGAAGGGCATCTACCCGGCGGTCGACCCGCTGGACTCGACGTCCCGCATCCTGGACCCGCGGTACATCGCGCAGGAGCACTACGACACCGCCTCGCGCGTGAAGTCGATCCTGCAGAAGTACAAGGACCTCCAGGACATCATCGCGATCCTCGGCATCGACGAACTCGGCGAGGAGGACAAGCTCATCGTCCACCGCGCCCGTCGCATCGAGCGCTTCCTGTCGCAGAACACCCACGCTGCCAAGCAGTTCACGGGTGTCGACGGCTCGGACGTCTCGCTCGACGAGTCGATCACCGCGTTCAACGCGATCGCCGACGGTGAGTACGACCACTTCCCCGAGCAGGCCTTCTTCATGTGCGGCGGCATCGACGACCTGAAGAAGAACGCCAAGGAGCTGGGCGTCTCCTGACCCCACCGGTCCCGGAGGCGGCCCTGGCCGCCTCCGGCCCGTACGACCACTAGTATTTGACCCAACACCTGCCACACCAGGCAGGTGGAGACCCGAGGAGCCATCGTGGCTGAGCTGCACGTCGAGTTGGTCGCCGCGGACCGTCAGGTCTGGTCCGGCGAGGCCAGCCTGGTCGTCGCGCGCACCCCGTCGGGCGACATCGGCGTCATGCCCGGACACCAGCCGCTGCTCGGCGTGCTGCAGTCGGGCCCGGTGACGATTCGTACGACCGGTGAGAGCGGGGACGGCACCGTCGTCGCCGCAGTGCACGGCGGCTTCATCTCGTTCGCCGACAACAAGCTGTCCCTGCTCGCAGAGGTGGCCGAGCTGTCGGACGAGATCGATGTCCAGCGCGCGGAGCGGGCTCTGGAGCGAGCGAAGTCGGCGGCCGACGCGGCCGCCGAGCGTCGCGCCGACGTCCGGCTGCGTGCGGTGACGGGCGTTCACTGAGCCCCGTCACCGACGAGATCGATCCTCAGCCGCGGGCTGCCCGGAGTTCCGGAGCGGTCCGCGGCTGAGGCAATGCAGGTGCGTTTCCCTACCCCCGGACTCCACCCGGGGGTTACCCCCACAGCGAAGCGAGGAGGTCGGTCGAGATGGTCCTCGCTCTGCTTGTGAGCGGCATCGTCGTGGTACTGGTGCTGCTGGGCCTGTTCGTCTTCGGATTGCGGCGCAGGCTCATCCAGAAGTCCGGGGGGACGTTCGACTGCAGCCTCCGGTGGAACGTGCCGGAGGAGAGCGGCGACCCCAGCGGCAAGGGCTGGATCTACGGGGTCGCCCGCTACAACGGTGACCGGGTGGAGTGGTTCCGGGTCTTCTCGTACGCGCCGCGCCCGCGGCGACTGCTGGAGCGGGCCTCCATCGAGGTGGTCCAGCGGCGCACCCCGCAGGGCGAGGAGGAACTCGCGCTGCTCTCCGACGCCATCGTGCTCACCTGCCGGCACCGCGGGACGCGGCTGGAGCTGGCGATGAGCGAGGACGCGCTGACCGGTTTCCTGGCGTGGCTGGAGGCGGCGCCGCCCGGGCAACGGGTGAACGTGGCCTGAGCGGCGCCGACGCGCCGGCCGGTGCCGGCGGGCGGACGCACTACACGATGACCGGCAGCTTCTCCAGGCCGTGGATGATGGTGCTGAAGCGGTAGGTCAGCTCGTCGAGGGCGAGCGCCGGCTTGATGTCCGGGAACCGCGCCAGGAGACGCCCGAGGGCGATCTCCCCCTCCATCCGGGCCAGGGGAGCGCCGAGGCAGAAGTGCGCGCCGTGGCCGAAGCCGAGGTGACCGCCCGCGGGACGGGTGACGTCCAGGCGGTCGGGGTCCGCGAAGCGGCCGGCGTCGCGGTTGGCGGCCAGCAGGGAGACCACGACCAGTTCGCCGGCGGGGATGGTCACGCCGCTGAAGGTGACGGGTTCCGCGGTGGAGCGGAACGTGGCCGTGTTGATCGGCCCGTCGTAGCGCAGGAACTCCTCGATCGCACCGGGCAGTAGTGCAGGGTCGGCCCGCAGGGCGGCGAGCTGGTCGGGGTGGCGCAGCAGCGCGAGGACGGAGTTCCCGATGAGGTTGACGGTGGACTCGTTGCCGGCGACCAGCAGCAGCAACGCCATCGAGATCAGCTCTTCCTCGCTGAGCCGGTCCTCTTCGTCCCGGACCTGCACGAGGCCCGAGAGCAGGTCGTCGGCCGGGCGGGCGCGCTTCTCGGCGAGGAGCGCGCCGAGGAAGGCGAACATCTTCTGGCCGGCCTGGGCGGTCTCGGCGGCGTCCGCCGAGGAGAGCAGTGCGTTGGACCAGTCGGTGAAGACGCCGCGGTCCTCGGGCGGCACGCCCAGCAGGTCGCAGATGACGATGATGGGGAGCGGGAGCGCGAAGGAGGCGAGGAGGTCCACCTCGATGCCCCGCGGCAGGGCGTCGAGCAGCTCGTCGGTGACCTCTTCGATGCGGGACCGCATCGCGGCGACCGTGCGCCGGGTGAAGGCGCGGTTGACGAGCCGGCGGAGCCGGGTGTGGTCCGGCGGGTCGGTGTTCAGGAGGTTGCCGGACAGCTCGTCGACCCAGCTCTCCCGGGCCTCCTGGCTCACCAGGTGATTGCGCAGGACGCCGTCCACGTCGGACTTGTCGGAGCGCAGCCGTGGGTCCGAGAGCGCGGCGCGGACGTCGTCGTAGCGGGTGAGCAGCCAGACCGCTAATCCCTGGGGCAGAACCACCTTCTGCACCGGCGCCTCGTCGCGCATCTTCGCGTACAGGGCGTGCGGATCGCGCAGGCTCTCGGCCGTGAAGGCGTCGGCGTGGGGCAGGGAGCTGTTGCTCATGATGCCTCCGTGAAGAGTCGGACGGCCCGGAGGGCCGGAACGCAGGCCGTCAGCCCGGCGGTCGTGCACCGTCGGAGGGATGCACACCGCATCGTGGCAGCGCGCGTGCGGTGGGGTGACGGGACCTGGGAACGGGCTCCCCGGCGGTGCAGCCCGGTCGGAACATACGGCGGCGGTGTGCTGTGCAATGGCTGGGTATTGCAAACGCAATGGAGTGAGGGCGTCGGGCCTGCTCACCGTACGGCTATGGATCATAGGGCATGGATTCGGCCGCGGAAAGAGGTCGATCAACTTCCTTTACTTGCGGGAGAGTTGGGTCGGTCGGCGAGGTTCGGCCGGGGTGTGGTGAGGCGGTCGGGATCGTCTCGGCGGGGGACTGAGGGGGTAACTGGCCTGGGGTTTTCGTCAGGCCGCGGATGCCCCGGGCGAGGGGGCGGCGCCGGCTGAACGGGTCGGTGGGCCCCCGGGGTTCGGCCGTTCGGCCCTTGTGCGAAACGCCCTCGCGTGGTCAGGATCGCGCCGCATCCGGCGGGGGCCGGCACGGTCGGCGTGGCGTGGTGACGTCAGAGCGTTCATGTGATCGGAAAGTCCTGGCGCAACGGCGGAATCGATGTATAGGCTGCCCGAGCCGGGGTGTTGACCATCCTCCGTGCCTTCGTAGTGCACCACATCGCCAAAGACTTTCAGCTTGAACGAGCTCGTGTGCCAGCGAAAATGGGGGATAGCAGGTGGCTGTGTCGTTCGTGCCAGAAGAAGAGTCCGAGCAGACCCCGGACGTCGCAATCGTCGGTATGGTGGGTAGCTTCCCCGGAGCCACCAGCGTCGGGGAACTCTGGGACCTTCTGCGCACCGGGCGTGAGGGATTAACCCACTTCACCGAAGAGGAACTCCTGGCGCACGGGCGGAAATCCGACCTGGTCGCCGATCCGCGCTATGTGCGCTCCCACGGCGTCATACCAGACGTCGACCTCTTCGACACGGCCTTCTTCGAGTTCACCCCCGCCGAGGCCGAGATCATCGACCCTCAGCAGCGGCTTTTCCTGCAACATTGCCATGCCGCACTAGAGGACGCGGGGTACGACCCGTCCCGTTTCCCAGGACTCATCAGCGTGTATGCCGGCGCGGCCATCAACACGTACCTCCAGAACAACGTCCTGCCGAACGTGGACCAGACCACGACGTCCAACCACTTCGCCGTCATGGTCGGCAACGACAAGGACTACCTGGCGACCCGGGTCGCGTACAAACTGGACCTCAAGGGCGCCGGTTACACCGTGCAGACCGCCTGCTCCACCTCGCTGGTGGCCATCCACCTCGCCTGCCAGGGACTGGTCAACGGCGAGTGCGACATGGCGCTGGCCGGCGGGGTGACCGTCAAGCTTCCGCAGGAGAAGGGGTACCTGTACGAAGAGGGCGCCATCCTGTCCAAGGACGGCCACGTACGGGTCTTCGACGCCGGCGCCAGCGGGACGGTGCTGGGCAACGGGGTGGGCGTCGTGGTGCTCAAGCTGCTGCGCGACGCGCTCGCCGACGGCGACACCGTGCATGCGGTGATCAAGGGCACGGCGACCAACAACGACGGCTCGCTGAAGGTCAGTTACGCCGCGCCGGGCAAGGACGGGCAGGCCGCGGTCATCGCCGAGGCGCACGCCGTCTCCGGAATCGACCCCGAGACGATCGGTTACGTCGAGGCGCACGGCACCGGGACCCGCTTGGGCGACCCGGTCGAGGTTTCCGCACTCAGTCAGGCATTCCGTGCGGCCACCGACCGAAAGGGCTTCTGCGGCATCGGCTCGGTAAAGTCCAATCTTGGACATCTTGATGCCGCCGCGGGCGTCACCGGAGTCATCAAGACCGCGCTCATGCTGCGCCACAAGGCGCTGGCCCCCACCATCAACTTCGATCGTCCCAACCCGGAAATCGACTTCGCGAACAGCCCGTTCCGGGTGGTCGACGAGTTCCGTCCCTGGGAAAGCGACGGCATTCCGCGCCGGGCCGGGGTCAGTTCGTTCGGCATCGGTGGCACGAATGCCCACGCGATCCTCGAAGAGGCACCGGAAGGCGTTTCCGCCGACCCGGGAGCGCCGGAGCAGATACTCGTCCTGTCGGCGAAGACCGCCACCGCCCTCGACGCGATGACCAGGAATGTGGCGGGCCACCTGCGGGCCCATCCGGACCTTTCCGCGGCCGATGTGGCCTTTACGTTGGCGGTCGGTCGGCAGCAGTATCCGCACCGCCGCGCGGTGCTCTCCCACGGCGATGCAGGAGCTGCCGCGGAAGCCCTGGAAGCGGCTTTGCAGAAGGATTCCGGGGCGGCCGGGAATTCCGCGCCGAAGCCGGTGCGCACGGCAATTCCGCTGCATTTCGTCTTCCGGGGCGAGCTGGCCGATGCGGAGGCCCTCGCCGCCGAAATTTGCGCAAGTGAAGAATCGTTCAAGAGGTACTACCAGGCCGCTCGGCGGGCCGGGGCGGGCAAGCGGGGCGCGGCCGGTACGGGCTTCGCGGTGCAGTACGCCCTCGGCCGGGTGTGGCTGGAGCGGGGCCTGGTGCCCGCCGTCGCGTACGGGCAGGGGCCGGGTGGGTTGGCCGCGGCGTGCGTGGCGGGTTCGCTCACGCTCAAGGACGCGATGGCACTGCTGGACCAGGGCCCGGGCGCCGTGGACGCGTTCGTGCAGGGGCCCCCGGAGGGACGCCCCGAGGGTCGGCGCAGGCCGCGGTTCGCGGTGAAGTCGCTTGCTGTGGAAGGGCGTTCGGCGGACGACGGTGCCGCGGTGGTGCTGGAGGCGAGCGCGGAGGCGCCGCTGGAGACCGTGCGTCGGGTGTGGCTGGCCGGCGGCACCGTCGACTGGTCCGGGCACTTCGCCGACCAGCGACGCCGGCGGATCTCCCTGCCCACCTACCCCTTCGAGGGCCGGCGCGTCTGGATGGACGAGCCCGTGCGCGCGGCCGAGTCGGCCGAGGGGGCAAGTGCGCCTGCTGTCGGTGCTGTTGCGGGTGGGTTGCATCCGTTGGTGGATGCGAATGTGTCGTCGTTGTTTGAGCAGCGGTATGTGGCCAGGCGGGATGGGGGTGAGTTTTATCTGGCTGATCATGTGGTGTTTGGGC